>NZ_JBKQXM010000001.1:553490-703313 GCF_046762865.1 Winogradskyella sp. A2
TGTAATTGCAATTCCAACAGACCTACCATGGGTTGAGGATTTTGAAGATTTGGCAGATGGCACAACGATAGATACGGGTGATACTGCTTGGAGCACGTCAATTGACCAAGGTGTCTGGGGTGTGCAGGGTGGAATACTCTTATTGTCTTCGGTTAATGGTGGTAGTACAGCTGTTTGGAACTCAGAACCAATTGATATTTCAGGATATGAAGATGTAACCTTATCAGTTGATGTCGATGATTTGGATAATAATAAGGAAAGTAATGATTATGTAAATGTATATTATAGATTGGACGGTGGCTCATTGACTCCATTTGGAACTGTAACGGGCAATATAGATTTAACCACGTTTACTGTTTCAGGTATTACAGGTAGTGTTTTGGAGATAGAGGTAGAGACAAAGGTTAGTTGGTCAGATGAAACCTATAGTATTGATAATGTTAATGTTATTGAACCACAAGCTAAAACAGAAAACCCTACAACAATTTATGATCAAAGTAATGATATTATTTTTACCGATGATTATGTAATATATCCAAACCCGGCAGATGATGAATTAAATATTAGTTCTCTCGAAAATAATATGATAGATTTAATTCGAATTTATGATGCTACAGGTAGAGTTGTTAGAATTTATGATAGAAGTAAGATTAATAAGGAAGCGACGTATAATCATATTACTTTAGATGGATTGCAAATAGGTGTCTATACACTACAAATTACAGATAATCAAAATAATAGAGTTATAAAGAAATTAATTGTAAAGTAATGTATTGAAACTTTAAAGCAGTATAAAAGTTGTTTTTACAAAAGTTTTAATCTGTGATTTTAATTCTATTAAAGAGAATTCAATCTATTCATATTATGGTGTCATTTCATAACATGAAATAGTGCAATGAATCCAGTTCCCGCTACTAAATTTAAAGCCAGTTGTTTTACAGCTGGTTTTTTTATTTTCATTAATTTTCTTTGGACAATAAGTTTTAAGGTAACTCCAAATTGATAATTCTCAAAACCTTATATTTGATATTTTTAAGAAGTTATATGAAGATCGTTTAACTTCTTGTATGTAAACCAATGATTAAATTAAGACCAAAATTTAGAAGAAATCTTCTGCAGGTTATTCCTTTCGGAATTATTTGGCTAATTAATGGTTGGGCATTTTTGTGGAGTGAATATGCAGTTTTAGGTGGTCAAAGTGTTGCTGTTGAGGCGGCTATTAAAATAACACCTTATATAGCGGTCTTTGCTAGTATTAGTATTTTCATTACAGGCTGTCTTGTTGGTATTTTAGAGGTTGCATTTATGTATCGGTTTTTTGTAAATGGTAGTTTTCCACAAAAAATAATAGGTAAGTTTTTACTTTATGGTGTATTATTCTTTGCGCTTATTTTTATCTTCTATGTATTAGCGACGAGTATTGAAACTAAGACTTCATTGTTCAGTGCTTCGGTGTTGGATCAATTTACCAACTTCTTTTTTAGTTTCACATATATTACAATTGGGTTACAATTAGGTTTCTCTTTAATTGTTTCGTTGATATATGCTGAAATCAGTGATAATCTAGGGCAAAATGTTTTTCTCAATTTTTTTACAGGAAAGTATCATAAGCCAGTTGTAGAGCAACGTATTTTTATGTTCACAGATATGAAGTCGTCTACAGAATTTGCCGAACAGTTAGGTCATATCAATTATTTTGATTTTTTAAAAGACTATTACAATGATTTATCTGACGCCATTATAGAAAATTATGGCGAAGTGTATCAATACATTGGTGATGAAATTGTTATTTCTTGGGATCTTAATAAAAAGAATGCGGTTCGTAACAGTATCAATTGCTTTTATGCAATGGAAAAGGATTTGTTAAAAAAGAAGGATTGGTATCTTAAAAAATATGATGTATATCCTGACTTTAAAGGTGCACTTCATCTTGGTGAGGTTACAACTGGGGAGATAGGTGCGCTTAAAAAAGAAATATTCTTCACTGGTGATGTATTAAATACTACAGCCAGAATACAAGGGCTTTGCAACCAATATCCAACTGATCTTTTAATATCACAAGATTTCTTAGATAGACTAGAATACAAAGATGATTTTGAAATCGATCATATAGGTAGAGTGCCATTGAAGGGCAAAAATGAGTCTAAGGAACTTTATACCGTTTTAAAAAAAGCCTAAGCAAACATAAAGGCTTGCCCTAAATAAGTACTTTAAATCTGTTTTTTCTCAATATCCACCTTCTTTGATTTTTTAGACTTAGTTTCTGGTGGAATTATATATCTGTTATTATCATTAAAGAATTGCTGTCTCATCGCTTCCATTCGTTTTATCATATCATCCATATTTGGAAAGTTTCGGTTAAGATTATTAGAAAAGAAATCATCCCTAAAAAAATCATCAGAAAAAAACTGTTTCATTATGGAATCATGATGTGCAAAAGTATTTCCGCTTGGTGATTGAAACATTGAAAAGCGCCTTTGCATCATAGACTGCATCTTATTAAAGATACTGTCATTATCTATTACTTTTGAATTTCCCGAAGAAGACCAACTATAGATGGAATCATATCGAATGATATTTCCATTTTCATCAACTTCTTTGTGAACATTCCAACTGCCTTTTGGTTCTGTGATAGAATCTTTTTGTGTTTCAGATTCAGCAATTTCCTTTTTTGAACTATTGCTTTCTTGGGCGTTACAGCTTGTAGCTAAAATTGCTACAAACAAAAAGAGTGCTACTTTTTTCATCTTTTACAATTTTAAGTTATACAAATGTGTCGTTATCTAAACAACAAAAAAAATGCCAATTTGTAAATACTTACTTTTTGTCATATTGTTTTGATGATCTTTTTCATAAAGTACACTATTGAAATAAAAACTAAGGCCATAATTAACCAAATCCACCAAGGACTGCTCGTCTTTAAATCAATAGGAGCAGTATCACCGATTAAAACTAAGCCAGCCCAATATTGAGGAGCAACTGTTCTTCCTTTGGCGTTAGCAATATAATTGAGTTTTGCTTGTCTTAAAGCTTCATCTTTTGCTAATCCTTCGGAAATATTGGTATAAAAGTGTTCTAACACTTCTGTACTTGATTTTTCATCAATGTTCCACAAACTTGTAAGTATGCTTTCACTACCTGCATAATTAAAGGCATGCGCTAGGGAGATCATACCTTCACCAGGTTGAAATGTTGGTTTGCCAGTTTCGCATGCTGTTAATATAGCAAGATTAGAAGATAGGTTTTGATTATATATTTCGTATGTGTAAAGAGAATTGTTTTTTTCATCAGTATTCTTTGCAAAAATTAATCTAGAAAACTCAGGACTTACATTATCAGACTCAGCGTGCGTTCCTATGTGAATAATTTTATGCTCTTTGGCATTTTTTGTAAAAATATTTTTGGATGCATTTTCATTTAAAAACGAATTTCCATTAAAAAGTTTAGAATAATTTTTGGCTAAATCTTTTGCAAATGGTTGTGGTAAGAGCTGTAAATAAGTATAGTCTAGTTCTAACGAGTCTTTTATTGCAATTTGATAATTATTCTTCATGTCTTGGCTAAACTCTGGTGCGAAAGCTATAAAATTGGAATCGTAACCAATAGGTTGGCTATTTTTATCAATTAAGAACAAACTATAATTGTAGGAGATGACCTTTTTTGCCAATAAACTATTATTTTTTAAATCTATATAATCAGAACAAGATTTAAAGGTCAATAATTCAAAACTCAGGTTAAACAAGTCTTTATCTGGTATTATTGTTACACGTTCAGTCTTTAACTGATTGTCAATAGGTTGCCATAATTGATCGTAAAGCACCTTTTGTAAATGAAAAATTGGATTTAAACTGTTTATTTCTGTGTTTAGCTGTTTTATGGTCAAGTTTATATTGTCAGTATCAAGTTTTGTCATTGTAATTTCAGACGCTGTAATTACAAAGACGTATAATTCTTCATCGATAAATAGATATCTAATTATTGTAGAGTCCTCAGGTATTTTGAGCCTTATATCTCCTAATTCTTCTGAAATGGATGCATAACGAAGTTTGTAGTAGTCTGGATAGTCATGCTTTAACTCATCTAAAAATGTATACCAATTTTCTTCATTTTCTAAAAAGGAATTAAATTCGGTTTTTTCAAAAGAAAAACTATTCAATCGTTTTTTTAAGGTCTTTTCTTTTTCTAAAATTTCACTTGGCAAATTGGCCGTAAGTTGTACTGAGTTAGAATTTAATCTGTTTCTAATTTTATGATATATCATAGACTCATGATAACCTAATAGGGCTACGAGATACTTTTCTTGTTTGGTGAGTTTGTATAATTCTAGATTCAATATTTTAGCCACATAAAAAACCTCGATATTATCTTGAATGAGTATTGCCGTCGATGTATCACTAGAAATAATCGATTTTTTATCTTCAAGTAATTGAATTGCTTCTTTGATTTCGGTAAGTTTATTTTTTAGGAATGTTTCGTCCTTTTTAGAATGTTGTTTCAGTTCGATTTTAACTTTCAATAACAATGCACTTACCTTATTACCTTCGATTTGAAGTTTATTGAGTTCGCTATTTTTAATGAGGTTATTAGAATTTAACAGATTTAAAGCTTCGTTGCAATACTTAAGAGCAAGCTCATAGTCTTGTAATTGGTAGTTAATATCTGCTAGATTTAATACTTGAAAATATTCTAATAATGTTTGCGCACCTTGGTTTGCTTTAATATAATCTCGAGCTTCTGTAGCCATTGATATGGCTTTCTCTTTCTCACCAATTTTGGCATAGAAGTTTGAAGCATTAACAATGAAGTCTAGGTATAACTCGTCATAAAAATTACCTAATGACGCTTTGTAATAATTTTCACTTTCAATAAAGTTGATTTTGGCTTTTTGTAAATCGCCAGAATTTAAATTTATCATTGCCTTATGATAATTGGCATCGGCTAACCAATAATCATAATCACCTGAGTTAGTTTCAAAATCGGTAATTCCTTCATTTAGTAGTTTATTGGCTTCATCATAATTTTTTAAAGCTACATTGATCTGACCTAATAACACTTTCCCTTTGGCTATTTCTGGACTATCGGGATTTAAATACATTTTTTTTTGCTCATAGGCATATGTTATAAGTTCCTTTGCACGCTTGTAATCTCCAAGGTCTTTGTAAAGGCCAGCATAATTATCTATAGCCTGAAATAAAAACTCTCTAGCATAGGTTCGTCTTGCATCGCTGATGTCTTCTTTTAAATATGCAGAGAGGTTATTAACTGTAGTTTGCATAGCATTAACAGAAGCCTCTAGATTACCTTGAATACTATAAATACCAGCCATATTATTATTGAGAGAAGCAGAACGATAGTATGTATTCCATGGTATCTGTTCTAAAGAATTTAGTATTTTTTCAGCATTTTTATAATAATAAATTGCACTATCATATTTTGATGCGTACCACATCATACCGCCTAATGAGTTGTTGGTAATGTAATAGCTGTCTGGTTCAGATAAGGAATCACTTTCCAAGGATTTAAGGGCTTTTTTATGATATTGCGTTGCTTTAGGAATATTGCCTAATCTTGAATAAAAAACTCCAAGATTGCTTTCTATCAATGCAAAGTCTCTACCTGTGGCTTCAGTCATTTCATAAGTAATATCCAAAGCCTTCAGATTATTATCCTTAGCAGTTTCAGAATCGCCAATAGACTCATAAAACGTACCTGTTTCTAAGGCTAATTGTCTAAGTGCTTTCTGATTTTTTGTTGAAGCATAAAATTTCGTAGTAAATGCAGATATGGTATTAATTGCAGATTTTCGTCCATTAATATTTAAGTCTATTTGCCCTAAATAATAAATGTAGTCTGTTAATTCATAAAACTGATTTAATGTGATAAGCGAGTCTATATATTTTTTAGTAATAATTTTTGCCTTTGCATACTCCTTCTCTGCTAATAATTTATCTAACTGTTTTAAGTTTAGCTCGACAGTATTTTGGCCATACATTGTATGTACTACACCTACTAATACTAAAAGTAAGAGTATCTTAATTTTAGAAATATGCATTTTATTTTAGTTTCTTAAGTAGGTCTTTGCTTTCTGGTAAGCTCGATTGTTTAAATGCATCTATTGCAGCTTCTTTATTATAAGCTTTAAGATGTGCTAAGCCTAAATAATAATAGGCATCATTTTTAAATGTTGTAGGATTTAGTTCAGTTACGATATTTAAATATTTAATAGCTTCATTTTCTTTTTTGCTAGCCAATAGAGCCGAACCAATAAAATAATTTAGAGTGTCATTTTTAACTTTAGTTTTAAGTAGATTTTTCCAAGTACTAATGGCGTCATCATATTTACCTTGTTTATATAATACCATAGCATTATTAAATTCGTAACTATCTGTAATACTCATAGTAGTTGGTAAACCAGGATCGGGAGAAAAATATTTTGCATATAATCGTTCGTTAGAGCTACTATCCAAGAACCAAAAACTACCAGCTGCTATAATAAGTGCTGCAGCAATAGCTAATTTTCGCCACCATATAAATCTAACCTTAGATTCATTTATTATGACTTCATTAGGTTCTATAGGTAATTCTTTATGAAAGTCATTTAGTTGTTCTTTTAATGCCTGTGTTTCTATACCAAGTAAAATTGTCTTAACATCTTCTACTTTTGTATAAAAATTTGTATCATCATTTAGTTGTTTCTCAAACTCTACACGTTTTTCATCAGAAAGTTGACCTGTTATGTAGGCTTCAATCCTTTCAAATTCTTCCTGTGATATTTTATTTAAGTCCATTTCTGTTAATCAGTTTTTAGGGCTATTTCTTTTAACTTTTGCATACATCTATATTTTTTATTTCTGGTAGAAGCAGAATCTAATTGCAGTTCATTTGCAATGTCGTTCATAGACAACTTCTCAAAATAAAATTTACTAAGTAAGTTTTTACATGCCTCGCCTAGATTTCTAAATGCTTGCATTACATCTTGTAATCGTTCATCTTTTAAAATGTCATCATTTATATCATTATTTTCTTGTTCACTTGGTTCAAAATATGATATTTGAGATGCAATAATTGTCTTTTTATAACCTTGAGACCTCAATACGTCCATCCATTTGTTTTTTGCTATTGTATACAAGTAACCGTTAATGGAAGATTCAGATTTTGGAATAAATTTATCTTGCTTTATATTTTGCCAAACTGCTAAAAACGCGTCTTGATAAATATCTTTTGCATGATCTTTAGTACCACTATTCTTTAATATTAAAAGTTCAATTTTTGGGTAGTTTGCATGGTATAACGATCGCAGAACAACTTGATTATTTGCTTTTATTGCCTCAATAAAATCTGACCTATTCTTTGTTAAATTAGTTGAAATGTTAACCTCTCGCATATATTACTAAGATATATGAAAGCAATTAAGTTTACAACATATTTTGTTTAACTACAGTTATATATGATTTATCAGTAGTTTAAATTCAATCGAATTATTTTTACAAACAATATTTAAAAAACATTTGGATTATGTGGTTCTGGGTCGTCTATGTCTGGTGTACCATCTAAGTCAGAATCCAATTCTCCACCATCATTTACTAAGAGTTGAAAATTAAGTGGAAGGAAGATATCTCTTACCAAACTGTTATATTCATTGGCTAGCCCTGCGGAAGTTGCAATTGATACATAAGTAATACCACCTAAACCCTGCACCGTAGTTAGAATTGCATAGGTCTGACCGGTAAAATTGCCAAAATTTATTAATCTTGCGCTATAAATCCTGCTAACATTTCCACCTAAATTTACAGGTATGGTTGCTGAACATTCAACTTCAAAATCGTTACCGTTATAACCCATATCCGCGAACATTTTATTTACTGCTATTGTAACTGCGTCTGTGATCGTGAAATTACCTGTAAAAGAAGTTGTAGGTATATATGTCCAAATTGCTCCATTATCATTACGTTTTACATCAACACCAATAGTACCAGAATTCTGATTGAAAATTGGAGCACTATTATAACCTTGAGGCATAGGGAACCCAAGAGCTGGGTATTGAGGATGTATAAATTGCCCATCAATGTTATCTAATAATGGCACTTGTGTTAAAGGCAATGGAATTCCTTTTGCACTATCCCAATATGCTGCTTTTGGGCCACTTATCGTAGTTACACCATCATTACATTGCGTCTCATAATTATTAAGTATATCTGAGTTGTTATTACCGCCATCATCATCTTTGCTACATGACCAAACAAGGCTTATAACTGTAAGTAGTATTATAATCTTTATAGGTTTCATAATGTTTTTGTTATTTTGATTATACTGATATATCGACTTTAATTAAAAATGTCATCATAGATAGGTTTTAATTTTCAATTTCAAATTGGGACCATTCTTTGTTATTTACCCTTTTGTCAATTCTAGGGTCATAAAATGCATTGTCCGTACCAAAATATTCTCCATTATTATTTACCCAATAATACTTACTACCATCTTTTACATTATAACGTTCTCCAGTTGCCATATTAGAAATTGTAGCACGTTCACCTATCATATTAACAGTTTTTGTTTGACCAGCATTATTCATATCGTTTCGTTTTAAGTATCCAGAATGGTTAATGTCTAAGATGTCACTATAAGTGTTACCGATAGAGCGTGTTGTATTACCTCGAGATTGTATGGCAGCCATTCTCTGATTGTGCTGTATCTGACTCTGTCTTGTTGCTCTTTCCCAGAATTCATTATTGCTTCTAATACTGTTCAGTAACTCCCTATTTTTTCTTTGTTGCCATTCCATGTTTATTTGCATATTGGCAAGACCAAAGATGTAAGATTCCTTCGCCTTTTTTATTGAACTCTCAGGAGCCTCTAATTCTGTAGATTGTAAAATCCATGAAATGTAGTTTCCTTTTTTTATGACTGATTGTACAAATACTATAAAAGAATGATTGCCATTTGCATCTTTCCAATCGGTTCCTGTAACACTGTAAGTTCTATTACTCCCTGTTTTGAGCATTCCAGAATCAAATCTTTGCCAAAATTCTTCAACTTTTGGCATAGGGTAACTATTAACAAAGCTATAGCCTTGCGATTGTGCAGATGGAATTACATAATCCTGTAATATCTTATTTATAGTTAAAACAGGTGATATTATAATATTAGGATCATTGATCTGTTGCAAGGATTGTAAAGCGAATGCATCATAAGAATAGGCGTAATTTTGAGTTTCAGTTTTGTTGACCTTAACATTATTCGGTGCGGTTATTTTAATGGATGCATTTCTGTTTGAATTGTAATTCCAATTATTCGGTAAAGGAATCCTAAAAGCAACCATTCCGTTTTCAGGATCATTAATGTTTTGATACTTGTATTTACCTTGAAGTATACCATTATCAATTTCTTGAGGATTGGTATAATTACAAGAGAAAACTAGGATAACTACTAAAAAATATTTAATGTAATTAAAGAATCGCATAAGTGAGAATGTTTATTGTTTCTTACTTATCGATACATTTCTAATTTGTCATCATTAGAGCTAAAAAAAGTATTTAGTATTGACGTTTCAAGTTTTAAAATAATCCGCTAATCTCTCCACTGTTGCTAATGTCAATTCCCTCAGATGCTGGGTGAGCCGGTAATCCTGGCATTCGCATAATGTTACCTGTTATAGGAATTAAAAAACCAGCACCTGCGGCGATTTCAATTTCTCTAACAGTTATAATAAAATCCTTCGGGCGACCTAAAAGTTTGGGGTTGTCTGATAAAGATTTTTGAGTTTTTGCGACGCAAATGGGTAGGTTTTCTAGTCCTAAGGCTTTAATTTCTGTTAGTTGACGTTTCGCAGTAGAGTTATAATCTACGTGTTCAGCTCCATATATTTTTTTTGCAATACGTTCAATTTTTGTTTCAATTGGCATATCCCACTTATAAAGTGGTTCAAATTTGGTTTCACATGCCTCAGCAACTTCAATTACATGTTGTGCAAGTTTTAATGCACCTGCACCACCTTTTGCCCAGACGTTAGCAACGGCGACTCTAGTATTTTTAATTTTAGCAAAATCTTTTATTAATTCAATTTCTTCTTTTGTGTCAGATTTAAACTTATTTATAGCAATAACAGGAATAACATTAAACTTTTTAATATTTTCCAGATGCTTTTCTAAATTTGGTAAACCTTGTCTTAAAGCATCCACATTTGGTTCAGCTAATGATTTTAAATCGGCACCACCATGATATTTTAATGCTCTAATTGTGGTTGTTAATACAACCACTTTTGGTGAGATATTAGCACTTTGACACTTAATGTCAAAAAACTTTTCAGCACCTAAATCAAAACCAAAACCAGCTTCGGTTACTGTATAGTCAGAATAGGTCATGCCCATTAATGTTCCAATTACTGAGTTTGTTCCTTGAGCAATATTGGCAAATGGACCACCATGAATAATTGCAGGATTCCCCTCCATAGTTTGTACCAAATTAGGCTTAATGGCATGTTTTAGAAGTGCAGCCATAGCACCAGCCACTTTCAGATCTTTTGCAAAGATTGGCTTTTTATCATAGGTGTAACCAATAAAGATTTCACCTAGACGTTTCTTCAAATCGACTAAGTCTTTTGAGATACAAAGTATAGCCATGATCTCAGAGGCTGCTGTTATATCGAAGCCTGTTTCCCTTGGTATACCAAAAGTGGTGCCTCCCAAACCTACAATTATACGGCGTAATGCGCGATCATTCATATCAATTACACGTTTCCATGTGATAGTTCTTGGATCTAATCCTAATGATTGAGTTTTACTTTGCACGTTATTATCAATAACAGCAGATAATAAGTTGTGTGCTTTTTCAATTGCAGAAAAATCTCCTGTAAAGTGTAAATTGATGTCCTCTAAAGGTAGCACTTGAGAATATCCACCACCAGTCGCTCCACCTTTTATACCAAAAACAGGTCCTAAGGAGGGTTCTCTTAACACTACCGTCGTTTTTTTATTAAGTCTATTAAGAGCTTCAGATAATCCAATAGATATTGTCGTTTTACCCTCACCAGCGGGTGTTGGTGAAATAGCTGAAACCAAAACAAGATTACTCTTTTTTGCCCTATTACGATTAATGCAACTTAAAGGTAACTTCGCTTTATCCTTACCATACATTTCTATGATTTCTGGATCAATTCCAAGTTTCTTTGCAATTTCAGTTATGGGTTTTAGAGTAACTTTTTTGGCAATCTGAAGGTCGGTCATAATTAAAAGAAGTAATGATATTTGTCAAATTTAGATGTTTTCGGTTGCCTAAAGGATGATTTTTGTCATACTAGAGGAGTTACATACATTTCATCCTAGAAATGAGGTTAAAGGTTGTAACTTTGCATAAAATTATTGAGATGCACAAAGCAGGTTTTGTAAATATTATTGGAAACCCAAATGTTGGTAAGTCCACCTTAATGAATGCATTTATGGGTGAGAAATTGTCCATAATCACTTCTAAGGCTCAAACTACCAGACATCGTATTTTGGGAATCGTAAATGGTGAAGATTTTCAAGTAGTTTTAAGTGATACTCCAGGTATAATTAAACCAGCGTACCAATTGCAAGAATCCATGATGGGATTCGTAAAATCTGCATTTGAAGATGCGGATTTATTGATCTACATGGTTGAAATAGGTGAGAAGGAATTAAAGGACGAAGCTTTTTTTAAGAAGATTACGAATACTAAAATTCCTGTACTACTACTTCTAAATAAAATTGATAATTCTAACCAGGAACAATTAGAGGAACAGTCAGAATTATGGCAACAAAAGGTTCCAAATGCAGAGTTTTATCCAATATCTGCTTTAAATGGTTTTAACGTAAAAAATGTCTTTAATAGAATAATTGAACTATTGCCAGAATCACCACCTTTTTATCCAAAAGATCAGATTACAGATAAACCAGAGCGCTTTTTTGTTAATGAAGCTATTAGGGAAAAAATATTATTACACTACAAAAAGGAAATACCATATTCGGTTGAGGTAGATACGGAAGAGTTTTTTGAAGAAGAAAATATTATAAGAATGCGTTCTGTAATTATGGTAGAACGCGAAACTCAAAAAGGAATTATTATTGGTCATAAGGGCTCTGCTCTTAAACGCGTTGGAGTAGAAGCAAGAAAAGACTTAGAAAAATTCTTTGGTAAGCAAGTACATTTAGAATTGTATGTAAAAGTGAATAAGAATTGGAGGAGCAATCAAAACCAGTTGAGACGTTTTGGTTACAATCAATAATTTTTAAGAAATTGAATGGATGTCCTGGCTTCGAAGTGTATCGCGCATAAAATGATGAAGCTCATGCATTTGAGACATACCAGTTCTTTTACCAAGTCTACCACCAAAATAGAGTGCAAACCAAACCACTACCATTAATAGAGTTACAAACAACTGTATGGCATAACTACTTTCTAAAGACCAATTTACATAGGCCCAAATTGCAAAACCAATAAAAAACCCGGCGACAACAAAATGAAAAAACATGAACATTGTCCAAACTGTTGGGTTAGGGCCAAATAATCCATAAATCATACTTGTGTTTTCCTCATCATAATCTTCGTTTATTTCTAAATGAAGTTGTGGTGACCAAAAATGTTGTTTTTCCTTTGGTATCTTAATAAAAACATGATCATCTACACGAGTTACAATAAAATCAGATTGAGATTTACTTTTATCTTCAAATAGAGACAAGAGTACGTTGTTAACTTCATTGACTTTGAATTTAAATCTTGGTCTTAGTATAATTTCATTAGTGATCTCCATAATTAGGTAATGCAGTAACATCTTCAATTTACATAATTTCTTTTAAATTAAATCTAAGATTTAATACTACCTTTGCGGCAAGAATAAGAATATGGGAAATATAGTTGCTATAGTAGGAAGACCAAATGTTGGGAAATCAACCTTTTTTAATCGTCTTATACAAAGACGAGAAGCAATTGTTGATGCTGTAAGTGGAGTAACGAGAGATCGCCATTATGGTAAAACGGATTGGAACGGTAGAGACTTCTCGTTAATTGATACAGGTGGATATGTTGTAGGTAGCGATGATGTTTTTGAAACAGAAATTGATAAGCAAGTAGAGCTTGCTATTGATGAAGCAGATGCAATTATTTTTATGGTTGATGTGGAGAGTGGTGTAACTGGCATGGATGAAGATGTTGCTAAATTATTACGTAAGGTAGATAAACCAGTTTTTCTTGTTGTTAATAAGGTAGATAATAACAAGCGTGCAGAAGATGCTGTTGAGTTTTATTCACTTGGACTAGGTGATTATTACACAATAGCCAGTATAAACGGAAGTGGAACCGGTGATTTGCTTGATGCCGTTGTTAAAGCACTACCAGAGAAAGAAGAGATTGAGGAAGAAGCATTACCAAGATTTGCAGTAGTAGGTCGTCCGAATGCAGGTAAATCATCTTTTATAAATGCACTAATAGGAGAGGACAGATATATTGTAACTGATATTGCAGGTACAACAAGGGATTCAATTGATACCAAATACAATCGATTTGGGTTTGAATTTAATCTGGTTGATACTGCAGGAATTAGGCGTAAATCTAAGGTGAAAGAAGATTTAGAATTTTATTCTGTAATGCGAAGTGTAAGAGCTATAGAGCATTCAGATGTTTGCCTTTTGGTTTTAGATGCAACACGTGGTTTTGATGGTCAGGTACAAAATATTTTTTGGCTCGCAGAACGCAATAGAAAGGGTATTGTAATATTGGTAAACAAATGGGATTTAGTTGAAAAGGATAATAAAACGGCTAAGGAATTTGAAAAGCATATTCGAAAGGAAATCGAACCGTTTACAGATGTACCTATTGTATTTATTTCCGTACTGAATAAACAACGAATTTTTAAGGCTATTGAAACGGCAGTAGAAGTATATAAAAACAGAACCAAGCGTATCAAAACTAGCGTACTTAATGATACCCTATTACCAATAATAGAGCATTATCCACCACCTGCCTACAAGGGGAAGTTTGTAAAAATAAAGTACATTATGCAATTGCCTACGCCACAGCCACAGTTTGCATTCTTTTGTAATTTGCCACAATATGTAAAGGAACCATATAAGCGTTTTTTGGAAAATAAATTAAGAGAAAATTTTGATTTTACAGGTGTTCCAGTAAGCGTTTACATGCGAAAAAAATAGTAGTAGAATTATATTTGTTTTCATTTGGTGTTTAACAATCTTGCTATATAATAACAGGGTTGACTAATTAGCTGTATGTTGAATTAACTGTTTTTACCAACCTCCTGAGGCACCACCGCCTCCAAAACTGCCTCCTCTGAAGCCACCACAGAATCCACCAGAGCTACCACCTCCAAATCCACCAAATCCACCAGATGAAGATCCACGAGAATAGCTACCACGCCCCATATTGATAAATTTATAGTTGTGATTTAATTTTATTGAGTTGTGCTTTTATGCTCTCGAGTTTCTCAATAATTTCATATTTATCAAGTGCCTGCTTTTTTTCTTCTTTTAAGTGAATTTTAGCACCATCTAAGGTAAATCCACGTTCCTTAACCAAATGATAAATAAACTTTAAGTTTTTGATATCTTCAGGAGTGAATTTTCTATTACCCTTTGCATTCTTTTTTGGCTTTATAATATCAAATTCTTTTTCCCAGAATCGTATCAATGATGCATTCACCTTAAATGCTTTGGCAACTTCGCCAATACCATAGTATCTTTTTTCTGGTAATTCTATGTGCATTTTAATCTAAGGATTGATTTTCTAATGATGCTTTTTCTAACAATTTGTCAAACTCCTCAGCTGATAGATTACCGTAATAGAAGTTGATAGGATTTATTCTGTTACCATCCTTAAATATTTCGTAGTGCAAATGTGGAGCTTCCGAACGTCCTGTACTACCTACAAAACCAATCAGGTCTCCTCGTTTTACACGTTGATTAACACGTACATTATATTTGTACAAATGAGCATACAATGAGAGATAACCATACCCATGGTCAATACGAATGTGCTTGCCATATCCCGTGGCACTATTATCGGCACGTTTCACAATACCGTCACCAGTGGCATAAATAGGTGTGCCTCTTGGTGCTGTAAAATCCATTCCAAAATGAAACTTTCTAACTTTTGTAAAAGGATCTGTTCTAAATCCATAACCAGATGCAACTCTTGTAAGACTAACATTATTTACGGGTTGGATTGCAGGAATAGCTTCTAAAAATTTTTCTTTATCCTCAGCTAGTTTAGCAATCTCATCCAGTGACTTAGATTGCACTACAATTGCCTTTTCAAGTATATCTAAACGTTTATTAGTTTCAGCGATGAGCTGAGAATTGTCATATCCCTCATATTTTTTATAACGATTAATACCACCAAATCCAGCACGTCTTTGTTCTTCTGGCAAAGGATTAGCTTCGAAATAAAGTCTATATATTGCATTATCACGTTCTTCAACATTTTCTAATGCTGCAATTGCAGCATCCATTCTTTTGTTAAGAAGCTGATATTGTAAGTCTAAATTTTGTAATTCCCTTGCAAGTTCTCGCTCCTTTGGAGATTCTACATATTGGCTAACTATGAAGAAAGATAAGAAACCAAACAAACCCGCAGCAGTAAGGAAGACCATAACATATTTAAATGTTGTTCTTTTCTTCCGTCTTATTTTACGGTATGAAAGAGTTTCGGAATCATAATAATATTTTACCTTACCCATATTGCAAATTATACTATTTTTGCTGCTAACAAAAACATTTTGTAGCCCAATTTTAATAGCGTAACGACCAAAGATAAAAATTGTTTTGCAATTGTGGGAATTTAATATAGAATCAAGCTCTAATTAGTTGCATATGAAATCTAAAGATATCCGTGCGAAATTTTTAAACTTTTTTAAAGGCAAAGAACATCTCATTGTCCCTTCAGCTCCTATGGTCGTTAAGAACGACCCAACGTTGATGTTTGTTAATTCTGGAATGGCGCCTTTTAAAGAATATTTTTTGGGTAATGCAGAACCAAAGCAAAATAGAATTGCTGATACCCAGAAATGTCTTAGAGTTTCGGGAAAACACAATGATTTAGAGGAAGTTGGTTATGATACTTATCATCACACACTTTTTGAAATGCTCGGCAATTGGAGTTTTGGAGATTATTTTAAAAAGGAGGCTATTGAATGGGCCTGGGAATTATTAACTGAGGAATTCGGAATTGACAAAAACATATTGTATGTAACCGTTTTTGAAGGAAGTGATGATGAGGATAAGTTAGACATGGATACTGAAGCCTATGATATTTGGAAAAAATATATTGATGAAGATCGAATTTTAAAAGGTAATAAAAAAGATAATTTTTGGGAGATGGGAGAACAAGGTCCATGCGGTCCTTGTAGTGAGATACATGTTGATATTCGTTCTGAAGAAGAAAAAGCAAAAGTTAGCGGTAAAGATTTAGTGAACATGGACCATCCACAGGTTGTTGAAATATGGAATTTGGTTTTCATGCAATACAACCGAAAAGCTAATGGTTCTCTTGAGAACTTACCAAATAAGCATATCGATACAGGAATGGGCTTTGAGCGTCTCTGCATGGTGCTTCAAGGTGTACAATCTAATTATGATACTGATGTTTTTACACCAATAATTAGAGAGATTGAAACTATTACCAATTCTAAATATGGCAAGAACGAAAAAACTGATATAGCTATTAGAGTGATTTCAGACCATGTAAGAGCGGTTGCATTTTCTATTGCAGATGGGCAGTTACCAAGTAATACTGGAGCAGGTTATGTAATTCGCAGAATTCTGAGACGTGCGATACGTTATGGATTTACATTTTTAAATCAAAAAGAACCATTCATTTACAAATTAGCTGGTACATTAAGCAAACAGATGGGTGAGGCATTTCCTGAAATTAAAACACAAGAACGTCTTATTGAAAATGTGATTAAAGAAGAAGAACAGTCTTTTTTAAGAACATTAGATCAAGGATTACTTTTATTAGATAAGGTTATTGAAAATACATCATCAAAGACTGTTGATGGAAGTCGTGCTTTTGAGCTATACGATACTTATGGTTTCCCTTTAGATCTTACCCAATTAATTGCAAGGGAGAAAGGATATGAAATAGATGAGGATGGCTTTGATACTCAAATGCAAAGACAAAAAAATCGCTCTAGAAATGCATCTGCAACAGAGACTTCTGACTGGGTAGTTTTAAGAGAAGACGATACAGAAGAGTTTATCGGTTATGATACTTTAAATGCAGACGTAAAGTTAACACGTTATAGAAAAGTGGTTTCAAAAAAAGATGGAGACCTATATCAGCTTGTTTTTAATTTAACGCCTTTTTATCCAGAGGGTGGTGGACAAGTAGGTGATAAAGGATCTGTTGAAGCTCCGAATGGTGATGTGGTTTATATTACGGATACTAAAAAAGAGAATAATCTTATAATTCATATTACAAAGCAGTTACCAAATCATTTAGAGGATACTTTTAAGGCAATTGTAAATGAGGAGCACAGAAGACTTTCTGCAAGTAATCACACTGCAACACATTTATTACATCAAGCACTTAGGACTATTTTAGGAACACATGTGGAACAAAAAGGATCATTGGTAAAACCAAAATCTCTTAGGTTTGATTTTTCACATTTTTCAAAGGTTGAAGCAGATCAATTACAACAGGTTGAGGACTTTGTAAATGCTAGAATCCATGAGAATTTATCTTTAGAAGAATTTCGAAATATCCCAATGCAAAAAGCTTTAGATGAAGGTGCAATTGCCTTGTTTGGTGAAAAATATGGGGATAGTGTTAGGGCCATAAGATTTGGACAGTCTATGGAGCTATGTGGTGGTACGCATGTTAACCAGACAGGTGATATTTGGCATTTTAAAATTAAATCTGAAGGTGCGATTGCTTCTGGTATAAGACGAATTGAAGCTATAACAAATGATGCTGTAGGTGAGTATTTTGAAAATGTAGATAAACAATTTGAAGCTGTTAAGCAGGTTTTAAAAAACCCTGTTGAACCAGCAAAAGCCGTGCAAAATTTACAAGAAGAAAATGCAAGTTTAAAAAAGCAAATTGAAGCTTTATTAAAAGATAAAGCTAAGAACTTAAAAGGTGAATTAAAGAATGAACTCACTGAACTAAAAGGTGTGCAATACTTGGCAAAGAAAGTTGATTTAGACGCTAGAGGAATTAAAGATCTTTGCTTTGAACTTGGAAGTCAATTTAACAACCTTTTCTTATTGTTTGGAGCGGATAATAATGGCAAAGCAATTCTTTCATGTTATATCTCAAAAGAACTTGTTGCTACTAAAGATCTGAACGCAGGTACAATAGTAAGAGAACTTGGGAAATATATTCAAGGTGGTGGTGGAGGCCAACCGTTTTTTGCAACTGCAGGTGGTAAAAATCCGGCAGGTATTGAAGAAGCATTAAATGCTTCTAAGGATTATCTCAATTAACAAATACATTTATCCTCGGAGAGTTTATGGTATGGATCTACAAACCAAAATAACTTTAAAAAAGCAACCACATAATCAAATTGATTATGACTCTAAAATTTTATTTTTGGGATCCTGCTTTTCTGAGAATATTGGTCAAAAGTTTGACTATCATAAACTACAATCAGCAGTTAATCCATTTGGTATATTATTTCAACCATTGGCAATAGAAAATCTTATTACAAGAGCAATTAATAAGTCGTATTATGAGAAGAGCGAGCTCATAAATATTAATGAGCATTGGGTTTGCTTAGATGCGCACTCTAGATTAAATGAAAGTACAGAAGATTTATTGTTGCAATCACTAAACCAACAAATTGATAAGACGAATCAGTATTTAAAGGATTCAACGCATGTCATAATTACTTTAGGTACATCATGGATTTACAGATATATTGAAACTGATAAAACGGTTGCCAATTGCCATAAGATTCCTCAAAAAAAGTTTTTGAAAGAGTTGTTGAAAGTTGAAGAGATTGAAGAAAGTCTTCGAGCCACCAATAGTTTAATAAAATCTGTTAATAAAGATGTTGCCATTTTATTTACAGTCTCTCCTGTCCGTCATACCAAGGAAGGTATAATTGAGAATAATCGAAGTAAATCTCAATTAATATCAGCGATTCACAATGTGGTAGACCCACGTCTTAATTTGTATTATTTCCCTGCTTACGAAATAATGATGGATGAATTAAGAGATTATCGATACTATAAAGAAGATATGATTCATCCAAGTAATCTGGCTGTGGACTATATATGGGAAAAATTTAAACTAGTTTGGTTTTCTGATAAGAGTTTAGAATTGATTGAAAAAATTGTAAAAATTCAATCTAAACTCTCTCACAGACCCTTTAATCCAGAATCTTCAGAACATAAAAAGTTTTTGGCCCATTTAGAACTAGATATTAACAGTATTCGTAAGAAATATCCGCATATATCATTCTGAGAAATTACTAACAACTCTCCAAATTTTCACTTCAACATTCAAAATTGGTTTTTTATCGAATAAACGATACAATAAGACTAATTAGTGTTAAATTTAATATGCTATTAATCAAGTTTTAGAAAGCATCATTTATTTTTCTGTAAAAGCACAAAAAAGTATATGATGCTTTTTTTTGGACTCAATTTATCTGATAGGTCGTTTTAATCTTTCTTTTACCATTTCAAAATTCTTTTTACTTGTGCGTTCCCATCTGTATATGTTGGTTTTGGTTTTTTCTTTAGAAGGCTTATTCATTTTTTCATTTAATAATTTAGCCCAATGGAAACGTTTTCTAGTAACTATTCTAGTAGTTTCATTTTCATCATCGAGTAACTCCAAAGCGTTAAGTGCAGCAATTGATACGTGGTGAATGTTATCGTGAATGGCCACAAGTAAAAAGGGAATTGAAGACCTATCATTGATTTCTGCCAATGCATTAGCTGCTAACGGTCTCGTTTTATAACTGCCATTTTGTAAAACGAATCTCAGTTTTTCTACATCATGGTTATACTTCCACCTATTAATGGTATTAAGGTTTGGCTTTAACCACTTAAATTTAATTAGAAGAAGAGTAAGAGGACGTAACATGACAAATAGAGGTTATACAATATAAGTCCTGATTTTATCAAAATAGTTACAACCAAAAGGTCCTTAACCTTCGTTTTTAAATGTTACACTATCTGGTACAAGTACGGTATAATCACCATTATTTCTAATGACATCTCTAACAATTGACGAAGAAATGTAAGATGTTTTAGCTGCAGTTAATAAGAATACTGTTTCAATTTTAGAAAGCTTTCTGTTAGTGTGGGCTATGGCTTTTTCAAATTCAAAATCAGCAGGATTTCTCAACCCTCTTAGTATAAATTTTGCGTTAACCTCCTTGCAATAATCAACCGTAAGGCCACTATATATTGTAACCTTTACTTTAGGTTGATGTTTAAAAGCTTCTTCAATAAATTTCTGTCGTTCTTCAATAGAAAACATATACTTTTTATCGGCGTTAATACCAATAGCAACAATAACTTCATCAAAAAGTTTAACACCGCGTTTTATAATATCGTAGTGGCCTAAGGTAATAGGGTCAAATGATCCTGGAAAGATGGCTCGCTTCATGCTTATCTGCTTTATATTTTGCGCATTTTGAGGGTACTGTTAAACAAATATAACTAATTCTGTAAAGCCTCCTCTATAGCATTACTAAACAGTGCCTTTAAGCTTATACCTGCTTCATTTGCTTGTTGAGGTAAAATACTTTCTTTCGTGAGTCCAGGTACTGTATTCATCTCTAGGAAATAAGGTTGATCATTTTTGAAGATAAACTCACTTCTTGAAAATCCTTTCATTTTTAATATCTCATAAATTCGCTTTGCTTCAGAATTCACCTTGTTTTTATAATCTTTAGAGATTCTTGCCGGCGTAATTTCTTGAGATTTACCTTCGTATTTAGCTTGGTAATCAAAAAAATCATTTTCTGAAACGATTTCAGTTATTGGTAAAACCAATGTTTCTCCTTTATATGAAATTACACCTACAGATACTTCTACACCATCTAAAAACGCTTCAATTATAATCTCGTTGTCTTCTTTAAAGGAATTCTCAATTGCAGGTTTAAGTTCTTCCTTTTTGTAAACCTTAGAAATACCAAAACTACTACCTGCTTTATTTGCTTTAACAAAACAAGGTAATCCTACTTTATTTATAATTTCATCTTCATTAATGGTATCACCAAAATTTAAAAAATAGTTTTCAGCGGTTTTTATACCATAGGGTTTTAAGGTAGATATCAGGTCTCTTTTGTTAAAAGTCAATGCCGCTTGGTACATGTTGCAACTAGTATGTGGTATATGCAATAATTCTAAATAGGCTTGCATGTAACCGTCTTCACCAGGTGAACCATGTATAGCATTAAAGACACAGTCGAATTTTATTTTTTGACCATTGACTTGAGTAGAGAAATCATTTTTATCTATTGGAAATTCATCTCCATTATCATTAACATAAGACCATTTATCCTTAAAAATATGAATCCTAAACGCATCATATTTCTCTTGATCTAATGTTTCATAAACGACGTTACCGCTTTTAAGTGAAATTTCATATTCACTTGAATACCCACCCATTATAATGGCAATATTTTTTTTCATTATATCTACTGAAAATCGATATTGTAAATGTATCATTTATTTTGAATAAACTAAATCAATCTTCGATACGTATATTAATTTTATGACGTTATATATTTTATTAGTTTTGTCAATAATCAAATAATTTATGAGTTTAGTCAAATTTCTAACCAGTAAAGTATTTTTTAAGCAATTGGCATTGGCAATAATTGCCATCGTTGTTTTGAGTTTTTTGGTTTTAAAATGGTTAGATATAACGACTAAAAAAGGAGAATTTGTGGTAGTGCCAGATTTAAAAGGTAAATCTGTGGCGACTGTGGAGATAGAATTAAATGATAATGACTTAGTGATGCAAATACAAGATTCTGCAAATTTTAATCCTAACTATCCTAAGTATTCTGTAATAGAACAAAACCCTATTGCAGGTTCTAAAGTAAAAGAAAACCGAAAAATATATCTCATTTTAAACCCTTCTGGATACAGAAAAGTAGAAGTTCCTAACATCTTAAAACGTACCTTGAGACAAGCTAAACCTACATTAGAGGCTTTGGAATTTCAAATTGGCAAAATAACATATAAAGATGCTATTGGAGAAGGAGTGATGTCTATGTCTCATAACGGTAAGCCGTTAAAACCAGGTTCTCAGTTACCTTTAACTTCTAAAATAGATTTAGTCGTAGGTAACGGCAAATTATAATCTTTGATAATGCCAAATATTTCGGAATTTAATGATGAAGATGATCAGCTTTATGAGCACCACGCTTTTAAGGTAGAAAAGGGACAACAGGCTGTTAGAATAGATAAGTATTTGATGAATTTTATGGAGAATGTTACTCGAAGTAAAATTCAAAATGCTGTTAAGGACGGTTTTGTTTTTGTAAATAGTCAACCTGTAAAAGCTAGCTACAAAGTAAAACCTAATGACTATATCACTGTAAAATTCGAACATCCTACCCATGAGCAATTACTAGTTGCTGAAAATATTCCTATTGATGTTGTTTATGAAGATGATGACGTGCTTGTAGTAAACAAACCTGCAGGTATGGTAGTACATCCTGGACATGGAAATTATTCCGGTACTCTTATTAATGGTTTAATTTATCACATTGAAAATTTACCAAATAATTCTAGTAATCGGCCAGGTTTAGTGCACCGAATAGATAAAGACACTACTGGACTTTTGGTGGTTGCAAAGACTGAATTAGCAATGGCACATTTATCTAATCAGTTTGCTGAAAAGACAAGTGAAAGAGAATATGTTGCTATTGTTTGGGGTAATGTTGAACCTGAAGAAGGTACAGTTGAGGGTAATATAGGACGACATCCTAAAAACAGACTACAAAATACAGTCTATGAGGGTGAAGAGGCTTACAAAGGAAAGCCAGCTGTAACGCATTATAAGGTACTTGAACGATTTGGTTATGTTACTCTAGTGAGTTGCAGACTCGAAACAGGTCGTACACATCAAATACGTGTGCACATGAAGCATATTGGACACACACTTTTTAATGATGAGCGCTATGGAGGTGAAAAGATTCTTAAAGGTACTACCTTCTCCAAGTACAAACAATTTATTGCAAATTGCTTTAAAGTATTACCTAGGCAGGCACTTCACGCTAAGACTTTAGGTTTTGAGCATCCCACTACAGGAGAATTTCTGCGATTTACCTCTGAAATTCCAGAAGATATGCAATTGTGTATCGAAAAATGGAGAGCTTACGCAAAGCATCAAGATAATTAATAGTACTATTGTTATTATTTGTTGAATCTCATTTCAAATTTTTGAACTAGTTCGTAAATTTGAACTTAGAAAAGATGACCGTATGAAATTAGTAATATCACCTGCTAAATCTTTAGATTTTGAAAGTAAAACACCAACATCAAAATCAAGTGATTTTTGTTTTTCAGCTGAAGCTGAACGCTTGAATAAAATTCTAAAGAAAAAATCACCTAGAAGTTTATCAAAACTGATGAGTATTTCCGAGAATCTAGGTCAATTGAATTACGAGCGTAACCAGGAATGGAGTTTGCCATTTACGAAAGAAAATTCTAGGCAAGCTATGTATGCATTTAATGGTGATGTATACAGAGGCTTAGATGCTTATAGCATTGATGCTTCAAAATTAGAAAAGGCTCAAGATACTATTAGAATTATATCTGGTTTATATGGTATATTAAAACCATTAGATTTAATACAGCCATACCGCTTAGAAATGGGAACAAAACTGACTATCGGCAGAAATAAAAATCTTTATGAGTTTTGGCGTAAAAAAGTAACCCAAGCGCTTAATGAAGAACTTGAACAAGGAGAACTATTTTTAAACTTAGCAAGCAATGAGTACTTTAGGGCTATTGATACTAAGGTATTAAAAGTCCCAGTTATAAATATTAGTTTTAAAGAGTTTAAAAACGGTCAATACAAAACTATTGGTTTCTTTGCCAAGTATGCACGTGGTTTAATGTCGCGTTACATTATAGATACTAATGCTCAAACTCTTGAAGATGTAAAAGGATTTAATTATGACAATTACGCTTTGAGTGATGAATTGTCTTCTGAAAAGGAATTGGTGTTTACAAGGTAATGTTTTTGCACAGGCATCCTTACCCACCTTTTATCAAAGAAGACACTAAAAAGTTAATTGTCGGTACATTACCTCCGCCAAGATTTTCAACAGGTCAATTACTTGAGAAGGATGTAGATTTTTGTTATGGTAGTTACTACAATTCCTTATGGTTATATATTGATAAAATTCATAATCTTAATTTGAGGTATGACAACTCCAATGAAGCGATTGAACAGCGTAAAGCGTTTTTAATAACACGTAAAATCGGTGTCTGTGATATAGTCGCTAGTGGTGAACGCCAAAAAATTGACGCTTCAGATTTGGGTTTGTCTAATGTGAAATTAAGAGATCTTATTGGCTATTTAAAGAAATATCCAAGTGTAAATACCTTATTATTTACGGGAGGTAATAGTAAAAATGGACCAGAGTATTTTTTCAGGAAGCACATTAAGAGTTACAATATAAAATTAGAATTGGTTACTGATGAAATCCCTAGAATTCATCAATTAAAACTTAGTAATCGTATCATTAAAACCGTATCATTGACTTCTGCATCTGGTTCAGCAAATAGAGCTATTGGTAGTATGGCCTTATACAAGCAACTAAAAGCTAAAAACCCTAATTTTTCAACTTTTGACTTTAGAGTGATGCAGTATAGAGCATTTTTTTAGATTAATCCATTACAAACTTAAAACCAGCTGTGATTATACTCGATATAAAAGTTGTATTTCTGTCATATTGATAGAATTTTAAATCGATACTCTTTAATCCAAATTTCCATATATGAGTTTTTGTAAAAATGTCTGTATATGAAATTCCAAATCCAAATTGATTTGCAGAGTAATCAGATAGGTCAAAATCAGAGGTATAAAATTCTTCCGTTGACAATGCTTCTTCGTATGGTCTAAAATAATCTGCTGCCGTTTGGTTATAAAATCTGTAGGAGGGATATAACGTAAACTTATCTGCTATTTTAATTGGTATTTCAATACTTGCTGTATGTGAATTTACACCCCAATCATCAAAGTAATATCGATAAAAGGTACGAAGACTTACTCGCTCATTGAGGTACCAATTAAGCCTTCCTCCTAGTGCTACTTTAAACCTAGAATCTGGTAATTGTTCTATTGCATCAGCAAGCTGAAAGTTATCGATAAATGAATCTGCGACATCTCCAAAATAAACGCGCTGAAATGGTGTTGACAATAAACCATCTTGCTTGATAAAATCTAAAGCTAAAGATCCTTGAACATTTTTATGGAGTATTTGTGAAAATCCGAAACCTATAGCATAAGAATTGCGTCCTTCGTTATCAAAAGGCGCAAAGTTAGGATTGTAGTTTATATTTCCTGTAATCGTATTTTGATTGTAAAAAGAACTGCTTAAACCATCTCCTCCTGGTCCAAAGGGCCTTAATTCAGTTGGGTATATGGCATTCCAAGTATCAATATAGACATTGCCACTTATACTTAATTCAGTGTTTTTCTCATTAAATAGTTTTGTGTAACTACCGCCAAAACCTAATGAGAAATAATCATATTCTGAAGAAACTGATAATTTCGTAGACCAAATGCTATTTCTATCATCAGAACTGTGGGTATAGCTACCTGTTAAATTTGCCCAAACGTCACCGGAGGAGGCACCAGAAGATGCTTGAAAAGGGTCAGCAGGTCCATCGTCAAAAGGACCAACATTACTTGATGATGCTGAGGTATATGCAGAAACTCCTGCATCTATTGTTAATACATCATCGTCATTTAACGGAATAGAAACAACAAAAGTAGCAGTTGCATCGGTTAGTTCTTCAGTGCCAATTCCTCCACTCACTGCAGCATTATCTCCATCTTGAGAATAGTAACTCGATAGAAAATCTACTTCAGTTGTTTCAAGAACTCGCTTTTTATACACTTTGGATGGGTCTTGCTTTGTTTGTGCATACCCAACAAAAAATGCTAGCATGAATAATAAATGGCAGAGGTTTTTCATTTTTTCATGCTTTAGTTACAACCACAGCCACCACCAGTTTTTCCTCCATTTGCTCCAGCTGTGGCTTCACGATAAGAATGCGCTGTAAGCACGTTGCGATCACATTTTTTATCAGAAAGAGCCATGTCAGGGTCATTTAAATTCACTTTTTCATACTCCTTAACGACAACGCAACTTGACAAACTGGTTGCTAATATTGTGAAACAAACTATTTTTTTGATCATGACCTATCTATTTTTATGTGTTTTGATTTGATAATATTTCCTTCGGTATCTATAATGATGCATTCGATTTTTGGTAATTGATTTATTCTGTCCAACCCACTATCAATGCCCATAACAAAAATTGAGGTTGCTAAAGCATCTGCCAATTCTGCTTTTGGTGCAAAAACCGTAACGCTAATAATGCCACTTGCTGGATAGCCAGTTCTTGGGTCAATAATATGAGAGTAACGTGTATTATCAAATTTCACATATTTTTCATAATCTCCAGATGTAACAACGGCACCATTTGTAATTGGTAACAAGGCAAATACTTTGCTTTTATTTATGGGATTGGTAATTGCAACCTTCCATTCTTCACCACTAGGTTGCTTACCCCATGTATTCATATCTCCTGAGGCATTGATAATACCTGAAGTAACACCTGCACTGATTAATAAATCTTTAGCCTTATCTGCGGCATAACCTTTTCCTATGGCACCAAAACCAATCTTCATGCCTTTGTTTTTAAGGAAAACAGTGCTATTAGTTTTATCTAAAATTATATTCTTAAAGCCTACTTTAGAAACGGAAGCGTTTACTTCTTGCTTAGTTGGCATTGCTTCCATGCTACCATCAAATTTCCATATACGATCCATAGACGCATAACTTATGTCAAAAGCACCATCGGTTAATTTTGATATACCTAAAGCTCGTTCAATAAGATTAAATAGTTCTTTATCTACTTTTATGGGATTAATACCTGCGTTTCTATTAATTTCTGAAGTTTGCGAGTTTTTATCCCAAGAAGAAATAAGCCTTTCTATCCTAGAAATTTCATTAATCGCAAGATTAATATTTTTGTTCGCTTCAATTGAGTCTACTGCAACAACGGTAATATCAAAACGACTACCCATTAATTTAAGTGTCTGCTTATAAGTTTGTTGCGCGGCACAGAAAATAGAAAACAGTATAAAGAATGTAGTGGTTAAACTTTTCAATTTAGTTTATCATTGAATTAAGTTCTTTAATATAATTATCAGGACTTGTTTTTTTATAACCAGTTTCACCGAGCTTCGTACCGTTTTCATCTAGAACAACTACAAAAGGGAAAATTCCGTTTTTGTTATAACGTTCAGCTAATTTAGCATTGGCTTCTTTTTGTGCTAACGATAACTCATTTTTTTTCTTTCTTGGAAAATCTGCCTTCAACATTACGTAATTATTATTTGCAAAGGCTTTAAATTCTTTTGTGGTCCAAATTTCACGATCCAGTTTAATACACGGACCACACCAATCAGAGCCTTGAAAGACAAGAATTATTGGTTTATTTTCTTTTGATGCAAGTGCTTTGGCCACGGAGAAATCTGTTAGCCAATTTTGAGCTAAAATTGTACTTGTACTTAAAATAGAAAGTACAGTAATAATTACCGCTTTTTTCATGAGTGATGATTTAGTAGTCAAAATATAACGTAAAAATAAATTCTTTGGTATTGGGTAAATAATTAATAATTTGTTAAAACACTTTTTTGTAACTTGTATCACAACTAACAACAATCATTATGAAAAAAGCTCTTCAGATAGGAAATGGATTGGCTTTAGGCTCAACTATTTTTATAAATTATTTATCAAATACCGGATTAATTAATGATACAACTATTGGGGAAATGTCTGATGGTTATAGGTCTGTATTTACACCTGCAGGATACACCTTTGCTATTTGGGGTTTAATTTATCTAATGTTGTTTTCTTTTGCTATATATCAAGGGCGAAGCCTGTTTGTAAATGTCAAGGACGATAGTTTTGTTGAGAAAATTGGCATATGGTTTATTCTTTCGTGTGTGTTTAATTCCTTATGGGTATTTGCATGGATTTATGACTACACTGGCTTATCTTGTGTTTTAATCTTTTTGTTACTTATTTCTTTGATCAAGATTGTAATTAATCTAGGCATGGAGCATAACGACGGACGTTTTCCTCTAATGGCTTTTGTTTGGTGGCCCTTTGCTATATATTTTGGATGGGTAACTGTTGCAAGTATAGCGAATGTGTCTAGCTACCTTATAAAGCTAGAGTGGGATGGTTTAGGATTGCCGGACAATACCTGGACCATAATTATGATATGTATTGCAGTGATATTAAATCTTTATGTGATGTGGAAACGCAATATGAGAGAGTTTGCTCTAGTAGGTGCTTGGGCTTTAGTGGGTATTGGTGTTGCCAACAGTGCCGTTAATGAAATCATTACGATTATAACATTTATAGGAGCGGCAATATTAATTACCACAAATGGAATACATGGTTTTAAAAATCTATCAGCGAATCCTTTTGCCAAATATAGGGAGTGGAAAAGAGCTAGAAATTCATAATAATTTATAACATACAGTTACAAAGAATAAATTAAATGTAATTTCGCCAAATAAATTTGAAGGTGAGATTTAAAGTAGATATTCATCTTAAATGCCAATTTTGGCAAACCTAAAAACGATGTATGTCATTTAAATCACTAGGCTTATCTGAGCCTTTATTAAAAGCAATCCGAAAAAAAGGATATGAAACACCCTCTCCGATACAGCAAAAAGCAATACCACCTGTTTTAGAAGGAAAGGATGTTTTAGCTTCTGCACAAACTGGTACTGGTAAAACGGCAGGTTTTACATTGCCCTTATTACAATACTTATCTGAAGGAACAGAGCAAAGGCATAGACCTATTCGGGCATTAATTTTAACACCAACGCGTGAGTTAGCAGCACAAGTTTATACTAATGTTAAGGAGTATTCTGAGTTTTTAAATATTCGTAGTGCGGTGATTTTTGGTGGTGTAAAACAAAGGCCGCAAGTTGCTACATTGCGACAAGGTATTGATGTTTTAGTTGCTACTCCGGGTCGTTTAATTGATTTAGAGAGTCAAGGTGTATTGTCTCTAAAACGCATTGAAATATTTGTTTTAGATGAAGCCGATCGTATGTTAGATATGGGATTTCTTCGTGATATTGAACGTATAATGAAGTTGATGCCAGAGCGACGACAAAATTTAATGTTCTCCGCTACATTTTCAAAAGACATTAAAAAGTTAGCATACTCCATATTACATAATCCAATACAAGTTGAAGCTACACCTGAAAATACAGCTGTTGAGATTATAAACCAAAAAGTATTTCGTGTTGCAAAAACAAAAAAGACAGGATTAATTATTAAACTGATTTCTGATGGAAATTGGAAACAAGTTTTAGTCTTTACCAGAACTAAACATGGTGCCAATAGACTTTGTAAAAAAATGATTAACGCTGGTATTTCAGCTTCTGCAATCCACGGTAATAAAAGTCAAGGTGCACGAACAAAAGCCTTAGCAGGGTTTAAAAAGGGATCAATTAGAGTATTAGTTGCAACAGATATAGCAGCCCGAGGATTAGATATTCCATTATTACCTCATGTTATTAATTTTGAGCTTCCTAATATCTCTGAAGATTATGTACATAGAATTGGAAGAACTGGTAGGGCAGGAGCTAGTGGTGAGGCTATTTCGTTGGTTAGTGCTGATGAAACATCATATTTAAAGGATATTGAGAAGTTGATTGATATGAAAATTCAGGTAGAAATTGTCGAAGGTTTTGAACCTGATCCTAATGCCTCAACAGAACCAATAAAGCCTGGGCAAAATAGACAAAGAAACCAAAACTCAAGACGATCTTCTAATTCTAGAAACTCTAATAATCCAAAGAATTCTAACAGAAGTCGTAATCGTAACCGAAGACGTAAAAACGACAGTAGAAGATAAATCTCATGAAAGGTCAACCCAATAATCCATTGCATGGCGTAAAATTAGAGCAGATTATTACTGAGTTACAAGCACATTATGGTTGGGAGTATATGGGCTACCAAATAAACATTCGTTGTTTTACGCACGACCCTTCTGTTAAATCGAGTTTAAAATTTTTAAGACGTACACCCTGGGCAAGAACTAAGGTTGAAAATATGTATTTAGATATGTTGCAAAAAAAACGTTAGGTTTTGGGCAGTATTTTACTTTTCTTTTTATCTAAATAGTGGCGCAAAACACCACCTTTAACATTGTTTACATCAAACTCAACGATAAATGCGTCTTCGTCAATTTTATCTACAATACGATGCATTTTTTTAATGTCTATTCTATTAATTATAGAGTGAATGATATCAAAATCTACCTGCTTACCTGAGTTGCCAATACCTCGTGTACCTCGGTAAAGCGTCATACCAACACCCAATTCTTTCATAATGGCATCCTCTATTTGTTCGTATTTTTTTGATACTATCGTGACACCAATAAAATCCTCGAAACCTTCTATTGTTAGGTCGGTAATTTTAGCTGTTACGATATAAGTTAAGATAGAGTAGAGCGCAACTTCCATGGAAATCACCATGGCTGTAATACCAAAGAGAATAATATTAAAAACTAAAATAATCTGCCCTATACTAATCCCAAATCTATCATTGAGGTACACTCCAAGAATTTCAGAACCATCTAATACAGAACCATTTCTTATGGCAATGCCTATACCTGCACCTAAAAATAAACCACCAAAAATGGATATTAAGAGCTTATCGTCAGTAATAGTTTCAAAATTTTCAAAATGTATAAAGAGCGCTAGTCCAATAATACTTAGTATAGATTTTATGACAATACGTTTTGAAACCGTAAAATACCCTAATATTAAAAAAGGAATACTAAATAAGATAAGCAGATAAGAGATGTTGATATCTACCAGTGTTCTTACCAAAAGGGCAATACCAGTAACACCACCATCTAAAAAGCCATTTGGTAATAAGAATGCTTTGAGACCAATACTAGCGAGTATAATTCCGAATAAAATCTGGACGTATTCGCTAATATATTTCATTGATTTTTTCAATTCTGAATTGTTCTAGTGTCTGATTTTCTCATGGAGTTACTTATAAATACCAAACCTATTGGCAAAGAGTCAATCCAAAAATTCCAGGTGTGTTTACCGTCTCTAACACGAAATTCATGAGGAATACCCTTCTTTTTTAGCTTAATATGAAGATTGGTATTTCCAAGAGTTAAGAAATCATCATCGCCACAATCAAAATAAATATTTACTGATTTTAGGGATTCTACATCCTGGGTATCAACAAAATTAAGGAGGTCGAATTCTTTAATGGCATCAGTATATCTCACTTCACCTTTTTTGCCTATTACAGATGGTGATATTCTACCAAAATAACTATCAAAGTGACTAGGATTATCATTAATTATTTCATCATAGGTTCTAATACTCGCACTATAAGCTGCACAAGCGCCAAATAATTCATAATATTTAAAAGCAAGTCGTAAACTACCAGCACCTCCCATGGAAAGACCACTTATAGCTCTAAATCTTCTGTCTTTAATGACTTTATATTTGCTTTCAACAAATGGTATAAATTCCTTAACCAACATATCTTCATAAGGGTATGTACCATCATCTCTATTCATATATAATCTATCGTCACCATCTGGCATTACAATAACCATTGGGTCTATTTTTTCTGCTCTTGTTAATTGGTTAACGATATCAGATAGTAGTCCATCCATGTTCCAGTCGGTTTCATCTCCTGTAAACCCGTTGAGCAGATATAATATTGGAAATTCATTATTCGAGTTTTCATATTCTGCAGGCAAGTACACAGAGTATTTAATGTTTTTACCCAGTATTTTAGAGTCCATTTCCAAGCTTAGTTTTACTTCATCTTGTGCAAATGAAATAGTGCAAATGAAATAAAAAAGAACTAAGATTAGAGTTGTTTTCATTTTGAAGTACGCATTGAATTACTAATAAATACTAATCCAACAGGCAATGACTCTACCCAGAATTTCCATGTATGGCTACCGTCTCTAACGCGATATTCATGTGGTATTCTTTTTTTTGTCAACTCAATATGAAGCATTGCATTTCCAATGGCCAAAAAATCATCATCACCACAATCAAAATAGATATCTACTGATTTTAAAAGTTTAGGGTCTTTAGTTTTAACTAAATCAAATAGGTTGTAATCTTTTATCGTTTTATTTAGCCTCGCTTCTCCTTTTGCACTAACAACTGAGGGCGAAATTCTACCAAAATAATCTTCAAAACCACCTGAGTTTTCGTTGATAAGTTCTTCTTCAGTAGAAATACCAGCACTAAATGCAGCACAGGCATTAAACAGATTGTGATATTTTAAAGATAGTCTTAAACTACCAGCACCACCCATTGAAAGGCCACTAATACCTCTATATTTTTTTTCACTTTTAACTCGATATTCTTTTTCAACAAAAGGCATTAATTCCTTTATAAACATATCCTCGTATGGATAGGTGCCGTCATCTTTATTCATATAAAGTCTATCGTCACCATCAGGCATAACAATGACCATAGGTTCAATTTGTTTGCCTTTAATGAGTTCATCAGCAATGTCGCGTAAATGACCAATACGCGTCCAGTTGGTTTCATCACCTGTAAAACCATTTAATAAATAGACAATAGGATATTTCCCATTAGAAGTATCAAAACCATCAGGTAAATACACTGAGTATTTTATTGATGTATTAAGTAGTTCACTCTGCATACTTAGACTTTCAAAAACTTTACTTTGAGCAAATGAGAAACCAATAATAAAAGAGAGAAATAGAAGTGTAAACGATTTTTTCATGTTGAGAGAATTGCTTTATGAATTAGATATAAAGATATCTCTCAAATATATCAAATTAATAAAGGAATGTAGAATTGATTACTGACCTAGAAATTAATTTATAAGTATTACTTTTTAAGTTTTACAATAATAAGTCTCAATAATAGGATGAAAGGAAATCCATGCAATACCAAGTCAAAATAATCCATAGCTTGCATGCCCTTTGCACCACCAAAAAGCCATCTGAGTTTACCTATTACGTGTGGTTCTGGGAAAAATGGTGCTAAGCCAAGTGTTAGGCATAAAAGGATAATAATACGCCAGTCGGTTGTCATTTTCATGTTAAACTATTGTTTTCACAAATTGGTCAATGGTATCGACGCCATTATTTGTAACATGTTTAATAAATGCACTTCCAATTATTGCACCTTTTGCATATTTGGTAGCTTGCGTAAATGTTTCGTTATTAGAAATACCAAAGCCTACAATTTGTGGGTTCTTTAATTGCATATCTGCTATACGCTTAAAATAAGCTTCTTGCTCAGGGCCAAATCCTGATTTTGCACCTGTAGTACTTGCAGAACTTACCATATAGATAAATCCGGCGGAAATTGAATCTATAAATCTAATCCTCTCATCGGAGGTTTGAGGTGTAATTAAAAAGATATTTATTAAGCCATACTTCTCAAATACCTCCTGATAATCTGAATGATATACATCAACTGGTAAATCTGGAATAATTAATCCATCAACGCCAACTTCCTGGCATTTTTTACAAAATTCTTCTACGCCAAATTGAAGAATTGGGTTAAAATAACCCATGATTATAAGTGGTATTTCAACAGTTTTTCGAATGTCTTTTAATTGCTTAAAGAGAAGCTCACTAGTCATACCATTTTTAAGAGCTTGAGTAGAGCTAGCCTGTATTGTAGGTCCATCAGCCAAAGGATCACTAAACGGTAGACCTATCTCGATCATATCAACACCATTCTTTTCTAAGTTCTGTATGGTAGTTGCAGTATCATTAATATTAGGATAACCAGCCGTAAAATATATAGATAGTAACTTCTTATCTCCCTGTAATTTTTTATTAATTCTATTCATTTTATAACTTAAAATAGTCAATATAATTCTGTAAATCTTTATCACCTCTTCCGGAAAGGTTAACCACAATGATATCTTCGGGTTTGAAGGTTTTATGTTCAAAAACAGCTAAGGCATGAGAAGTTTCAATTGCTGGGATAATCCCTTCTAATTGTGATAATTCTAAACCTGCTGTCATGGCTTCATCGTCAGTTATAGCCACAAATTCTGCTCTTCCTGTTTTATATAAATTGGCATGCATTGGCCCAACTCCAGGATAATCTAATCCTGCTGAAATAGAATAGGGTTCTGTAATTTGTCCATCATTCGTTTGCATTAACAAGGTTTTACTACCATGTATTATTCCTTCCTTACCCAAAACAGAAGTTGCTGCGCTTTCACCTGTGTCAATGCCTTTTCCTGCAGCTTCAACTGCAATTATGTTCACATCTGTATTATCTAAATAATGGTAATATGTGCCTGCGGCATTACTACCTCCTCCTACGCAGGCAATAAGATAGTCCGGATCCTCTGTACCTTCTTTTTCTTTTAATTGTTCTTTAATTTCTTCAGAAACTACAGCCTGGAATCGTGCTACCATATCTGGATAAGGATGAGGTCCAACAACACTACCAACAATGTAATGTGTGTTTACAGGGTTGTTAATCCAATCGCGCATTGCTTCGTTTGTGGCATCTTTTAGTGTTCTACTACCAGACAATGCTGGTACAACCTTTGCACCAAGCATTTTCATGCGCGCTACATTAGGTGCTTGTCTGGCAATATCTATTTCACCCATATATACTACACATTCTATTCCCATTAATGCACAAACTGTTGCTGTAGCAACACCATGTTGTCCTGCGCCAGTTTCAGCAATAATACGTGTTTTGCCAAGGCGTTTTGCCAGTAAGATTTGACCTATTGTATTATTCACTTTATGTGCACCTGTATGGTTCAAATCTTCACGCTTCAAGTATATTTTAGTGTTGTACTTCTCTGAAAGGCGTTTTGCAAAATAAAGTGGAGAAGGTCTACCAACATAATCCTTTAATAATTGATCGAACTCTTCTTTAAAGGAAGGCTCTTCTGTTATTTTGATATAATTCTGTCTTAATTCTTCAATGTTTGGATAGAGCATTTCAGGTATGTAGGCACCACCAAACTCACCATAGTATCCTTTGTCGTTAATATTGTAGCTCATGTTTAAATTTTTCTAATTCATCAATATTTTTTAATCCAGGTTCAATTTCAAATTTGCTATTAATATCAATGCTATAGCAGTATTTTGAAGCAGGACTATTTTTAAATTTTTTAATCTTTTCAATTTCTTCTATTCCGATTCCGCCGCTAAGAAAATAAGGTTTAGTAGAAGGGTAATCTCTTAATACATCCCAATTAAAGGTATAACCATTGCCGCCCGGTAATTTTCCTTTGGTATCAAATAGGAAATAATCACAAACATCTTCATAGTTGGTTAATACAGAAAAATCAAATTCATCTTTTATAGAAAAGACTTTAATGATTTCTTTGTTAGTAGACTTAAGTAGTCTGCAAATTTCAGGTGATTCATGACCATGAAGTTGTAACGCATCAAGTTTATGCTTTTCAATCTTGTCAACAATAACCTCTACTTTTTCGTCCACAAAAACACCTACCTTTTTAACACCATTTGGTAATTCTGGAATATTTCTATCAAAATCTCTTGGTGATTTTTTGTAAAAAATAAAACCAAGATAGTCTGGTAGCAAGGTTGCAACTTCAGTAGTATTATATTTCATGCCACAGACTTTTAATTTCATACTTCCAAGTTATTTATGAATTCAGTTGCACTAGCACCAGGATTGTCAGTTTTCATAAAGTTTTCACCAATTAAAAAGCCTTTGTAACCATATGGTTGTAATTCTTTAATCGCTTCAACAGAACTTATACCACTTTCAGATACTTTTACAAAATCATCTGGAATTAAACTACTAAGTTCCTTTGATGTTTCTAGACTTACTGTAAAGGTTTTTAAATCTCTATTATTTACACCTAACATATCCAATGATGGCATAATTGATTTTTGAAGTTCTTCCTTATTGTGCACTTCTAATAGCACATCTAGTTGCAATGATTTTGCAAACTCTGAAAACGATTTAATTTCTTCTCTTGTTAAAATAGCTGCAATTAACAAAATTACATCTGCACCATAAGCCTTTGCTTCTAGAATTTGGTAGTCATCAATTATAAATTCTTTTCTTAATAATGGTAAATTACAACTAGATCGTGCAATTATTAGATCATCTAAAGAGCCACCAAAATATTTACCATCTGTAAGAACTGACATACCACAAACTCTTGCATTTTCATAACCCTTCGCCACATCTTGAACATTAAGCTTGTAATTTATTACTGCTTTGGAAGGCGATCTGCGTTTATGCTCAGCAATAATACCAGAACTACTTTCTCTTAAGGTATTAGAAAGTGATTTGGTATTTCTTGTAAATAACACAGAAGCCTCCAATTGGCTGGTAGGTATTAAAGCTTTACGCAGTGCGACTTCTTTGCGTTTATCAATTACTATTTTATCTAATATGTTCATTTACTAAGTTCAATCAGTTTATTTAAACTTTGCTTTGCTTTGCCACTGAATAAGGACTCTCTTGCAATTTCAATTCCTTCTTTGTGATCTATTTTATTGGCTGTTGCTATTGCTAAACCTGCATTGGCAAGTACTACTTCGTTCTGAGCTGTTGTGCCATTCCCACTAATTATTTCTTTGAATAAGCCAGCGGCTTGTTCAACGGTATTGCCACCGAATATTTCAGATTGAATTACTTGGGTTAATCCAATTTCTTTTGGACTAAAAAGTAACTCGGAATCATTGGTGATTACTTTTGTTTTTCCTGTCAATGATATTTCATCATAACCATCTAAGGCGTGTACAATAGCATAATTCTTATCAGTTTCTTGATATAAGTAACCATATAGTCTAAGTAATTCTAGGTTAAATACACCTACCATTTGGTTTTTTGGAAACGCAGGATTAACCATTGGACCTAACATGTTAAAAAATGTTTTTACACCCAACTCTCTACGTATTGGTGCTACATTTTTCATGGCTGGGTGAAAAAGTGGTGCATGTAAAACACAAATATTAGTCTCATCAATACTTTTTTTGAGAAAGTCAAGGTCATTGGTGAATTTGATACCCAGATTTTCCATGACGTTTGAAGATCCACAAGTTGATGATACACCATAATTGCCATGCTTAGTAACTTTTACTCCAGCACCTGCTGTGATGAAGGATGAAAGTGTTGAGATATTGAACGTATCCTTACCATCACCTCCAGTACCACATAAATCTATAGTGTCCATTCCATCTAATTCTACAGGAATACATAATTCTAAGAGTGCATCTCTAAAACCTCTCAATTCTTCAATTGTGATACTTCGCATCATATAAATAGTGAGAAAAGAAGCGATTTGACTTTGGTTATAAATTCCTTTAGAAATATTAACCAAAACATTTTTAGCCTCATCACTACTAATGCTTTCTTGATTTATGAGTCTATTTAAAATTTCTTTCATGATTAGCTATTAACCCAGTTTTCAAGTATTTTTTTTCCATTTGGTGTCAGAACAGATTCTGGATGGTATTGTACACCCTTTACATCATATTCTTTATGTCTTAATGACATTATTTGTCCATTTTCATCGTAAGATGTAGCCTCTAAACTATCGGGAAGAATTGTACTTACAACCCAAGAGTGATATCTGCCCACTTTAAACGTTTTATCCATGCCTTTAAACAATGGTTCATCATCTACAGTTAACGTTATATCTGTAGCAACACCATGATATACCTGCTCTAAATTATCTAATGAACCACCAAATACTTCAGCTATTGCTTGTTGTCCAAGGCAAACGCCAAAAATACTTTTAGTAGATGCATATTTAGCAATAATTTCTTTTAATAGGCCAGCTTCATCTGGAATACCAGGTCCTGGAGATAAAACAATTTTATCAAATTCTTCAACCTCCTCAAGAGATAATTTATCGTTTCGTTTTACTGTTACCTCGCAGTCTAGATCCTCAAGGTAATGTACCAAGTTATATGTGAAACTGTCGTAATTATCTATAACTAATACTTTTTTCATTCTAAATGTCTTTAGCTTGTTCAATGGCGTTTGTTAGTGCACCTAGCTTATTGTATACTTCTTGTAATTCACTTTCTGGGTTGGATTTTGCTACCAAACCTGCGCCAGCTTGCCAAAATAATTTGTGGTTTTTACTTAAAAAGGTTCTTATCATTATGGCTTGGTTGTAATTACCGTTAAAATCCATAAACCCTATGGCACCACCATAATATCCACGACTAGTTTTTTCATATTTTTCTATGAGTTGCATAGCCATATGTTTAGGTGCACCACTTAATGTACCTGCCGGAAATGTATCTGCCACAACCTGCATAGTCTCGGTTCCTTTATTTTTAATGCCTGTAACCTTGCTTACAAGATGAATAACATGGGAGAAAAATTGAACTTCTCTATAGGTTTCCACCTTAACATTGTGTCCATGTCTACTCAAATCATTTCTTGCCAAGTCCACAAGCATAACATGTTCACTATTCTCCTTATCATCATTAATTAAATTTTCAGCTAATTCAGCATCTTTTAAATCGTTTCCAGTACGTCGGAATGTACCAGCAATTGGATGAATTTCTGCTTTATCATCACTAACTATCAATTGAGCCTCTGGTGAACTTCCAAATATTTTGAAATTTCCATAGTCAAAATAGAATAGATAAGGCGAAGGATTAATGCTTCTTAATGCACGGTAGACATTAAATTCGTCACCACTAAACTTTTGAGAAAACTGCTTAGATAATACCAACTGAAATACATCACCACGTGCACAATGTTTTTTAGCAAGCTCTACATGTTGTTTGTATTCCTCATCTGTTAAATTAGATTCTATTTCACCCTTGGTGTCAAAATCATAGGATGCATATTGTCTGGTTTGAATTAATTGAAGCAGTGTATCTATGTTATTTTCAGTATCAAAACAATGCGCAAAGATGTAGGCCTCATTTTTAAAATGATTAATCGCAATTATGTTTTGGTAAACCGCATAGTAAATCTCAGGAATTTCAATAGAATCTGGTTTTTTAGAAATCTCAATATCTTCAAAGTATTTAACAGCGTCATAGGCGGTATAACCAAAAATACCATTATTTATGAATTTGAACTCCTCGTTAGTCTCCACTTTAAAGCGTTGCGTGAATTTTTGAATTTCTTCCACAACACTAACGGTTTTTACATGGTTAACCTTTGAACTACCATCCGGATAGTTCTGATAAATAGATCCGTTTTTAACTTCTATTGATGCTATTGGATTACAACATATATAGGAGAAACTATTATCATTTGCATGATAGTCACTACTTTCTAATAGTATGCTGTTAGGGAATTTATCTCTAATTTTAAGGTAAATGCTAACAGGTGTTATAGTATCTGCAAGAATCTTTTTATAATGTGTATAAAGACTAAATATTTTCATTGATTGTAAATTAAAAAAAGGCTTGTCGTGAATGACAAGCCTTTTTCTATATTATATACATACAAGGTACTAATTCACGAACGTTGAGTTTGAGAATTTCCACCACCAAGTATTATTAATTATTGTTTTCACTAGATGTCAAATATAGAAATGATAATTTTTATTATCAAACTTTTGAATTAATTTTTTGTTAATTATTCAGAGGCATAAATATTGATTAATAACTTTAGCATATGAAACGATTTACTTTCCTTCTTATTTTATTAATTGTAGCTTGTAAAAATGACAATTCTACTGTAAATAAAGTTGCTGAAAAGGCATCTACCGAAATAGTGGAGACCAATTCAGAAGTCATTGCACTTGAGATATATGACTATGACGGATTAAAGCCACTTATTAATAAAAATGATAATAAAGTACATGTAGTTAATTTTTGGGCTACATGGTGTGCACCCTGTGTTAAAGAGTTGCCCTATTTTGAAACTGTTAATGAAAAATATAAGTCTGATAATGTGGAAGTTTTATTGGTAAGCTTAGACTTTCCGAAGAACTATGATTCCAAACTAAAACCATTTATTACTAAGCACGATTTAAAGTCTAAAGTTGTTGCATTTGATGATACAGATCAAAATAGATGGATACCAGCAATTAATGAAAAATGGTCAGGAGCAATTCCTGCAACGATAATATACAATAAAGACAAACGCCTTTTTTATGAAAGGTCATTTACCCAAGACGAGTTAGAAAACGAATTAAAACAATTTTTAAAATAAATACTTATGAAAACATTAAAAGTACTTTCATTGATAGTTCTTATGACTGTAGTTTCGGCATTTACAATTAAGCCTGATTCTGATGGTTATAAAGTGGGTGATTTAGCCACAGATTTTAGTTTAGAAAATATAGATGGTAAAATGGTGTCCTTGGCTGATTATAAAGACGCTAAAGGTTTTATAGTGATTTTTACATGCAATACGTGTCCTTATGCAGTTGCGTATGAAGACAGAATTGTTGAATTAGACAAAAAATATGCATCTAAAGGATATCCTGTAATTGCAATTATGCCCAATAATACAGATGTAAAACCAGGTGATAACATGGATGCTATGAAAGCTAGAGCTAAGGCAAAGGGATTTACTTTTCCATATTTAATGGATGAGGGACAAAAAATATATCCTCAATATGGAGCTACTAAAACACCACATGTTTACATCTTAGAAAAGACCAGAAAAGGAAATGAAGTAAAGTATATTGGTGCAATAGACGATAATTATAAGGATGCTAAGGCTGTTAATACAAAGTATGTTGAAGATGCAGTTGACTCATTATTAGATGGAGGAGAAGTTAAGGTTACGGAAACACGTGCAATAGGATGTTCAATTAAAGTATAATGATTTGACTTTCTGATATTTGTAATTAATATTTAAAAAATTTAATCCGGAGTTGTAACACTTCGGATTTTTTTTCGTCTATATCATAAGGAAATGTTAATTTTGTCGAAGAAAAAAGCTATAAAAAGTGAATTTATCGCAAAAAGATTGGACAAAACAACTTGATACAGACAATAATTCGGTTGTTTTAGATGTTAGAACACAAGACGAAGTTAATAATGGAATAATACCGAATGCTGTTCATATTGATATCTATAGAGGTCAAGGATTTATTGATGAAATTAAAAAGTTAGATAAATCTAAGAACTACTATGTGTATTGCAGGTCAGGAGGTAGAAGTGGACAAGCCTGCGCAGTTATGAATCAACTTGGTTTTGAAAAAGCCTACAATTTGGTAGGAGGAATTAATGACTGGCGAGGTGAAGTCAGGCAACAATAAAAATATATTACAATAATTATGAAAAGATTTTTTAAACTCTGTTTTTTAATCACTGTACTAAGTCTTTCAACGAGCTGTATGGATCCTAAAAACTCTGAAGTTCAATTGGTAACTGCAGAAGAAATGATATCTATCCTAGAATCAGAAGATGTGCAGGTTATAGATGTTAGAACTCCAGAAGAGTATAGTGAAGTACATATAGCTAATGCACAAAATATTGATTATTTATCTCCAACATTTGAAGAGGATATTACAAAACTAGATAGAGAAAAACCTATAATACTTTATTGCAAAGGTGGTACAAGAAGTGCTAAATGTGCTAAAAAGATGGAAGAAGCCGGATTTGAGAAAATATATGATCTCAAGGGAGGCCTCTCTAGATGGCAACATTCAGAAGAGCTTGAACTCGAAGTAAAATCTTAAAATATAAAACCGAACGATATCGTTCGGTTTTTTTGTGTAACAAATGTTTAGTCTTAATTCTTAAGGTTTTTATAAATTAGGCGACTGTTAATCAATAATAGAATCACAACAATTACATTTGTGTATTAACGCTTTATTTATGAAGATTAAATCGGTTTTATTTTACGTATTAATTGCGTTTTGTTTTTCATTTCAATTGAACTCTCAAATTTTAGAACCTGTTAAATGGGAATCTAAGATTGAGAAAGTATCAAACAACGAGTACAAAGTCATATTACAAGCCAATATTGATAAGGGGTGGTATATTTATTCCCAACACCAACAATCAGAAGATAGCTTCGCGCCAACGACCTTTTTTGAATTTAAAAATAAAGAGGGTAATTATAGTTTAAATGGTGAAACAACGGAGCCTTCCGTTCCGCCGATTTATGATAAGATATTTGAAGAAAATGTAGTAAAGTTTAAAGAAACTGCGATTTTTGAGCAGTTAATTACCCTAATTAACCCAGATCTTACTAAACTAGATATTTATGTAGAGTATCAAACATGTGACGATTCTAAGTGCATACCTGGTGACTATACATTCAATATATCCTTAGATGGTTCTGAAATTACAAAAGAAGTTACGGAATTAGATGATCGCAGCAAACGGCTTTCGGATGCACTTAATCTTAATGTAACGGGTTGGGATAAATTTGAAAGTCAGACCATTGAAAAGAAAAGCAATTTTTCAATTTTTTTATTGGGCTTTTTAGGCGGATTAATAGCATTATTGACACCATGTGTATTCCCAATGATACCATTAACTGTGTCATTTTTCACCAAGAGTGCAAATGATCCTAAAAAAGGATTGTTCAATTCGATACTTTATGGCTTTTTTATTTTTCTAATTTATGCACTTTTAAGTATTCCGTTTCACGTATTAGATTCTTTAGATCCTGGTATTTTAAATAACATTTCTACTAATGTTACACTCAACATAATATTCTTTATCATTTTTATTGTATTTGCCTTTTCATTTTTTGGATATTTTGAACTGACTCTACCTCAATCTTGGAGCGCAGCAATGGATAGTAAGGCCAATAAGATAGGTGGATTTATAGGTGTATTTTTTATGGCATTGACACTAGCCATAGTCTCTTTTTCATGTACAGGCCCAATTTTAGGAACTCTCTTAGGTAGCTCATTGACGGCAGATGGTGGTGCTATGCAATTAACTATGGGTATGAGTGGATTTGGTTTGGCGTTGGCCCTACCATTTTCATTATTCGCTATGTTTCCAAAATGGCTTAATTCATTACCAAAATCTGGAGGATGGTTAAACACGGTTAAAGTAGTACTAGGATTTATAGAATTGGCATTAGCACTTAAGTTTTTATCTAATGCAGATTTAGTTGAGCATTGGGGACTTTTAAAACGCGAAGTATTTATTGGCCTTTGGATATTGATAGGAATTGGCTTGGTACTTTATCTATTTGGTAAAATTAAGTTTCCTCATGATGGACCTTTGCAAAAATTAGGTAAGGGCAGAATAACGACTGGTATTTTAATCATAGCGTTTGTCATTTACCTTATACCAGGTTTAACAAATTCAGCTCACGCTAACCTTAAATTGTTAAGTGGGTTTCCGCCACCAATGTTTTATAGCCTTTATGAAAAATCATCCGAGTGTCCGTTAGATCTTAACTGTAACAAAGATTTAAGTGAAGGGTTAGCACAGGCTAAAGCTGAGAATAAACCTATATTGTTAGACTTTACAGGTTGGGCTTGTGTAAACTGCAGAAAGATGGAAGAGCAGGTGTGGAGCACAACTGATGTCTATGATATGCTTAAGGACAATTATGTTATTATTTCGCTTTATGTAGACGATAAAAAAGAATTGCCAGAAGTAGAGCAGTTTCAGTATATAAGAAGTAATGGATCTGTAAAGGATATTGAAACCATTGGAGATAAATGGGCAACCTTACAGACTATCAATTTTCAAAACAACTCACAGCCTTATTATGTCTTATTAGATCATGATTTGCAGTTACTGAATACTACAAATGCATATGAGCCAGATGCCGGTGCCTATTTTGATTGGTTGGAAAAAGGATTGGAAAATTTTGAAAACTAGTATTCTGCTTTCAGAAGTAGGTTTTATTTACTACAGATTTGCTAAAAAAATCTTACTTATATTTTAAATTTCTTATATTTAATGTACTCCAAAGCTGATCCTTTATCTTAAATGGGTTTACAGCGACAACCATTTATTATACATTTTTATTGTCATTTTATTTCAACCATATGTATTGTGTAATATATGTATGGTTACTATTAATCAACTAAATTCAATTAATTATGTTTAAAAAATCAATTTCATTTTTTATCATGGTGGCCATAGTTTCTGGTGCCATGTTAACTGTTACTGCTCAAAACGAGGATAACTCGTACAAAATGTGGGAGGATATTATGATTACTCCCGACTATGCTAAACTTAAGGTGCTTGGGGAAAATATGAGAAAGCATAACCAGAAGTATCATAAAGAAGGGCCGCATAAAGCGACTGTTTATAATATTACTACCGGACCAAATGCTGGAAAAATCATATGGGAAATGGGACCTATGACTTATGCTGATTTAGATAAAAGACCTTCTGTTGGTGGACATGATGAGGATTGGAGAGATAATATTGATCCATATATAAAAAAAATGCACACAGTTGAGTATTGGAAGGACGACAATGAACTCAACAATACGGCAATGCTTGATGGTGATAATTCTAAATATCCAATTATACTTGTTAGATATTTTGAAGTTGTAGATGGTCTTGCTCCTGGCGTTCGTACTTTCTTTGAGAGAGTAAGTAAAACAAATAAGGCTTTAGAAGGAGAAAATCCTTGGGGTGTTTATTACAATGAGTTTAGACAAGGTGATTTAGGAAGGCATATTGCAACGTTTCGTTTTCATCCAAATTGGGCAGATTTTGATAGAAATGTGAATTGGACTGAGACCTTTGAAAAGGTTAACGGAAATAACTCCATGCAGAATCAAAGAGAATTATATAGAACAACATTTAAAAACGCCTGGGATGAAATTTGGGTTTATAATAAGGAAATGAGCGGCGATTAATTTTGTTAAGTAAGACTTAAACTCATTTACTAAAAACCTCATATTACGAATTGAAATAATATGAGGTTTTATAATTTTAATAAAAATGCTTTAATTATACTTTAAAATAAACGTCTTCAAAAGGAATTCTAAATCTTGGGCCATAAATACCTTTATCATCTCTAATACCGCATCCTATAACCATATTTACTTCAGCACCTCGAGGTAAGTTAAGTATCTTTTTTACACGTAGCGTGTCACTGCCTTCCATTGGGCAAGTATCATATCCTATAGCAGCCATACTGGTCATAAAATTCTGCGCAGCCAATCCTGCACTTTTATGAGCTACGATACGCATATCGCTTAAACGCGTTTGTCTGTATATAGGTTTAAAAAGACCAACTATTTGAAATATGATGAATTTAATATAACCCAATATGCCCAGAAAGTCAGTATATATGGTAGGTATTAATTTCTTATAATAATCCGTTGCCATTTTTTTGCGTTTTAAATCGCGTTCGCTAAGACCATCTTTATTATATACCTTATTTAAAAAATCAATATTGGCCTTCGCTCGCTTACGCCATAAATCCTTCCTGGTAACAACTATTACTAATTGTTGAGCTGTTTTTGCAGCACTTTGATTAAAGCATGCTTCTGCCAATTTTTTTAAGGTTTCTTTATTGGTGATATGATAAAATTCCCAAAGCTGAAGATTACTACTAGTGGGCGCTAAAGTCGCGTTAACGAGGCAATGTTTTACTTTTTCTGGGTCAATAGCTTCGTCCTTGTATACTCGTGTTGATCTTCTATATGCTATAGCTTCAGTAACAGTTTTTTCCATGAATTTCAATTATTTTATTATCAATTTATGTATAGTATTGCCTATCCAATTACCACATCCCAAAATTAGAGGATATCCTATGAATAACCATAGGTAGTCTAATATGCTTAGTTGGCGAAAGGCTGAACTGCCTTCATGGTTGAGAAGGGCAATAAAATCATACCAAGACTTAATGCCTAATTTTAAAATTATGCCATTTGCCAGAATCGCAATAATAAGAATGGCAATACCAATAATATAAAGTCGTATCATTTAATTCTAATTCCAATCTAAGTTACTTCTTTCTTGCCAATATTGCTGTGGTGACACCTTAAATGATTCTAATTTTGAAGTTTCAATTTCATCTAAATCAAAGTTTAAAGCCTTTATGTTTTGTTTTAATTGTTCTGTATTTGAAGCACCACTTAATATCAAAGTTGGTTCGAGATTGTCCATAATAAAGCGTAATGCAATAGCATCACTTGAAACCTTGTATTTTACTGCAAGTGTTTCTAGATAATCATAAGTGGCCAGATGATTTTTGAAACGATTATTTCTGAAAACCCGACCATTAGCCAATGCTTCTTTAATGATAACGGTTTTATCTTCTTTTAATAATTGTTTTAAAATCTTATAACAAGATTGTTCAAAAATATTGAATGTTACTTGGTAACTATCAAAAAGTGGTTTCCCATTGACATTGACATTCTTGGCATTAGTGATGATTTTAGCTTGTTCTGTTCCACTAGAAGTAATTCCAATTTTTAATTGATGTTTTTGTTTTAGTTCATCTAATCGAGATAGTACATCCCTGTTTTCTAAAACACCGCTTTCTAGTGTTGCCGAATGGATCTGATAGATTTTAAGATTTGGTAGAAGGGCTTTCGATGTTTCCCATTGCTCGTTAAGTTTCGTTAAAGAATGTTCTTTAATTTCATGTTTCCCTTCAAATCCAATTTTCCAATTAGCAACATATGTATAACCGAATTTAGTTGAAATAGTAACATCTTTATGACGTCTTAAATTATTCCATTCTTGTAAAAATTGTTCACCAAGTCCATAGGATGGAGCCACATCAAAATCTCTAATACCTAATGTGTAACTGTCATCTAATACCTTAAATGCATTAGCTTTAAATGCTTCAATGGATTTATCGATATCCTTAATAGCTCTAATATTAATATAGTCTGGTCTGCCAAGGGCCGCTAATCCTAATCCTATTTTTGTCTTACTCATTTAGCGTTAGTGAGAATAGTTGATATTACAAGTTTTACAAGTATAGGTGTCTGATTGAATAATAATTCCATCAATATTGCTTTCTACTACTTTGTTGATAAAGTTATTATAGGTTTCATCTCGCTTTTCGTTTTTACTTCCTTTAGTAAATTCATAAAATTCACCATCCCATTCTTGTTTTCCCCAACAATTTGGACATATCCCTTCAGGAGAATTACCTGTTGGTTCATCATTTAATTTTTTATCAAAGTAACTTTTAATTGATTCTAAAATATTCATTTTTCTGCTGTAATTATAAAGTCTTTATTGACTTGGTTAGTAAATTGATTTAGTAGGAGTTCTAATTTTGGGTTTATAAAGCGTTCACAAAATGGTTTGTCATAGTTTTTTTGATAGTAATTTAGAATCGCTTTTCGTGAGGCTTTGAATTCTGAAAATGGGTATACCTTTGTTACAAGTTTGCCATTGTATTGATTTTGAAATTTATTTAAAGTATTGTATACTTCCTTATACTGCGTGTCACTAAATGTATATACTGCTGAACGATATTTGTCTCGCATAGAGTGATTTGAGGAACTATTGTGAGTATTCAAATGAATTTCAACTAGTGTTTCTTGTGAAATAATTTCTCTGTTAAAATGTACAATAACTGCTTCAGAAAAGGTGCTGTTTTCATTTATAGAAGATACATAACCTTGTTCAACCTTGTTGACACCTTTCAATGACTGAAAAACGGCTTCGGTGCACCAGTGACATCCTCCTCCGAAAGCTATTTTAATTTGTCCAACCATTTTGTAAGTTCCTCTTCAGATGGATTTCGTAATTTCTTATCACCAATTGTTATAGTTGGAAAATTAAGATTTCTATTTTGATACAGACTTCTTAATTCTTCGGCAAATTCATCATTGTCTTCAACATCAAGAAATGAGTATTCAAGTTCTTTTTGATTTAAAAACGTTTTATAATATTGAGTTTTATGGCACCTTTCGGTGCCATACAGATTAATATGTGAGATCATTTATTTAATTGTCTTTAAAAATTCTATTGCAGCATCTGGGTTTAAATGAAAATCGCTATAAACGATATTATCATACTTATCAATAAACAAAAACCAAGGAGTTCCTCCAGTTTGATAGTTGTTCATGATATTTGAACGTGATTTACCATCAACACCTCCATCATGTCCAAATGGAATTTCTAAATCATATTGTTTTTGGGTTTCTACCATCTTTGCAAACGTGTTGGACTGATGACCTTCAAAAACCGTCTGAATGGCTATAAATACAATCTTGTTATTGTCTTTTAAAGCATTTACCATCTTTTTTAAATCTGGTAAGCCCTTACTGTGACAACCAGGACACCAACTCTGAAAACAATACACAATTTTAAATTTTCCTGTAAAATCAGATAATTTTATTGGTGTTGTTTTTTTTCCATTAGCATCAATCCATTGATAGACATCGAATTCAGGTGCTTTGAATATTTGATTTTCTGTTTGGCTTGACATTGTAGTGTCCCTTTCTTATTTAAATTTTTGAATTAATATCTAGGGCAATTCAATTAATTAATTGCCTAGAGTGTTTTAGTAAATACAGAGTGATTAAGCACTTTTAAGCTTATCTGCATGTAGTTTACGAAGTTTCATAAGCTTTGGTGTAATTACAAAACTACAATAGCCTTGAGCTTGATTATTTATATAATAATCTTGGTGCTCCTTTTCAGCTTCATAAAACGTTACGGCTTCCGAAACCTCAGTAACTATAGGGTTTTCGTAATACTTATTCAATTCTTTAATCACGACTTCAGCAATTTCCTTTTGTGTTTTATCATGATAATAAATGACCGAACGATATTGCGTACCACGATCTGCACCTTGTCTATTTAAAGTTGTTGGATCATGAGTTGTCATAAAAATGACAATAATATCTTCGTAAGATATCACGTTAGCATCAAAAGTGACTTGTACCACTTCTGCATGACCTGTTAAACCAGAACAAATTTCTCGATACGTTGGTTTTCCTGGCACATTACCGCCAGAATAACCTGAAACTACCTTCTCTACACCTTTTACTTCTTGAAATACAGCTTCTGTACACCAAAAGCAACCACCACCAACTGTGGCAATTTGTAAATTTTTATTGTCCATTATACCGTCTCCTTATCTAAAGTCATAGATTCTGAATTAATACAATAGCGCAATCCACTTGGTTCTGGTCCATCAGGAAAAATATGACCTAAATGCGCATCGCAAGTATTACACATTACCTCTACACGTATCATTCCATAGGACGAATCTTTTTCGTACTTAATGGCATTCTCTTTAATTGGTTGAGTAAAGCTTGGCCAACCAGTACCAGAACTAAACTTTATTGTAGAATCAAATAAAGGTGTGTCACAACATACACAGTTGTATTTGCCCTCATCATAGATACTACAAAGTGCTCCGCTATGTGCACGCTCCGTACCTTTTTGTCTTGTAATTCTGAATTGTTCTGGAGTTAATTGAGCTCTCCATTCAGCTTCTGTTTTTTCAACACGTCTGTCTGGTGCTGGGTTTCCGTTAACGGAAAAGTTGATTACATCTTTCCAAGTTAGCATACTTTTTAGTCCTTTCTTTTCTAGTTAATAATATGCTTTTAATAAGACTTAAATATAGTCGAAGAATAATCAAAAACCTTACAAAATTGTGTTAATGATCTGTAAGATAGTCTAGAAAACAAAGATTCTTTAAATTAATAAAATTAGGGTAATTTAGAAATAAGTGTATATTAGTAAAACAAATAAGATTCAATTGTGATGAAAGTTTTAACAAACCTACTTAAAGCTACATTCTTTTTTATTGGGACATTTATTATGGCCCAAGACACGACAGAACAACGTACTGTTTTATTTAATACGATAGATGCAGATGGTAATGAAGTGATAACGAATCGCGAAATGCGCTCATTCTATAGGGGTAAGCTTAATAGTTTTGGAGAACCTATTGATGCTAAACGTTTATTTTATGCTTTTGATGCGAATAGAAATAGCATTATTACCTTAAATGAATATGTAAAAGGACCAGATTTTAAATTGGCTACCAATTATAGAGACCGCTGGCAGTATCCTGAGCGTTACCAAGAAAATCCAAACACTGAAGACAATTTAAGTGAAAGTGAAAAGGCAATTTCCAAATTCACTAGAATAGATACCGATAAAGATGGTAGGATTACACTTGATGAAATGGTAGCATTTAACCAAGGTAAAATTGATAATATTACTGGTGAGCTTATAAATGGCAAGTTGATTTTCTATGCTTTGGATGCTAATGAAAATGATGAGATAAATATGGAGGAGATTATGGCGAAACCAGATATGAAACTTGGTTATGAAAAACTAAAATCTAATAGAGAACAGCTAAGTATCGCAGTTAGTGATGAGGAAAAAACTTTAACAGATGAAGAATATGTTAACCAACGAATTACCTTGTTTTTTGAGTTAGACCAAGATAAAAATTACAAGATTAGCTTAGGAGAATTACAGAATTATTACGATGGTAAAAAAGATAAATTGGGTAAACCAATAAATGCAAAATTGAGATTTTATGGTTTAGACACAAATGAAGATGACTCTTTAGAGCTAGAAGAATTTACCAAAAAAATCGATTTTGTTTACGCTACTTTTAGATTAAAAGAAGTTGAAAAGCAATAAGGTTTAGATTCTTATTCAGTTGATTTCTGGGTAGATGTCACACAATCAGTTTTCCATTCGTCACCATATTTTTTATAAATCGCAGTCCAGGCAAAATGTGTACTACTGTTATACATTTCTCCATTTTCGTTAGTATAGGTTACTTCCACAATTTTATCTACAATAGTGTATGCAAGGCTTCCGTCATCTGAAAATCTTATTATAGGTTCTGAAACATCATCCCACTTCACAAAATCAACCGAAGAGAAGTAATTATGGTATCTTTTAATATTTTCCTCCTTTTTTGGCATTGTTATTTTACCTCTATTAACAGAGATAAAGTTATTTGAAAGCTGATTGGCAAAAGCAATAGAATCTTTCTTAAAGTGATTAGCTCTTTGCTGATTATGTAATTTTAATATTTCCTGTTTTTCTTTTTCTAGGTCAAAACTTTTGTTTTGGTTACAGGAAACAAACAGAATAGTAATTAAAATAATATAAATGTTAGTTCTCATAATATTGTCGTTTAACATCAGTCATATTTTGATAAATAGATTAAATCCATTAAGAACTAAATTAATAAAATAGGGACAGATACTTCTATTTGATAATCTTATCCTACCAATAATTAAAAAAGAGTTCAACTATATTACCCAGTACAAAACTTGTCAAAGCTCCAATTAATGAAATTTTTCCAAGATTAAAGGTGTCGGTAAAAGCCAACCATATAGAAATTATTGCACATGTACTAAACAAGATCATTGCATAAACTGGTAATGGGCTAGAAAAAAGTCCAAATAAATTAAAAATAGCGTCTAATAAAACAGTAAATGCGAATAAGGCTAAGGTGAAATTGACCTTTGCATGTTTTCTAAAAAGGTAATAACCTGCTAGTAAAAGCTCAATACAGATTGCCAAAGGGCCATATTGACTATAATATTCCTTTTTAAAATAACCAAAAAGGTTGTCCGGAAATTCAATGGCCAAATAGAATATTATACCTAGAATCATAGCTAGGATAATAAAAAATAGGGCGATAATCTTATTAAGTTTCATCTGGTTTTCAATTGTTATATTCTGGCTACTATTCTAATTCTTTTGTAATCGGCAATCCATTTTCCATTTTTTAAGCACTGCGCTTTTATCTCTTCCTGAACCTCATTCTTAATTTCTTCTATGTGGTTGTCATTAACTCCAATAAAAAAGCTTTGTGCAAACATGGAAATCCAGTCTATTATACCAGAGTTTTCATCTGCGAGTTCTGTAGGGCGATCATATTGTTCAGCAAAAAGGACTCTAAAACCAGCTGATTCTAATTGAGTAGTGTATTCACCAATTGAAGGGAAATACCATAATTGTAATTGAGATTGTTCTAAATACCCTCTGCTGCAAAGAGATTTTTTTAGTTGGTTTACAATTGTTTGTACATTGCCTTTACCACCAAACTCAAGAACAATTTTTCCGTTGGGCTTTAAATTATCAGACATACATTTTATAGCACCTTCAACATTGTTAACCCAATGGAGAGTGGCGTTTGAAAAAATAGCATCAAATTTCTTCTCAAATTTGAAATTGCTTGCATCTCTAACATAAAACTCAATATTTGGAAATTTGGATTTGGCATCTGCAATCATTTCAGACGATTTGTCAATTCCGATGACTTCTTTTGCAAGTTCGTTTATTTTATAGGTCAATTGACCTGAACCACATCCTAAATCTAAAATCCGTTCATAGTCTTTTGGATCTAGTAGTTTAATAAGCTCCTCACCATAGTTGTAAACAAATGCATGTTTGTTGTTATAGAGGCTGGGTTGCCATTTTATTTTTGTGTCGTTCATATTCCTAATGATGACTAAAACTTCTTTATTGAATCTTTGAATAAAGGTAGCAAAAACTCTTACTACTATAGTAATGAATTTATATTTGAAATTTAATTAAAATATGGCAACCTCAACCGACCATTGTCACCATAATTATTGCTTTGTTATTCTTTACTTTTCATATCAATAAGCTTAAATTTATAGGACTTTGTTCATTACAATAAAATTGAAAATTTGTTTACCAATTTGAAATTCGTGATCTCCAACCTCTTTAAAATCGTTTTTTTTATAAAAATTAATGGCTCTTTCATTGCTTTTTAATACCGAAAGCCAAATATTTTCAAAATTTGATTCCTTGGCTTTGTCAAATAATAAGTTTTGTAGATGAAACCCTACTTTTTTTGATAAAAAATCCTTCAGAACATATATTTTTTGTAGTTGACAAATAGAATTTAATTGAATAAATTCTGATTTTGAATTTAATTTGAGTTTAGCATATCCAACTGGCAAACCATCCTCAAAAGCAATAAAAAATACATTGTTGGTTTTCTTAAAACCACTTTTGATTTTGTCAACTGAAAATGTTTTAGTTAAATATTGGTTCAAATCAGTTTTATCTATAAAGAGATGCCCAAACGTTTCTCTAAATGTTATTCTTCCTAATTTGGCAATATGATCGGCATCCTTATGATTTGCAATTCTAACCTCTATCATTGTAATATGTTTTTATTCTCCTTAAGTGGTAAATATGTAATAGTACTGCTATGGAACACCCAATAATTATTGGATAGGCATTAATTAATATCCCATATAAAATGTAAATGAAGTTGGCAATAGCAGATATGAGTCTCAGTTTATATTCTCCTTTAACAGACATAGAATATAAGTTTACAGCTAATGCCGAGTATCCAATAAGGTCTATAGATAAAATATTCATTTAATACTATACTTTTTACAGTACAAATGTAATTTTAATATATTTGAGGTGCAATAACTGTTAGATTTGACAGGTTAAAAACATATTATGATTTTAGATGAAAAACATAAAGCATACCAAATAGAAGATAAGATTTATCATTGTGGAACAAGTATTACTATGCATTATATTGGTGGGAAATGGAAATGTATAGTTTTATGGTATCTTAGAAATGGTAAAATGCGATTTTCTGAACTTAAAAAACTAATTCCAGATATTACCGAGAAAATGTTAAGCTTACAATTAAAATCCCTACAGAAAGATGGTTTGGTAAATAGAAAAGTTTACGGTATCAAACCTCCATTACGTACAGAATACTCTTTATCAAAATTTGGAGAAACTATAATACCTGTGGTTGAGATTATTACGAATTGGGGAATAAAAATTGGTGAAACTAAAGGTGATTTAATTGATGTGGATTAAGTTAAAAATGGTTAGTCCATAGTGAACGGAGTACTAGGGAATTTTCATGTGTTAATAATTTTTTGTTGCTCTATACTCTCCTAATACTGCTTTTCCTGCTTTTTCTTCAAACTTTTTATTAAAGGAAAATATATCCCAAAACCAGACACGTTGTGCTAATTTCAATTCTAATTTTCGTTCGGTGACTGTATCATTTTTTATCTCATCAAATCTATATAAATAGCGGTCTGGTAATGTCACAGGTAGTTGACCTATGGTTAATATTGAAATAGTTAATGGTTGTCCGCATACAAAGTTTTGTTGCAAAGGATATAGTTTTATTTTTAAATCCGCTTGTGAGCTATCAGATATTATCTCAAACAGGTCTGAAGACATCATTATTTTGTGTTCCTTTTTTAAGCTGTCTTTTACAATATATGCAGTGAGTTTTGGATTGTTGTTTTCGAGTTTACGATATTCCTTAGGATAAATTTTATAGGTGTAACAAGAGGTGCAATCAACAGTTAGTAGTCCTAAGGAAATAAGTTGTTTAATCTTCATAATTATTGGAGCAATTTTGGTTATGATTATTTCACTTTAGTTTTACAATTTAGAATTAGGAATCTTTTTTCCAATAATGTACAAATAGTCTCCAATATCATTTTCATAAGATTTGATAATATGACCAACTTTTCCGCTATCAATATCATTTCTTAATTCTGATAGTCCCTTTTTAACCTCTTTACGATTTGCTAATGATGAAAACGACGATATACCATGTCTTAATTGGGTATTGAAATACAATTCGGGATTATGTTTGCCACAATATAGGAACTGGTCTTCTAAATTGGGTTTTATAAAATATTTTTCAGTAGCTAATGCCTCAAAACCACTTTCTTTCATGGCAGTATCAACATGTTCTAAATTTGGCATTTGAATAATTGAATCAGACATCATTTTTGGAAAGTAGTGATTAAGCCAATACCCTTCCATTTGTTTTGGTGTTGATGTAAAAATCACAATTCTGCCATTGGGTTTTAGCACTCTAATAAGTTCTGAAAATCCCTTCTTTAGATCAGACCAATGATGTATGGTTAAAGAACCGATTATTCCATCAACCGAGTTTGAATTTAGGTCTGTGTTTTCTGCCGTACCTTTTTTCCAATTGATATCAGTGCTTTTTTGTTGTGCCTTTTCTAGCATTAATTCAGAAGGGTCTATACCTATAAACTTAAATCCGTTTTTTTGAAGCGCAATGGTGTAATTTCCTGTACCACAACCAATGTCTAAATATGTTCCCTTATTGTTTGGTTGTAAGTGATGAATTAATTGTTCAGTGAGGTGTTTATCTGCTTTACGCGTTAGATTGTAATCACTTCCTATTGTATCATATTTAACTACCATTTGTTTAGTTTATTGGTTGTCGTTACCCAGAATCATTTCCATTTCTATTTGTTCAAGACTATTTTTTAATCCTATTTTATTAAAAAAATCATTTACAGCACTAGACCTTTTGTCAACATTAATAATTGAAAGTTTGTTACCAAATCTTTCTTTCAATTTTACAATTAAGGTAGAGGCTATTCTCTTGTTTCTATAACCTTTTTGTACTGCAATTTGTTGTATTCTATTATTGTTTGGGTTGTAAATAACATAACCAACCAACTGATTTTTAACATAAGCACCTAAAGAAGCATTAGTTGATATTATTTCGTTCACAACAGGTATAGAATTTTGCCACGTTGGAGAAACGTCCCAAAAAGATTCCATAAGTTGCCAGTTATAGTTTTTTAATTCTTTGATTTCTACGTTTGCATTTGTGTTAGATATCTCAATTTTACCCTTGTAGCACGCTAAATGTCTCTTTGTTTTAAAACCAGATTTCTCATAGGATTTTATTGCTTGTATATTTTTATCAATAACCTCAAGTATTATTCTGTCTATTCCATTTACTATTAAAAGCGGTATAATGTATTGATACATCTGCTTGGTTAATCCTGCACCTCTTTTTTCATGGACTACTCCTGTTCCTCCGTTATAGACCATTTTTTGATTATCTATAATATCAAATCCATGTAAAATAAAAGCAACTAAATTTCCCTTTTCAAAAACACCAACAGATAAACTTAAATCTGTTTTATCGGCTACCATTTTTGATTTCAGTTGTTCTTCGGTAAAATTTAAAGGAATAAAATAGTCAGAAAAAGCTTCATTAAAAACCTGAGTGATTTCTTTTGTACTTATACCTTTTAAAGTTTTGAATTCCATCTTGGTCTTATCACTTTCAATTATATAATACCTAAGCTATTTTTTTACATTGGTAAAGTCTCGTAACTCAATGGCTAATCTAATGCACAAACAAATATTTGTTTATCCGAATTGTCATTAAATTGTTCTTCCTCAAAACTGCCAAACTTGTGTATAATGTTAAAACCACATCTTTCTATGTAAGAATTTAATTCTTGAGGGAAAAACATTCTCATATCTAATTTCTGAATAGAATCAAACGCACCATTAATAAAATAATGCCAATCTATACGATTAACCTGAGTTTTACTCTCATAGTGCATTTTCTCCTTTATTACTATTTCTCTACCATCATTAGTTATATAAGACGAAATCTCTTTTAATTCTTTTCCTCCTTCGGCAATAAATTGAATATTGGGATTAAAACAATCTAGTATAAATAACCCGTCTTCTTTGAGGTGTTGCTTAACCGCATTGAAAGCCTTAAACAAATCTTCGTTTTTATATAAATGATGTATTGAATTAAAAGGAATAAAAATTAAGTCAAATTTCTCTGGTAAGTCTAAAGTTCTCATGTCGGCTTGAATAAAAGGAATTTCCAACCCTTCTTCTAAAGCTTTAGCACTTGCTTGCGTTAGCATTGAAGCCGTAAAATCTACACCAGTAATCTTATAACCTTTCTTCCTAATTGGTAGTGTAAGTCTGCCAGTGCCGCAGCAGAGTTCAAGTATCTTGGCATCCTTATCTTTTGGTAACCAACGTTTGTAAAACTGCAAATCGTCTAGGTTGGTGTTCATTCCATCATAGATATTCGCATCATAAATTAATTTGCCGACTCTATACTTACTGTTCATTTTTGATCTTAATACAATTAAAATATGGCTATACATTTTTATAACCGTTGCCTACCGTGATATTAATATGATTTTACAGGTCTTTTCCACAAATATTATCTAACGGTTTAGTCAATCGTCTAAAGCATTTGCACTAAGATAGCAAATAGGAGAGAACCCATTGTTTAGAGCGACTGAAATTCCGATAGAAATTTACGAGCAATGAACTATGCACGTTACTGTGCTTTCGTTATTTCTTTTACTATTTTTTGAGCCCAAAACTTCATTAATATATTTATAAGTAACCAAATTGGCTCGATTCTATAAGGTGATAAATATCATAGTAATCCTACCGCATATCATCTACCTTTAAATGTTTTATTTCACTGATTTAAATAATAAATTAAATAATTAAGAACTTATGAAAAAACGAGTTATAATTATGGGAGCAGCAGGTCGCGATTTTCACAATTTCAACACCTTTTATCGTGATAACGAAGCCTATAATGTTTTAGCTTTTACCGCAGCTCAAATACCTGATATTTCAGACAGAAAGTATCCGGCAGCCTTAGCAGGAAAACTATATCCTGATGGAATACCAATTTATGAGGAAAAAGATCTTGTTAAATTAATTGAAAAATTACAAATTGATGATGTTGCTTTTTCTTATTCTGATGTTTCTTATGAATTCATTATGCATAAAAGCGCAATCGTTAATGCTGCTGGTGCTAATTTTGTATTATTAGGCACAAAGGACACCTCAATTAAAAGTTATAAGCCTCTAATAAGTGTTTGTGCAACAAGAACAGGATGCGGAAAGAGCCAGACCTCTAGACGATTAATAGAAATATTGATGGAGCACGACCTTAAGGTCGTTGCTATAAGACATCCGATGCCTTACGGCGATCTTGAAAAACAAAAAGTACAACGTTTTGCAACTTTAGAAGACCTTAAAAAACATGACTGTACAATTGAGGAAATGGAGGAATATGAACCTCATGTTGTAAGAGGAAATGTTATATATGCAGGTGTTGATTATGAGGCAATATTGCGTGCTGCTGAAAATGATCCTAATGGTTGTGATGTTGTTGTTTGGGATGGTGGAAACAATGATTTCCCATTTTATCAATCAGATTTTCATATCACCATAACTGACCCACATCGTGCTGGCCATGGTATGACATATTATCCTGGTGAAGTAAATTTAAGAATGTCGGATGCGGTAATTATCAATAAAATAGATACAGCAAAACCAAAGGGCATTACTAAGGTTCGAAAAATCTTGTCTGAGGTAGTTCCTAATGCAATAGTTATTGATGCTGCCTCTCCAGTAAGGGTAGAAGATCCTGAAGTGATTAAAAACAAAAAGGTATTGGTTGTTGAAGATGGGCCAACTTTAACCCACGGCGGAATGAAGATTGGAGCGGGAAGTGTTGCAGCTCTGAAATATGGTGTTGCAGAAATTATAGACCCTCGCCCTTATCTCGTTGGTAAATTAAAGGAAACCTTTGAAATATATCCTGAAATTGGGACCATTTTACCAGCGATGGGATATGGAGAAGAACAACTTAGGGATCTAGAATTAACTATAAATGCTTGTGACTGTGATGCGGTAGTTATTGGTACACCTATAGATCTAAGTCGTATTATCAATATCAATAAGCCTAGCACAAGAGTTTTTTATGACCTACAATCCATTGGAGAGCCGAGTCTTGAGAGTGTTATAGAGGAATTTTTGATTAAAAAAGGAATGAATAAAGAATTGGGTGAATTAGTATAAAAGAAGAGATTAATTGATAAAGAAACAGCACCAATTTGGTGCTGTTTCTTATTTGAAGATATTTTCTAACACAATGTGTTATATGCGTTGTTGTAATTCCTAAATTCTTTAAACATCTGTATCAAAAATGAGATAAGCAATAAATAACAAGAAATAAATAGTCAGATAGAAAAGGTAGAAGTTTCTGAACTTTTTATATTTGAGATTTTCAGGGTAGATATTTCCGAAAAGGCCTTTGATTTCTTTCCAAAAAAGAGGTTTAATGTTTATTAACCAACTATCAGTTTGATAAACGATTTTGCGGAATTTACTTCTGTAATAACTTAATGGTAATCCCCATACCACAAAAAGCAAAAGCCAAATATTTTTAGTGATAAAATCCATTGTCATTTACTTTTTTGGTAACCGTGGAAAAAATGAACTTGTTTTTTGAATGTAATCTCTGTATTGCGGTTTTGTCTTTTTTAAAGTTTTTTCAAGTAAGCTTACTCCTGATATTTTTATAATCAACATAGTCATTACAATAGAGCCTATTATTTGCCAGTAACTTCCTGCTGCAATGCTAAAAATTCCATATGCCCACCACACTGCAGAGTCACCAAAATAATTAGGATGCCTAGTATATTTCCAAAACCCTGTATTTAAGACCTTTCCTTTATTATTAGGATTGCTTTTAAAACGCGCTAACTGAAAATCGCCACCAGCTTCAAAAGTAAATCCAATGAGCCATACTAATATTCCAGAATAATCCAGTACAGTAAGTGTTCCATTACTTGTGCTTAAATTAATGCCCAAAAGCGGTAAAGAAATAATCATAATCAAGGCTCCCTGTAATAAAAAAGTTTGGAAAAAACTTATCCACCAATAATTTTTAGGGCCATAATTTTTTCTGAATTCCTTATATCTAAAATCCTCACCTTTCCCTATGTTTCTATATGCTAGATAGATCGCAAGCCTAAGTCCCCAAATACTAACTAAAATTAGAATCAAAAGTTTTCTTGGGTTTAGTTCTCCAGACATAAATACATAGAACGCATTAACAACTACAAACCCAAAACCCCAAAAAATATCAACAATACTTACATTTTTTATAAAAATACTCCATATCCATAACAGCGTTACAAGAATTAAAATGATTAATGCAGCTTGAGAAAATAGAGTTAGCATTGGTTAGTTTTAGTCATAATATAATACAAAGGTCTCGGCTATGATTTTGTTGCGTTGAAATCAGATTATTTAAAGTTAACTAATTTTTGCAATAGGCGAGTAGTAGCAATGACATAAGCGTAGCGAACTAGCGTTAGCGATTATACACGTTGTTAGCCATTCGTTATTTTACAGGTTTTGATAGTTCGATAATTCGATCGATGGTATTTTTAATGAGTTTTAATTCGTTGTCTTCATTTTCCTCCCATCCTAGAATGTTGTTCAAGTCGATTTCTCTTCGAACGAAAACATTCTCGTACTGAATCGTAGATAGATAGTCTTTTTCAGAACGATCATCTGACATTCCATTGACCCATGATATATGCTCTGCGATTTCCGGATACAGAAAATTCTGAAGCACATAAAGTGCTTGATCTTCTTCCTCCTTATAATCCGCCAGTACGTCCTCCCATGAGACGAGCAGGACTCTTAACTCAGGGTTAGAGATCAGCTCGAAGGAGGAAGTGTTCACCAATGAACGAATCACACCTTGGGTTGGATTGAATGTAGACCATTGTCCCCAACTTCCCATTCCTGCAGAGTATGTGTCCAAGTTTATCGTCTCAGGGTCTATAGGGAATTGAGAAATAGCGAATTGCGTGCTCGCCAATGCACGCTCATGTCTAACAATGACACCTTCGAATTGAGCTTTATTCTTAACGAACTCTTTGTTGAGCGCTTCTAGCAGGAGTTCTTCTTTTTGAGTAGCTATACGTTGTTGATTCCAATTGCTCACCTGTAAGGCGAGTAGGATACCGACCATAACCAAGATTATCTCACCAATGGCATATTTTAAATATTTTCCAGTTTTGTTTTTTTCCATTAGGTCGTAGCGTATTTTTCTAAAAAACTTAATCATAAATCTAATTTAAGCATTTAGTTCGACCGCAAGCGGGTATCTCGCCTAAATGTCTACCAGACATTTAATTTACTATGTAAATCTTGGCGCGATAATATCATTGGTTAGTAGTTGGTTAAAATAGAGCACAATGTTGTTGTGTGGAGTTTTTGTAGATATTTATTTCAATACCTATTCTTTAAATCCGTTTTTTGTAATGATATCTGAATACCAACTATAGGAAATTTCTCCTCGTTCGAAGTATTTCTGTACTTCTTCAATACTACCCTTTTCACCATAATCTATCGTAGACTCTAGTTTACCCTTTTGATCATAGTACTTCCATTTCCCAATCTTAATTCTCCAATCTTTATAGTTACCTTCAGCTTTAAGAATTCCGTTTTCGTAATATTTTTTTATTGGTCCTTCAACAAGATTATTGTTGTAGTATCCAACTTCTTTGTAGTTGCCGTTTTTATAGTAATTAATCCATTTTCCTTGCCCTATTCCATCTACATATTCTTGCCATGACGAATAATTCCCATTGGGATATTTTGCAAATAATACACCTGTATAAGGATTGTCATCTCCTTTTGCGTAATACCTGTAAATTCCACTGGTTCTTTTACCTGTTGCATTTGACATTGAAACTTCTCGTTTAGTCACAGTTTGTGACATCGCTATTGTGTTTTGAGCATACCCACTTATTGTTAAAAAGAAAAGCAATAAAAAGGTAAATGTTTTAGCAAAAAGATTAGAAATTGAAATCATAACAATGTTTTTATATTCTAGTAACATTCACTAATGCTGTTGCTAGAAGTTATTTACTTAATATACACTTAAAATATGTTTTTGGATGAGCAGAGAGTTATGTTAGGTAAAATTCTAAAAATTACACACAAGGGTTTTGTGAATGATTTCGTTGCGTGTTTCAGCAACTAATTTAGCAAACAAAAATGAACGCGAGAAAATTCCGAAGGGATTTTCCAAATAAGCACTTGCCAAAGCAATGAATTATAAACGTTGTTGCCCAAAGTTATTTGAATATTTTCTATAGATAACAGTAATAGGCAGAAAGGAATACTTACCTTATCAAAAAGGAAACCAATCAATGATTACTGAGATAGAAGTAAACAAACCAGAGCCTATTGCAATTAACGAAAAACGAAAAATATATAATCAAGGAACTGAGGTTGAACTTACTATAAAGGCGCTAAAGAAAGGTGAATCGATAATAATCAATGATTTTTATAATGATGGAATATCTCTTCTTCAGGATTTACATAAATATCTGAAACTTAAATTACCTAATAAATCTTTTAAGGAGCAGCAAAAGTATCGCTCAGAATATCATAAACTTTCAAATTTAATTTTATTAGAAATTGTCAATCAAAAACTAAGTGTAAAGAAATCACCTAGCATTGGTTGGTTAGAAAAGTTTTATCCAGATAATAATCATTTTTGTCTCACCTTTCCTCAAGTACAGGGATTGAATAGCTCTTGGCAATGGTATCAAAATGGGATTTCTCTACCAGTACTTCGCAACAAAATAAGTCCTTATTACGGAGTATATTTCCCAACGCGTTTTGAACATTTATTACTTTTTGATAATTGGTTGAAGCGTTATACAGGATCAAAAAAAACAGCAATAGAAATTGGAATTGGTTGTGGAGTATTGACAATGCAATTGATACAACATAATTTCCAAAAAGTCTATGCAACTGATATAAATCCGAATGCAATTGTTGGATTGATTGAGTTTATGGGTTCAACTAAGTTATCCAGGAAGATTGAATTGGACTTTGGGCATCTCTTTGGTAAATGGGAAAAACCGACTGAATTGATTGTGTTTAATCCTCCTTGGCTACCTGAAGATCATGATCTTAATAGTATTGATGAAGCTATTTATTACAATAAGACCTTGTTTACGGATTTTTTTATTGCGGCAAAAAAAAGACTTTTGCCTGAGGGTAAACTTGTATTAATCTTCTCAAATTTGGCTCAAATAACTAATGTTACAACATTACATCCAATAGAAACAGAATTAGTTGAAGGCAATAGGTTTCAATTGGAAAGATGCATTAAAAAAAAGGTGAAAGCTGCTTCTATTAAAACTAAACGAGATCAGCATTGGCGTTCTTCAGAAGAAGTAGAGCTTTGGGTACTAGTGAACATTTGAGTTTTCATGTTACCTAAATAGTTATTAAATGTTGAGTAACGGTCTTGTGTATGGTTTAGCTTCGCTGATTATTTTTACTAGTTCTTTTTTGTATCCGATATTTTTTTAAAATGTCGAACAAAAATCTCCTAGTTTTAATAGTTGTCTTCGCCAGTTCGACGCTTTCAGCATCTCGTGTGTTGCGTGTTTCAGCAACTAATTTAGTAAACAAAAACGAACGCGAGAAAATTCCGAAGGAATTTTCTAAATAAGCAACGACCAAAGCAATTAATTATACACGGTGTTAGCCATCTGGCATTTTCACATTTTCTTATATATTCCGTTTGGAATCAATCTCAACAATTTGGCAATAATCCACCATCTTTTAGTTACGTACCCAACCCCTTTTTTCCGTTTTATAATTCCGAAAATCTGTCGAGAAGCTTTTTCCTTTGTTGCTACCCAAAATTGTCCTTCCCCTTTAGCCATATCCGTATCAACAAATCCTGGTCGAATGTCGGTTACATAAATCGGCTTTTTTGTTTTAGTTGCCTTTTGTCTTAATCCTTCTAAATAATTGATTTGATATGCTTTTGAAGCATTGTAAGCTGGTGCAATTCTGCCACCTCGAATTCCTGCAATCGAGCTAATTGCAACTAAATGTCCGTTTTCTTGTTTTTTAAAGTAATTAAAAGTCCAATCGACAATTTCAGTAAATGCATTGACATTTAACAAGTTTGTTTTATGCTCGGTTTCAAAATCCAAATCTTCATTTAAATCTCCAGTCCCTGAACTCAAAATCAAAAGGTCAAGTCCACCAATTTGGTCAGTCAATTCAGATAGTTTTTTAGAATTATTTTCGGATGTACAGTCAAAAGAACTTATGACATAATTATTAGGATGGCTATTTTTTAATTTTAGTAATTCAGTTTTCCGCCTACCTGTAATTCCAACTATATATCCATTTTGGACAAGAATTTTAGCAAGTTCATTTCCAATTCCAGATGTTGCACCAATTATTATTGCTTTGTTCATTCAGTCTTGCTTGTGATGAGAACACATTTACTTTAAGGACGAGAGTGCGAAAGCCCGTAGTAATTAAAGTTCGCCTTTGGCGAATGTGTTCTCATCGTGTTCGTGTATGGCTCGTGCCGTTTTCAGGTTTGAGTGAGTTACACAAAATTTATATAATTTAAAGATATATAAATTTTAGTGTATTCAGAGGCATGAGTTATACGCGTTGTTGGCACTATGTAACGTTACAATAGTCCTCTTCGCAGAACGTCTTCGAACTTTCCTTGAAGTAATTCTATTAATGTTTTATCCATAAAATCATATTCATCAGGGATGTAAAGGCAAACAATCTTTTTAGTTTCATAGAGTTCAGGATATTTTTTTCTTATTGTGTTTCTGTGATGCTTTTCCATAACCACAATTGAATCAGCCCAATCGAGTAAACTCTCATTGATTTCAATTTTCGCCGAAGGATCTGTACCAGCAGATTGAATTTCGAAACGGTCATCATCTTTATAGATTTCGTGGGCTGTTGCACTTCGCATTCTATTTATGGTACAAACAAATAGTATTTTCTTTTTCATTCAATTTAAATGCGCTCAGTTTTAGCGTCAAGATTGGGAATAGTTATTATTCCCACTATGTTTTTATTTGTTTTTAAGGCGTTCAATTTTTTCTTTAAAATAATCCGCTTTGTTGAGCTCATAGGCCATTTGCGCAAATTTTAAAGCCTTTTTGTTGTCATTATTCTTTTCGTAATAATCTGCCATAGAATCATAGGCATTAGCGCTTTTAGGATAAAATTCTGTGGCAAATTCAAAGTACATTTTAGCACGTTCTGCATTCTCCATATCCATACTCATATAGCCTGACATATTTAGCAATTCTTCCGGATAGGGTGGTACAACATAGCCAAAGTGTTTTTCTAGTTTTTCTGCTCTATATCTTATGATCTTAGTCAGCTCTTCATTAGTGGTTTCAAAAGAATTTATTTTATCTGTATTCTCCATTTGAAACCATTGAAAGGTTGAAATGAAACCATCCCTTACTGATGGAAATTGAATAGTGCCATGCAAATCGTTAGGATAGAACTTCCAATGCAAACTCAACCCATTATCTTGGTTTAGCTCAATTGACTTTCTAAAGGCAATATTAGATCGGGCAAATAAGGTAGCATCAGAGTTGTCGTCCATAACATTATTAATAGTTATGTCTGGGTTTTGCCAATGCAACTGACCATTTAAGGACATAAACAATGACTTACCTTCAAAACTATTGGTAGAAAGAATGTCTTTGGCCTCATTAAGTAATTTCTGATTATCCCAATCTATACTTGGATCTATGGCTATATAGTTAGCAAATAACTCTGGATTATAGAGTAGGGTATAAACCGTAAACAAACCACCATAAGAATGCCCAACCAAGGTTCTGTAATTGGTTACAGGATACGTATTTTCTATATACGGAATAAGTTCACTAGCAATAAACTTAGCAAAATTAGCAGCTTCTCCATTCTCAATACTATAGGGCATGCCATAACTCTCCGTTATTTTGGTAGTTGTGAGATCGCGCGTTCTATTATTAAGGTTTGAAATACCAACTAAAATCATCTCTGGTGTGAAACCTCCACTATAATACCCTAGAAAATTATGAACCGTTGGAAGTAGAAATTCACCATCTAAAATATATGCAACCGGATATTTTATAGTGCTGTTAGCATCGTAATCATCTGGATATTGTACATAAAATATACGCTGTTCATTTAAACTCTCAGAATATATACTATCCTGTTGCGCAGGATTTTGTAGAAATTTTTCGTTCTGTGCTTTTACTAAAGGCTGTAATAGAATAAGTGTTATTACTAATGTAAAGCCTCTTAAATAGTTGTTCATAGTGTCGTTAATTCTTTAACCCTTTTGCTGTACGATCTTCTTTTGCTGGAGGCGGTGTAGCGACCTTTGGATTGGTCTTAACTAATTTCATCACTTCATCAACTACTTTTTCCATTTGTGGATCGCGTCCTTGCATTATTAAATTAGGATCGTCTAGAACAATAAAATCTGGCTTAACACCAACACCTTCATCAAACCATTTTCCACTATTGTAATATAGTCGTGCACCAGGTACTGTAATACCACCACCATCAATGAGGCTATGTCCTGTGGCTGGTCCGACAAGTATTCCTAAGGTACGTTCACCAACAATTGGTCCTGCATCTAGTTCTCTAAAAGCCCACGGAAGACCATCACCTCCAGAACCTGCCCAACCATTTATTAGCATTCCCATTGGACCAGTATTGGTTTTAACCGGGAAGGTATGTGATTTTCCATGACGCCAGTATAAATTATAAATCACTGGCCGTGTCATAAGTTCTAAAAAACGATCGGCAAGTTGTCCGCCACCATTAAAACGTTCATCAATGATAAAACCTTCCTTATCTAATTGGCCATAGTACATCTTTACCAGATCGAGTTGACCACGACCACTGGTGTTTGTCATATAAACATAACCTAGTTTACCACCTGATAGTTTTTCTACCATTAGTCTATTATGTTCAATCCAATCCAAGTATCTCAGATTATTTTCCTGACCAGCAGACAAACATGTAATGATTACTTCCTTTGCATCTTTGGCATTACCTGTTTTACTAACTTTTAAAGCTACAGTCTTACCATTAAGACCCTCGAATACTGCAAATGGTTCTTTGTCTAATGACAGTGTCATACCATTTACGGAATGTATATAATCGCCTTTTGAAACATTAACTCCTGGTCTGTCAAAAGGTGATCTGTTTTCTGCATCCCATGGCGCAGGTTTAACGATACGTTTAATTTTGTAACCTTTAGAGTCCATGTCCCAATCAATACCAAGATATCCTGTACTGACATTGTTAACACGTTCATTGTCTCCACCAAAAGTGTAGGTATGCCCAGCACTTAATTCTGCAGCGAGATTAGATTGTAAAAATGTTATATCCCAACGCGAGCGTGCATCTTCGATTAAGTCACCATATTGTTTTCGCAGTTTGTCCCAATCTACTTGTTGCATGTCTTTATCATAAAAGAAATCCCTATGTCTTCTCCAAGTATCATTAAAAATCTGACGCCATTCTTCTTTTGGGTTGAGTTCCATAACTAAACCGCTTGTTGGTATTGCATCCTTAATTTTTTGACCTTTTTCAGGTTTTATAATGCCAAATTTTGGTCCACTACGCACTAATAGCGCTTTACCATCAGCAATTTTTACAACACCATTAATTTTGCCCATTATAGACTCTTCTTTTCGCTCCTTTAAATCATAATACATAAGTTCTGGATCTCCACCAGTAGAACCAGAATTTGGAAAACGACGATATACCACCTTGCCATCAAATGCCATAAGGTTATTTAAATTGCCTGGTTTTACTGGAAGAATTACCAAGCGACTTTCTAATTCTCCCCAATCAATTTTAATTGATTTTTCCTTACTGTCTTTTTTAGATTCTCCGTTTTTATCTTCTTCTTTTTTATCCTCGTTCTTTTCTTCAGCTTTAAGTTCATCATTTTTAGCCTTTAATAAATAGGCACTGTCGTTACTCAGGTTTATAGCAGCCAATTGTGTTGTATTAGGGTAAATCCAAGTTCCATCTTGCATATCACTGTAGAGTGCATTAAAATTTCTACTTGTTAAAAAGAAAAGGTATATACCATCTGAACTGAAAACCGGACTGCTATCACTATAAAATCCACTGGTAACTTGCTGTTTTTTATTGTTTTCAAGGTCATAAATAAATATAGCTTCATTACCGTTATCCATACCAATAGAATAGGTGATGAATTTAGAATCGTGCGACCAATTTATAGGGAAACTAAAACGACCACCATGTCCATAATTCCATCTGTAGTTATCAGCAACCTTAACTTTACCCGATTCTACTTCAATAATACTAATGTCATTTGTCTCATCAATGAAAGCAATTTTTTTACTATCAGGCGACCAGTTTAGTGAATAGCCAAACCCCTTATTTCGTGATGTTAATTTTTTTGCAGGTTTATCTTCTCGCATCGGTTGAACATAAATTTCATATTCACCCGATTTATCACTCCAGTAGGCAACATAATCACCATTAGGAGACCATGAAGGACTTTGATCAAAAGCGCCAGAGTTTGTTGTAATATTTTCAACAAAACCTTCTTTAGCCGGAACATTAAATAGTTCACCACGAGCTTCAAAAACTATTCGTTTTCCACCAGGAGCTGCAGTCATATTGCTAATCTGCTTTTCGACACTAACACGCCTAGCCATTTCTAAACTGAGATCACTCAACACTAAGACATTGACTTCTCTGGTTTGCTCAGTTGCCAGATCCATAAGGTGCAATGTACCGCCTACTTCAAAAACTAATTCTGATGGTCCAGCAGATAAATAAGTGATATCAAAATCTTTAAAATTAGTAACCCTTTTTATAGCCTCAGTGGTAACATCATAACTCCAGATATTAAGGCGCATATCATCCGCACGATCTGAAAGAAAATAGATCTTGTTGTTGGCCCAGGCTGGTTTGCCGTCGTTCGCCATATTATTGGTGATATTCTTGGCTGAATTTTTTTCAAGATCAAATAAATAAATATCTGATGTTAAACCTCCTCTGTATCTCTTAAATGGATATGTTTCGGTAATTTTTGTGATATAAGCTAAGTGCTTACCGTCATTGGAGTATGTTGCAATTTCTCCATAAGGGATTGCCAATTTTTCTGGCATTCCGCCCGATTTAGGGATAAGATACAATTGGTTTATTCTACCAGAAGGTATGCCTGTCTCCCGTCTTGAGGCAAAAAGTATGGTTTTGCCAGAAGGATGCCAATCTACCATACGATCTGAATGTGAACCATAGGTAAGTCGCAGTGGTACACCACCTGTAGTATTCATTACATATACATCTTGATTTCCTCTATAACTTGCAGTAAATGCAATTTCTTTACCATCAGGTGAGAACTTAGGGTAAGATTCTTCACCAGGAGAGTTGGTTAATTGTAATGCAGTTCCGCCAGATTTATTTACAACCCATATATCACCTCCATAAACAAAGGTGATTTGTGTTTCTGAAACATCTACATAACGCATTAATTTTGCGTTGATTTGGGCGGATAAAATTAGACTGGTAAGCGCAAGAAAACTTGCTAAAATGGTTTTCATTTTGATTGATTTAAAAGATTGATTTATGATAAGAGTAATGTATTTAATTAGTGAATTTTGAATGAAATAATTACTTAAGCTCTAAGATAGTAAATAAAGTAGGATGGTTTATTTGGAAGTTTAATAAAATCTGTAAAAGAGGTATTTTATTTGCTTTATTTCAGTTGTTTACAGCAAAAATAACTCTGTAATTATAAATCATTTCCTTAGGAATATTCTCCATTTCATTAACAGTTGTAATGAACTTATCTATACCACATGCTTCACTTGAAAACCCCTTTTTTATTAATGCCTCTAATCCGCCTTGACTCATAGCAATACCAATTAATTTTTCTTTACTGGCTGGTTCAGATTTGTGAAAATAAGACTCCTTTACATAGTTAAAATAATTGGAGTCTTTAATCCTTTGTAGATGTTCCGTTTTATCCCATCTAATCGCAATTTCTTCATTTAAGTTTTTTGTTAGTTTATCTACTGTCTTGAACAATTCTGTATATGCCATCTCATAATCTGTATTTAAAGATAGTGGCCAGATAACATCATACACTAGAAAAACGCCTTTATCCTTTAACAATCTGTTTACCTCTGAAAAAGTGGATTTTGGTTCCATCCAATGAAGCGATTGAGAACTAGAAACTATATCTATTGTATTGGATTTAAGCGGTATTGCGTGCGAAAATGCCTGATTAAAGGAAATAGTTTGATTTGTATTATGCTTTAATGCAAATTCAATCATTTCTTCACTTGCATCGAATCCATGAATTTTTGTTGCGATTCCATCCCATACAAAAGTTGATATACCAGATCCACAACCTAAATCAACTACACTGAGATTGTTAGAATGCCCTAAATAATTGATGGCAAGTTGAATAATTTCTTTTGGAGGGTAGGGTCTAAATTTGTCATAAGTAGAGATATATGCACTACCTGTAAATCTGTCGGCATTTAATTTTAGATCCATTTTTTAATTATTTTCCTTTAACATCATATTTTCTTTGGAGATCTAACCATTGTTCCTTTTGAATTTCTTTCATTAATCCCACATTAATTTCATCAAAATAAGGATGGTTTTTTGGCAACATAAAACTTTGGTAGTTCTCCTTTAAAGTGAAAGGTAATAGCTTTATTTTTTCATCTAAAGAAAGTCTGTTAATGTAATATTGTAAAATAGTTTTATCGAATAAAAGAACATCATTTTCCTTTTTTGCAATTGCTCTAAGAGCAAGAATAGGTGATGCGTAAGTTTGAGCTACAGGAATATTTTCTTGCATCAAATAATATTCACCACTTGATGCACCTACTGTACTAATTTTTTCTACCAGTCTAATATCTTCAATATTCTTTATATCGGTTTGCAATCCAGAAATAGTTAGAGTAGAAGCGATACCAGCCGTAAAACTTGAAATAATAATTACAGCGGTAAACATCCATATAATGGCGATTGCTTTACCAAGATTAGATTTTGGTGCCTTATCTCCATAACCAACGGTTGTCATTGTTACAGCAGACCACCATAAGCCATCAAAAAGTCCCAGTAAACCAGGTCTAAATTGAAATTTATTATGTTTTCGTTCAACTAGCCAAAGAAAAAAACCAAAAATAAAAATGATTAAAATAAGCAGTAAAATAATTTCTAGAAACTCCAGTGAAAAAATATTACTTATAAAAACTGAAAATGTAGATCGATTTAAATAGGGTATAGCCACTCCAATACTGGAAATTGAAAATGGTTGGGTCATATCAAACTTACCAACTCGCAAATCATTAACGTCCATAGGATTTATAGTGAGATCAATCTCATTATATTCTAGTTTTTTCAAAATACTTATAAAGTCAGAATGTAATTCATACTTAAAGTTAAGATCTGAGGACTTGGCAATGTTTTCCCAAAGTTCAATGCTTAAGCCTTCGTAATCGCCTTCACCTGATGTTATTACAAAAGGTGGATTTTGATATATACCAACAGTGAGGGTATCACTTTTGGTATTTGCCAGAGCATTGTTTGAAACAAACAAAAACAATATAATTATGTAAAAATTTGTATACCTCATTGTTACTTTGTTAATGCTTTGTGTATGGACAAATAAATGAATTGTGCTAATATTCTAAACATTATAAGATCGTTCTTATCAAAATGATTTTTATTTATACTATAAGCACATAATACTACAGGTTGATTGTTCTCTAGAGTGAAAGGAATGAATAATAGCGAGTTGAATCTGTAAACATCCTTTTCTTGTATATACATGGCATGTTCTTTAACAAAATCATTAATTAAGACCTCATTATTGTTTTCCATCGCCCAGCATGTCAAACTTGATTTTGGGTTAAATGGTTTTGCTCTAAAAGTAAAACCACTGCGTTCTTGGTCTGAATATCCTTTGTGTACGATTTCATTTTCTTCTTTAAACGCAATTTCGAAGGCATTAACTTCAGCAGTTTGGGTAACAGCTTTTCCCATGGCATTAATAATATCATTCCATGACGCCTTAAGAGGTATTCCTTTTATAAAAAGTTCTAAGGTTTGTATATTGGTAGAAGCACTCACTAATTGGTCTCCTTTTTCTTCTAATTCCTTTATTTTTTGATTCAGAAGCTCTTCCTTTTTTGCTAATTTTTCATTGGAATATTTCAAAACTGCCTGTAATCTTTTAAAGCGACGCTTTGCATAGACTCTAAAATAGAAACTTATAAAGACTATTACCAATGCAGCTATTGCATAATAAAACCCCTTTTTTGCATACCAAGGTGTATAAATAGACAATTGAACTTCCAATGGATTACTCCATTGATAACCTCCAGGCTGTCTAGCCCTCAATTCTAAAGTATAGTCTCCCGACTCAATCTCGTTCAATATAAGCGCACTACTATTTCCAATAGACTGCCAAATACGTTCTTCTAGCAATATGTCTTTGTCTTCATTTGGAAGTAATCTGTATTGATACTGTACGTTTTTTGCTGGGAATGATAAATTAGTAAATTGAAGTTCAAATTGCTGGCTTTTTTTTATCTCTATAACCGTTTTCAAATTTTCATTTAATTCATTTCCGTTGATTATTACTTTTCTAATTCTCGGTTCGTGAGAATATGGTAAGTCTGATGCTGATATCCTCGAATAGACTAAACCTTCAGGTGTTCCGGCCCAAAGACGCCCTTTTTTATCTGTAGTTATACATCTATAGGCGCTAATCACCGCAGGTAAACCTTCAGATTCTCCCAAGACTGTTGATGTATTTCCTTTATGAAATACTAAGCCTTTGGTTGCGGTAGCCACCCATATATTGCCATTAGAATAATGCGTAACACCTCTTACTTCTTCCTGACCCAAAATATCATTCTTAACTAGCCTGATTTTTTCACCATCGTAATGCAGAAGTCCGTCTGTAGTTGCTAACCAAACAACACCACGATCATCTATAGTTAAATCATGCGCTTCAAAATTAAGCATTGCAGTAAACGGAAGTTCTGGACTGAGGTTGATAAAGCGATCTTTATCTGGGTCATAGCGATATAAGTAACTTTTCTCACCAATACCAACTGCATAGATTTCACCTCGACTACTTTCTTTTAAGGACAAAATTCTACTAGAAAACCCTTTGTTTTCATCATAATATTTTACGTTTCCATTATTGCTTATTTGAGCAATACCGATTATTGGTTTATCAGTAGGTGCTTGGCAAAGCCAAATATTTTTTTTGCTATCTGAATACAGATTAAAAATAGACTCACCACGATCATTGAAATCATACCTTCTTACTATTTTATGGTTGACGAATTTGAGTAATTCAACTTTAGATGTACTGGTTGAAACCCATAGCGTTCCATCATTTTGAGTTGCCACATAGTTAACCTGAAGATTATTATAAATTGGTTTGGCTGTAAAACCATCTTGTTCCGGAGAGATTTCATATAGATTATTTATAGGTGCCCAAGCCTTGCCTTCATCACTTATTGAGATTCCAATAGGATTATTCATTGGTAAATTATCAACGGTTTTAAAAAAACGTTGTTGTAATAACCATAATCCTGATGATGAACTAATCCATAGTTTATCTTTATTACTATTAATATTGGTTGTGATATAGATTTCGTTAATGCGCCCAAAGTCTAATTTTTCAACTCTATGAGCTTCATTGGCTCCATAAATAGTTTCTAATGGACTTTTTAAGTCTTTCATTTTATACAGATTCCCTTTTTTAGTACCCACATAATATTGATTCGTTTTGTCTGAATGTAATGTGGTTATTTGATCATTATCTAGTGCTATTGTTTTAATCAATCTTGGAGTCTCTCCTGAAAGCGTATAAATGTTCACTGATTCATTCCCAATAATGATATGGTTGTTCGTTAAAAGTAAGGCAGTCCCATTTTTGATTTCAAGTTTTTTATCAAAAGTATTAGTAGAAGTGTTTAATTTAAATAAACCATCTAAGGGACTTAAAACCCATATACCATCATTTGAATCTGTTTTTATGTTTAATTTTTGTGATGCTGTGCTGCTAGAAAAAGCATAAGACTCAAATTTACCATCTTTCCATTTGCCGATGGCGTGATTAGATTGACTTAGCCAAATACTTTTATCCTTAGAGATAAATAAGTTGTTAGGGTAGAAGGGAAGATCACTAGTTTTTTGGACAGAGCCTTCCAATAAGGCCTCAATTTTTGGTTCATTGATTAGATTCTCAATTTGGTAGAGACCTTTATCATTGACAAATACAATACTACTATCGTTTAGTTGAAGTTGATTGATGGTTTGACTTTCAGTATGTATACTGTAAAAATCATATCCAATACCATCAAATCTGTAGAGTCCGTTATCACTACCAATCCAGACAAATCCTTCGCTATCTTCTACTACTGTATTTACCTGATCAAATGGTGCTCCAGACGCATTATGATATTGGACATAACCATATTGTTGCGCGGTTAAAATGGAACAAATACCACACAAAAAAAAGAAGAAAATCAGTTGGTTTAATCTTTGAGTCATCCTCTACTAAGATAGCAAAAAAAAGCCCTTATTGTTTCAATAAAGGCTTATTAATTGTGAGTTGTAGAGATAAATTTAGTTGTTCTCTAGTGAATTCAAAATTAGAAATACAACTGCCTGTGTTTTCATCAGACAGTTGCGATTGTTGTGGAGTCGGAGAGATTAGCTCTGCTGTTCTCTAGTAAGTCTAAAGTTGCAAATGCAATTTATTGTCTTTTCAAGACAAACGCTTTCAAACAAAAAATCTGATCAAGTAAACTTGTCAGATTTATTCGTTAAAAACCGCAATTAAATTGCGCTTGATGTGGAGCCGGAGAGAATCGAACTCTCGTCCAAACAAGTAACCAAAGAGCTTTCTACACGTTTAGTTTTTTGTTAATTGTTGGCCATAAGCTGACAAAAAACAGCCTACTTATAGCTTAGCTTCTCAATCTCGAAAGGGCATCAAAGCCTTACCCAATCTTAGTTAATATTTACGATGCCTCTAAATAGAACGCCACTAACCAAGGCTTTCTGGAGACATTTAGCTTGCTCACCTTGTGAGCCTAGGCCAATCTTACTATAATTCAGATTATGCAGCTAAAGCGTAGTTATTCTCGCCGTTTAAAATTTGGTCTAGCCTTTTACGTGTTTCAATGCCATTACACGACGTGCTTACCATTTAATTAATCTCGCTGTCAAAACCAGTCGACCCCAAATGATAATCTAAAAAAGGATGCTCAACGTCACAAAGTTATTTTGAGCGCGGACGAAGTTACAAAAAAAGTTGTGCAACCTCTTAAATCCAGTTATTTTCGTGCAAAAATTATTCCATATCTATTTCCTGACAAATTTGTCAGTTTTTAAAAATTTTAAGTATGAAATTTGCCATCATAAAAGAACGTAAAAATCCACCAGATAGACGTGTTGTTTTTTCACCAGAAACACTTGCAGAAGCAAGGAAACGGTTTCCTGAGGCTGAGTTTGTTATTGAGTCATCAGATATTAGGGTGTTTTCAGATGAGGCATATACAAAACTTGGATTTGAAGTAACAGATGATGTGTCTGATGCAGATGTTATGATTGGTGTAAAAGAAGTACCTGTTGATGCTTTGGTAACTAACAAAGACTACTTTTTCTTTTCTCATACCATTAAAAAACAGCCTTATAACAGGGAATTACTAAAAGCTATTTTAGACAAGAACATACGTTTATATGACCATGAGACCATCGTTGATCCTAATGGCTACAGATTAATTGGCTTTGGGCGTTATGCAGGTTTAGTTGGTGCCTATAATGGTATTAGAGCTTTAGGGATAAGAGATGGACTTTTTAAGTTGCCTAAAGTAGAAACCCTTGCTGATTTACATGAGGTTAAGGAGGTGCTAAATAAGATACAACTCCCAAACATTAAAATATTATTATCTGGTACTGGGAAAGTAGCAAATGGTGCTAGTGAAATTCTTGATCATATGGGTGTTAAGGAAGTCAGTGATGCCTTATACTTAACTTCAGAATTTACCGAACCTGTGTATTGTAGGGTTGATGTTATGGAATACGCAAAAAGAACGGATGGCAAGGTAGGAGATAGGTTAGCTTTTTATAAAGATCCTTCAGGATATGAGAGTAACTTCTTGCCTTATGCCAAATTATCAGATTTCTTTATAGCAGGTCATTTTTATGGTAATAACGCACCATATTTGTTTACAAGAGAAGATGTTAGGCATCCAGATTTTAGAATTAATCTTGTTGCTGATATTTCTTGTGATGTTGATGGACCTGTTGCAAGTACTATAAGATCATCTACCATAGCGGATCCGTTTTATGGATACGATCCCATTTCCGAAACTGAGGTTCCATTTGGTACTGAAGGCACTATAACTGTTATGGCAGTAGATAATTTACCTTGTGAGTTGCCAAAAGATGCCAGTGAAGGTTTCGGTGTAACATTTATAGAACATGTACTTCCTGCATTTTTCAATGATGATGAAAAAGGAATATTGCAAAGAGCAAAACTCACAGAGAATGGTAAACTTACGGAGAGATTCAGCTACCTCCAAGACTTCGTTGATGGTAAGGAATAGCCTTCAAATTTTAAGTTGACCAATATCATTTTGTAATTGGTTTTATTTAGTGACCTTCTAAGCTGTTATAAATTAATAGTATCACTAAATAAACCAAATTATGAATCCTCCATTATTATTTACAGTATTTATTGTTGTATTCCTCTTAGCAGGAATTAGAATTATTTTTGAATATAAACGCGCCTTAAAATTTAGATTTGGGAAGTATGTCGGTACGCTTAGACCTGGATTTAGATGGGTGATTCCTCTTATTGAAACCATACAAATCGTTGATATAAGGGTAATTACAGTTAATATTGTTTCCCAAGAGGTAATGACTGAAGATAACGTGCCATGTAGTATTGATGGTGTGGTCTTTTTTAAGGTCATTGACCCTGAAATGGCAGTTCTAGAAGTTGAAGAATACCAGTTTGCTATATCACAATTGTCGCAAGCCGCTTTAAGAGATGTTTGTGGTAAAGTGGAATTGGATACCATTTTATCTAACCGCGAAGAAATGGGTAAAAACATAAAAGCCATAGTAGAATTGGAAACAAAAGAATGGGGAATTGAGATTATCGATGTTAAGATAAAAGATATTCAGTTACCAGAAAATATGAAGCGAATGATGGCTAATCAAGCTGAAGCAGAACGTTCGCGTCGTGCAAGAATTATTTTGGCTCAAGCTGAAGAACAGGCAGCAGGTGCATTATTACAAGCTGGTAAACAAATTGATAAATCACCATCTGCAATTAAGTTAAGGCTATATCAAACGTTATCTAACATAGCAGCAGAAAAGAACTCAACTATTCTGTTCCCATTCCCTGAAGAGGTATTACCAAGGTTAAATAAGGAGGATTAGTTTTCAATTGGTTTTAGGTAGTAAATCACTTTAAAGATCCAAAAACCAACTAATAAGAATCCACCAAAACCTAAAGTAAATAGCCAAGCGTTAAAATGCTGAAATGGGCTCAGTATAATTCCTATAATATCTGATATTAGATATTGTGGCTGGCTTATTATTTCCCATGAGTTATATCGTAAAAATCTACCAAGATAAACTCCAAAACCGCTTAAAAGGATAATAGAATAGGTTATTGTTTTTATTGGTAGTTTAGGATATCTCTTTGTTAATAGTTTTTGCATGTCTAATATGGAGAGGTAGAAGAGGAGCAAACCAGTAAAGGCAAAAGATAGAATTACAATAATATCTAACCACAATAATGAACTATTCCCTAGTCTTAAATGCATTAAATCTGTAACAATATATGGTGCATTGGGTAAAAATAGAATCCATATTATACACCAAAGAACAAGTTTAAATTTGTTTAAATTTTGTTTGGTATTTAGATATATGGTAATGATATAGGGTATAATTGCTAAGAATACATTCCAAACTAAAAATAGATAGAAAAATGATTTATTTAACTTCACTCTTATCATTAAAGCAATGATGCTAAAACTTAGCGCCATTGTTACTAATGAGAACGATTTAAATTTTGAAAGAATAAGTGTTTTTATTGTTTGCATAATAATGTTCAAAAATTAATACGGTTAATATTCCCAGTGTGTAGGCCAAGAGATCGCCCATTTGAAATGTGCTACCCAATATGAGATTAGCAGTTGGGTTATTTTCTAAGTTAAAGTAGGTTAAGAAATGAACTAATTGGAGCATTTCAATGAGATAAGCAATTAAGAGGACAACCAATGCTGAGACCCAAACTTTCAGATTGGTACATCCTCTAATAATTGCATATAATAAAATAACCACCAAATAATCTCCAAACGTATAGCGTATAAAACCAGTTTTTATAATAAAAGCTATTGCTACTTCCATTAAGAAAAGGGAGTGTGCTAATACGAGGTAATATTTGTTGAATTGAAGTTTCATTTATTTTCTTTTAACCGTTATTCCAGTCTATTTTTCGCGACACAAACATTACTATAGCTAGTATGATAAACAAGCCTATACTGCCAACTAGTAGTGCATAGTTTTCCAATTGAATGATGACATATATAAATGCATATAATGCGGTTAAGGATAAACCAATAAATATTGGAAACTTTAAGGTTTTAAGTATAGATTTTGAGTACAGTGTAATTAACAATACTACGGAGACACCTGCGATTAAATAGGCTTTCAAAAAGTTGCTATGTTCTGAAATAGATACCAAAAGAGTATAGAACATGATTAAGGCAATACCAATCATTAAATATTGAAAGGGATGAATATTTATTTTACTTAAGGTTTGAATAAGGAAGAACAAAAGAAAGGTTAGTCCAATCACTAAAAACCCATATTTAGCAGAACGTTCACTTTTTTGATATTCATCTACCAATACCACAAATTTGGTCCCAAAAGCGAACTGATGAAGATTCGGAAGCTTCTTAAGATATTGTTGGGAGAAGGCTCTATTTACGGAAAGTACTTTCCAATCTACCTTAAAGCCATCTTCGGTAATGCTTCTTGTCTCATCATTTGGTGAATAGTTGCCAATAAAACCAGGATCTGCCCAATTTGATTCCATGGTCATTGTTGTAGTTTTACCAACTGGTATTAGTTTAATTTGTTCGCTGCCGTCGTAAGTAACATTCATGTTGAATTTAAAGGTGTTCTGTAAAAGTGATTTACCTATAAAATTGGTTTCAAGTTCGTCTAATTGATGTGGAGAATTTTCATTGAAATTGGTTTCAAAAGGATAATTATTTCCATTGAGTTGAATGGCCATTTCGGTTTTTATACCCTTTAGGTTGGTTGTCTTAAAAAGCATGGTAGCTTTGTCCCAAATAATATCCTTGCTTTTAATGCCTTTAGTGCTTAAATCAACTGTATTGAATCTGCCATTGAGCTGTATATTGGCTGTGAAGACGGCAGATTCAAAATTACCTAGATACAATGATTTAGAATTGACATTGGCATCTGTTGTTAATTCTTCAGGAAAGATATAGGCGTAATTGATATGTGTTTTGGTTTCTTTTATATAGGATTTTGTTTTTTCATTGAGCTTAGAAATTTCAGTGTAGGTCTTATAAGGAACTTTTAAGATTGGACCGTAAATAATAACATCATTTCCCCATTTAGTATTAATTTCCCTTACCACGTCTTGCTGTCTGTAGGAACGCTCTTCAATTAGAATATTGACGTAGGTTAGCGGTATTAATAAAACCATTATTAAAACACCTACAATGATCATTCTGGCGGTAATTGATGTCTTTAACCAATGGCCGAATTTATTAGTTGGTTGTGCTGTGTTTTTGTTCTCGTTGTTTTCCATGATGTTGATTTGAATATTTAAAAGTACTTTGTATTTCAAAGTAAATACGTAAAAAAAAGTGTTTAGGATGTTTTGATTAATTTTTCTAGTGCTTCAATATGTTTTTTAAATTCTGTTTTACCCAATTTAGTTGCACTGTATCGCGTGTTTGGTTTACGACCAATGAATTGTTTTTCTACCAAAATATATTCAGCTTTTTCTAGTGCTTTGGTATGACTTGCCAAATTACCGTCGGTTGCACCAAGCAATTCCTTCAGCGAATTAAAATCGGCATGTTCGTTAACCATTAATATAGACATTATTCCAAGTCGTATCCTATGGTCAAAAAGCTTATTAATATTTGTTATTATACTCATAAATATTAGCTACCAGCGATAGGAGATCCAAATATACCTACTGCCATTTCTATCCAGATTAGCAAAAGTAAAACTATGACTGTTACTATTAGTACTGTCTTGTACTTTTTTGATTTTACCAGAATAAGTTCTAGTAATATGCCTGTGCCAAATAATAATATTCCAGCAATTATAAAATCTCCAATGTCCCAATTTACCTCCGAGGTAAATTGCATTGCTATTAAAGGGATTGCCAATATTAAAATTGCGATACCCAAAATTAAACCAAAACGTTTATTGATTACCATGATAAATTTATTTAGAATCGTATTTAAAGTGCATCCAGGTGCCATAAACAATATGCATAATACCAAAACCAGCTATCCAAAGCCAGAAACCATAACCTGGATAAAGTGTTGCTATTAAACCAAGAATAATCTCAATATACCCAAGGTATTTTATATTGCCAATACTGTATTTTGAGGCATTGACAAGTGCAAGGCCATAAAATATTAGCATTAGGCCACCTGTTTGACCATATCGACCTTGATTCAGAATTATAATGCAATACAAGCCGCCAACTACAAGCGGAATCAAAAAGTTAAGGAGTAATCTTTGTGAAGAACTATCCCAGATTTTTTCTCCATTCTTTTTTGCTTTTCTGGTAGTAAGGAATATACCTGTGACAATACTCAGAAATGCAACGGCAAATAATATAATCATTGAGGTTCTGAAAACCCATCCGTCTAGTGTGAGGGTGCCGTAGCTATATGTCGTTACCAAATGGTAGGTTATAGCAGCACCAATTAATGCATATACACCTGCCAAAATGCCAGATAAACCACTTAAGGAAATAAAACGAGAAGACTTATTCATTAAGTTTTTAATCTCGCTGATGTCTTTTAAATAATCTTCGTTACTCATAATATTAAAGTACTTTGAAATACAAAGTAAAATAAATTATTTCATTACTACAAATAAATTCTAAGTTATTCTTAAATTTATATTGAACTTAAAATTTATTACTATGGTAGGGCTTGTGTTGACAATTGCAAATATTACTGGAGGTATACTTTTAGGACTTGCTACATTAGATAAGTGGGATGGTGAGAGTAACTTTTTTAATAAAATTGCTAACTCATTAGCACCATTTCAAACTGTTATTGGTGGTGTGTTAGTCATATTGCCATTAATCACATTTTGGAATAACTTAATATTTAATATAGTGAGCATATTAGGTGGTATCTTACTGTTAACCCATGTTTTTGGAAAGGTACCAGCACTAGAAACTACCTTAAGAAAACTTTCTGATCAATTAATGCCATTTAAAGCCATAATTGGTATTGCGCTTCTCGTTATAGGGATTTTGCGAATTTTCTAATTGGTCTTAAAAAATTATTTATTCTAAGACTTCATAAATTGTTACTGGAGTTGTTTTATTTTTAAGTTGTACTGTACCTACCTTATTACATTTAAAAGATTCTTTAACTTTTTTGTAGCAGTCTTCTGAAATGATTATTTGATTTGGTTTAGCTGTGTCCTCTAGTCTTGCTGCAGTATTAACATTGTCTCCAATTACGGTATAGTCTAATCTTTTTAAACTTACTGAACCAATATTACCAGACACCATTTCGCCACTTTTAATACCAATAGATACCTTTGGTATAAAGCCAACATCTTCTCCAATTTCGGTCAAATCGTTTAATTTGTCCCTTACAGCAAGTGCTACATCAATAGCTCTGTCAAGGTGGTATTCTCCTCTGAATACTGCCATAATTGCATCACCAATAAATTTATCTATATAACCTTTCTGATCAATGATTTCTTTAACTATTTCATCAAAATAAGCATTGATCATCTTTACTACTTTATCTGCGGCAGTCGTTTCACTAATACTTGTGAAATCACAAATGTCTATAAACATTACAGTCCCCTCAATGGTTTCATTAGTCATCATAGTAGTCTCAAACTCTTTGTTTCCCATAAAGTTCAATACATTCTCATCTACATACATTTTAAGAATGTTGTTTTCTTTTATTGCTTGTAGCGTTTCCTTGAGATGTCTTGCATGTTCTATGGTTTTTTCCATGGTTATGGTTAAATCCTCAAAATTTATTGGCTTTGTAATAAAATCAAAAGCTCCCCTATTCATGGCTGTTCTAATATTATCCATATCACCATAGGCAGATACAATTACCGACTTTATTAATGGACTCAATTCGCTTAGTTCTGCGAGTAGGGTAAGACCATCCATTTCTGGCATATTTATATCACTTAAAACGATATCTACCTCAGGGTTTTGGTTAATCTTAACTAAAGCATCCTTCCCGTTTATTGCAAATAGGAATTCATATTCCTGTGACCTTATTTTTTTTCGGAATTTCTGTTTTATAAGTACTTCTAAATCCGTTTCGTCATCAACTACTAATATCTTAGCCATTATATATTCTGTATTAGTTTTTCTTTTAATAATTTAAAATCTACTGGTTTAGTAAGGAAATCATCAGCTCCAAGTTCTTTGGCAGTATTATAATTCTCATCATCACCATATGCTGTTACCATCATTACAATAGGAGGAGGTGCTATAAAGTCTTTCTTTATAATCTCTAATAGTTGAAGTCCACTCATTCCTGGCATGTTAATATCGGATAGGATAAGAACAGCTTCATGTTCCATATTTCGAAGTGTTTCTAATGCTTCTTCTCCAGAAAATGCAAATACAAAATTGAGTTCACCTTTTCTAATTTCTTTTCTAAACCGCTGCTGAAAAAGAAGTTGAACATCGTGTTCGTCGTCTACTACTAATATCTTCATGATTTTTTGGTTTTAATAGGTAATGTGATTTTAAATTCTGTAAACTCGCCAGTTTTGGTCTTCACATCTAATTGACCATTATGGGCTTTAATAATATCATAACTCATAGATAAGCCCAAACCAGTGCCTTTACCAGTAGGTTTAGTTGTAAAAAAGGGTTCAAAAATTTTATCTACTACGTTTTTAGGGATTCCATTACCGTTATCTTTTATAGCAATAGTGATGCTGTTTTTGAGTCTTTTCGTAGTTACTGATACCGTTGGCTTATAATCGGAAGAGGCGACAGAAGCATGTTTTTCATTAACCGCATAAAAGGCATTGGTGAATAAATTTAAAATTACTCTTCCAATTTCCTGACTTACAACTTCTATCGCTCCTAGTTTAGGATCAAAATTTGTTTCTAGTGTGGCGTTAAAACTTTTGTCTTTGGCACGTAAGCCATGATAAGCTAATCTTAAGAATTCATCGCTAAGTTTATTGAGGTCCACGTTTTCTTTTTCACCTGAGTTATTTCTACTATGTTGCAGCATTCCTTTTACAATAGCATCTGCACGTTTACCATGATGGTTAATCTTCTCAAGATTTTGTTTAATATCTTTTGAAATGGCTTTGGCTTCCTCAAATTCTCCTTTGTTTAGTTCTTCGTTCATCTCATCAATGAGTTCATTACTCACTTCAGAGAAGTTATTTACAAAGTTGAGCGGATTCTGTATTTCGTGTGCAATACCCGCAGTAAGTTCCCCTAGACTCGCCATTTTCTCTGATTGGATTAATTGTGATTGTGTAGCTTTAAGATCGGATAAGGTGGTTTCTAAAGTATTTTTCTGTTCAATAATAAGTTGGTTCTGAGATTGTAAAAGATTATTCTTTTTGCGAGATCGTTTATAATAGAACAACAATAATCCTAAAATGACCACACTAAATGAAAACAGAATGATATAAATGGTATTCTGTATTTGTTTTTTCTCAATATCAAGTTGCTGTGCTTCAAGCTCCAAATCTTTCTTTTCAATTATATAATCGCTTTCTAATTGTGAGAATTGATTTTCTTTTTCGGCAGTGAAGAGACTGTCTTTAAGAGAATAATATTTTTCTAAAAACTCAGCTTGTTTTTTGTAATCTGGTTTTTTGCCGTACATCGTGGCCAAGTCCTTGTAATCTTGTAACAGTATTTGTTGTGACCCAACGATGTTTGCATAATCTATACTTTTATTGAATGCTTCTTCACCAGATTTATAATCTTGTTTTTGAGCATGGGCTGAGGCAATATTGTTATATAATATACCAAGAGAAAAATCGTTTTTTTCTTCCTCGAAGATATTTAATGCTTGCTTATAAAAGTTAAGGGCAGCATCGGTATTTCCAATATGCTTGTAAGTAAGTCCTAGATTTGTGAGCGCCGCCGCAATAGAGTTTTTGTTTTTTATTTGTTGGGCTATTTTAAGACTCTTTTTTAAGTAAACGATTGCAGAATCGTAGGATTTTCTTTGGTCATATATAACCCCTTTGTGGCTATAAAAATTGCCCAATTGAACACTATCGTTTCCTTTTAAAACCAAATCTTCTGCATAATCTAAATATTGAGCTTGTTTGTCTACATCCTCGTCTGAGATATAAAGATTAGATATGCCCATATAGGTATTAACTAAACGCCAATCATCTTTTAATTTTTCATAAATACGTGCAGCATCGAGGTAGTTTTTTATAGCATTTGGTAATTCTTGTTTAACACTATAGGTATAGCCAATACTGTAAAATAAGTTCGCTAATTGCAAACTATCATTAGAGCGTTTGGCAGCAATTACACCATCATTAAAATAATTTATAGCTTTTTCCTGATTGCTATGCTGATAAAAATAGCCCAATTGTTTATTTGCATAAACTCGAGTACTGTCATGTGTGGCAACTTCTAATTGTTGCAGTAAGTCTTTAACACGATCGTTTTGAGCATAAATTAACCCAACTGAAAAAATAAAAAGTAGGCAAGCAATACCTGTATTTAACTTTCTTTTTATCATAGTTTCTCTTTATTATATTGGCAGTTCAATTTTAAATATTGTGCCTTTTCCTTGATCTGACTTTACCTTTAATTTTCCGCCATGACCCTTGGTAATTATATCATAACTTAAGGATAAGCCCAAACCTGTGCCCTCACCTGTAGGTTTGGTAGTAAAGAAAGGCTGAAATATTTTTTCCTTTACAGACTCTGGCATACCGTTACCATTGTCTTCTACACTAATTTCTACAAAATCTTTTATGCGTTTTGTACTAATAGATACTGTTGGCTTATAACCTTCAATACCTGTTTTTTTCTTTTCATTAACCACATAAAAGGCGTTAGTTAACAGGTTAAGAATAACGCGCCCAACGTCTTGTGGTATTATGTTAATGTTTTGTATAGAATCGTCAAAATCTGTCACCAATTCTGCATTAAAGGATTTGTCCTTAGCACGTAAACCATGATAAGCTAACCGAAGATATTCATCTGCCAATGCATTAATATCGGTAGGTTCTTTTTTATCGCCACTGGCACGACTGTGTTGCAACATACCCTTTACAATACTATCTGCGCGTTGACCATGATGGTTTATTTTATCTAGATTCTGTACCACATCATCCATGATGGCTTTGACTTCTTCCATATCACCTTTCTCCAATTCCTCTATCATTTCTTCTAATAGCTCTTTGCTTACATCAGAGAAATTATTGACAAAGTTTAATGGATTTTGAATTTCGTGGGCAATTCCGGCCGTAAGCTCACCCAAGCTAGCCATTTTCTCAGATTGAATCAATTGTTTTTGAGTAGTACGCAAATTATCTAGTGTATGTTCTAGTCTTTCTTTTTCTTCCGCAAGTTTTGTTGCTTGGGTCTCTTTAGTCTGAAGATCCAAAAACCTAGTATAAGTTTGTTCAAACACTTTACCAAAGCGGGTAAAAATATCATGAGCATCTGGTACTGCCTCATAAGTAATAAACATTACAAAGCCATATTCAAAATAAACAATATGAAAGATTTGGAAGGTTGGCAGATCAATACCCTTTTTTGCAAAATCATCAAATATTTCACCTACAATGGGTAATGTTCTCATAAAGTCGTAATGCTTTACAAGTGCATTACCACCCAACTCAGCGACATAAAATGGTTCTCCTTTGATCATCGGGTCATAAAAATTATATCCCTCACCAATAGTTGGTAAGGAAAACCCTTTTTGAATTTCACCTTCACTACTCATATTGCACCAAGAGCTCTTTTTGGTTTTATCTTCCCAAATACAGTAGCCTGCACTCCATGCTGGTATACCTAATTCTTGTACTTGCAGAAATAGATTATTAGCAGCTTCGGGCAATTCATCACTATGTTGCATTGCCATCGTTCTAGATCTTACTTTTTCAAGTGCAGTTTCAATCTGTGCTTCTCTAGTTTGGGCTTCGGCTTTTTCAAGGTCCATAAAACGGATATAAGCTTGTTCAAAAACTTTAGCAAATCGTTTTAGTATATCTGCATCGCTTTCTGAGGGTACAACTCCAGATAGCGAAGGAATAATAATTGCAGAATTTTTTGACCAGGCAGCCGATAAAGCATGCGTATCAGCTTTAAGTACATACTCTTTATAGTCTTCAGGCATGTTTTTATAATCGCTATTCTCAAAGGCATGTTTAAAAAACTCATTTTTCGCTTCTACGGGAAATTCTTTTGAGAAATAGGCATCGCCTTTTATTTTGGAGTCCCAGGCATCGTTAAAAATAGGATTATCAAAATAAGGCATAAAATAGCGTCCCGAAGTTGAAAAATCATCTACAGCAATCCAATGCACAACATCTTTATTGTATGGGAAGTAGGTGCAAAGAATTACACCTCCTGCATCATATATAACTCCTAATTCTTTTAGTTTTTCTGCTACAACCGCAACCACTTCCTGCAATTCATCTGGCTTGTGCATGGCCAAAGATTGTGAACGAACCTTTTCTAAAGCAGTTTCAATCTGTGCTTCTCTAGCTTGTGCTTCAGCTTTTTGTAAATCTAAGAATCGTGTATAGGTTTGTTCAAAGACTTTTGCAAAACGTGGTAATAAATCAGTGTTTTCTAGATGTTTAAGCGATGAAACAAGGATGTAACCATTTTTAAATGAAGCACCATAATCTATTTCCCAAGGTGGTGGTTCAGGCATAGGTGCGTTTCGTGATTCTAAATCTTTTAGTGTTATTTGTGCCGATGGGAGCTTAAAGATATCCTCAAAATGTTGTTTTATAAAATCACTTGGAATTTCAATTGAAAACAACTCTTTCTTAGCTTTCCACTGATCGTAACGGTATTGATGAATATAATCCAAGCCCACCGGAACTATCATTGGGCTGAGCATACCTCCACCTGGTATACTATGCCATTGTTCAACATGACCTTCATGTTTATCGCAAAAGACAATCCCTGTAGCAAAAAGTTCTTCTCCAAAACTTCTCAATTGATTGAACATTTCTGTGGTTACCTTACCAAAATCTCCACTACTTTGCATACCCATGGATTGTGATCGTATACGTTCTAGAGCCGTTTCAATTTGAGCTTCTCTAGCTTGTGCTTCGGCTTTTTGTAAATCTTCAAAACGTTTATAGGCCAGATCAAAAGCCGCTCCCATTTTGGTTAAAATGGCTTCCATTTCATCTGATGGTGGATTCAATAAATCAATAACTAATTTGCCATTGTTTAGTTTTTTGGCAACATGATAGAGTTGTTTTAATTGAGTGGTTTCGATAAATGCTTCAGTTTCATTGGCAACATCATGTTCACCATGTTCACGAAGCCATGCTAAAATTCTTTTAAATCCATTTGCATCTTGAATTTCTACAAAGTAGTTATCAGGGTTTTCCCAAACACGTTTTGGATATAAATGCGGATCTGTTTTTTTAAGCTTAAAAGTGATATCTAAAGGCGATTGATAGACACCATCTATTTTTTCAAGAGACGATAAATCCCACATTCTAACTTTATCATCACCTTCACTTAAAAAAATAGTTGCTGCAATGACATCTGGAATGTCTAAAGCCATAACTTCTTCTTTAAGTTTGGCAACTACTTCCATAATCTCTTCAGATTTATGCATGGCCAAGGCTTTAGCCCTTACACGCTCTACAGCAAGATTTATCTGTGCTTCTCTTGTTTGTGTTTCGGCTTTCTGTAGGTCCAGAAAACGTGTATAAGTTTGATCAAAAACTCTAGCAAAACGCTTTAAAATAGTTTTTTCTTCTTCAGTGGCTTTATGGGTGCTTGATTTACTGATGCAACCGTATTTGTGATTAGCATCTAGCATTTCGAATTGTTCTAACTGCAATTTTTTCTGAGTATCACCAAAATAAGTACTTGATGTTACATCATCACAGACTTGAAAAAATTGGTTGACTTGTTCTTTTGTCTCAAAAGAAATGCTAGAAAAAGAATTGCCTTCTTTCCAAGATTTTATGCTAGTTTCCTCAAATAGTGCACTTGGCATCTTAAAATGTGTGGGTGTGTCATATAACCCTTCAAGTGGTGAGAACCATACATCAACATAGCCTTCGTCTAAATGGAATATAGTAATCCAAGACTGTACAAATTCAATATTTAATTGCTTAAGTTGTTGAAAATAAACCAATACAACTTCAGAAAGGTCTTCCGTTTTATGCATAGCCATAGAAGCCGATCGCACGCGTTCTAATGCGGCTTCAACTTGAGCTTCTCTAGCTTGTGCTTCGGCTTTTTTAAGATCAAGGAAACGTGTATATGTTTGCTCGAAAACTTTAGTGAAACGTCTGAAAATATCATGGGCATCTGGTACTTGCTCTTTAGTAATGAATAATAAATACCCATATTTAAAATAGACAACATGATCTATTTGATAGGTTGGAAATCCGTTATTAGTTTCTTTTAATTTTAAAAGAACATCTCCAATTACAGGAAGCGTACTCATATATTCGTAATGAGCTACGCATACTTTACCTGAAAATTCTTGTACAAAAAGTGTCTCTCCTTTTTTACCTTTTTCGAAATACTTTTTAAATATTCCAGTTCTAGGAACGGTATAGGTAGGTAAAACACCTTTTTCATTACCGAACCATTCTGTAGATTCATTTTCGCCATAAATATGAAATGCACAGCCCCATGTTTCAATCCCTAAAGCTCTTACCTGCTGATCTAATAAGAATGAAGTCTCTTGTAATTCATCACTATGTTGCATCGCCATAGTACGACTTCGCACTTTTTCTATGGCGAGTTCTATTTGTGTTTCGCGAGCTTGTGCTTCCGTTTTTTGAAGATCTAAAAATCGTTTATGGGCGAGGTCAAAAGCTCCTGCGAAGCGAACCAGTATGTCTAAATCCTCTTTTGGTGGATTTTTTACAATTCCTGGTAGACTATAACCTATTTCACCATGTGTTGTGCGTGCCATGATAAATGTTAATCCTCCTATATGCTTAAGATCATCATGACTTGGTGCTTGTGGATCTATACTTTTAAAATCACCAAGTGCTACCATTTTATCTACATAGTCTATGGATTCTTCTGTAGTAAAAGTATAAACAACAGTTGGTTTATTGCTTTTTTCCCATTTAGCCAATAACGGAATGTCGCCATGTATGTGCCTTGGCAGTGTCATTACAAATCCAATTTTACTTCCATCACCAGAGGTCATTGCTTTTTCATATGTTTCTGGTAACCACATCATATGCCAGAAATAATGTGCCTCGTGACCAAGTTTGATGAACTCATTTCGCATGGTAACGACTATATCGAGTAAGTCCGAGGATGCTTTCATAGCTACAGCTTCTGCTCTAATGCGCTGCAATGATGCCTCAATTTGTAATTCTCTATTGTTATGTTCTAGTTGAAGCGTGCGTTCAGAAACTGCTTTTTGTAACCTTTCATTTTCTGCCTTCAAAGCATCCAGACCAAATGCTTCACCTTCTGCTGCTTTCATATCTGGAAATGAGCCATGTTGATGAAGGACTAACCAGCTATCATCAGTTTTTTCTATAAATGATGATAATCTAAAATGACCATAAAATTCCCAGTCCTTGTTATTTTTTATATACATGTCCAGGAACTCATTAACCATAACATGTTTTTCAAATGTTATAACATCAATATTGCGATTGCGAAGTTCTACTTTGCCTAACAATTGATCTAGAATTGTGTAAGTGTAGTCTAATATTTCTTGTTTATTGCGCCAAATTTCTTCTTTGGTTCCTCCTATGTTGTAATAATCGTCACTAAGATATTGAGACCAAGTTTTAAGGTCTCCTTTGAGATAAATTTTCCAGTAGTTGTCTAACCATTGGTCTAATTCATTAATTAATTTTGTGGTTAACTTCATTGCAATCCTTTAATTTGAACTAGGTTTAATAAAATAAATATCTGCTTCAGATTTATCATTAGGGTTATTGTTCTTTTCAAATAAAGAGGTGAGGTAAGTCTGATTTGATTGGTTATTGCTAAATTTAAGGAAAATACTGATGCTTATAAAAATATATCAGTCAATTTTAAATCAAGTTTTATATAGTTATATCACATGAATCCGGCTGAAGCATATATTCTTAAACAAGAAGAGCCCTATAAATCTATTTTACTACAGCTACAGAGTGTTATTGAGGCTATTGTTCCTAATGCCCAATTGCTTTTTAAATGGCGTATACCTTTTTATTACAATAATGGTATTCCGTTATGCTATCTTAATAAGTCTAAAGACTATGTGGATTTGGCCTTTTGGCATGGTGAAAAACTCGATGAATATAGAGAGTATTTTGTTACAGCAAATCGAAAATCCGTAACATCACTACGCTATAAATCTGTTAAAGACATTGAAGATGAGGTAATTATATATGTTATTACAAAACAGCTTGAAATAAATACCAACCCTTTTAAATTGATATTGGGTTCAAAAAAACCTAAAAAGAATTAATCAATTTTCTTATAGCCACAAGATTTGTTAATAATCCTTCGAGATTATCAAGATGCAACATATTTGCACCATCACTTTTAGCATTAGAAGGGTCAAAGTGGGTTTCGATAAATAAGCCATCAACATTATTTACAACACCTGCTCTTGCAATTGTTTCTATCATTTCTGGACGGCCTCCTGTGACTCCTATTGTTTGATTAGGTTGTTGTAATGAGTGTGTGACATCTAAAACGGTTGGAGCAAACTGACGCATTGTTGGAATTCCTCTAAAATCTACAATCATATCTTGGTAACCAAACATAGTACCTCTATCCGTAATCCATGCATTTTCATTACCGGCATCCTTTACTTTTTGAACCGCATGTTTCATAGCTTCAGGACTCATAAACTGGCCCTTCTTAAGATTAACGACTTTACCTGTTTTCGCGGCAGCAACTACTAAATCAGTTTGTCTGACCAAAAAAGCAGGAATTTGCAACACATCAACATATTCAGCGGCCATTGATGCATCAGATATTTCATGGATGTCGGTTACAGTAGGAATATCAAAAGTTTCAGAGACTTTTCTTAATATTTTAAGTGCCTTTTCGTCACCTATGCCTGTAAAACTATCTATTCGGCTACGATTGGCTTTTTTGAAACTTCCTTTAAAAACATAAGGTATTTCTAATTTGTCAGTTATAGAAACGACTTTTTCGGCTATACGTAAAGCCATGTCTTCTCCTTCAATTGCGCAAGGACCACATAAAAGAAAGAAATTGTTTGAATCTGAATGTTTTATTTTAGGAATTGTTATCAAAGCTATTGACTTAACATATTAAGTCGCAAAGATAATATTTTAATGCCTAAAAAGAGGTTCAATTAAAATTGCTTCTGAATACTATTGCGTATCATCCATAATGCCATAACAAAATTACCTAAGATGATTAGTCCTATACTCGTTAGTACGGATGAAGAAGCTCCAAACCAATTGACTACATTTAAAATATCAAGAATATACGCTAATATCATGTATGAAGACACACATACAAATATGATACCTAAAGAAAAGTTGAGGTTTCGGTTTGGTCTAATAAGTTGCCATAAAAATGGTATACTAAATAATAAAATTGGATAGGCAGAAATCCCCTCAGTTCTGTTAGAATAAGTAAACCAATACAATATAACTGAGATAAAGTATAAATAAGGGATAAAACGAGTGTATTTACTAATTGCTTTCATCTGTTATTAATTATTAGGGTTCAGATGTAAATAGCCAGAAATTAGCGGTTGGTTGTGAAAAGGCTTTTTACTATTAATCAAATGAAGAACGTAAGATACGAACTCAAATTGTTTGAAAATGAAATAATAACATATAATTAACGATTTACACGTATTAAGACGTACCTTTGCACGCTTAAAATCAGCATCAGTTATGACTAAGATTAAAAACATCGCAATTATTGCTCACGTAGACCATGGTAAAACAACCTTGGTAGATAAGATTATGTACCATTGCCAATTGTTTCGTGAGAATGAAAACACAGGTGATTTAATTCTTGATAATAATGATTTAGAACGTGAACGAGGTATTACTATTACATCTAAAAACGTATCAGTTATTTACAAGGATACAAAGATTAATATAATCGATACGCCTGGTCACGCCGATTTTGGTGGTGAAGTAGAGCGTGTTTTAAATATGGCTGATGGTGTTTTACTATTGGTTGATGCTTTTGAAGGACCAATGCCACAAACAAGATTTGTTTTACAAAAGGCTATTGATTTGGGATTAAAACCGTGCGTTGTGATCAATAAGGTTGATAAGGAAAACTGCACGCCAGATGAAGTCCATGAAAAAGTGTTTGATTTAATGTTTGAACTTGGAGCAGAGGAGTGGCAATTGGATTTCCCAACTGTTTATGGGTCTGCTAAGCATAACTGGATGAGTGAAGATTGGCAACAACCAACTGATAATATTGAACCATTGTTAGATATGGTAATTGAGCATATACCAGAACCTAAAATTTCCGAAGGCTCAACACAAATGCTTATTACCTCTTTAGACTTCTCATCTTTTACAGGACGAATAGCTATTGGTAGATTGACTAGAGGTGGCTTAAAAGCAAATCAGCCCATATCATTGGTGAAAAGAGATGGTAGCATTATGAAAAGTAAGATTAAAGAACTACATACGTTTGAAGGATTAGGACGTAAAAAAGTTGACTCAGTTCAGGCAGGAGATATTTGTGCTATTGTTGGTTTAGAAGGCTTTGAGATAGGTGATACAGTTGCAGATTTTGAAAATCCAGAAGGATTAAAAACTATTGCAATTGATGAGCCCACTATGAGTATGCTATTTACTATTAATGATTCTCCATTTTTTGGTAAAGACGGAAAATTTGTAACCTCAAGACATATAAAAGAACGCCTAACTAAAGAACTAGAGAAGAACTTGGCACTAAGAGTTGAAGAAACTGACAGTGCAGATAAGTTTATGGTTTTTGGCCGTGGTGTATTACACTTATCGGTTTTAATCGAAACTATGCGTCGTGAAGGCTATGAGCTTCAAATAGGACAACCGCAGGTTATCATTAAAGAAATTGATGGTGTTAAGTGCGAACCATTTGAGGAAATGACTATAGATTTACCAGAAACAGTTTCAGGAAAAGCCATTGAAATGGTAACCATGCGTAAAGGTGAAATGCTTACCATGGAAGCCAAAGGTGATAGAATGGTGTGTGAATTTATTGTACCATCTCGTGGAATCATAGGTTTAAGAAATCAGCTTTTAACCGCAACTGCTGGTGAAGCTATAATGGCGCATAGATTTACGGAATATAGACCTTTAAAAGGTGGGATTCCAGAACGTCAAAATGGTTCTTTGGTATCCATGGAAAATGGTCAAGCAATTCCATACTCTATTGATAAATTACAAGATCGCGGTAAGTTTTTTATTAATCCAGGAGAAGATATTTATGAAGGTCAAGTCATAGGTGAAAACTCACGTGGAGATGATATGGTAGTTAACGTTACTAAAACTAAAAAATTAAGTAATGTGAGATCTGCTGGTGCAGACGACAAGGCAAAGATTGTACCTGCGATTAAGTTTTCATTAGAAGAGGCCTTAGAATATATTCAGAAAGATGAGTATGTTGAGGTAACACCAAATCATTTAAGACTTCGCAAAGTATTATTGAAAGAAGTAGATCGTAAACGATCAAAGAGTATTTAAGCAACTTATGGAGCTATTTGGCATCACTGGTACTGAATTTGTAGGCTATTTAGCCTCTTTTATGGTATTAATATCATTTACTATGAAAGATGTTAAGAAGTTAAGGCTTGTAAATATGACCGGTTGTGTTTTGTTTATTCTGTATGGGTTTTTAATGCCAAGTATACGAATAGGTCTACCTATTATTATAGCCAATGCGGCAATTTTAACCGTTAATATTTATTATTTGACTATTAATAAAAATTAGAAGTTTTATATTTACAAAAACTAGTTAAATGTATTTTCTTTATTTCGATCCAGGTTTAGGGGCAATGATAATTCAAGCTATTGTGGCTGCGGTTGCAGGAGTGGTTTTGTTTTCAAAAAATTTGATGTATAAAATCAAGGTGTTTTTAGGTATAGCTAAGCCGATGGAAGATGATGTGTTTGATGATATTGATGTTAAAGATTCTGATGTAGACAATACAAAATAAAGTGGATTCTAAAGCACTTCATTCTTCCTCATTTAGAGATCCTTCTGGATATGTTTTTATAGATAATGGCGAAATTAAGAGGGTGATAAACCCTATTTACTTTAAACAATATCGCGCACTTACAGATTCAGGATTTTTTAATAGTTTGATGGAAAATTCTCTATTGATTCCACATAAAGAGTTGTCACATTCAGAGAAGGAAATTATAGTTCAACCAGAACCTATTCCATTTATAACATATCCGTACGAGTGGAGTTTTAATATGTTTAAGGAGGCTGCACTTCTTACACTTAAGATTCAGAAATATGCTTTAGAAAAAGGATTTTCACTCAAAGATGCTTCAGCTTTCAATATTACATTTCATAAAGGAAGTGCAATTTTTATTGACACTCTGAGCTTCGATTTTTATCAAGAAAATGAACCTTGGCGAGCTTATAAGCAATTTATAACTCATTTTTTTGGGCCTCTTGTTTTAGCGCATTATCACGGAGCAGATCAATTAAAGTTAATGAGTAATTTTATTGATGGCATACCTGTTACTTTACTTAGTTCGCTTATTCCCAATAGGACAAAAATAAATCCCACGCTGTACAGTAATATCCATTTATTGGCCAAGCTTGAAGGTAAGCACAGTAAAGATTACAAAGGAGAAACCCAAGTTAAAGGTTTATCAAAAAAAGGATTGCTCAATATTATTGAGAGCTTATATAGCTACATCAAAAATTTAAAGCTTAAGGGACAAACAGAGTGGGCAGATTACTATGACAAGATTAATTATTCTGATGAGGCATTTAAGCACAAATCTGCAATAATTAATAGCTGGATAAATAATTTGAAACCGAAAACACTTATCGATGTTGGTGGAAATGATGGAACCTTTGTTAGATTTATTGATTTTGAAATTGAAGAAAATCTCGTCTGTGATATTGATAATAACGCGGTCGATGTTAACTATCTTAAGTTAAAGAAAAACAAGGAGAAGGATGTATTACCATTTGTGTTAAATGTTTTAAATCCATCACCTGCCATTGGTTTGAATAATAAAGAACGAAGTTCGTTTTTAGAGCGTATTGAACAGTATTCACCTGATGTTACAATGGCTTTAGCTGTGATTCACCATATGTCTTTGTCAGGTAATGTACCGTTTAAAGATTCAGCTAAATTTTTTAGTACATTTTCTAAAACTTTAATTATTGAATTTCCCAAACGAAATGATTCGTGGGTACAGCGCTTATTAAAGGCCAAGGGAGATTTTGAGTCGTATTTTGACTTTTACAACATTGATAATTTTGAAAAATCCTATTCAGAATTCTATGATATTATTGAAAAGCTTGAGGTAAAAAATTCTGAAAGAGTTATGTATTTAATGAAGAATAATGTTGACTAAAATTCAATTAAAAAGAAAAACAAAGCTTAATGCGAATAGAAAATTAATTGTTTTATGTGGTTTAGCATCAGGATTGTACCCTTTAATTTATCTTTATTCATCTAATTTTGCATTAATTTCATCATTGCATCAGTTTGTTGCTTTTTCAGTCATATTTTTAGTTTTACCCACCATCCTATTAGTAAGTCTGTATTATGGAAGTCAGTTTTTTAAAACTGGAAATAACAAAACACTTTTAGTGTTTACTTTCTTGAATTTAAGTATTTGTTGTTGCCTAATGCTTTATGCTACCTACGGATTTAATAAAAAGGTAATTGTCATTTTAATCTTTGTTTCATTCTTATTGGCACTGATTTTTAGTAATTACCTTGATAAAATAGTGAGATTTCAATTTTTGTTAGCTTTTGTTGGTTTATTGTTTCTTATGCCAACATTAATTGGCTGTATGGAATATAAAAATGATTGGTACGCTGACACCACCAAAGCTATTCAACCAGAATTTAAAAAGAAGCCTAACATTTATCTTATTCAACCTGATGGTTATGTGGGTTTTTCTCAAGTAAACCGAGGTTTTTACAACTATAATAATGAAGGGTTTAGAAATTTTTTAGAATCTCAAGATTTTACACTATATCCAAATTTTAGAAGCAACTACTATTCTACATTAAGCTCAAATAGCTCATTATTTACAATGAATCATCATTTTTATGGCTACACTAATTCAGACAAGGAATTATTATTTGCGCGAAATGTCATCGTAGGAGAAAATCCAGTATTGTCTATTCTTAAAAATAATGGTTATACAACCAATTTGATATTAGAAAACGGCTTTTTGCTCGTCAATAGGCCAAGAATAGCTTATGATACTTATAATATCTCACTTGATGAAATTCCAATATTGTCCAACGGTTTTGATATCAATAAGTCTGTTAATGTTAGCTTGCAAGAGTCCATTTCAAAATCGTCGGAACAACCAGAATTTTATTTTATAGAGCGCATATTACCTGGACATATAAGTACTTACAAACCGCATTCTAAAGGTAAAGAGATAGAACGATTAAAATATCTAGAAGAATTGGCAGAAGCTAATAAATGGTTAACTGAAATTGTAAATCTAATAACTAAACAAGATCCTAATAGTTTAGTAATTATTGCGGCAGACCATGGTGGGTTTGTAGGGTACGATTACTCTGCGCAATCTATTGAAACTCCTAATTCAGATGACCATATTCATTCTATGTTTTCTTCATTACTTGCCATAAAATGGCCGGCTGAAAAACCAGATTATAAAGATGAGCTATTAAGTTCAGTTAATTTGTTCAGGTTTTTATTTTCATATTTAAGCGAAGATTCAACAATTTTAAAGACCTTGCAAGACGACAAAAGTTATTTAAAACTTAATGATGATATTAATGATGGTTTGTTTGAAGTATTAAATAAATCAGGGACGGCATTAAAGAAGATAGACCATTAAAACATGTCTAATATGTTATTGAAATGATAAGTAAGCTAAGAAATAAGATAGACGTATTTATCAATAGTAAAAAGGACTACCCTTTGATAACCTTTTTAATTGTAGGACTTACGCCAGTGTTGTTTTATGGTTCAAACAATTATTGGGCAGTAAATTCTTGGTCGCATTTGTTGTTTTTTGTTTCAATCCTTTGTGCAATGGTTTTGATTCCTTTTTTGATATGGATATTTATTTGCAAGAAGACGAATTTTATAAAGAACAACGGTCATAAGGTATTGTTTTGGTTTGTTCTTTTAGCAGTACTCTTTTTTTTAACACATACGTATTTTTTATCCACGCTAAAACGTATATTTCTCTTTGGCTTTGTTGTTGCTTTAGGTTTTTTATTGCCTTTTGATGCCCGAAAACACTACAAAAAAATAATCGTTTTATTAGGAATATTTTCTTGTTTGTCAGTTTTAAGAGTTGCTATAAATACTTATGAGGACCTTAAGGGTGATGCTTGGTTACAACAACCAGACGATATTATAAACTTAAAATTAAAAGCAACACCAAATATTTATTTAATTCAACCTGATGGCTATGTTGCTGAGTCAGTTTTAAAACATTCACCATACGATTCCATTAGTAATTTATATCAATGGTTAAAGGACGCTAAATTTAAGATCTACGATGAATTTAGAAGTAATTATCCAGCGAGTTTAACTTCTAATGCATCCTTATTTGGTATGAAACACCATCGTTTTGGTGATATGCTGTTTCCTGCTATTGAAATGGCAAATGGTAGGGAGGCAATTACTACATCAAATCCATCCATATCTGTTTTAAACAATAATGGTTACACAACTTTTTTTATCGCACAAGACGAATATTTTCAACAAAACAGGAAGCAAGAAAATTATGATTATTTCAATATTTCCAAAGAAGATTTTCCATACATAACCAAGGGCGATAGTGAGGTGAGAAATGTTTTTGATGATTTAAAAAAAGCAATGAGTATAAAATCAGAAAACCCTAAATTTTTCTTTGTAGAGAAGTTATTACCACATCACGTAGGGTTTTATAAAACTGAAGAGTCTATCAAAAAAGAGCGAGATAAATATTTACAACGTATATCTGAAGTCAATCTATGGTTAAAGGAGGTCGTTGATTATATTACAGAAGAAGATGAAAATAGTATTATTATTATTTTAGCAGACCATGGAGGTTGGGTAGGGTTAAAAAGTTTTAACGATTTGTTTTCAAATGAAAGTCCAGCACTAATACACTCTATTTTTTCAAATATTGCTGCCATCAAATGGAATGGCCATTTAAAAGATGGATTTGACAAAGACCTAAAAACTAATGTAAATATGTTCAGAGTTTTGTTTTCGGTATTAAGTGAAGATTCAAAGTATCTAGATTATCTCGAAGATGATTCTAGTTATAATTTAAAATTAAATACCTTAGGACTCAAAAATGTTGTCAAAGCTATTGACGATAACGGTAATGTCGTAATTGTAAAAGAGAGTAACTAATAATAGAAACTAAAATTTTCACACATAATTACTGTAAAAAAATATACCAAAGAAGATGCTACTATCTGGAATAAATTTGTTGAAGAAAGCAATCAGCAAACATTTTTATTTCAAAGGGAGTTTATGGACTATCATAACGATAGGTTCACGGATTATTCATTATTGATTTATAAAGATGAAAAACTGTTAGCTGTCTTACCAGCAAATATTAATAATGATTCTGTTTATTCTCACCAAGGTTTAAGTTACGGTGGTTTAATACATTCAAAAAAAATAAAGACCAAAGATTATATTATAACAATCAAAGCCATATTAAACTTTTTGCAAGACAAAAGGATAAATGATTTAATCATTAAAGAATTACCTTTTATTTATCTAAATAACCAAATAAACAATCCTTTATCTTACATCTGTTTTAAATCTAATGCCAAGCTCGTCAGAACCGATTTGCATTCGGTGATAGATGTTGGTAATGTGTATTTTTCTAGTAGCAGAAAAGAAGGTTATAAACGTGGGATTAAATACAATCTAAAAGTTAAGGAAACGGAAAGTTTTGATTTATTTTGGAAGGAAATATTACAACCGAATCTTCAAACAAAGCACGGTGTAAAACCTGTACATAGCCTCGAAGAAATAACAGCATTGAAACTCGATTTTCCTAAAAATATAAGACAATTCAATGTTTACCATAATAACAAAATTGTTGGCGGTACTACTATATTTGAAAACGAAAATGTTGTCCATTGTCAATATATTTCGGGTAATGCCCAAAAGAATAAATTGGGAAGCTTAGATTATTTACATATTGAGTTGATCAAAACCATTTTTCCTCATAAAAAGTATTTTAGTTTTGGTACGTCAAATACTAATAATGGAAATAATATTAATGAAGGTCTGCAGTTTTGGAAAGAAGGCTTTGGGGCAAAATCTACAACTCAAAGTTTTTACAATATAAAAACAAAGAATCATCAACTCCTTGAAGATATATTTGTATGATTAAGTTTTTAGACCTACATAAAATAAATGACAGATTCAGAGATCAGTTTCATGAAGCATTAAATGAGGATCTTAATGACTCACATTTTATATTAGGAAAAAGCGTCACGAAATTTGAAAATGAGTTTAGTGATTATTGTGGTACGAGGTATTGTATTGGCACAGGTAATGGTTTAGATGCTCTTACTTTAATATTAAAAGGTTACATAGCTTTGGGTCAGTTGAAAGAAGGTGATAAAGTAATTGTGCCTGCGAATACTTTTATAGCGACCATTTTATCAGTAATTCATGCTGGTCTTACACCTGTCTTTGCTGAACCTGATAAGGCTACTTATAATATTTCAGCCGAATCTATTAAATCGGTTTTCAATGATGATATAAAGGCAATAATAGTTGTGCATTTGTATGGTCAACTGGCGGATGTCGATGCTATTAGCAAAGTAATTAAAGACAAGAATGTATTGCTCATTGAGGATGCAGCACAAGCTCATGGAGCTTCTTGTGAAAATGGTAGGGCAGGTAACTTAACTAATGCAGGTGCATTTAGTTTTTATCCAAGTAAAAACCTTGGTGCACTTGGTGATGGTGGAGCGATTGTTACGAATGATCCTGACCTAAATTCGGTAGTAAGGAAATTGTCAAACTATGGAAGTGATATTAAATACGAAAACCAAATTATTGGTTATAACAGTAGATTAGATGGGTTACAAGCCTCTTTTTTATCAATAAAATTACAATCACTCAATAAGGATAACGAGAGGCGACAAGAAATTGCCAGAATGTATTTAAGTGAAATTAAAAATCCAAAAATTCAACTTCCATTTTATAATAATAGTAATAATCATGTGTTTTATGCCTTTGTTGTAGAAGTTGAGGATAGAAACCAACTTATCAAATATTTGGAATCAAATGAAATAGGTTGGTTAATTCATTATCCGAAACCACCGCATAAACAAGAAGCTTTAAAGGTGTATTCAAAATTAAAACTACCAATTACTGAGAAGATCCATCAAAGAGTGATAAGTTTGCCTATAAGTCCCGTAATGACAAATGATGAAGTAAATCGTGTCATTGAAGTTTTAAACACCTATTAATTGAAGAAGTTTTTTGACTATATAAACACAGAGGTCTTAAATAAGGCGGCTAGTCTTAATACGGCAAATATTAGTGTTAAGATTATAGCTGGCATATTAATCTCAAAATTTATTGCTGTTTTTATTGGAGCAGAGGGAATGGCTCTCATAGGAAACTTGAGAAACTTCCTAAGTGCCGTTCAATCCGTCGCCATAGCAGGTTTATATAAAGGTGTTGTTAAGTTTATTGATAAGTTTAAAAATAATTCTATTGAATTAGGCAGAACTTTATCAACTGTTTTTTACTTAGGGTTTTTCTCTTCAATGCTACTGGCATTTCTTATTTATTATAATGCTGAATTCATTAATAGTTTAATATTTCAAGGTAATTATAAATACACTTATGTCATTGAGATTCTTGCAATAGTATTACCATTTTATGCCCTAAACATGTTCGTGTTTGCTATAATGAACGGTTTTTCAAAGTATAAAATACTTTTCATCATTAATATTATTGGTCAGGTGTTAGGCCTATTAGTAACCATTTTATTGATTTGGCAGGATAACATTGATGGTGCATTGGTTGCGGTTGTCATTACACCAGCTTTAAACCTTTTAATTTCAATTGTCGGCGTACTCTATAGAAAGAATTTAATGCATTATATTAAAATAACAGACTTTAGTTTTTCAATACTAAATAATTTAAGTCCATATATGATAATGGCACTAGTTTCATCTATTGCCATACCAATTGTTCTAATTATAATTAGAAATTATTTAATAACTGAAATTGGGTTAAAAGAAGCAGGCTATTGGCAAGCCATGAATCGTGTTTCTGATTATTATTTGATGTTCATCAATTCACTAATGGCGTTATATATTCTACCAAGATTCGCTGAAATAAATTCAAAGAAAGAATTTAGAAAAGAAGTATTTAGTTTTTATAAAACCATAATGCCCATTTTTGGGCTAATGCTTTTAGTTATATACTTAAGCAGGACTTTATTAGTGAGTATGTTATTCACTGAAGACTTTAAACCAGTTGAAGATCTGTTCGGATATCAAATACTGGGTGATTTTATGAGGGTATTATCCATGGTAATTGCTTATCAATTCCTTGCAAAGAAGATGTTTGCTCATTTCCTAATTCTAGAAATATTCCTTTTTATAATTATTTATTTTTCTAGTATATACTTCATAGATATATATGGCTTAAAAGGAGCTGTAATGGGCCATTGTCTCAGTTATTTTATGCATTTTGGAATAATATTACTAATTTTTGGTAGTTCTTTGTTCGGTGTGCTATCGGATGAAGGAATAGAGGATAATTAAATTAGAAATATTGAAACTTCCTGGCTTTATTAAGAATAATATTGTTTTAAAGATAACATCTTTGAATGCAGTTGTGATCTTTATAAGGCTTATTGTCTCCGTTTTTATTCAAAGACTACTAGCTGTTACTGTAGGTGAAGCAGGTATAGCAAATATTGGTCAAATTCGAAACATTATTGCTATGCTTTCAAGTACATCGACGCTTGGAACTTTTAGTGGGTTGGTAAAGTATGTTTCCGAATTAAAGGATAATCGCCCCGAACTCACAAAAGTTTTCTCTACTGCAACAGTTTTTCTTATAATTGGATCGATAATTTCTGCATTAGTGCTATTTATTGGTGCAAATTATTTTACGACCTATGTTTTTGGTACGGTTGAATTTGCATATGTTTTTCAGCTATTAGCAATTATAGTTCCATTTATTGCTCTTAGTAGGATCATAAATGGCGTTGTTAGTGGTTTATCGGATTACAAAAAATATGCTAAGATTGAGCTAATGAGTTATTTATTGGCTTCTGTAGTTTTAGTTTTTGGTCTTTACACTTATAATCTAAATGGTGTCATAATTGCTATTGCAATTGCTCCAATTATTCAATTAATAACACTTCTGATAATTTTTGGTAAAACCTTGAGTCGATATGTGAAATTTAAAAATTTCAAACTCAATTTAGATTATAGAAATAGTCTTTTAGCCTTCACATTAATGTCATTTATTTCGGCATTTCTTATTAATTTCATTGAATTAGAAATAAGGACCATTGTTACAGAGGATATAAATATTAATGAAGCTGGTTATTGGACAGCAATTAACTTTATTTCAAAAAATTATATGGTTTTTGCCACGGGTTTATTTACGCTTTATGTTTTGCCAAGATTTGCCAGTATCTACAATCGATCTGAATTTAATAAGGAGGTATTTAATATTTATAAGACTATACTGCCAATTTTCTTTGCTGGTATGGTGCTGGTATATCTATTGCGTAATTATATAATAGAATTGATCTATCCCAATTTCTTAGGGATGGAACCATTATTTAAGTGGCAACTATTAGGTGATTTTATAAGGTTATGTGCCTTGGTACTTGCATACCAGTTTTTAGCTAAAAAGTTGGTAAAAAGTTTTGTGATAACAGAGTTAATTTCTCTTGTTTTGTTTTACGTACTCACTAAAGTATTTATTGTTACATATGGAACTGAAGGTGTTGTAATTGCTCATTTTATGAGGTATGTAATCTATCTTATTGTAGTAATTATATTCATCCAGATATACTATAAGAAACAATCTAAGATTGATCCTCTATAGCATTAGACCATAATTCAAGATATTGCTTGGCACAATCAATATAATTGTGATGCTCTTCTACAAATTTTCGTCCATTTTTTGAAATCTTTTCAAGTTCATCAGGATTTTCAATTAACCATTTTAATTTAGAAGCTATACTTGATGCATCTGGTAAGGCATTAAGGGCAATGGTATCTGCTTCTACATTATAGTATTCTCTCCATTCTTTTTCGGCCCCTGTAAAGACTACTTTACCTTTTGCCATAGCCTCTAGTGCATTAAATCCTTGGTCATAGGCATAAACTTGATCTAATAATATATGAGCTCTATCAAAGCTTTTTATGTATTCCTTGTATGGAAGATTTCTAGTAACAATAATTTCAGCTTTGTCTTTGAATTTATCTCTGATCAAGTCTAAGGCATCATCAAAAATGTCATTCCCCTTTTTATAATAGTTGTAGGTATTTATTCCATGAAATATAACAACTTTGTCTTTGATTACAGGTTCTGAATATTTCAGTTCAGATGTGTCAATCGCGTGAGGAATCATGCCTAAATATTTATCATAACCAATTAAGGGTAAATGATAGTCTAAATCATTGGAGATAACACCTTTTATATTTTTAAAAATATGTTTGTGTAACTCAATATGCTCATCTGTAATGTAGCTTAAAGCGGGTGAAAAGTCTTTTTTTGCACCTTTGTTTTCAAAGTACGGTGTAAGAATAGAATACCTAAATTTTTTATTATAGGCATATGCTACACTAGGGTAATCAAGGCCACACGAAAGAAGAAAAAGACTTTTGTTCCAATTCTTTAGCCAATCAAATATTTTTTTTTGATCCTCGCGAGTAAAATCAAATGGAGCTTCATTAATAAACTGAACAATATCAAAACCTGAAAGGTCTTGTTTTTTAGATTTAATTTGATGTTTTATGCTCTTTGCAGAAATGTCATATCCAAATAATTTAATGATTAAAGCTCTAAGCTTTTTAAAAGTAAAATTAGTGTAAGGATCTTTGATTTCAATATCTACGTCAACTTTTTTAAAGCCATCTCTCATACTCACAACTATGGCTTCATGGCCGAGTTTTTCAAGCCCTTTTTTAATATTCCATTGAGCTCTATTATATTCTCCAAAAAGTAAAACTTTCATTTAATATCTTTACCATCCAATTAATATGCAAAGTAATCATAAAAAAAGAATATGTATTGTCACTCGTTCATTAAGTGAAGGTGGTGCAGATAGAGTAGCTTCATTGCAATCTATTCTATTAAATAACTTAGGTTATCAAGTATTCATAGTTACTATTTTAAATAGTGTCTCATATCCCTACAAAGGTGAATTATTCAATCTTGGCGCCATTAAAGAGAAGAATGATACCATTTTAGGTAGATTTAATAGGTTACTGTTATTGAGGAAGTTTTTAAAAAGTAAAAAAATAGACATAGTTGTTGATCATAGGGTTAGAAAAAAACCTTTTTCAGAATATATTATATCTGCTCTTGTTTATCCAAAAAAGACCATTTATGTAGTGCACAACCATGCTATAGATTTATATTTCCCACCTTTTAAATGGTTGACAAAACTTGTGTATAAGAAGTCAAAAGCCATAGTATCAGTGTCAGGGAAAATACAAAATTTAATTTTTAAAAAATATGGCTTTAGACATCTAGAAACGATTTATAATCCGGTTGATTTAGACTATATAGACAAACAGAAGATAGAATCGGTTACTATAGAATCACCATATGTTTTTTGGTATGGAAGATTTGAGGATGAACAAAAGAATTTATCACTCTTAGTGGACTCATATAATGATTCAAAATTAAAATCTCAAGGTGTTAAGTTAGTACTTATGGGCAATGGAAAGGATAAAGACAAAATTTTATCTAAAGTAGGGGAATTAGGATTAACAGATACTATAGTTGTTTTACCCTTTTCAAGCAATCCATTTCCGTACATTTTTAACTCAAAATTTACTGTTTTAAGCAGTCGATTTGAAGGATTTCCCATGACGGTTTTAGAGTCATTGGCATGTGGTATACCTGTTGTAAGTGTAAGATATGATAATTATGAGGATGGTGTTTTAAAGCATAAACATAATGGGGTATTAGTTGAGAATCATAATTCAGGAGCATTGGCTAAAGGACTAAATTTACTTGTAGGTGATGAAAAGTTATATCTTAGCTGTTGTGAAAATGCCAGAAAAAGTATTGAATCATTTTCAATGGAAGCTATAGCATTGCAATGGAAAAATTTAATTGAAAAATAAATATGAACTCAACAATAAAAGACATACAAATTATTGAAATACCTAGGGTTCACGATGAAAGAGGTCTTTTAGCTGTTATTGAAGGTGCTACAATCCCTTTTGATATAAAACGTGTTTATTACTTGTATGATGTTCCTTCCGACGCCTTTCGTGGTGGTCATGCACACAAAGAATTGAATCAGCTTATAATACCTCTTTCTGGAAGTTTTGATGTACACTTAAAGGATGGTAGAGATACGGAAATTGTCAATTTAAATAAGCCACATAAAGGGTTGTTAATAGTACCAGGTATTTGGAGGGAAATCGATAATTTTTCTTCTGGCTGTGTCTGTTTAGTTTTGGCATCTGCAAAATATAATGAAGACGATTATATTAGAGATTTTAACGAATTCTTAGCCTTTAAAAAGGCTTAAATACAAGCTGTTTTTAACTAAATAAAGTCTAATTTTATTTAGTAACTTAAGAATAAAAGTTGGTGTCTTTAAAAACAATTTTTGTTTCATATTTAGATTTTTGAAATCAATTATTTTTAAGGTGTCCTTGTAGATTTTTATTTCACCATTAATTTTTGTTCTTAAGGCTAGTCCATATCGTTTTAAATCTAGATAATGACTTAAGCTAGAATTTCCTTTTTCATAGTCTTTGAAAGAACTAAGAAGAATAAATCTTGCGTCATTATCTTCAATTTTACCTAAGCTATTGTCAATAGACTTGTTATATATCATGGTTTGTTTCGGATTAAAAATTATGGGTTCCTTTAATGCAATTCTAATCCACAAGTCTAAATCTTGACTACTCAAATATATTGGATTAAACATGCCATAAGATTCAAACTTTGATTTTGCTATTGAAGAAGCGGAAGTCCAAACAATAGTGTCTTTGAGACTTGCTTCAAAAAAGTCCTTGAGGATAAAAGGAACATTACTTGTTAATTGGATATTTAATTCTGCAGGAGCTATGTAGGTCTGACTATGTTTTATCAGGTAATTATTTGCATAAAGTCCACTTTTAGGGAATGCTTTTATACTTTCGTGTAAACACTCAAGATGATTTGATTTCCAAATATCGTCTGCATCTAAAAATGCAAGGTATTGTCCTTTTGAAAAGGTTGCAGCATTATTTCTAGCTTTGCTTGCACCTTGGTTTTCTTGATGGAATAATCTGATTTTATCAGACTTAAATCCTTCAGCTATTTTCGAACTTTTATCCGTTGAACCATCATTAACAATTACAATTTCATAATCATTAAAATTTTGCTTCAAAGCACTTTCTAAGCAGTCAGCGATGTAGTCTTGTTTGTTATAAAGCGGTATAATTACTGAAAAAAACGGCATTCTACGAATTTGATATTAAATGATTTGCAATAGTTTTGGAAGACACTAAATTTTTATCTGTTATACCACCTTTGAGCATTACTGAATTATAAAGTGAATTTTTAAACCTATCAATTTCTAATTTGTTAGGTGTCTTTGTTAGCGCTATTTGTAATAATTCGCCAACCTCTTCTTTATAATTAATTTTAGTACATACTTTATCATTGTCATAAAATGCATTGCCAAGAACAACTACGGGTTTATATTTAAATATAGCTTCAATACCAACAGTTGAATTGTTAACGACAACAATCGTGGCATTTTCAAGTGCATCGTCCAAGGATGAGAAATTGTCAATTATGATATTATGGTCTTCAATATAGCTATATACTTCTTCATCATATTTTCCAATATAGAGCGGGTGTTCTCTAACTACTAATTTGAGAGAAGTTGGTAGATTCTCTGATAAGTCCTTAATTATTTCCAGATGCGAATTATAAATAGGACTATGATAGATCATGTTAACATCTAGTGGTATTTGCAAGGCAAAAAGAACATAGTCTAATTTGTAAATGTCAATAAGCGATTTATGCCTCGATATTTTCTTTTTATATGTATTGATGTCCGTATGTTTGAGATCCGGAGGGTATAATTTTGACTTTTCAAATAGCTTCATAAATAAAATATCAAAGCCACGATAAAATGGGGATCTTGAATATTTCACCGGTTTTGAATTATCATTAGATTTAGACGGAATCGTATTTTCTACTGAAGAGTTCTTTCTAATACTTAGGTTGGCATTAACACCTTGGTCATCAAAGAATGTTGTATTAAAAGGGCCCTGCTCTATATAAAACACCTTCACCCCTTTTTGCCTAGCCAAGGCAACTGCTATTTCTACACACATTCTTGAATCGCTAATGGATATCAAAAAATCAGGTTTTTGACTTTCAAAAAAGTTGTTGAAAAAATCTATATATGCCAGTGATTGATATTGTAAATCTGTTTTAGAGATATTTTTGTTTAGACCTAAATGAAACTGAATAAATTCGTTATAATTTATACCTTGATAAGTATTACCATCCTTGATTATACTTTGGTAGTATTTCTTTTTAAAGTTTACTTTGATCCATACACTGAAAGAAATAAAACAACTGTATTTAAGTCTTAGTAACGTATATAAAAACCCACTGAAATGAATACTAATGATCTTTAATGAAGAGTTAGTTTTAGATTTTAACTCCTGATTTATATCCAGATAAAATCTAGAAAATTTATCTAAAGTACTTATGCAGATAATCTTCATTATTTAATACAAAAACCTATTATTATTAGATGTACAATGTAACTAAATTATAAATGATTCTCAAAGAGAAGTCTTTTAATGAATTTAACTTAAATTGCATTTTTTATATATGAATGGAAAATTATAGTATACAAGACATTGCTAATCATATTTATAGTAGAATCAATGCTCAAAAAGCTGAGATAAAATTAGCTTATGAAAGTTCAAAAGATGGAATAGGGTTTTTCTACATAGATGACCTTTTACCATTAGAATTGGCCTATAGGTGTTATGAGGTATTTCCAAAAAAGGAAGAAATGCGTTGCTTAAATAGTATAAGAGAGTATAAATATGTTTCTGCACAAATGGATAAGCACAATCCACTATTAGAAAAAGTTATTTATGCTTTTCAATCGGATAAAATAGTAAGTCTTATTGGTGAGATTTGTGGAATAAAAAAGCTCTTTGCGGATAAGAGTTTATATGCTGGTGGTTTATCATTAATGGCTAACAATAATTTTTTAAATCCACATTTAGACAATTCCCATGACGCAGATAGAGAAAGATGGAGAGTACTCAACTTACTTTATTATGTGACGCCAAATTGGAATTTAGAAAATGGAGGTCATTTAGAAGTTTGGCCAAATGGTCCTAAAAATGATCCAGTACTTATTGAAAGTAAATTTAATCGTTTAGCTGTTATGGCCACACACGATACTTCGTGGCATTCGGTAAACAAGGTTGTTTCAGAAGAAGCTGCCAGATGTTGTATTTCAAATTATTATTTTAGTTCAGATCCCTTGAAGAAGACAGATAAATTTCATGTAACTAAATTTCGAGGTAGACCAGAAGAAACTTTAAAGAACATTCTTTTAGATGCAGATGCACAAGTTAGAATGTTAATTAGAAAAATCTTTAAAAAAGGTATACGTAAAAACCCACATGTTTATAATGATAGAAAAGATAATTAACTTTTTCTCTGCACCACTTCAAAGACTTTGTTTTCATCGCATTTAAGCGTTTTACTTGGATATTTTAAAAGTAATGCATAATCATGGGTAGCCATTAAGATAGTATTACCATTTTTATTGATATCCTGTAATACTTCCATAACTTCAATACTGGTTTGAGGATCTAAATTACCAGTAGGTTCATCTGCTAATATCAGTTCTGGGTCATTTAATAATGCTCTTGCAATGGCTATTCGTTGTTGTTCACCACCTGAGAGTTCATGAGGAAACTTAAATCCTTTTGTCTTCATGCCTACTTTGTCCAAAACACTCTCAATGCGGTCTTTTATTTTTTCCTTTTGTTTCCAACCAGTCGCTTTTAAAACAAATTCAAGATTTCCGTTAATCGTTCTATCAGGTAGTAGCTTAAAATCCTGAAAAACAATGCCTAGTTTTCGTCTCAGAAAAGGAATATCCTTTTCTTTCATCGATCTTAAATTAAAGTCAACAACAAAACCATCACCTTCTGTAAGTTCTAAATCTCCATAGAGAGTTTTCATAAAGCTACTTTTTCCACTTCCAGTTTTACCAATAAGATATACAAAATCACCTTTTTGCATTTCAAAATTAACATTGGAAAGGACCATGCTTTCACCTTGGTAAATTGTAGCATCTTTAAGTTGTAAGACCGTGTCGGACATAAATGGCTTGAAATTTGTTTAGTGTAAAAGTATTATTAATAAAATCAATTATCAAGTAAGTTAAAATACATTAACGGCAATTTGATTTTTTTAATATGTCAGTTTAATATTTAATAAGTCAGTTTATAATTATAACAGAATTCTACCGTTATAGGTTTTGTATTAAATTATATTTGATTCATCACAAATTATTAATCAAAAAACGAAATCAATGCTATTATCAATAAGACGACTCTTTATTGTTTTTTTTGCGTTTTCAATATTTGGTTTTGCTCAAAAGTCAGCAATATACACCAGTGATTTACAAGACTATCAAAAGGCATTAACGCTATTTAATAACCAACAATATAAAGCGGCTCAATCATTATTTGACGATATTAAATATACTACAGATGATGCCGTTTTAAAATCGGACTGCACATATTATATAGCCAATTGCGCGGTTAGATTAAATCAACCAAATGCAGATGATTTAATTACTGAATTTGTTGAAGAATATCCAACAAGTACTAAGAAGAATACAGCATTCTTAGATGTAGCAGATTATTATTTTGAAAACTCCAAATTTGCATATGCGCGCAAATGGTACGAGAAAGTAGATGAGTTGAGTATTGCAAGGTCTGAGCGCAATAGATATTATTTTAATTATGGCTATTGCCTTTATTCAACTGGTAGTAGAAAGCAGGCGACAAAATATTTGAATAGAGTTGTAAATTCAAAAGAATATGGTTCACAAGCCAAATACTATATTGGATATATGGCTTATGAAGGTGATGATTACGATACCGCCAATGAATATTTTGATCAGGTAAGTGATAATGAAAAGTACAAGGAGAAACTTTCTTACTATCAAGCCGACTTAAATTTTAAACTAGGGAAGTTCGAAAAAGCCATAGAACTAGCTGAGGTACAATTACCAAATAGCGATGCCAATGAGAAATCAGAATTGTCAAAAATTATTGGTGAGAGTTATTTTAATCTTGAAAAATATACTGAGGCCATACCTTTTCTAAAAGCATATGAAGGTAAAAGAGGAAGATGGACTAATACTGACTATTACCAATTAGGATATGCTTATTACAAGCAAAATGATTTTGAAAGTGCAATTTCAGAATTCAACAAAATTATAGATGGTAATAATTCTGTAGCTCAAAATGCCTATTACCATTTAGGAGAAAGTTATATCAATCAAGACAAAAAACAGGAGGCATTGAATGCTTTTAGAAATGCCTCACAAATGGATTTTGATTTAAAAATACAAGAAGATGCTTGGTTGAATTATGCAAAAATCAGTTATGAAATTGGTAACCCGTACCAATCTGTTCCTCAGGTACTATTTGGTTACTTAGAGAAATATCCAAAGACTGTGTTCAAGGAAGAAATAGAAACGTTACTGATTGATTCTTATATCACCTCAAAAAATTATAAGGAAGCTTTAATACTACTAAAGGGGAAAAACAGTTTTGAAAATAAAGTAGCTTATCAGAAAGTGGCATTTTTTCGTGGAATAGAGTTATATAATGAAACTAAATACAACGAGGCATTAGATATGTTCAACAGTTCATTAAAAGAACCAAGAGATCCTAAATATGTTGCAAAGGCTACATTTTGGAGGGCAGAAACTGAATACAATCTTGCAAATTTTAACGATGCATTAATTGGATTTAAACAATTTGCTGGTATGGATGAGGCATCTTCTTTGCCTGAGAGCGATAATTTGAATTATAATCTGGCATATACTTATTTCAAATTAAAAGACTATAACAAAGCTTCGGAATTTTTCAATGAATATATCAATGGCGGTTTAGAAGATAGATTGAGAAGAAATGATGCCTACTTAAGATTAGGTGACGGTCATTTTGTCTCTAGCAAATATCGAAAGGCCATTAACGCATATGATAAGGCGATTCAAATCAATGAAATTGAAACCGATTATGCCTCCTTTCAAAAGGCGATGAGTCATGGTTATTTAGGAAAAAGCAGTACCAAAATTAATGAGTTGAAGACTTTCATTAATGGCTATCCAAAATCTGCATTGAGAGATGATGCTATGTATGAGTTGGCTAATACCTACGTGAAATCTGGTAATGCAGATGAAGCAATGGCCATGTATGATCAATTGAATTCAGAGTATAAAAGAAGTGCCTTTGCATCTAAGTCACTTTTAAGACAAGGTTTGGTGTACTACAATGCCAGTGATAATGAACGTGCGTTAAATAAATTCAAAAAGGTTGCTAAGGATTTTCCTGGATCTGGTGAAGCAGTACAAGCGGTTTCTACTGCACGTTTAATTTATATTGATTTAGGCAGAGTAGATGAATACGCAAATTGGGTTCGCACTTTAGACTATGTTGAGGTAACAGATGTAGAGTTAGATAATACGATGTATTTGGCTGCTGAGAAACCTTACCTAGAAAATGATACTGATAATGCCATTCGTCAGTTTAATAAGTATTTAAATCAGTTTCCTAATGGAATTCATGCTTTAAAATCTCATTTCTACTTGGCTCAAATGTATTACCAAAAAGACCTATTTGAAAATGCACAACCACATTACGAATATGTCGTGGAAGCCTCAAAAAGTGAATATACGGAGCAGGCTACAGTAAAATTATGTGAGATTTATTTAATCGATTCTAATTGGAGTAGAGCAATACCTGTTTTAGAAACATTAGAAAACGAAGCGGATTATCCTCAGAACAAATTATATGCACAGTCTAATTTAATGAATGCATATTATCAGTTAGATGATTACAATAAAGCTGAAACATATGCCGACAAGGTCTTGACAAATGCTCGATTGGATAATAAAATAAAAAGTGATGCACAACTTATCATCGCCAGATCGGCCATAAAAACAGGAAATGAATCTAAAGCAAAGGATGCTTATGCTCAAGTTCAGAAAAATGCTACTGGTAATGTGGCTGCGGAAGCACTTTATTACAATGCCTATTTTAAACATAAGGAGGGAAGGTTTGAAGCCTCCAACGCAACCATTCAAAAATTAGCTAAGGATTATAGTAGTTATAAATATTACAGCGCAAAAGGTTTGGTTATAATGGCAAAGAACTTTTATGCTCTTGACGATGCTTTTCAAGCTACCTATATTTTGGAAAGTGTAATCTCTAACTTTTCAGAATTTGACGATGTTGTCAATGAGGCAACAATCGAACTCAATAAAATTAAAGCTGAAGAAGCAAAAACAAATTCATCAATCGAGACAGAAGGAAATTAGGAATGTAATTTCTGTTGTAGTCAAATCAAAATTTCAAAAATGAAGATCAAGTTAATAATATTCATATTTTCTCTATCATTTAGTTTTTCAAGTCTCTGTGCCCAAGAGCGTAAAAAAGACACTATTGATGATCAGGTAGTAAATGTGGTTAGACCCTATCAACCAACAATTTCAGATGCGTTTAAAATTAAGGATACACCTAAGCTGAGTGATTCTAACTCAGTTAAGAAAAAAGAGGTTAAGTACAATATATTTTCAATACCTGTTGCGTCTACTTTTACACCTGCTAAAGGAAAGGCCGCTAATGTAGATAAAGCTAAAGCTATTAAGTTGTATGATAATTATGCATCATTAGGTGTTGGCACATATACTACCGTACTTGGTGAAGTATATTTAAATCATGAAATAAATAGTAGCGAAAATGTAGGTGGATATTTCAGTCACCATTCATCACAAGGTGGTATTGAAGATTTGTTATTGGATGATGATTTTGCAAAGACAAGTCTAAATGCTCATTACTCACAAAAGTTACGTGATTTCTCGTGGAAGATAGATGCAGGTTTTGATGTGCAATCTTATAATTGGTATGGGCTACCTCAAAACTTTTTCGGTACGGCTGAAGCAAATACTATTGATCCAGGCCATTCGTTTAGTGGATTTAATATTGGTGGTAAATTAAAATTTGAGGATGCTATCGTTAATGATGGTAGTGTAAGATTCCGTCGATTTACCGATAATCAAGATTCTGGAGAAAATAGATTTATTGCAAAGACCAGTTTTGATGTACCAATCCAAGATGAGCATATTGCCACTGAATTTTACATTGATTATTTAGGTGGTAGTTTTGACAATACCTATACTACTGAAGATGAATTAAGATATGGTAATACAACCTTTGGGTTATCACCTTCATATCAGTTAAACCAAGACGACCTTACGGTTAATCTTGGTGTGAGTTTAGTTTATTTAAATGCTAATGAATTTGATGATAATAAGTTCTTTATCTACCCAAATATTGAAGCATCTTATAGATTAGTAGATGAGATATTAATATCATATGGAGGGATTAAGGGATCTCTGATTCAGAATTCATATTATGATTTTGCCAATGAGAATCCATTTGTATCACCTACATTGTTCGTAGCACCGACAGATCAACGCTATAATGCATTTATTGGTTTAAAGGGAAAATTGTCTAATAATGTAAGTTACAATATTAAGGGTAATTATTTTGCAGAAGAAAATAAGGCTTTGTTCAAAGCCAATGATGCGCAAACATTAGCAACAAGAGATTATCAGTATGGTAATTCTTTTGGTGTAGTTTATGATGATGTCACGACATTTTCGGTTGCTGGTGAATTAAATATTGATGTGAATAGAAACTTCACTTTGGGTGTTAAAGGTGAGTATTTTAATTATAGCACTGATACACAAGCTGAAGCATGGAACTTACCGGATATTACGGGTTCAATTTTTATGGATGTTCAAATTTCAGAAAAGTGGTACGCTGGTGCGAGTGCTTTTTACGTTGGTGAACGTAAAGATCAATTACTATTGGTTGGCACTCTAATTTTCCCAGACCCAACTCCAATAAAATTAGATAGTTATTTTGATGCTAATGCCCATTTAGGTTATAAAATCAATGATCAATTATCAGTTTTTGCAAAGGTGAATAATATTGCAAATCAAGATTATCAGAGGTATTTAAATTTCCCGGTTCAAGGAATTCAGGCATTGGCTGGTGCTACTTATCAATTTGACTTCTAAAGATCAATTAGAAAGTAATACTTTTTGGATTGTCCGCCTTTAAAATCAAAATTGAACAATAAAGAATTTAAAAAACAGGACTTACAAGCAATTGTAAAGTTTTATAATTTTAATTGTGCTAAATAATCAAAATGTTCACCGTCCATTACTTTTGTGCATTTTAGACCAACTTCTGTAGTGGCCAATTTAAGTGTATTAAAGTCTAAATAAAGCCATTTCATTGGTACTTCTTCTTCACCTTTATAGCTGAGGTAATAATGTAGTTCGCCAGGATAACTAGCATTTAAATCAATCCAAGTTCCACCATTTTCATCTTCATACATATAAGAAATATCAGAAGAGTCAATTAGAATTTGTCCATTGGGTTTTAAAAGGGTTTTTAAATGCTTCAAATATTTTGTCAATTGAGATAATTCTTGAAAAATTCCAGTACCATTCATCAATATTAGAATAGTATCAAAGATTTGCGATTCTTCTAGTAGTGGTATTAGTTGAGCATTTTTAACGCCTCGTGTTAAAGCAACTTCAATAGCACCTTTAGAATTGTCAATGGCTTTTACATCAAAGCCTTTTTGTTGTAAATACAAACTATGACTACCAGCACCACAGCCAACATCAAGGATATTTCCCTTACTTAATTGCAGAGCTTTTTGTTCTATTTTTGGCATTTCAACAAATTCTCTAAATAAATAGCGAAGCGGTAGCACATCTTTATCTGAAATATTGGTCCAGGTAATAATATCTTCAGTATACTTCTTATTGAAGTAATCTAACAAAGCTTTTCCGAAAATATCTTTATTTATTTTCATTTCTTAGTTATAGTAATTTAATGGTATAAATTGTATTTTAACATTCAATTTTAATTGTTACATGCAAGACCAAATCGATAAACTTCCAAAACTTGCCAAAGATAAGCATAACGAGAACAAAGCATTTTTTAAGAAGTTAAAGAAGAAACCACCTAAGCAGTTAGACTATTTAATGCAAGAGTTGCACGAAGCAGAATTTGAACATACGGATTGTTTAGAATGTGCTAACTGTTGTAAAACTACAGGACCTTTGTTTACTGATAAGGACATTCAACGAATTGCTGGCCACTTTAAAATGAAGGCGCAAAAGTTTATCGAAGCTTATTTAAGAATTGATGAGGAAAATGACTATGTCTTACAATCGGTTCCATGTGCGTTTTTAGGCGCAGATAATTACTGTTCTATTTATGAGGTTAGACCAAAGGCTTGTAAAGAATTTCCTCATACAGACAGAAAAAAGTTTCAGCAAATTTCTAATCTTACGTTAAAGAACGTGGCTATTTGTCCTGCAGCCTTTAATATTGTTGAAGAAATGAAAAAACGTATTCAAAATTAGTACATTATTATTGGAATAATTTTTGATTTAATGAATGCAAAAAAAGCTATGAAAAAACACTTTACTTTATCCTTGATTTTCATTCTAAGCATATCATATGTATCAGCTCAACAATGGATGAAATCTTTAGATATTGCTCAGAAGTTAGCTCTTGTTCAAAACAAAATGGTTTTAATGGTTTGGGAAGAGTCTACATACTATCAATATCCTGTTGTTGTTAAAAGTGATAGAGGTAGATACCTTGTTATACCAAACCTTTTTTCTGATGAAGAAATTAGTCCATTAATATGGAAGAATTTTGTACCTGTAATCGTAAGTGAAGATGAGTATGCCGATTTATATATGAAAATTAAGGGGAAACGAAAACAAAGCTATATCGATAAGTTTAATGATGACTCTATTAAAATAATGGACATTAATGGCAACATATTAAATGTCAATAGTTTCACAGAAGAGCTTCAAAATATTACCAAAATTATAGAAAGGTATGCACTCAACACTAAGTTTATATCTAATGAACTCACTAACTATTATAAAGAAAAATCTTTTTATTCAGCATATTTTTTAGCATCTAAGTATTTAGATTTAACGCTATATGTGAGGGAAGATACCAGATCTAAAATTATTGATTTGTCTAATATCTATTTAGAAGAAGCAAAACGATTTGTGCAATCTGGGAATTTGGATGGAAGAGAGTCACTTTTATTAAGATGTGAGTTATTGAAGATACAAGAATACTTGCTTTTAAAACGTCCTAAGAAAGTATTGAGGTTACTTAAAAAGCTTGATGAGGGACAAAACGCTGAAAATAATGAAGCCTTTTTAGCCTTTCTTTATTATACAGCACATAAGAGTTTGGGAGATGATGAAGAAGCCGAAATGTGGAAAAGTAAAGTTTCTTCAGTAAATTTGAAAAAAGCAGAAAAAATCATAAATCTAAATATATAAATTATTGGAAACGATAATCAATTATTTTGAAACTATTCCGTCCTCACATAGAAGTATAATTTTAGTTGGAGGGCTAGCATTCTTTTGGATTTTAGAAAGTGGTGTGCCCTTGTTTAAGTTTAAATATAAGAAATGGCAACATGCCGTACCAAATTTATTTTTCACCCTAACCACTATTATTATAAACTTTAGTTTGGCATGGTTACTCTTGGGTACTTCAGATTGGGTGGTTGCAAATAACTATGGTATCCTAAATTTGTTGCCAGAAATGCCATTATGGTCGTATGCATTATTGGGGGTTTTATTACTTGATTTTTTTGGTGCATACTTAGCGCATTATGTTGAGCATAAAGTAAAACCATTGTGGATGGTTCATTTAGTCCATCATACAGATCATAAAGTAGATACAACAACGGCAAATAGACACCATCCTATAGAAAGTGTGATTCGGTTTGCATTTACTTTACTAGGTGTGTTTTTAGTAGGTACTCCTATAGCATTAGTGTTTTTATACCAATCGATGTCTTTGGTATTTACGCAATTTACTCACGCTAATATCAAAATGTCTAAAGAGTTTGACAAATTTTTAAGCTATGTAATAGTATCACCAGATATGCACAAAACGCATCATCATTATAGATTGCCATATACAGATTCTAATTATGGAAATATTTTTAGTATTTGGGATAGGTTGTTCGGTACTTATCTTTATTTAGATAGAGAAAAGTTGGTTTATGGTGTAGATGTTTTTCCAGATGAGGTTAAAAACGGAAACATTAAAGATTTATTAAAACAGCCTTTTCAGAAGTATGAGAAACCTACATTTTCAGCTGATGTTGAGAAGTAATTTTTTTATCATTATTCTCTTTTTGTTTATGAGCTGCACAGCACCACCGAAAATAGATATACAAGGACACAGGGGATGTCGTGGCTTATATCCTGAAAATTCACTGCCAGCATTTAAAAAAGCTATTGATTTGGGTGTAAATACTTTAGAAATGGATATTTCAATTTCTAAGGATAATAGGGTTGTGGTTTCTCACGAACCTTTTATGAATCCTATAATTTGCTTCAACTCTAATGGAGATGAAATACCTGAAGAAGATGCCATGAGTTATAACTTATATGCCATGGATTATGAAGAGATTAAGAAGTATGATTGTGGTACAAAAGTTCATCCTACTTTTCCAGATCAAAAAAATCAAAAGACTTTTAAACCTCTTTTGGGTGATATTTTTGAGCTTGTTGACTCCATGAATGCTGCTGTGAGGTTCAATATCGAGTTAAAATCATTACCAAAACATTATGGCGAGTATACACCCTATCCGAAAGAGTATGTTTCGATTGTTTTGTATGAAATAGAAAAATCAGGTTTTATGTTTGAGGTTAATTTACAATCTTTCGACCTTAATATACTAGAGGAAATAAAAATACAAAGTCCTAAAATGCCGGTTGCCTTGCTCGTAGATGAAGGTGAGAACATAGATGATAAACTCTTGTCATTGACTTATAAACCTGAAATTATTAGCCCACACTATAAACTTTTGACATCTGATATTGTAGCAGAATTCCAATCCGTAGGATATAGGATTATACCATGGACAATTAATGATGCAAAAGACTTGAGAGAAATGATTAGTTTTCAAGTGGACGGTATCATTACTGACTATCCTGATCGATTAATTAAACTGCTCAAAATTTAAAGTTATTAACAGGTTTATTAACAAAATAGACCGTTCTTCTATTTTTTTTGTATTTCGTAGGATTTCTTGTACAATTTGCTGGAATAAAACTATGTTTGGATAGGATTGATTAATTACTGTTGAGTGAACGATAATGTTTAACTTAATAGTTTACTTTGAAAAATTTAATACGGATTTGCATCGTAGTTGTACTCGTTTTTTTATTGAGTTTTACACTTCAGGCTCAAGAACACTACGCTAAACTCGAGAAAAATAGAAATATACAAGCTAAGGATTTAGTTCATGAACTCAATGAAACTAAAGATACCTTAATTCTTAAAAGTGAAAAGAAGATTAACTATTTGTATACCATTAATAAGGATTATACTAGAGAGTTAGAATTTAAGATAAACGATACATCATTTCAACTTCCCTTAAATAAATTATCAGTTGGTAAACATGTTTTGGTGGCTGTTCAATCGCCAAAGCGCATTGTGTTTGTTGTAAGAGTATTAAAGGAAATTCCAAAAACTAAAACAGTACACACTACCGAAAAAAAGATAAGTACTTCTGTACCTGTTAAAGTAGTTGCAGTAGGCAATAATTAATCATGCAAAGGATACAATAGATAAGCTTTTCTAGTTTTATTAAATTGTTCTATACCTTCTTGCCAAGTCACTTTAATTTGAGATTCGCTTAATCCTGCTTCAATTTGTTGCTGTAATTTTGCAGTGCCAGCATGTGTTGTAAAGCTAGCGGTATTAAAGACCTTAGACTTATCTATAGCATTATTATAGGCATCAATAATATACTTAAGGGTAAATTGTCTTTTTGCATGTACTTTAGATAAATCTGTACCATAGCAAAATTCATCTTTGTGCTTAGGGTATTTAGAACCAAAATTTGGTTTTGGAGTATAACTAAACATATAATTTGTCTTGTCTAAAAATGGTGCGCCATAACGTTGAAACTGAAACTCAGTTCCACGACCCGCATTTATATTGGTCCCTTCAAACAAACCTAAACTTGGGTATAAGATTATAGATTGATCGTTTGGTAAATTTGGTGAAGGTCTAATGGGTAAACTATAGCTCCTGTCGTGCGTATAGTTTTCAATTTCTATAATAGTAATATTACATTTCACTCCATTATTTAGCCAACCTTCGCCATTAATCATTTGAGCATATTCTCCAATAGTCATACCATGAACTATAGGAACAGGATGCATACCTAAAAAACTACTGTGTTCTTTTTCTAAAACAGGTCCATCAATGTAATTGCCATTTGGATTAGGACGGTCTAAAATTAATAGGGGAATATTTTGTTCAGCACAAGCTTCCATAACATAGTGTAAGGTAGATATATATGTATAGAACCGTACACCCACATCTTGTATGTCAAAAACCATTATGTCTAAGTCTTCTACCTTTTGTTTTGTAGGTTTTTTATGTTTTCCATGAAGTGAAAAAATAGGTAATTGTGTTTTGGTATCAATGCCATCTTTTACAGCTTCGCCAGCATCAGCAGTACCTCTAAATCCATGCTCTGGTGAGAATACTTTTTTAACATTAATGTTTAATTCTATTAGAGAATCAACAATGTGTTTATAGTTTAAGACATTAAACTTCCGTATCTTTTTTCTAAATATAACCGAAGTCTGATTGGCCACAATACCAACACGTTTTCCTTTGAGTAAAGGTAAGTATTGTTCGGTTTGGTTAGCACCAACAATAATCGGTTTATCAATTAGTTTTATAGTTTTATCATCCTGAACTTGTTTCAGGACTTTATCATTAGAAGAGACATTATTTTTAGTTTCAGAACCGCAAGAAATTGCTACTAAAACAAATAATAAAACTGTATTTTTGATAACCTTAAAACGCATATATAGGTTTGAATTTCGAGTTGTTTATAGCTAAACGTATTATTGGTAATAAAACGTATAAAAGTAGTGTTTCAGCACCAATAATTAAAATTGGTATTGCGGCCATTGCTATCGGCATAATTGTCATGTTAATAGCGATTGCGACTGGTTTTGGCCTGCAACAGAAAATCAGAGATAAGGTTGTTGCCTTTAATGGTCATATTGAAATTACAAATTATGACACTAATGCTTCAGATGAATCTCAGGTACCAATTTCACTTAAACAAGATTTTTATCCTAAGTTTAAAAGTATCGATGGCATTAGTCATGTACAAGGTGTGGCGACAAAATTTGCTGTAATAAGAACTGAAACAGACTTTGAAGGTGTTGTTGTAAAAGGTGTTGGTTCAGATTATAATTGGGAACACTTTAAGGAATTCTTGGTAGGAGGAAGGCTTCCGGATTTTTCTGGTAAGCGTAACGAAGAAATTTTAATATCAGAATACCTTGCAAATCGATTAGGGTTTAAAGTCGGTGATAAGTTTCAAACATTGTTTGGTGATAATCTAAATAAGTTACCCAATATAATGAACTATGAGGTTGTTGGCATATATAATTCGGGTTTTCAAGAATTGGATGAGAAATTTTGCATTGCAGACATTAGACATATACAAAGACTTAATAAATGGGAGACCAATCAAGTGGGTAATTTTGAAGTATTCATAGAAGATTTCAGATTATTGGAGGAGAAAACAAAAGCTGTTTACCAAGAAATTCCGTCTCTACTAAATGCAACAGCTGTGAATCAAAAGTATTATACAGTTTTTGAATGGATTAAGATTTTTGATAATAACACCTATGGTATTATTGTAATTATGATCATCGTGGCAGGGATCAATATGATTACAGCCTTATTAGTTTTAATATTAGAGCGCACAACAATGATTGGTATTTTAAAAGCATTAGGGTCATCTAACTGGAGTATTAGAAAAGTTTTTCTTTATAATGCCTCTTATCTGATTGGACTTGGCTTATTATGGGGAAATCTAATAGGGTTGGGGCTATTATTGGCTCAGAAGTATTTTAAACTTTTCCCTTTAGATCCAGACACCTATTATGTATCTGAAGCTCCTGTTTATTTAAGTTTAGATTATATATTATACCTCAACTTAGGTACGTTTATTGCTTGTTTGCTTATGCTAATGATACCATCAATAATCGTAGCTAAAATATCTCCAATAAAAGCTATTAGATTTGACTAATTGGTAAAATAAAAACATAAGCAAGTTTTAACTTATAACTTCTTACAATTAGCTTAAATTTGCACCGCAAAAGAAAATTATGGATTACGCTGAAAATATATTAGAAACAATTGGTAACACACCTTTAGTGAAGATGAACAAGTTGGTAGAGGATTTGCCATGTATGGTTTTAGCAAAATATGAAACATTTAATCCTGGTAATTCTGTTAAAGATAGAATGGCGTTGCAGATGATAGAAGATGCTGAAGCAGATGGAAGATTAAAACCAGGAGGAACAATAATTGAAGGGACTTCAGGAAATACTGGGATGGGACTCGCCTTAGTAGCCATAGTAAAAGGGTACAAATGTATTTTTGTTATTAGCGATAAGCAGTCTAAAGAAAAAATGGATGTCTTAAGAGCTGTAGGTGCTGAAGTTATCGTTTGCCCAACTGATGTAGAACCAGACGATCCGAGAAGTTATTATTCTGTTTCAGAGCGATTAGGTAGAGAAACACCTAACTCATGGTATGTAAACCAGTATGACAATCCAAGTAACTGCAAAGCGCACTTTAAAACAACTGGTCCAGAAATTTGGGAACAGACTGATGGAAAGGTGACACACTTTGTGGTTGGCGTAGGCACTGGAGGTACAATTTCTGGTGTAGGTAGTTATTTAAAAATGAAGAATCCAAATGTAAAAGTTTGGGGTGTTGACACTTACGGTTCAGTATTTAAGAAATATCATGAAACCGGAATTTTTGATGAAAAGGAAATTTATCCATACGTCACTGAAGGAATAGGTGAAGATATATTACCGGCAAATGTAAATTTTGATATCATAGATGGTTTTACCAAAGTGACTGATAAAGATGCTGCCGTTTATACTCAAAAACTAGCCAAAGAAGAGGGCATGTTTTTAGGTAACTCTGCAGGTGCTGCTATTAAAGGTGTATTGCAGTTAAAAGAACATTTTAAACCAGAGGATGTAGTGGTGGTTCTCTTTCACGACCATGGAAGCCGTTATGTTGGTAAAATGTTTAACGACGACTGGATGCGCAAAATGGGATACATTGAATAACAAATAATTATTCAGTATCGTGAGAATAATCCTTTCTCCAAACCTCCCTTACAATATTGTTCTCACTATTTATATATTCAAGGGTAAGAATTCCATTGTAAATGTTAAACTCAGAGGTTAGTAATTCACCAGTTGAGTTTTCAAAATTCAATTCGTAACTAGGGGTGCTAATAAAGAAATGACCATTTGATTCTGTAACATTGCTCAGAGTATAAAGTCCCATTAAATCTTCAAAATTATTATCTTCTGAAAAAACCAATGACTCTTCTCCAACTTCAAGGGGCAAACCATCATTCAATACACGACCTTCTAATTCCCATTCTCCAATAAAATCGGCAATGGCAGAATATTGAGATCCTTCGTCATCCTTACAACTTGAAAGAACGATTAGAGCTAGAATGAATAAATATATACGATTCATAAGTAAATTTTATTTTAAAGGTATGAATTTCAATAAAAATTGTCAAGAATTTAATTTAATATATTAATTAACAGAGTGTTGCATTAATTATGTTGTAAGAAAAAGTATATAAATGCTTTTTTGTAGAATGTTGAAGGTGAAGTAGTTGTTATAAAAAACACTTAAAAAATTTGGATTTTAGTCAAATTATGGCATATATTCGCTAAAATGCATATTTTATCGATAAAGTGCATTACCCTAAATCTAAAATAATAAACAATGAAAGTAGAGCAACTGTCCCTAACAGATGCGACCTGGCATGATGTGGTACCTACTATAGGTTTAAAAGCAAGTATCTTATTGCTTTTTATTTCACCAACATTCAAAGGAAAAAGAGAATTAATTAAGAACTTAAAAGAGTTACATCCTGATGCTGCAATCATGGGATGTTCAACAGCAGGAGAAATTTCTGGTGTTAACGTAAATGACAGCAGTGTTTCACTAACGGCAATAGAGCTGGAAAAAACGGCACATACACTTGAAACTGTAAAGGTAAAATCTATGGATGACAGTTTCAATGCTGGTGCTGAATTAGCTAACAAACTAAAGTCTAATGGACTAAAGCATGTTTTGGTACTCAGTGATGGACTTAATGTTAACGGTGCGGATTTAGTGGAAGGTTTAAAAAGCATTCTTCCTGAAACAAGTATAACTGGTGGTTTAGCGGGAGATTCTGGAAATTTTAAAGAAACATTCGTTGTAGCCAATGATACTATCGCCAACAAGACTATTGTTGGTATAGGTTTTTATGGAAATAAATTAGAGGTGGGTTTTAACTCCAAAGGCGGATGGGATAGTTTTGGTATTGACAGACTCGTTACCAAGTCAGATAAGAACGTTCTTTATGAACTAGATGGATTACCTGCTTTAGAATTGTACAAGTCATTTTTAGGAGATAATGCAAAAAATTTACCAAGTTCTGGTTTATTGTTCCCTCTAAGTATGAGAGTTAATGATTATGATATACCTGTTGTGCGAACAATTTTGGCTGTTAACGAAGAAGATCAAAGCTTAACCTTTGCAGGCAATATACCCGAAGGATCATATGTACGATTAATGAAAGCCAATATCGATAGACTTATCATTGGAGCAGAAGATTCGGCTAAAGGAGCGAATAAAATATCAAATGAGAATACACAATTGGCAATTTTAATTAGTTGTGTTGGTAGGCGATTTGTCCTAAAGCAACTTGTAGAAGAAGAAGTTGAGGTAGTCCAAGATATTGTTGGATCTAATTCCAAAATTACAGGATTTTATTCCTATGGTGAAATTGCGCCATTTGGCAAATTTTCACCATGTGAATTGCATAACCAAACCATGACTATTACTACATTGTCAGAATGCTAGAAAAAGGCCAACATAGACTTCTAAAACGGCAAATCCGTAAAGCCAACTTCAACGAAGATGAAAAGGAAAAATTCAAGGAATTCTTCGATGCGGTCAATGATGCCTATAATAGTTTTGATGCCGATGTAAAACACATTGAAATTATTCTAGAGCGAAGTTCTAATGAGCTATTTAAATTAAATCAAACATTAAGGTCTAGGGTTGATAATGTAGAGAATGAGTTAGATACCATTGTCAATACAATAGAGGATGTCATATTTAAAACAGATATGCAAGGGAATTTCAAATATTTGAATAAGGCTTGGGAAGATTTGACTGGCATACCGATAAAAGAGGCACTTAATAAAAAGTGCAGAAATAAATTATTTGGTAAAAATGATACAGAAAAAGAACGGATAAAAGGGTTTCTATCAGAGGGAATGAATGACTATTCTGCCCTTTTTGAATATCATAAACCGAATGGAGAAAAATTGTGGATAGATCTAAAGTTAGAACTTATACAAGATTCTGAAGGTAATAATGTAGGTACAATAGGTACAATGATAGATGTTACACAATTAAAGGAAACTGAGATTCAATTAAACGAGGCCAATAAAACTAAAGATGCATTCTTATCGACTATGTCTCATGAGATTAGGACGCCATTAAATGCCGTAATAGGAATGTCAGAGATTCTGTTAATGGAAAAGTTTCTGCCAGAGCAATTTGAAAATTTGCAAGTTCTAAAATATTCAAGTGAACATTTATTAGCCTTAATTAATGATTTGTTGGATTTAAACAGATATAAATCCAATGAAATTAAAATAGTTGAGAAAGATTTCAATTTAACAGAATTTGTTCAAAACATACATCTGCATTTTAAACAGACTGCCATTAAAGAAGAACTTGGATTTGAAATTATAATGGATAGTAACTTGCCAAATGTAATTAAAGGGGATAGCCTTAAACTCTCTCAGGTGCTTAAAAACCTGTTAAGTAATGCCTTTAAATTTACACATGAAGGAGGTATTTCATTTTTTGTTGAGCTCATTGAGAAATTTGAAGAGGAATGCAAAATTCGCTTTATTGTTGAGGATACAGGAATAGGAGTTTCGTACAATAAGCAAAAGGATATTTTTAAAAGTTTTGTGCAAGCCAATGATAATACTTCGATTTTATATGGTGGATCTGGTTTAGGTTTATACATATGTAAGGAAATTCTTAATATTCAAGGGAGTGAATTACATTTACAAAGTCAAAAGGGAGCTGGCTCAGCATTTTGGTTTGATATTTTATTTAAATACTCTGATGAAAAGTCAGTTTCAAAAAAGAGTAACATTGCAAAGACTGATAAAATAGATTTAAAGGTATTGATTGCCGAGGACAACAATCTCAATATTCTATTACTCAAAAAACTGTTATCCAGATGGTCGGTAGATTATGTAATTACTAACGATGGTCAAGAATTATTAGATGTCTACAGTCAAAATGATTTTGATTTAATATTAATGGATCTGCAAATGCCTGTTTTAGATGGTTACGAGACCACAAGAGAAATAAGAAACATCAGTGATGAAACTAAAGCTTCAATTCCAATTATTGCATTAACTGCATTTGCTGAGTCCGAGGTCAGCGCCAAGATTGAACGCTATAAGATGAATGGCTACCTAAGTAAACCATTTGATGTAAACGAACTACATAGGCTACTGAGTTTTTATAGTAAAGAAAAACAAGAAGCTGTTTAGTTTTAGAGCATTTCTTTTACTATTTTCGGGTAATGCAAGAAGAATTCCTTCATTACATTTGGAAGCATAAGGCCTTTACTTCAACTCATTGCAATACTGCGCAAGGAGAGTCTATTTATATAAAGAAATTAGGGCAGCACAATTATAATTCGGGTCCAGATTTTTTTAATGCTCAAATTACAATTGCAGACCAGTTATGGGCAGGTAATGTAGAAATACATATCAAATCCTCAGATTGGTATGTTCATAATCATGAACGCGATAAGGCCTATGATAATGTGATACTTCACGTTGTTTGGGATCATGATGCAGAAATCTTTAGAAAAGATAATTCCGTAATTCCAACTTTGGAATTAAGGCATTATGTTGATGAAACTCTATTAAACAACTATAAGGATTTGATAAAATCAAAATCCTGGATCAATTGTGAGAAAGATTTTAATGAGGTTAACGATTTCATTTTAGATAATTGGTTGGAAAGACTTTATTTTGAAAGGCTTCAAGGAAAATCTAGTACAATACAAGAACTTTTAAAACAATCACATAACGATTGGGAATCCGTACTTTTTAAATTACTGCTAAAAAATTTCGGACTTAAGGTAAACGGCGAACCCATGTTAAGTTTGGCTAACTCTATCGATTATTCAGTAATTAGAAAGGTAAGGTATAATTGTTTGGATATAGAGGCTTTGTTATTCGGTCAAGCAGGATTGTTAGATGTTGATTCTGAAGATTCATATCTTCATGACTTAAAACAGCGCTATATATTTTTAAGACAAAAGTTTCAATTATCAAATAAAGGAGTATTGCCATTGCAATTTTTTAGACTGAGACCATTAAATTTCCCCACAATAAGAATATCTCAAGCTGTTAATCTGTATTTTAAGGAGGATAGCTTGTTTTCAAAATTAATAGCCTTAAGGACAAAAGAAGAAATCTATGACTTATTTGATGTTAGTACGACAGAGTATTGGAAAAGCCATTATACGTTTTTTAAAAAGTCTAAACCAACTAAAAAAACATTGACAAAATCATTTATCGACCTTTTAATTATCAATACGATTATCCCTTTAAAATTTGCATATGCAAATTCTAATGGAAAATTCATTGAAGAAGAATTACTAGAATTGATTAAATCCATAAAATTAGAGCGTAATAGTATTGTAGATAAATTTTTTACTTTAAAAAAGTTTGATAAAGACGCATGTAATTCTCAAGCTTTATTGCAATTAAAACAAGAATATTGTGATAAAAATAAATGCTTAGAGTGCGCTATTGGAAACAGTCTAATCATTAAAAATTAAGTAACTTGCATCTATGAATTTATTTTATGCATTATTGCTTTATTTTCAAAAACGCGGATACTATGTTTGCCAACGTATAGCAGATCGTTTAGGTATAAGAGCAAAGATTGTGAGGACATCATTTATGTACCTAACATTTGTTACCGTAGGATTTGGTTTTGCCTTATATTTGTTTTTGGCTTTTTGGATAAGAATAAAAGATATTATTTACACAAAACGGTCTTCAGTATTTGATTTATAAATATGCATAATCCATTACTTAAACTTTTTAGGTCAAAAATATATACGGCATTACTGCTGTTATTGATATTAATGTTTATAGGTGTAGTCGGCTACAAGTATATCTCAGGATATGAATGGGTTGATGCAGCTTATATGACTGTGATTACTATAACTACCGTAGGCTTTGCCGAAGTAAACCCTTTAGACACAGCATCAAAAATATTTACTATATTTTTAATATTAGCCAGTGTTGTAATAGTGGGTTATGCAATTTCAATTATAACAGAATACATTCTTAGTAAAAATAATCTTGAAGATATAAAACATAGAAAAATGCAAAAGGAAATTGAAGCAATGAAAAACCACATTATTATCTGTGGTTTCGGTCGCAATGGAAAACAAGCTGCCCGTAAGTTGAAAACTTATAATAAGCCTTTTGTGATTATTGAAAAGGATAAAGAAATCATAGAACGTTTGCAAGAAGAAGATATGCCGTACGTTTTTGGTAATGCTAATGAAGATGAAACACTTATAGAAGCTGGTATAGAACGAGCTAGTACATTAATATCTGCATTACCTAGCGATGCCGACAACCTTTTTGTGGTACTTTCTGCGCGCCAAATAAATGGTAAAATGACAATTATTAGTAGAGCTTCCCAAGAGACATCTTACAATAAATTAAAGTTAGCGGGTGCGAACAATGTGATTCTGCCTGATAAAATAGGTGGAGATCATATGGCATCTTTAGTTGTAATACCAGATTTAGTGGAGTTTATTGATAACTTAGGTATTGTTGGAGAAAGAAACATAAATGTTGAAGAAGTAAAAGTGGAGCAACTATATAATGCTGAGAATGTAAAAACTATAAGGCAATTAGATTTGCGTAAAATGACAGGTTGTACTGTAATAGGCTTTAAAGACCCCAATGGTGAATATATAGTTAACCCAGGTGCAGACACCAAGTTAGTCCCTGGTTCTAAAATTGTTGTATTAGGTAGGCCTGAACAAATACAAAGTCTAAATTCTCAATATAATATAGCTTAGAATTTAAGCCCTTTTTAACGTGTGTGGTTTTAAAAATTCGTTTTTTTTTAGCATCTTGTCAGCTTAAAATTACAATAACTAACTAATAACCCTATTTATGAAGAAGTATCTTCTATTAATTTCTGCATTTATATTACCCTTATTAAATTATGCTCAAGAAGCTGAAAAAGGCCTCGACGAAAAAGTAAATGATGCATTTATGCCAATTGCAACTTGGTGGGAAGGATTTATACTTACACCTGTTCCTGTAGCAGGCTATGATATTCCTTTTGTTGTAATTCTGTTGGTATTAGGAGCAACATTTTTCACAATTTATTTTAAGGTACCGAGTATAACCAAATTTCCGCTTGCAGTTAATACGGTAAGAGGTAAATATGATGAAATCGAACAGCATGGAGTTGAAGAAAAAGTCTCAGTAAATATTGTTGATGGTGATTTACCAGATACAATTAGAGATGAAAGTCAAGAAGGTGAAGTAAGTCACTTTCAGGCATTAGCAACTGCTGTTTCAGGCACTGTAGGTTTGGGGAATATTGCTGGTGTTGCCGTTGCAATAGCATTAGGTGGGCCAGGAGCTACATTCTGGATGATAGTTTGTGGACTTATTGGAATGTCTACAAAATTTGTAGAATGTACATTAGGTGTAAAATATAGAGATATAGGCGATGATGGTACAGTTTATGGAGGCCCAATGTATTATTTGTCTAAAGGATTAAAGGAAAGAGGTTTCACTGGTATAGGGAAAGTATTAGGTGCCTTATTCGCAATTTTATGTGTAGGTGCGTCATTTGGAGGCGGTAATGCTTTTCAATCTAATCAAGCTGCTGTTCAGTTAAGTTCGCTTTTTGGATTTGAAGGTGGAAGTACTGGTGTTATTATAGGTATAATTCTCGCAATTTTAGTTGGTATTGTAATTATAGGAGGGATAAAAAGAATTGCCAAGATTACTGAAAAGATTGTTCCATTTATGGCAGGTATATATGTACTTGCATCACTGATAATTATATTCGCAAACTTCTCATACATTGATGAAGCCTTTGGACTTATTCTTGAAGGTGCTTTTACACCAATGGCAGGTCTTGGAGGTTTTCTCGGTGTTTTAATTGTTGGTTTTCAAAGGGCTGCCTTTTCTAATGAAGCAGGAGCAGGATCGGCTGCAATTGCGCACTCAGCTGTAAAGACAAAGTATCCTGCATCGGAAGGTGTAGTTGCCTTGTTAGAACCGTTTATTGATACAGTAGTGATATGTACAATGACGGCATTGGTAATTATCTTTTTTAATATAGATGGTACTAACCTTCAGAGTGTATTCGAGTATGGTGCAGTAAACGGAAGTAATGTTATTTTAAATGGAACCGGAGAGCAATTAGGAGGTGTTGATTTAACGTCTAGAGCATTTGATTCTGTAATTCCAGGATTTTCATATGTACTGACCATAGCGATCGTTTTATTTGCATTTAGTACTATGATATCATGGTCTTATTATGGTCTTCAATCATGGAAATACCTTTTTGGAAAAGGAAAAACTGCAGATATGTTATATAAGGTTTTGTTTTTATTATTCGTTGTAATCGGTGCGGCAGCAACATTAGATGCGGTAATTAAGTTTTCTGATGCAATGATCTTAGCATTGGTTTTTCCTAATATGATTGGTTTATTCTTCTTGTTCCCAAGAGTTCGTGAAGAGATATCCAAATATGTAAAGGCAATTAAAGCAGGTACAGAAGAATAATATTCTTCTTCATAAAATATGATGTCCCATTTCCAGTTTTCAAATCAACAACGAAATGGGATTTTTTTGTTGTTACTCATCATTATAGTACTACAATGTACATATCTGTTTATCGATTTTACCGATAATAGTGAACCTTCACAAAGAGAAAATATAGACGAATTCAGAAAGGAATTAGATTCCTTGCGTACAGTAGAATTAGAAAAAAATAAACCTAAAACTTACCCTTTCAATCCTAATTACATTACAGATTATAAAGGATATACTCTAGGTATGAGTAATGAAGAGATTGATAGATTGCATCAATTTAGATCAAATAATCAATGGATTAATAATGCAGAAGACTTTCAAAAGGTAACTAAGGTTTCAGATTCACTTTTAGCGTTAATTTCACCATTTTTTAAATTTCCAGAATGGGTTACTAATCCAAAATCAAAACCAAGTTACTATAATTCTAATGTGATTAAAACGTATGATCAAAAACAAGATCTTAATGTAGCTACTAGATTACAATTGCAGAAAATATATGGTGTAGGAGAAAAATTATCTGAGCGCATAATTCAATATCGTGATAAATTCAATGGAGGGTTTTATTCTATGATTGAGCTTTCTGAAGTATATGGCTTATCACCAGAGGTTATTGAAAATATCAATAAAGAGTATGCGGTTAAGTCACCAAGAAAGATCATTACATTTAATCTAAACACTGCAAATAGAGATGAGTTGGTTTTAATCAAGTATATAGATTACGAAGTTGCCAATAATATTATTGAAGAAAGAACTTTAAGAGATGGCTTTAAATCTTTAGAAGAATTAACAAAAGTTGAAGATTTTCCAATTAACAAATATGAGATAATTAAGTTATATTTGCACCTTTAAAAAATTGCATATGATGTCTAGCTTATATTTCACGGAAGAGCATAATTTATTTAGAGAAAGTTTAAGAGATTTTTTACAAAAAGAGGTTGTTCCTCATGTTGAAAAATGGGAAGAACAAGGGTTTTTAGATAGATTTATTTGGAAGAAATTTGCTGATATGGGTTACTTTGGTTTAGCTTACCCTGAGGCATATGGAGGATTAGATTTAGACTTGTTCTACACAGTTATTTTACTTGAAGAATTACAAAAAATAAATTCTGGTGGATTTGCAGCAGCAATTTGGGCTCATGTTTATTTGGCGATGACTCATATTAACAAGGAAGGTGACGAGGCAATTAAAGCAAAGTATCTTACAGCTAGTATAACGGGAGATAAAATAGGTTGTCTTTGTATTACAGAACCTTTTGGTGGTAGTGATGTTGCAGGTATGCGTTCAACAGCGGTAAAAAAAGGTGATACGTATATTATTAACGGTTCTAAAACTTTTATTACAAATGGAGTTTACAGTGATTATCTTGTTGTTGCAGCTAAGACAAGTCCAGAACTCGGAAATAAGGGTATAAGTATATTTGTTGTTGATAGAGAGACACCTGGTATTTCAGCTACAAAGTTAGATAAACTTGGCTGGCGAGCATCTGATACTGGAGAGATCGCATTTGATAATGTTGAAATTCCAGCATCTAACTTAATGGGAGAAGAAAATCAAGGATTTGGTTACATTATGCAACACTTTTCGTTAGAACGACTAATAATGGGTGTCAATGCACATGCTAGGGCAGAATATGCTTTGGAGTATGCTAAACAATATATGAGTGAGCGCACTGCATTTGGTAAAACAATTGATAAATTTCAGGCTCTTAGACATACTTATGCAGATTGTGAGACCCAAATGGAAATATGTAAGCAATTCAATTATTATGTGGCCAAAAGATTAGATATGGGAGATTATGTTGTTAAGGAAGCAACCATGTCTAAATTACAATCTACCAAAATGTCGGATGAGGTGATTTATCAATGTCTTCAGTTTTTAGGAGGATATGGTTATATGGAAGAATATCCAATGGCAAGATTAGCTAGGGATAGTAGATTAGGGCCAATTGGTGGTGGTACTTCAGAGATTTTAAAGGAAATCATCGCTAAGATGGTGATTGATAATAAGGATTATAAGCCTGCCACATAGTTTATAATTATTACATTTGAGAAGTTTAATACTCAAGTGAATTATGAATTTATACAACCTACGATATCTTTTTTTTACCATTATCACTTTTTTCTTTTTTCTATCAGGCAGTGCTCAGATAGAATTAAAAAATAAGGTGGTGGATTTCACTTCACTTTTTCCTCTCGAAAACGCAAGTATCTACATTCAAAACACAACTATAGGAACCGTCAGTAACTCAGATGGTAGATTTATATTACTCGTACCTAATGAATTTAAAAAAGATACATTAGTAATCTCCTCTATTGGATTTAAAACCTATAAGGTACAAGTTGATGAATTCGATAATACCCTAGATGTTTTTTTAGAGGAAGATATAGCAACCTTGGATGAGGTTATAGTTTTGGCTGAGCCAAGACCAACTACTGGAAATGGGATTGTTTTAAAGGCTCTTGAAAAACTCGAAATTAATCTCCCAGACTCATCATATATTCAAAAAGGTTTTCTTAGGCATAAGGAGCGTAATAAGGTTGAGTTTAAATGGCTAATTGAAAGTGCAATTACATTATACGATTCAGGATATACCGTATCCACGGACAATCATTTAAAAATAAATGTAGATCAGGTGCGCAAAAGTTATGACTTGCGAGATATAGATAGTATTTTTTCATATGTGTCTTATAGCAATCAAAAAAACAAAGGCCAAAGATTAAAGGTAAATGATGTAAATAGGAATGATCTCAGTACAGATCAATTGGTACAAGCCATAAAATGGAACGATACTAGGGTTAATGGATTACAAAATTTATTTAAGGGTAAATTGAATTTATTCAGAAATTCAAAAAATGAAAATGCGCTCTTTGGAGAAGAGGTTCTACAAAAGCATCAGTTTAAACTCGATACTATTTTAGTCGATAATGATCGTAAGATATACAAAATTAGGATTGATAAAAGTTTTGATTTTGTTGGTTTACAAACTGAAGGAATCTACAATGAGGGGTATATCGCTAGTGGCTGGCTTTATATTTACTATGATAATTATGCTATAAAAAGAGTTGAGTATGAATTAATTGCAGCTTCAGATGCTCAAAAAATCAGAAGTAAAAGACTTTTTGATACACAAGTCAATCATAAATTGATAATTAATTACATGGAGTATGAGGATAAGATGTATCCTAATTATGTGTATTATGAAACGCCAAAATTAGTTACCGTTGGTCTTAAGTCAGATGCAGATATGACGGAAAGCCAGAAAAAACGATATAATAAGAATGAAAGATTTTATTATACGGTGCAAGAAGTTTTATTTTCTGAAATTATCCTAGAAAAGGAAATCGTGAAAATTGAATTACAAAAAGAATGGGACGCTGATATTTTCTCTTCTAAACCATACAATAAGGAGTTTTGGCAAAATTATAATGTCCTTCTAGAAAGTGAAGAGGATGAAAAACTGATACAAGACTTAACTAAAAAAGCATCATTATTTAAAGAATAATTTTGCTTCAGAATTTAAATTTCGTTTTATATTTGCGGCGCAAATTTTAAAAGAGAGGAGGTTAAGACTTATGCTAAAAATACAGGTAAACGAAGGAGAAAATATAGAAAGAGCATTGAAGCGATATAAGCGCAAGTTTGATAAAACGGGTACTAAACGTCAGTTGCAATCTCGTAAACAGTATACAAAACCTTCTGAAGCTCTTAGGAGACAAGTTCAAAAGGCAGAATATATACAAACGTTAAAAGACCAAGAACTGGTATAGTCTATATATATTTTAAGTTAAATCCTGTGTTGCCACAGGATTTTTTGTTTTTATAAAATTAATTGTGTGTAATTGGTTATATTTAATCACCTACTATTTGGTATGAGTTTAAAGGCTTTTTCAGATTATGTGTCACTTGAGAAAAATTATTCTCAACATACGGTATTGGCTTATATAAGAGATATTGAATCACTTCAAGAATTTTTGAAAGAACAATATGAAATTGATGATATCAATGTAGTGCAGTATGGCCTGATAAGACAATGGATTGTTCAATTAGTAAATAATGGAATTAGCAATCGCAGTATTAACAGAAAAGTATCCTCTTTAAATGCATACTACAAGTTTTTGCAAAAAACGCAAGTTATTGATAACAATCCTTTGAAAAAACATAAGGCCCTAAAAGTTGGCAAGAAATTGAATTTACCTTTTTCTCAGCAAGAATTAAAAGAGGTCCTAGATAATTCTATTGTAGTAAATGATTTTGAAAGCGCTAGGGATAAATTAATTGTTGAACTGTTTTATTCTACAGGCATAAGAAGAATAGAACTTGTGAATATTAAGATGTCAGACATCAATTTTTCTCAAAAACAATTAAAAGTATTGGGCAAGCGAAATAAAGAACGCTACATACCAATAATCGATTCCTTGATTCAATCAATTAATGTTTATTTAAAGTACCGTAATCAACTTCCTACGATAGTAAATAGTGAAGCCCTTTTTTTAACAATAAAAGGTACTAAAATTTATGAAATGCTTGTTTACAGAATAATTAATAAGTATTTTAGTATAGCATCTTCAAAAGCAAAATGTAGCCCACATGTACTAAGACATTCTTTCGCTACTCACTTATTAAATGAAGGCGCAGACTTAAATGCGGTTAAAGAACTTCTTGGACATACTAGTTTGGCAGCTACACAAGTATATACACATAATAGTATTGCAGAATTAAAAAAGGTCTATGCCAAATCTCATCCAAGAAATAAAACTTAATTACGCATTTATTGTAAGGTGATTAAAAATATTACCAATAATTAATTTAAAACTAGGCTTATGAAAGTAAACACTCAATCCGTAAATTTTACTGCAGATAGTACACTAATAGATTTCATTCAAAGACGAATGGATAAATTAGATATGTTTTATGACAAAATAATACAATCAGATGTGTATTTAAAAGTAGAAAATACTAGTAATAAAGTGAACAAAGTGTTTGAAGTTAAGGTAAGTGTTCCAGGTGATAGCTTTATAGTAAAAAAGCAATGTAAGACATTTGAAGAAGGTGCCGATATAGCTATTGCATCATTAGAGCGACAACTAAAAAAGAGAAAGGAAAAATTGAGACCTCATAGTTGAGTAAAATTTTTTTAAAAATGTTTTGAATAAAAAAAATAAACACTACATTTGCAGTCCGTTAGAAATAGCGGACTTTTTTATGGTCTTAAAAGGGCATTTTGAAGTAAAATAAGCCGATATAGCTCAGCTGGCTAGAGCAGCTGATTTGTAATCAGCAGGTCGTGGGTTCGAGTCCCTCTATCGGCTCTTAAAAATTTAAGAATCAGTTCTTTAAAATATTGAAATTACAAAGGGAAGATACTCAAGCGGCCAACGAGGACAGACTGTAAATCTGTTGGTTTTCACCTTCGCAGGTTCGAATCCTGCTCTTCCCACAAATAATTTGAAATTGTTAATTTTGAATTATTTGGATTGATTTCCATTCAGAATCTTCGAGAAACCCTAGAAAATTCTGATAAAATCAAACAAGTTTGGTCTTGTAAAAAGCGGGAGTAGCTCAGTTGGTAGAGCGTCAGCCTTCCAAGCTGAATGTCGCCGGTTCGAACCCGGTCTCCCGCTCAAAAAATTCCTGCGAAGGCAGGGTTCTCATTATGCTAATGAGGAAATAAACACTTTACGCCGGTGTAGCTCAGGGGTAGAGCGTTTCCTTGGTAAGGAAGAGGTCACGAGTTCAAATCTCGTCATTGGCTCTTTTTTCTAAGATTGATTTAGAATTAAAATTGAACACTAATATTAAATAAGATTAAAATAAATTAAACATGGCAAAGGCAACTTTCGATCGTTCAAAACCACACTTAAACATTGGTACAATTGGACACGTAGATCACGGTAAAACAACTTTAACTGCTGCTATTACTAAAGTATTAGCTGATGCAGGTTTATCAAGCGCAATGTCGTTTGATCAGATTGATAATGCTCCAGAGGAGAAAGAAAGAGGTATTACAATTAATACGTCTCACGTAGAATATCAAACAGCAAATCGTCACTATGCCCACGTTGACTGTCCAGGTCACGCGGATTACGTTAAGAATATGGTAACGGGTGCTGCTCAAATGGATGGTGCTATCTTAGTTGTTGCTGCAACAGATGGTCCTATGCCACAAACACGTGAGCACATCTTATTAGGACGTCAAGTAGGAATTCCTCGTATCGTTGTATTTATGAATAAAGTAGATATGGTAGATGATGAAGAATTAATTGAGTTAGTAGATATGGAAATAAGAGATTTATTATCATTCTACGAATATGATGGTGATAATGGACCTGTAATTGCTGGTTCTGCATTAGGAGCGCTTAATGGAGAGCAAAAATGGGTAGATACAGTTATGGAGTTAATGGAAGCTGTTGATACTTGGATCGAAGAGCCGGTACGTGATATGGATAAGCCATTCTTAATGCCAATTGAAGATGTATTTTCAATTACTGGTCGTGGAACTGTTGCTACAGGTCGTATCGAAACTGGTGTTGCTAATACAGGTGATCCTGTTGAGATCATCGGTATGGGTGCTGAGAAATTAACTTCTACTATTACTGGTATCGAAATGTTCCGTCAAATCCTTGATAGAGGTGAGGCTGGAGATAACGCTGGTATATTATTAAGGGGAATTGAGAAAACACAGATTTCTAGAGGTATGGTAATTACTAAGCCTGGATCTGTAACTCCACACGCTAAATTTAAGGCTGAGGTTTATATCCTTAAGAAAGAAGAAGGTGGTCGTCACACGCCATTCCACAACAACTATCGTCCACAGTTCTACGTTCGTACAACTGACGTGACAGGAAACATTGCGCTTCCAAGTGGTGTTGAAATGGTAATGCCTGGTGATAACCTAACAATTACTGTTGACTTAATCCAACCAATTGCAATGAACGTTGGTTTACGTTTCGCTATCCGTGAAGGTGGTAGAACAGTTGGTGCTGGTCAAGTAACTGAAATTTTAGACTAAACACTAAAAAGTTAAATAGTTAATTAAGGTGTCCTGTAATACAGGATGCCTTGATTATTATTTACGGGTTTAGCTCAGTTGGTAGAGCACTGGTCTCCAAAACCAGGTGTCGTGAGTTCGAGTCTCGCAACCCGTGCTAAGCAGAATTAGGTCATAAAAATGACCATTAAATAAATAACAAATGGCAGGAATAATAACTTACATAAAAGAATCATTTGAGGAATTAAAGAATAATGTGTCTTGGACACCTTGGCCTGAAGCTCAAAGGTTAACAGTGCTTGTAGCTGTGTTTTCTATTATTTTTTCATTAGCTATTTGGGGTGTAGATACTGTTTTTAGTAGAGCGGTAAAAGCATATTTTCAATTTATAAACTAACAATTATACGTTAAGAGAATGTCAGAGAAAAAATGGTATGTTGTTAGAGCTGTAAGCGGTCAAGAAAACAAAATCAAGACCTATATAGAAAATGAGATTTCTAGATTAGGTTTAGAGGATTATGTTGATCAGGTTTTAGTACCAACAGAAAAAGTTGTTCAGATCCGTAACGGAAAAAAAATAAACAAAGAAAAAGTTTATTTCCCAGGTTACATAATGATACAGGCAAACCTTAGTGGTGAAATACCACATATTATTAAGTCAATTACAAATGTGATTGGGTTTTTAGGTGAAACAAAGGGAGGTGATCCTGTGCCATTAAGACAATCTGAAGTAAATAGAATGTTAGGTAAAGTAGATGAGTTAGCAATTGAAGCAGATGCTCTTGTTGCAATTCCATTTACAAAAGGAGAAACAGTAAAAGTTATAGATGGTCCATTCAATGGTTTTGATGGTACTATCGAAAAGATAAATGAGGAAAAGCGTAAGCTAGAAGTAATGGTAAAGATATTCGGTAGAAAAACACCATTAGAGTTAAGCTATATGCAAGTAGAGAAGTTATAATAATTGTTACAATAAAGATAGCGTTAGATCTAGCTTCCAATTTAGATAAGACGCACTAAACATTTAAAAATGGCAAAAGAATTAGACAAAGTAGTTAAGCTACAAGTTCGGGGAGGTGCTGCGAATCCATCGCCACCGGTTGGACCCGCTTTAGGTGCTGCTGGAGTTAATATCATGGAGTTTTGTAAGCAATTTAATGCAAGAACCCAAGATAAACCAGGTAAAGTATTACCTGTGGTCATATCTGTTTACAAAGACAAATCATTTGAATTTGTAATCAAAACACCACCAGCTGCAGTACAATTATTAGAAGCGGCCAAAGTAAAGAAAGGATCAGGAGAACCTAACCGACGTAAAGTAGCAAAAGTAACTTGGGATCAAGTTAGAGCAATTGCTGAAGATAAGATGGTAGATTTAAATGCCTTTGAAATCGGATCTGCTATGAAAATGGTAGCAGGTACAGCAAGATCAATGGGTATCACTGTTAAAGGAGGTGAAGCTCCAAACTAAATTTTTTGAAATGGCAAGATTAACAAAAAAGCAAAAAGAAGCAAGAGCAAAGGTTGACAAGAACAAGCTTTACTCAATAGAAGAAGCTTCAGCTTTACTAAAAGAAATTACATATACAAAGTTTGATGCTTCAGTAGATTTAGCAATTAGATTAGGTGTAGATCCACGTAAGGCCAATCAGATGGTTCGTGGTGTTGTTTCTTTACCGCATGGTACAGGTAAAGATATGAAGGTTCTTGCATTAGTAACTCCAGATAAAGAAGCAGAGGCTAAAGAAGCAGGTGCTGACTATGTTGGGTTAGATGAATACTTACAGAAAATTAAAGATGGTTGGACAGATGTTGACGTAATTGTTACCATGCCAAGCATTATGGGTAAGTTAGGACCATTAGGTAGAGTATTAGGACCAAGAGGGCTAATGCCAAATCCAAAAACAGGTACGGTTACAATGGATGTAGCCAAAGCAGTAAGTGAAGTTAAAGCTGGTAAGATTGATTTCAAAGTAGATAAAACGGGTATTGTACATGCTCCAATTGGTAAGGCATCTTTTAGTGCTGAAAAATTGGTAGGCAATGCAAACGAGCTATTGACAACTTTGATGAAGTTGAAACCAACATCTTCAAAAGGTACTTACATGAAAAGTATTTACATGTCTAGTACTATGAGTCCAAGTATAGCAATTGATACAAAAATAGGATAGTAGTTAAACTTAGAATATTATGACAAGAGAAGAAAAATCCGTAGTAATTGAAGAGTTGACTGCTCAGTTAGCAGATAATACAAATATCTATTTAACAGATATTTCTGGGTTAGATGCAGCAGCAACTTCAAAATTAAGAAGAGCATGTTTTAAGTCTAACATTAAGTTAGCTGTGGTTAAGAATACACTTTTAGAGAAAGCAATGGAAGCCTCTGATAAAGATTTTGGTGAATTGCCAACTACTTTAAAAGGAAATACATCTGTAATGTATTCTGAAACAGGTAATGCTCCAGCTAAAGTTATTAAAGAGTTTCGTAAGAAATCCGAGAAACCTTTATTAAAAGGTGCTTTCATTGAGGAAGCAATTTATGTTGGAGATGAGTTGTTAGATACTTTAGTAGATATTAAGTCGCGTGAAGAATTACTTGGTGAGATTATTACATTATTACAATCTCCTGCTAAGAATGTTATTTCGGCACTTAAGTCTAGTGGAGGAACAATAGCTGGTATAGTTAAGACCCTTTCTGAAAGAGAAGGTTAAAAAAGAACACACAAAAATTATATAAAAAACACACACATTAAACAATAGAAAAATGGCAGATTTAAAAGATTTCGCAGAACAACTAGTTAATTTAACTGTAAAAGAAGTTAACGAATTAGCTACAATATTAAAAGAAGAGTACGGTATCGAGCCTGCTGCTGCTGCAGTTGCAGTTGCTGCTGGTGGAGGTGCTGTAGGTGGTGGTGACGCTGCTGAAGAGCAAACTGAATTTGACGTAATATTAAAAGCAGCTGGTGGTTCTAAATTAGCAGTTGTAAAATTAGTTAAGGAATTAACTGGTTTAGGTTTAAAAGACGCTAAAGGATTAGTTGACGACGCACCAAGTACAATAAAAGAAGCTGTTTCTAAAGACGAAGCAGAAGGCTTAAAATCTTCTTTAGAAGAAGCAGGAGCTGAGGTTGAGCTTAAGTAAGCTCACCTTAACCTACAACATATGGTTTAGGTCTGGAGATAAGCTCTGAGACCTAAACCCTTTTGTGTATATAACGGATATGCGCATATTTAGTTTTTATTTAATAAAAATCTCGTTCATCAATGTTAGCAAAAAAGGCTGAAAGAATTAATTTCTCTTCTATTGTAAATAGAACAGATTACCCCGACTTTTTGGATATCCAAATAAAATCTTTCCAAGATTTTTTCCAATTAGAAACAAAGTCAGAAGAAAGAGGAACAGAAGGTTTGTACAACACCTTCATGGAAAACTTCCCAATTACAGACACGCGTAATCAATTTGTACTAGAATTTTTAGATTACTTCATTGATCCGCCAAGATATTCTATAGAAGAATGTATTGAAAGAGGATTAACGTACAGTGTGCCTTTAAAAGCAAGATTGAAATTGTATTGTACAGATCCTGAACATGAGGATTTTGAAACAATAGTTCAGGATGTATATTTAGGAACTATACCGTACATGACTCCAAGTGGTACATTTTGTATCAATGGTGCTGAGCGTGTAGTTGTATCTCAATTACATAGGTCACCTGGTGTTTTCTTTAGTCAATCATTCCACGCTAATGGTACTAAGTTATATTCTGCAAGAGTTATACCTTTTAAAGGGTCTTGGATAGAATTTGCTACAGATATCAATAGTGTGATGTATGCATACATTGATAGAAAGAAAAAATTACCTGTAACAACACTATTCCGTGCAATTGGTTTTGAGCGTGATAAAGACATACTAGAGATTTTTGACTTAGCAGAAGAAGTAAAAGTATCTAAGTCTGGTTTAAAGAAAGTAATAGGACGTAAACTTGCAGCGCGTGTACTTAACACTTGGCATGAAGATTTCGTTGACGAGGATACAGGTGAAGTAGTTTCTATTGAGCGTAACGAAATTGTATTAGACCGTGATACAATTATAGATAAAGAAAATATTGAAGAAATCCTTGAGGCTCAGGTAAAGACAATTCTTTTACACAAAGAGAGTGCTCAACAAGGAGATTATGCAATAATCCATAATACGTTACAAAAAGATCCAACAAACTCTGAAAAAGAGGCTGTTGAACATATTTACCGTCAACTACGTAATGCCGAACCGCCAGATGAGGAAACTGCACGTGGAATAATTGACAAGTTATTCTTCTCAGACCAACGTTACTCTTTAGGTGAAGTAGGTCGTTACAGAATGAACAAAAAATTAGGTTTAGATATCGGAATGGATAAGCAGGTGCTTACCAAAGAAGATATTATAACTATCATAAAGTATTTAATTGAGTTAATTAACTCTAAGGCAGAGATTGATGATATCGATCACTTATCAAATCGTCGTGTACGTACTGTAGGTGAACAATTATCATCCCAGTTTGGGGTTGGTTTGGCAAGAATGGCACGTACAATTCGTGAAAGAATGAATGTTCGTGACAACGAAGTATTTACTCCAATAGATTTGATTAATGCTAAGACGTTATCGTCAGTTATTAATTCATTCTTTGGGACAAATCAGTTATCTCAGTTTATGGATCAAACAAATCCATTAGCAGAGATTACACACAAACGTCGTTTATCAGCTTTAGGACCTGGTGGTCTTTCTAGAGAAAGAGCAGGTTTCGAGGTTCGTGATGTTCACTATACGCATTACGGACGTTTATGTCCAATTGAAACGCCAGAGGGTCCAAACATTGGTTTAATTTCTTCACTTTCAGTATTTGCTAAGGTAAATTCAATGGGATTCATTGAAACACCATATAGATCAGTTGAAAAGGGTGTTGTAGATATTAAAAATGCACCGACATATTTAAGTGCAGAGGAAGAGGAAGAGAAAATGATAGCTCAGGCAACTGTTGAAGTTGATGGCAAAGGTAAAATTCAACATGATAAAGTAATTGCACGTCAAGAAGGTGATTTCCCAGTGATTGATCCAATAAACGTTAATTATACGGATGTTGCACCTAATCAAATTGCTTCAATTTCAGCTTCATTAATTCCATTCTTAGAGCACGATGATGCAAACCGTGCATTGATGGGATCTAACATGATGCGTCAGGCAGTTCCATTATTACGTCCTGAATCACCAATTGTTGGTACAGGATTAGAACGTCAAGTTGCGTCAGACTCGAGAGTATTAATTAATGCTGAAGGAGATGGTGTGGTTGAGTATGTTGATGCTGATAAGATTGTAATCAAATACAAGCGTACGGATGAAGAAGCAATGGTAAGCTTTGACAGCGATGTTAAAGAATATCCTTTAGTTAAATTTAGAAAAACAAACCAAGGAACTTCTATTAACTTAAAACCAATCGTTCAGAAAGGTGATAAGGTAGCGAAGGGTCAAGTACTTTGTGAGGGTTATGCAACTCAAAATGGAGAACTTGCGCTTGGTAGAAATATGAAGGTGGCCTTCATGCCTTGGAAGGGTTATAACTTTGAGGATGCGATTGTAATTTCAGAAAAAGTTGTACGTGATGATATCTTTACATCTATACATATTGATGAATATTCATTAGAAGTAAGAGATACTAAATTAGGTAACGAAGAGCTTACTAACGATATACCAAATGTTTCAGAAGAGGCAACAAAAGATCTTGATGAAAATGGTATGATTCGTATTGGAGCTGAGATCAAGCCAGGTGATATCTTAATTGGTAAGATTACACCAAAAGGAGAATCAGATCCAACACCAGAAGAAAAATTATTGAGAGCAATTTTTGGTGATAAAGCAGGTGACGTTAAAGATGCTTCTTTAAAGGCTTCACCATCTTTGAACGGTGTTGTAATAGATAAGAAATTATTTGCAAGAGCTGTAAAAGATAAACGTAAGAGAGCTCAGGATAAAGAAGATATCGAGAAGCTGGAGGATGTATATGACAATAGATTTGATGATCTCAAAAATATCTTAGTTGAAAAACTATTTGCAATAGTTAATGGTAAAACTGCTCAAGGTATTTATAATGATCTCGGTGAAGAAATCATTCCGAAGGGTAAGAAGTATACTTTAAAAATGTTAAATGCTGTTGATGATTATACGCATTTAACTTCTGGTAAGTGGACAACTGATGATCACACAAATGAATTGGTTGCAGATTTAATACACAATTATAAGATTAAAGAAAATGATCTTCAAGGCTCATTGAGACGTGAGAAGTTTACAATATCTGTTGGTGATGAGTTACCATCTGGTATCATTAAACTAGCTAAGGTTTATATCGCTAAGAAACGTAAACTAAAAGTTGGTGATAAGATGGCAGGTCGTCACGGTAACAAAGGTATTGTTGCACGTATTGTACGTCAAGAAGATATGCCATTCCTTGAGGATGGAACGCCTGTTGATATTGTGTTAAATCCACTTGGGGTACCATCACGTATGAATATCGGACAGATATACGAAACGGTATTAGGATGGGCAGGCCAAAACTTAGGTCGTAAATATGCGACTCCAATTTTTGATGGTGCTACTTTAGATCAAATAAATGAATATACTGATGAAGCAGGTGTTCCAAGATTTGGACATACCCATTTATATGATGGTGGTACTGGAGAAAGATTCGACCAAGCCGCAACAGTTGGTGTGATTTACATGATTAAGTTAGGTCACATGATTGATGATAAAATGCACGCACGTTCAATCGGACCATACTCATTAATTACGCAACAGCCTTTAGGTGGTAAAGCACAATTTGGTGGTCAGCGTTTCGGTGAGATGGAAGTTTGGGCACTTGAAGCTTATGGAGCATCAAGTACATTACGCGAAATCTTAACTGTAAAATCAGATGATGTTATTGGTAGAGCAAAAACTTACGAAGCAATCGTTAAGGGTGAGCCAATGCCAGAGCCAGGACTACCAGAATCTTTCAACGTACTTATGCACGAATTGAAAGGATTAGGATTAGATATTAGATTAGAAGAGTAAAACTTAGGTGTATAACTTCAGTCTTATAAGGACTGATGTTATGTGCTGAATACCATAAATAAAATGGCAAGAAAACAAGATAAGAATACAATACAGAAGTTTAACAAAATTTCTATTGGTTTAGCATCGCCTGAGTCAGTTTTAGCAGCATCTCGAGGTGAGGTATTAAAGCCAGAAACTATTAATTATCGAACTCACAAACCAGAACGTGATGGTTTGTTCTGTGAGCGTATTTTTGGTCCTGTTAAGGATTATGAGTGTGCTTGTGGTAAGTATAAAAGAATACGTTACAAAGGTATTGTTTGTGACCGTTGTGGTGTAGAGGTAACTGAAAAGAAAGTACGTAGAGATAGAGTGGGACACATAAACCTTGTTGTACCAGTGGCTCATATCTGGTATTTCCGATCTTTACCAAATAAAATAGGTTACCTATTAGGATTACCGTCTAAGAAATTAGATATGATAATCTATTACGAAAGATACGTGGTAATACAACCAGGTACTGCCGTAAATGTAGAAGGTGAGCCAGTACAAAAAATGGATTTCTTAACAGAAGAGGAGTATTTAAATATTTTAGAAACACTACCTCAAGAAAACCAATATTTAGAAGATTCAGATCCTAATAAATTTATTGCTAAGATGGGTGCAGAGTGCCTTATCGATTTATTAGCAAGAATTGATTTAGATCAATTATCATACGATTTAAGACATAAAGCAAACAACGAAACTTCTAAACAACGTAAAACTGAAGCTTTAAAGCGTTTACAAGTTGTAGAGGCATTTAGAGATTCTAATAAAAACAGAGAGAACAGACCTGAGTGGATGATCATGAAGGCGGTTCCTGTAATTCCACCAGAATTAAGACCTTTGGTTCCTCTAGATGGTGGTCGTTTTGCTACGTCTGATTTAAATGATTTATATCGTCGTGTAATTATACGTAATAATCGTCTTAAGCGATTAGTTGAGATAAAAGCACCAGAGGTTATTTTACGTAATGAAAAGCGTATGTTACAAGAATCGGTAGATTCATTATTTGATAACACACGTAAGTCATCTGCAGTAAAAACAGACTCTAACAGACCGTTAAAATCATTATCAGATTCACTTAAAGGTAAGCAAGGACGTTTCCGTCAAAACTTACTTGGTAAGCGTGTTGATTATTCTGCACGTTCTGTAATTGTTGTTGGACCAGAATTAAAATTATTCGAATGTGGATTGCCAAAGAATATGGCAGCAGAGCTTTACAAGCCATTCATTATTAGAAAATTAATAGAAAGAGGAATTGTAAAAACTGTAAAATCTGCAAAGAAAATTATAGATAGAAAAGAGCCTGTAGTTTGGGATATCTTAGAAAATGTTCTTAAAGGACATCCTGTATTACTAAACCGTGCTCCTACTTTACACAGACTTGGTATCCAGGCATTCCAGCCTAAGCTTATTGAAGGTAAAGCAATTCAGTTACACCCATTAGTGTGTACTGCATTTAATGCCGATTTCGATGGTGACCAAATGGCTGTTCATTTACCATTAGGACCAGAAGCAATATTAGAAGCGCAACTATTAATGTTAGCGTCTCATAACATATTGAATCCTGCTAATGGATCACCTGTAACAGTGCCTTCTCAGGATATGGTTCTTGGTCTATATTATATGACTAAGCTTAGAAAGACTGACAAGGATTACACGGTAAAAGGTGAAGGTTTAACATTCTACTCACCAGAAGAAGTAACAATTGCTTACAACGAGAAGAAAGTAGACTTAAATGCAGGAATCAAAGTAAGAACGAAAGACTTTAATGAAGAAGGTGAGTTAACTACTCAAATTATTGAGACCACAGTAGGTAGAGTACTTTTTAATGAAAAAGTACCTGAGGCTGCAGGTTATATAAATGAGGTATTAACCAAGAAATCCTTAAGAGATATTATTCACGGCATATTAAAGGTAACGTCAGTGCCAGAAACAGCAGAATTCCTTGATGAAATTAAAACATTAGGATATCTGTTTGCATTCCAAGGCGGACTATCATTTAGTTTAGGTGATATTATTATACCTCAAGAAAAGCATACAATGATTGACGCTGCTAATAAGCAAGTTGATGGTATTATGGGCAACTATAATATGGGTCTTATTACCAACAATGAGCGTTATAATCAGGTAATTGATATTTGGACATCTACTAATGCCGAATTAACGGAACTTTCTATGAAGCGTATCCGTGAAGATCAGCAAGGATTTAACTCAGTATTTATGATGTTAGATTCTGGTGCTCGTGGATCTAAAGAGCAGATTCGTCAGTTAACAGGTATGCGTGGATTAATGGCAAAACCTAAAAAATCTAACGCAGGTGGTGGTGAAATTATTGAGAATCCAATTCTTTCTAACTTTAAAGAAGGATTATCAATTTTAGAATACTTTATCTCTACTCACGGTGCACGTAAGGGACTTGCAGATACCGCTCTTAAAACAGCTGATGCTGGTTACTTAACACGTCGTTTGGTTGATGTATCTCAAGATGTAATTGTTTATCAAGAAGATTGTGGTACGTTAAGAGGTATTGAAGTTTCTCCGTTGAAGAAGAACGAAGAAGTTGTTGAAAAACTTGAAGAAAGAATCGTTGGTAGAACGTCATTAAACGATGTATTCGATCCAATGACAGAAGAACTTCTTGTTGAAGCTGGTGGTCACATCGGTGATGCTATCGCAAAACGTATTGAAGACTCAGCTATAGAATCAATTGAGGTACGTTCACCATTAACATGTGAAGCTAAGAAAGGTATTTGTGTTAAATGTTACGGACGTAATCTTGCAACAGGTAAGATGGTACAGCGAGGTGAAGCGGTTGGTGTTGTTGCGGCACAATCAATTGGTGAGCCTGGTACACAGCTTACGTTACGTACATTCCACGTAGGTGGTATTGCAGGTAACATTTCTGAAGAGAACAAATTAACTGTTAAGTTTGATGGTGTTGCAGAGATCGAAGATTTAAAAACAGTTAAGTCTAAAGATAATGACGGTAACGATGTTGATGTTGTAATTTCAAGAACTTCAGAATTAAAATTAGTAGACGCTAAAACAGGTATTGTTTTAAGTACTAATAATATTCCTTACGGTTCACACATTTTTGTGAAACCAGGTAAGAAAGTTAAGAAAGGCGATGTAATTTGTCAATGGGATCCATACAACGGTGTAATTATTTCAGAATTTGCTGGTAAAGTAAAGTATGACAACATTGAGCAAGGTGTTACTTATCAGGTAGAGATTGATGAACAAACTGGTTTCCAAGAGAAAGTAATTTCAGAATCTAGAAACAAGAAGTTGATCCCAACTTTATTAATTGAAGATAAGAAAGGTGAAACTATACGTTCGTACAACTTACCAGTTGGAGCGCACATAATGATCGATGATGGTGATAAAATTGATATTGGTAAAATCTTGGTTAAGATTCCTCGTAAATCAGCTAAAGCTGGTGATATTACTGGTGGTCTTCCACGTGTAACGGAATTATTCGAAGCACGTAACCCTTCAAATCCAGCTGTAGTAAGTGAGATTGATGGTGTTGTCTCATTCGGCAAAATTAAGCGTGGTAACCGTGAAATCATTATAGAATCTAAATTAGGTGAAATTAAGAAATACCTAGTTAAATTATCTAATCAAATTCTTGTTCAGGAGAATGATTATGTAAAAGCAGGTATGCCATTATCAGATGGTTCTGTCACACCAAACGATATCTTAAATATCAAAGGCCCTTCTGCTGTGCAACAGTATTTGGTAAATGAAGTACAAGAAGTATATCGTTTACAAGGGGTTAAGATTAACGATAAGCATTTTGAAGTTGTTGTAAGACAAATGATGCGTAAGGTTAAGATAATTGATTCTGGTGATACAATTTTCTTAGAAAACCAACTGGTTCATAAATCAGATTTTATTGAAGAAAATGATAAGATTTTCGGAATGAAAGTGGTTGAAGAAGCAGGTGATTCTGAGAATTTAAAATCAGGACAGATTGTAACTTTAAGACAATTGCGAGATGAAAATTCAATCTTAAGAAGAGAGGATAAAAATGTCGCAACGGCTAGAGATGCACAACCTGCCACTGCTACACCAATCTTACAAGGTATTACAAGAGCATCCTTACAGACTAAGTCGTTTATCTCGGCAGCATCGTTCCAGGAAACCACCAAGGTACTTAATGAAGCAGCTGTAAACGGTAAGGTTGATACATTAGAAGGACTCAAAGAAAATGTAATTGTAGGTCATAGAATACCAGCTGGTACCGGTGTTAGGGAATACGAACACATCATAGTAGGTTCTAAAGAAGAGTTTGATGAAATGATGAAGGCTAAAGAAGAAATGAACTTTAATTAGTAAAAAAAGACTCCTGCGAAGGCAGGGATTTAATATACAAAAGCCTTCATTCTATTAAAGTTTGAAGGCTTTTTTAATAAATAAAATATAATTATAGATATAAGTAAGATGGCAGACGAAAAAAAGAATCCAAAAAAAGGACAGATCAATATTGAACTAGATGAAAAAGTGGCAGAAGGGATATATTCTAACTTAGCCATAATTAACCACTCAGTCTCCGAGTTTGTGGTAGATTTTGTGAGCATAATGCCAGGTACTCCAAAAAGTAAAGTTAAGTCTCGTATTATCTTAACACCTCAACATGCAAAACGATTATTAAAAGCATTGGGTGATAACGTGTCAAGATTTGAAAAAGCTCATGGTGAAATCAAAGATTACGAGCAACCGCCAATTCCACTGAATTTTGGACCAACAGGTCAAGCCTAATTTAAAAAGTTTGAAGGTTGCTCGACATGTTTACACTGAGCAACCGCCAATTCCACTGAATTTTGGACCAACAGGTCAAGCCTAATTTAAAAAGTTTGAAGGTTGCTCGACATGTT
>NZ_JBKQXM010000001.1:703408-711008 GCF_046762865.1 Winogradskyella sp. A2
ATGTTTACACTGAGCAACCGCCAATTCCACTGAATTTTGGCCCTACTGGTCAGGCGTAGTATTACCCGTATAGTTAATGTTATATAAAAATACCCTTTAATCTTCATTAAAGGGTATAATATTTTGACGGTTCAGTATTTAAATTATTTAGGCAACTTCTTTCTGGTTAAAATAATATTTCAATGCACCTGATGGGCATCTATTAATTTGTTTGATAATCTTTTTGTTTTTTGCCGCATCCAAGTCTATCCAGGGGATAACAGAATGCCTAAATACTTCAGAAAGTTGCTTTGCACATAATTCGGCATTAATACAACAACGTGGCTCGTAGGTTACAGTAATTTTTTCATTACTGAAAACATTGTTTTTTGTTTCCATAATAAGTAGATCAATTTGGGGTTAATCTTAAATTAATGTAAAGATTGAATTGTAATGGTTTAAAAAAATCAGATAAAAAGCATAAAACATCGTTGAAATACACAAATTAAGAATCTAAATCGATGAACTACATACTAAATCTATTCAAACTCTGAGGTCATATGAAATGTAATACTGGGGTATTTTTGCTGTGTCATCTTTAATGAAAACATAGAATCTGCTAAAAATACCAATTGATCTTGCTTATCTTTTGCTAAATAGCGTTGTTTTACACGCTTAAAGTCTTTAAACTCTTCACTTTTCTCATCATTTGTTTGCACCCAACAAGCTTTATGCACATTGAGATTTTCGTAGGTGCACTTGGCTCCATATTCGTGTTCTAGTCTGTATTGTATGACTTCATACTGCAATGCACCAACAGTTCCGATAACCTTTCTTCCATTATAATCTAGAGTAAAAAGCTGAGCAACACCTTCATCCATTAATTGGTCTATACCTTTATATAATTGCTTTGCCTTCATCGGGTCTGCATTATTGATATACCTAAAATGTTCCGGTGAAAAACTAGGTACACCTTTATAATTAATGATTTCACCTTCAGTTAAGGTATCACCAATTTTAAAATTACCAGTGTCTTGCAAACCAACGATATCGCCAGGGTAAGAGATGTCTACAATTTCTTTTTTCTCAGCAAAAAAGGCATTAGGACTAGAAAATTTCAGTTTCTTATTATGTCGTACATGCAAGTATGGCGTGTTGCGTTTAAACTCACCAGAAACAATCTTCACAAAAGCCAATCGGTTTCTATGGTTAGGGTCCATATTAGCATGGATTTTAAAAACAAAACCAGTAAACTTCTCTTCATCAGGCTGCACAAGTCGCTCCTCACTATGCTTTGGTCTTGGTTTTGGTGCTATGTCTACAAAACAGTCTAGTAACTCTCTAACACCAAAATTATTTAGGGCAGATCCAAAAAATACAGGCTGTAAGTCACCATTTAGATATGCTTCTTTATCAAATTCTGGGTAAATACCTTCTACCAGTTCAACTTCTTCACGCAAGGTATCTGCAGGCGTTTCCCCGACTAATTTATCTAATTCTTCAGATTTTAAATCAGAGATTTCAACTGTATCATTAATATGTTGCTTGCTATCTCCAGTAAAGAGATTTACGTTTTTTTCCCAGATGTTGTATATACCCTTAAAATCGTAGCCCATACCAATTGGGAAACTTAGCGGTGTAACCTTAAGTCCTAACTTTTGTTCTACTTCATCTAACAGATCAAAAGCATCCTTACCTTCACGATCTAGTTTATTAATAAACACAATCATAGGTATGTTACGCATTCTACAGACCTCTACAAGTTTTTCGGTTTGCTCCTCAACACCTTTAGCAACGTCAATTACAACAATGACACTATCAACAGCAGTAAGGGTTCTAAACGTATCTTCTGCAAAGTCTTTGTGACCTGGCGTATCTAGTATATTAATTTTAATACCATTGTATTCAAAGGCCAAAACAGAGGTTGCAACGGAAATACCACGTTGGCGTTCTATCTCCATAAAATCACTAGTTGCACCCTTTTTTATTTTATTGCTTTTTACAGCACCAGCCTCTTGTATGGCGCCACCGAATAGAAGTAGTTTTTCCGTTAAGGTGGTTTTACCAGCATCTGGGTGGGAGATGATCCCAAAAGTACGTCGTCTAGCTATTTCAGATCTAAAACTCATTGGTATTTTTTAAAAGGAAATGCAAAATTATAATATTCAAGCATACTTCAATTCTTTTAAATCAATAAAATGTAACAATTTCTAGAAGTATTAGATTTCAGTGTTTTGGCATTTAAAATTGGTTTTTCAACGATTTTTTACTGAAAAGCCATAATCAATGTTTATTTTGCCCTTGAATTTTAGCGTAATTTTAACAAAATGAAATTTACATTAAATATTTGTCCCAAATTAATAGCAACGTACCTATGTCTTCAAGAATTGATTTTTAGCAAGTCTTTCTACACAGGCCAGAAATGGTAATTTACAGTTAATTAGTGACTTATATTTAAAAAGCGTATCTCAAGTTAGAGATATGATAAAGATTTTTTAGTACAGTGTTTCTTACTGAAATTATTTGTTTTTTACGTTTAAACGAATATATTTGCATTTAATCGATATTTTTAATTATCGATGCTTTTGTTATAAATCATATATCAACTATATATTACTATGAAAATCTCTACCCGATTCTCGTTAGACAAGAAAATTTTATTAATAGTCTTACTGCTAATTAGTTATTCTCAATTATCATTTGCACAGTGCGCCGATGTCTCACCGACAGGAGATTGTGATTTCGATTTAATTCTTAATGGAGTGGATGTCGATGATGACAATGATGGAATATTAGATTCGATTGAAGATGCTAATCTGGATTTGGACAATGATCCAAGTACGAACCCAACAGATACAGACAGTGATACAATTCCTGATTATCTTGACCTTGATTCCGATAATGACGGAATTTATGATGTTCAAGAGGCTGGATATGGATTACAGGATACTAATACGGATGGACGAATAGATTTAAACGACTCAGGATTTGCCGATGTAAATTCTAATGGCGTAGACGATACTACAGAACTTTTGACGCCAATTGATACAAATTCAGATGGGAGTTATGATTTTCAGAATTTAGATAGTGATAACGATAGTTGTAGTGATGCTAATGAAGCCTATGGTTTTAATGGCGCAGATGGTAATGATGGTGGTCAGTTTGGTATTGGTGACCCAGCAACAGTTGATGGCAATGGACTCGTAATTGAAGTTGGGGTAGTATATTCATTAGGAACAAACTTTGCAGTAACGGATGGTATATCTTCAGTATGTTCTGCAGCCGCATTGCAATGTGGGGTTATTAATTCGCTATATCAGACAAGGGGTAATGGTGGCACTGGTACAACAGAGATTTTTAGACTTAACCCATTCTTACAGGCCTATGTAAATATAGGAACTTTGCCAGGAGTATCAAATGCTTCAGCTACAAACAGCGCATACAGTGCAGCTACTCAATATGTATATTCTAGTACAGGAGGTAGTGTAGTACGAGTTTATGACCCATCTAACAATTATAGTTTTGTTGGAGAAATTACAGTTACTGGAGCTTCTGCAGGATTTACATTCCGATTATTTTCAATTGGAAATACAGTTGGGTACATTAATTCAAACGCGGGTACAAATTATATAGTGACTTTTGATGTTACAGGTATTGCTACGTATCCTGCAACACGCCCTGCAACAAATGTTACAGTCTCAGGAACTTTTTCTGCTGCTGCGGATTATGCTCTTGTCGGTAATCATGTATATGGTATGACCATGAATGGTGCATTAACTACTGCTCGTTTAACCAAGGTTGATGTTACAACTGGCGTCTCACAACGATTTAATTTAACGCTTGCTAACGCAACAACAAATACAGACCCTATTTCAAACAATACTTTTGGTGCTGTATGGCAAGATGAACAAGACAATTTCTATGCATTTAATAATGGAAATGGTGATATTTATCAAGTATTAGATGTTTCTACGGCAACAACAGGAACAGCTTTTACAAAAGTTTTAATTGCAGATCCATCGGGTCAAAATGACGGTTTTGGCTGTGAGATTGGAGCAAATCCTTTAGATTGGGATGGTGATGGTATTTTGGATACTGTTGATATTGATGATGATAATGATGGAATCCTCGATACAGAAGAGGATGAGAATATTGATTTAGATAATAATCCACTAACCAATTTTACGGATACAGATGGAGACGGAATTCCAAATGGATATGATTTAGATTCAGATGGTGATGGAATTCCTGATAATAATGAAGGACAAACAACAGTAGCTTATATTGAACCATTAGATTCAAATAGTGATGGAATACCAGATGATACAGATGGTGATGGTCTTGCTGATACTTATGATAGTACTCTAGGAGGAGGTCCTGCCGGAAGTATCGGGATTGTGCCCGTAAATACTGATGGACCCTTAACCACTAGTGATACAATTCCAGATTATTTAGATCCAGATTCCGATAATGATGGCCAATCAGATACGATAGAGGCTATAATTACCTTAACAGGGAATGATTCAGATTTTGATGGCCTAGATGATGCAATAGACTTAACCACTGGATTGGAAGATCCTAATGGTATTATAAATGACACTGCCATTTTACAAAATACAGATGGTATAAATGATGTCGATTTTAGAGACGTGCTTGATACAGATGGTGATGGCGTGCTCGATACAGAAGATTTAGACGATGATAATGATGGAATTCTTGATACGGCTGAAGCTGAAGGAGTTAATGACCCTATAGGAGATGAAGATGGAGATGGCGTGCCAAATTTCGTAGATACAATAGATAATGGTGGAGTAGGAGATGGTTCAACAACAGATTATACAGATACCAATGGAGACGGAATACCAGATGTTTATGACACTGATGATGACGGAATACCTAACCATTTAGATACAGATTCAGATGGTGATGGTTGCTTTGACGCCCTTGAAGGTGCTGGTAGTGTGCTAGTCACAGAATTAGATGGTGCCGGAGCAATTGATATTGCCAATGTTACACCTAGTGGTGTTGATACCAATGGTATACCAAATTTAGTGTCTGGTGGCCAGGCAACAACAGTTGCAGTTACAGATGTTTTAGATGCAACAGCATGTTTACCCAATATTACAGCCAATAATGATGACTTTAGTGCATCAACTATTGGTAGTGTAACAGGCGATGTAACAGCAACAGTCTTTACCAATGATGATGCAGATGGTACTACACCAGCAACAGATGCCTTAATTGATAATAATATTAGCATTACTAATGACGATGGATTAACAGGAGTATTTATAAATACTACTGGTACAATCATTGTACCAGGAGGAACCACTCCAGGAACTTATAATGTTGAATACCAAATTTGTTTAACAGCAGATAATTCTATTTGTGATACAGCCATTGCAACAATTGTAGTTATTGATGATTGCGATCCTATTGCTTCAGGAAATACAGATACGGATGGCGATGGGGTTTCAGATATCTGTGACCTCGATGATGACAATGACGGTATTTTAGACATAAATGATGGATGTTCTCCATCTAACGATATTGATATAACAGGTAATCTGGGCATCGGTAGCTTCTTATCAGATGCAGAGGATGGTACTTATCCATTACCTGGTGGTACTTATGATTTGGATATTACGGAGTTGGGTGGAATGTCAATCATTACTGCAGATCCAGCTGTTGGTAATAGTCAAGGACCACTGTTTGACTTCAGAGGAAGTAATGGCGATGTCGGTTCTATCGAATTAGATTTTTCACCAAATATAGGTGGAGGATTGTTTAAACTTACAGATTTTGACAACAACGAGGTCGTGACCATTGAAGTATTTGATGGTACAACACCAGTTGATCTAACGGTAGGGACAAGAGCAACGGTTGGTACACAAATAGCTCAGTCTGGTGCCAACGGAGAAATATTTACAACGATTGTTAATTCTGGAGTTAATGGTGACGCTACAAGTCAAGACATTATAGGTTCTGTTCTAATCGATCTTTTTGGTGTTTCTGTAACAAGAATATTAGTAACGGTTCAATTAAATTCAACACCTGGTCTTTCGGGAATTCGCTTCACTGAGGTAAAAGAATTTTGTATAGATTCAGATGGAGATTCAATTTTCGATAATGTTGATATTGATAGTGATAACGACGGTTGTTTTGATGCTTTAGAAGGAGATGGTGGTTTACTGGCAGGTCAAGTAGATGGTACAGGTGAAATCATAGGAGGTCAAGATGCCAATGGAGTTCCTAGTGCAGTTTCAGGAGGTCAAAACGATATTAGTAGTACAGATTCTCTGATCACGGGCCCACAATGTGATGATGATAATGATGGGGTGTTAAATTTAAATGATATATGTGCTGGATTCGATGATGCAGCAGATAATGATGGCGATGGATTCCCGGATGGGTGCGACATTGATGACGATAACGATGGTATTCTAGACACATTTGAAGGCTGTTCACCTTCTAATGATATTGATATAACAGGTAATCTAGGCATTGGTAACTTCTTATCAGACGCAAATGATGGTACTTATCCAATAGTTGGAGGTACGTTCGATTTAGATCTTACTGAGTTGGGTGGAATGTCAATTACTACGGCAAATCCGGCAATAGCAAATAGCCAAGGACCACTATTCAATTTTAGAGGAAGTAATGGAGATGTTGGTATTATTCAACTAGACTTTTCACCAAATATTGGTGGCGGAATGTTTAAACTTACAGATTTTGACAACAACGAGGTGGTAACAGTAGAAGTCTTTGATGGTGTAACACCTGTAGATCTGGCGTTTGGGTTAAGAGCAATAGTTGGTACCCAAATAACCCAGACTGGAGCAAACGGAGAGATATTTACAACTACGACAAATTCTGGAGTTAATGGTGAAGCCACAAGCGAAGACGGTATAGGATCAGTACTATTTGATCTTAATGGTGTATCAATAACTAGAATAGTTGTTACGGTACAGCTTAATTCAACACCAGGTCTTTCTGCAATACGATTTACTGAAATAGATAGTTTCTGTATAGATACAGATGGAGATTCTGTTTTTGATTATTTTGACCTCGACTCAGACAATGATGGAATATATGATGCAGATGAAGCAGGAAATGGTGCATTAGATACAAATGGAGATGGTGTTATTGATGTTAGTGATGCTGGCTTTGCAGATGGAAATAACAACGGAGCAGATGATGTTGCAGAGGCTACAACACCAGTGGATACTGGTGGCGATAGTAGCTTTGACTTTCAAAATACGGATAGTGATGGTGATGGTTGTCCAGATGCCAATGAAGCTTATTGGAATCCATTTGCTGCAGGTGCAGATGATGGACAATTTGGCGAACCAGATCCGGCTTCAGTTGACGGAAACGGACTTGTTACTGAGGTGGGCGTAAACTACTCACTTGGAACTAATTTAGCTGTTGTTGATCCCCTTGATACTTCGGGTTGTATTGTAACCCCAAGCATAGCTACTGTCAAGACTTTTGCAGATATCGATGGTGGCGCATTAACAGAATATACGACCGTAGGCCAGGTTATCAACTATACGATCACCCTTACCAACGACGGAAACGTCACGGTCTACAACCCGACGATGGCAGATGCAACAGCAGA
>NZ_JBKQXM010000002.1:0-634569 GCF_046762865.1 Winogradskyella sp. A2
CACGACATCATGGTCAGCTCGCCCTCGCCGTCCAGAATACTGCCACCGTAAAGATAATCGTCAACGCCGTCGAAGTCAAGGGTGGCTTGTACTTTTGACATATCCATTAGGTCTCTATAATCTAAATCCCCGCCAGATAAAAGATCGCCATCTACATCTGGCAATACAGATGAACTTGGGTTGTTGATCTCGTCGTTGACGTCCAGTGGATCATTGATGTTGCTGCCTTCAAAATTATCATCTAAACCGTCATTATCTGAATCTGAAAATAATACTATAGAATCAGCCATACCGTTTTCTTCGATATCATCTAGACCGTCATTGTCTGAATCTAAATCTAATATATCTGGTATATTATCACCATCTGTATCAACAAGTGTTAATCCGTTACCATATACTAAGTCAATACCACTTTTGCTATCGTTCGTACCACTAGGAAAAACATACCCTAATGAAGTTTGAGCTTCAACATTATCAGGTATGCCGTCATTATCGCTATCTATATCTAGATGATTAAATTTTCCATCACCATCAAAATCTTCACCACTAACAATAACCAATGCATCTGCATTAAAGTCTAAGAATTCACATTGTGTAAATGACATACCAAATTGTCGAGTTCTTGTACTTGTAGATGTTTTTAGGGCTTGCATTCTCATGCTAAACGAATTACCAATAAACTGATAATATGCTCTAAGAACTTTTAAAGTTGAAAATCCAGGTCCTTCTTGTAAACCTGAAGCACTAATTTGTACATCACTCCCAATAACAGTTGTTTCGAGAGAAGTTGGGTTTTCCGTACCATAAGCTACAGGATTATAGTACATAACAGATTCTTTCAAACTACCACCTCCATCACAATCCCAAGTAATTCCATTAATCCTGTAAATTTCTGTAGATGGTGTTGTTGTACCAGCATTAACTATAGTAAATTGAAATGTAATTCCAGGTGTACCAGTACCAGTAAATGTAACTTCAGTTTGTAAATACGTTGGATTATCAACAGTATCGTTATCTATATTTGAAATAGAGGCTCCAGTCATCTCAGTTATTTCCATGAGAACATCATACCCTTGTATTGCATTACCAAATCTGTATACAGAACCTACTAAACCATAACCAGCAGTACTTGCACCTGGGTCATATGCACCATTTTCAAATGCTAATTCTGGTAAGGTACAATTAAATCTATCTTCACCGAGATTTTCTGTTCCATCACTGATACCATCACCATCATCATCATAATCCAAATAATCTGCTAAACCATCTTGGTCAGTATCTAATTGTGAACTGCAGCTCGCATCTCCCCCAGCCACATTAAAATTTATCTGATATCCGGTATCACTAGCCAAGGCACCATTATCATTAATAATATCCACACCGCCAACACTCACAATTATTTGCCCTGAACTCCAACCATCATTTCTAAAGTCAAAAAGTTTGATATAATAGTTATTTCCATTTGTAACACAACCTAAATCATATTTAGAACCATATTGATCTGTAACACCTACTTGACTTCCTGTGTAGCAATGATTATCGTCGCATATTGTTGCAATTAAATCATTAGCTGGGTTATATACTTCAACTTTTTCACTAAACGATTCAGCACCCCATTTAACAATAATTTCCACAGGAGATCTCTGTGCATTAAGCATAAACAAAACACTAAACGAAATCAGTAGAGATAAAACAATTTTTGTTTTCATAATTATTCAAATAAAGAGATTCACGGGTAATTATAAGACACATATAATACGCATGAGTCACATCTAACATGATGAACTAAAATTGTTTCTTTGTCAATGGAGTATAATAGCGAGAGGGAAAAAAGACGTTATTTAAGTTTCTTTAAAACAACGACTTATATATACAATAGTAACAAAATGTAATTTGGCGAGCAAGGAAAGTGCTATTTTTTTTCGATAAAACGTATTATTTATACGACAAAGTGTGTTATTAGAAAGTTGAAATGCATGAAAAAATCGTTGAAAAACCCAGTGTTTTTAAGCTTTTCAGGTTAAATGCTCTACAATATCTTCAATTTTTGATACTTTCTTTATTACTATAGATGATTCCTTTAGTGAAATTTTGCTATACTTTGAAACAAAAATTGTGCTAAAACCTAATTTTTCAGCTTCTAATATACGTTGCTCTACACGCTGAACAGGTCTAATCTCTCCTGATAAACCAACTTCAGCAGCAAAGCAGTAATCACTTGGCAAAGCTTCATCTGCATTGCTTGAAAGTATGGCTGCCGTAACAGCTAAGTCTATTGCTGGATCATCTACAGTTATGCCACCAGTAATATTCAAAAACACATCCTTTGCACCTAATCTGAAACCAGCACGTTTCTCTAATACTGCCAGCAACATATTTAACCGCTTTGCGTTGAAGCCTGTAGCTGACCTTTGTGGTGTACCATAAACCGCAGTGCTGACTAATGCCTGAACTTCAATCATTAATGGTCTTAAACCCTCTAAAGTTGCAGCGACCGCATTTCCCGACAACTCTCCATCCTTTTCAGAAATTAATATTTCGGAAGGATTTGAAACTTCCCGAAGTCCGGAACCTTGCATTTCATATATTCCTAACTCATTTGTTGATCCAAATCTATTTTTCTTGGCCCTTAAAATTCTGAAAACATGATTGCGATCACCTTCAAACTGTAATACAGTGTCTACCATATGCTCTAAAATCTTTGGGCCTGCAATGTGACCATCTTTAGTGATATGACCAATTAATAAAACTGGAGTAGCTGTTTCCTTAGCAAATTTAATAAGCTCCGTTGTACAATCTTTAATTTGTGAAATGCTACCCGCTGAAGACTCAATATAATCACTGTGCAATGTTTGTATAGAATCAATAATTACAATCTCCGGTTGTAAACTTTCAATCTGCTTAAAAATATTTTGTGTTTTTGTTTCTGTTAGGATATAGCAATTATTACTATTTGGATTTATGCGTTCTGCCCGCATTTTTATTTGTTTCTGGCTTTCTTCCCCAGAAACATAAAGTACTTTGTTTTTAATCTGCAAAGCGATTTGAAGCAATAATGTACTCTTACCGATACCTGGTTCTCCTCCTAACAAGGTCAACGATCCTTTTACCATGCCACCTCCTAAAACTCTATTAAACTCATTATCTTGTAAATCTAATCTTGCTTCTTGTGAGGTATCAATTTCATTTATTTTTAATGGCTTTGAAGTTCTAATGCTAATTGAACTTTCTGATTTCCAATTACTTTTTTCAGGTTTTTGTATAACCTCTTCTGCAATAGTATTCCACTCTTTACAAGATGTACATTGTCCTTGCCATTTTGCATATTGACTGCCACAATTTTGACAAAAAAAGGTAGTTTTTACTTTAGCCATTACTATTAATAAATGAAATTCGCTTAAAATTAAAGCTTGGCTAAATTAAGATAAATTTAGCTGATGTCTTTAAACCAATTTATAATTGCGAGAATTTTTAAGGTGGCTAATTTTGATGACAGTTTTGTGTTGAAAAGTCGTTTTACTTTATTATATACAGCTTCAAAAAAATAGTCTGTAGACGGTGTTCTTTTTTTAGTTGTCCTCATCGTCAGCCTCCTCTCCATTTTCATTATCAGTATCTACAACCGTTAACTCATCAATTTTTGAAAAAATAAAATCTCTATTAATGTGACTGACATCATTTAGTGTTAGTGCAGATTCGTAAAGTTTTTTTGCTTTTTTAGTTTTACCCAACTTCTCTGCATATTGTGCTAGATAATATGTTCCTAATAGAGATTCTGGATCTAATTTTTTAGCTAGTTTCCCTATTTTCTCAAGAGACTCTATATCTTCGCGTTTTTCAGCTATTTTAACTACTTTCTCAAATTCTTCCTCAGTAATTAGTTTTTTAATTCCGAATAAATCTTCTATTCGTTTATATCTATCTACAAGGTATTCATCTAAGGTGCCTTCATAAGGTAGAACTTTCTCTTCAAGTTCCTTTTCCCTTAGTGGTTTGTATATTTCAAATATTTTGTCAAAAGATCTTGCAATAGCACTTGTTACTAACGTGTAATGTGTGTCATTCTTAAAATCATCAAAATAATATGTTAAATACTGATTTTTGACCTGTGATATTTGATTGTCTGCATCAATAACAGCATTTCTTATACCTGGCAAATCTTTGTCTGAAGTTGCCATGTAATAGAAAATATCATCTTTGAAAAATTCTAGACGTTCACCCAAATAATCTTTAACTGTACCAGACAAATCAGGACTTAAACACACATATGCGTTGAATAAAGGATCTTCTTTAAATAAATAAGAATTTATGAAATTTCCCATTAGATCATGACCTACTGCAACTTTGAACTTACTTGTTTTATATTTTTTATCCAGATACGGGATTAGCTCTTCTGCTACAAACTCATAAAATCTCAAACCGGATTCTTTTGGTAAACCCGTAACCTCATCGCAATAACCATCATAAAAACGTTCATTTGCCTGTACAACACCTACAACAATTGAACTTGGCATATCATCAAAATAAGTTTGAAATTGAAGTTGACCTACTACTGGTTCAAATAAATAATCTCCATCAAATACTATAATAAGTGGATGTATTAATTCGGAATCTGGATTGTAGTCGTTTGGAAGTTTAATTTTTAACTGTCTTACAGCATTAAGTTTTGAAGATGCAATTTCGTCATAAGTGATTTGAGCAAAGAGTTGACAAAAAAAGGCATTCATTAAAACTATGAGAATAGTCTTCTTCATTAATAAGTAGGTTTAGGTTTGGTCAACCAAACATACTAATTTATCGGTAAATTGTAAATTTTTTTCGATGAAATGCATTAATTTTTTAATGCGTCTTGTGCTTCATACATTTTATCAAGCATTATCTCCTTATCGATGTATTGAGAAGGTTCTAACAACAACCCAGCCTTATAGCGTAATAATGCTCTTTTATAATTCCCTTCTTTCTCATGGAACATACCCATATAATAAGCACTTAGCATTGAATTTGGAAATTCTTTCTTTACTAACTTAGCTAAATTTTCAAGAGATTCTAGGTCATTTTTCTTGTTAGATGCTGAAGCGATAGCTCTTATATCGTTTTCTATTAATTGTTTTTCAAATCCATAGAAATACTCGATATCCTCGTATTTTTTCATCAAATAATTAAAAGGAGACCCTTCAAACGGTATGATTTTTTCCGTGTACTCCTTGCCATTTATAGGTTTATATAAAGCAAATATTTCATTTAAAGCCTTAGGGATGCCTCTACCAACTAAAGAATAGTGATTTGCATCTTCAAAATCATCAAATTTATACTGTAGTTTTTCGTTTTCTATCACTTTTAATTTTGCATCACATTCAATAATTGATTGACGAAGAAATCTAATATCCGCATCTGCTGTTGCCATATAGTAGAAAGTTTCTCGCTCAATTCTTGCCAAACGTTCTTTTATTCTGTCTGCCATTTTTGGGGCTAGATCAGGACTCAATGCAATGAAAGCTCTAAAAATTGGTTTATCCTTAAATAAATAATAATTGATAAAATTGGCTCCAAGATCATGTCCAGCAATTATTCTAAAATTAGAGGCTGTATAATTCTCTTCTATAAATGGAATTAATTCTGATGCTAAAAATTCGTAATAATTAGCGCCCTCAGCAATAGGTAAATAATTATCCTCGTCATAATAGAAGTCATCCTCTCTAAAATCTGCCTGTTTTACCCCTACTACTATACAATCGGGAATATCCTCCCAATAGGCTTGATAATCTATATTACCAGCAACCGGTTCAAAAAGATAATCACCATCGAGTACAATTACCAATGGATAGGTTCTCTTATTTTCTGGATCATAATTTCTTGGTAACTGTATCTTTAATTCTCTGACAGCATCCAACTTTTTTGAATCAATAGTTTTATAAATTGCTTGCGAATTAATTAAGCAGGTTGAAAAAATAATAAAAATGAAAGTAGAAATATGCTTCATTGGTAGATTGACTTAAAAAGTTAAAGCAAGGTAAAAAATAATTCTAAATAGAGGATTTATTTCTATTGAAGATTGGTAGATATAACAAAGAAAATCCACCCAAAATAATTATAATCAATGTTTGTGAAGACCACATAATCCAACCAAAAGCCCTACTCGGATCTTCAGGTAAACTAAAGAGTAAAAATGCAATTACAATGGCTTCTGGGAATGAACCAATTCCACCATTTGTGGCAGCGATACTGAAGCTAGCTAGGATAAATCCAATTAACACTGGTGCAAGTGAGATTCGCTGTAATTCTGGTAATGCGAGGGTAGTAACATAGAACATCGAAAGATACATCACCCATATAAAAACAGTGTGAAAAATAAAAGCCCACTTTTGTTTCATTTTAAAAATACTCAAGGCTCCTTCAACTAAACCTTTTAAAAAGTACTTTACTCTAGTGGCAAATTTTGATCTGCTTCTTATTACTAAAAGAAAAATCGAGGATATTATGACCAAGAAAATTAATCCACCTAAGACCAGTGTTTGAGGTTGAAATTTCTCATTGAAAAAATTAAAAATAAATTCAAACTCTAAAAAAAGAGCAACAGCAATAATTATCAATAACATAATTGTGTCAGCTACGCGCTCTGCAACAATCGTTCCAAAACCCTTTTCAAATGGAACACCTTCATAATTTGTTAATATGGATGCTCGTGCTATTTCTCCTGCCCTTGGTATAGTAAAATTTATTAGATAAGCAGAATATACAGCCATAAAACTGTTAGCAAGTCTTGGCTTATACCCTAAAGGTTCGGCCATAAATAGCCATCTATATGCGCGTGAAGTATGACTAAGAATACCTAAAAAAATACCTAGTGCTATCCAGAAATAATTAGCATTTCTAAAGTATTGAACCAATGTAGAAACAGATATTTGAGACAGTGAGTACACAACTAAAACAATACCCAACAAAAGTGGCAATACAATTTTTAGAATTGGCTTAGTCTTACTCAAAAGATTATTTTAGAAGATTCGTTTCTTCATCCGGAAATACCAAAGATGGTTTAAAAACTTTGGCTTTTTCTATATCCATAAAGGCGTATGTGATAAGAATTAAAACATCACCAACAGCAACTTTTCTTGCTGCCGCACCGTTTAATGTAATTTCACCACTTTTACGAGGTCCGGGTATACAATAGGTTTCTAATCTCTCGCCATTGTTATTATTAACAATTTGGACCTTTTCTCCTTGAATAATATTTGCGGCATCCATTAAATCTTCATCGATAGTTATACTACCAATATAGTTAAGATCTGCACCTGTGCATTTTATACGATGAATTTTAGATTTTACAACTTGAATTTGCATGAGGCAAAAATAATTAAATTAATGCGATATTATCTATTAGTCTTATATCGCCAGCATAAACTGCAATAAACGCTCTATACGTTTTATTCTTTGACTTTCTTTTAACTGGTTTTAAGGTTGAAGTATCAGCAATTGTAAAATATTCTAATTTTAACAAAGGTTGCAATTTAAATTGTTTCTCAACCCATTCCTTTACTTTTTTAGCACTTTTTGTGCCAAACTTAGTTTTGGCAGATTTTAAGGTCTTGTATATAAATGGTGCTACTTCTCTATGTTGTTCTGTTAATCTTGTATTTCTAGAACTCATTGCCAAACCATCCACAGCCCTATGAATTGGACATCCAATTACTTTAACATCAATATCGTGCAATTCCACTAATTTTTTAATAATCTGAAGTTGCTGAAAATCTTTCTCACCAAAATAAGCCCTGTGAGGTTTTACGATCTCGAACAAACGCTTAACTATCGTGCCTACGCCATCAAAATGTCCATCTCTAAAGGCTCCTTCCATTTCAAATTCAAGACCATCAAACAAAAATGACTCAGACTTTACAACTTGATCATAAATATCTTCAGCATTTGGTGCATAAACGACAATTGTTTTTTCGCTTACCTTGCTCAATAGCGTAACATCTTGGTTCAACGTTCTGGGATATTTTACAAGGTCCTCTTCATTATCAAACTGGGTTGGATTGACAAAAATCGAAACAACAACCATGTCATTTTGACTCAATGCCATTTCCACCAACGAAAGGTGACCTTCATGAAGCGCACCCATAGTAGGGACTAATCCAAAAGTCTTACCCTGTTCTTTTAACCCGTCAACATAGATTGACAATTTGTTTTTTTTATGATAAATTTTCAATTGTGTTAGTAAAATTTAACGCGTGCAAACTTAATATTTTACTGGCAATCTGCACAAAATTTTGTAATTTTGCATGTTTTTTACTTTTAATTTTTAAAAGCAACAGATTTATGAAAGATAAGCGAATATTGTATGTCTCCTCGGAAGTAGTTCCATATTTACCAGAAACGGAAATTTCTTCAATGTCTTTTGAAGCACCAAGAATGGTTAATAAGCAGGGAGGTCAAATACGAATATTTATGCCTCGCTTTGGTAATATAAATGAAAGAAGGCATCAATTACATGAGGTAATAAGGCTATCTGGAATAAATCTAGTGATTAACGATTTAGATATGCCCTTGATTATTAAAGTAGCATCGATTCCAAAAGAACGTATTCAAGTTTATTTTATTGATAACGAAGAGTATTTTAAACGCAAGGCAACATTAACGGATGAAGATGGGAATCTTTTTCCTGACAATGACGAACGTGCAATATTCTTTGCAAAAGGTGTAATTGAAACTGTTAAAAAACTTAACTGGGCACCAGATATTATTCATGTTAATGGTTGGTTGGCTTCATTACTACCTCTGTATTTAAGAGAGTTTTATAAAACTGAACCATTATTTACAGAAAGTAAAATAGTTACATCGGTATACAATCAAAACTTTGAAGGCACGTTAAACAAAGACATGATTAAAAAAGTAAATTTTGATGGGTTAAATGCTGATGCTATAAAACCACTAAGCAATCCAGATTATGTGAGTTTAATGAAAGTTGCAATTGATAATTCTGATGCAATAATTAGAGGTTCTGAAGAGCTACCATCTGATTTAGATGATTATTTGAACGGATTAGAAAAACCAGTATTAGAATACCATTCTATTGAAGAATTTGCTGACCCATATACAGAATTTTACACAAACACTATTCTCAATAGTTAATATACTTATGAAAAAGAATAAAGTCGCCCTTCATTTATTTACGTTTAGTTTAATATTTATATCATTTATTGCTTGTGATAAGGATTTTGCAAATATAGATTCAGATGTCCTAAATTCAGACAATGCTACAAATTTTGATATAAAGAAAGATAGTTTTGACATTACTACTTACACAAAACTCCTCGGACCTGTTCAGACAGATGGACTAGGATTAAATACTGTAGGAATTTACGATGACGTATATGGTAGAACAACAGCTAGTTTCGTATCCCAAGTTTCAATTTCATCTTTTCCTCCATCCTTTGGTGAGAATGTGGTATTAGATTCAGTAGTAATGTACATACCATTTTTCTCAAGCGCAACCGAATTCGATGACGAAGGAGAGCTTATTTATTCTTTAGACTCTGTTATTAATGATAAACCGTTTAAGCTTAGTATTTTTGAAAGTAACTTTTTTTTGAGGGATTTTGTTCCTGATGGAGAATTTAATGAAACAGAATCTTATTTCTCTAACAAAACTTTGGCAGATTCTTCACCAATTTCAGAAGGGCTTTTAGAAGGAACACCTATTGAATATCTTAATGAAGATGGCACAGTTAATACTGAAAACATTATAACCATTTCAAATGAGGTCTACACTCTTACAGAACCTGACACAGAAGATGATGAAGATGAAGACCCACAAGTTATTCAAACGTTACTGCCTGGCATTAGACTTATTCTAAAACCAGATTTTTGGCAAGAAAAAATATTAGATCAGGAAGGTGAATCTGTTTTAAGTAGCCAAAATAATTTGGCTGAATATTTTAGAGGTTTATATTTTAAAGCTGAACCTGTTGATGACGATGGTAGTTTCCTGATTTTAAATGTAGGTACTGTAGCTTCTAATATCACATTGCATTATACAAGGGATAACGAAGATGCAACTGAAGAAGATGAGGAGACAACGGAACAAGCAACTTTCCAATTGACCTTTGGACCAAATAGGGTAAACTTCTTACAGAACGACTTCAACTTAGCAATAACAGATGGAGATGAATTTAATGGAGATAGCAGAATATATCTAAAAGGTGGAGAAGGATCAATTGCCAAATTGAAATTTTTTGAAGGAACAGATTTAGACGATGATAATGATACTTTTAATGCATTTGAAGCATGGAAAAACGATTTTGTTGAAACTGATGAAGAAGGAAAATTTGTTAAATCTAAAAGATTAGTAAATGAAGCTAATTTAGTTTTTTACGTAGATCAGGATCAAGTCGATGGGAATGAACCAAATCGCATTTATTTGTATGATATAGAGAATAAGAGACCGTTGGTAGATTATTTTTTAGATGGAATAATAAATTCAATACCTTCATTATCAGTAATTAATCATTTAGGTCCGCTTGAACGTGTAGATGATGAACCTGATGGAGATGGTGTTAAATACAAATTAGAAATTACTGAGCATATTAATAATTTACTTTTAAGAGATTCGACTAATATAGAATTAGGATTATCCGCCTCTTTAAATGTCAATCTAGAAGAAAATTTTGCTCAACGAGAAGTAATCTCAACAGATGAAGATTTAACATCACCTCTAAGTTCAATTCTTACACCGCGTGGTACTATTTTGCATGGTAATAATACTGAAAATGAAACCAAAAAAGTGTATTTAGAAATATATTACACAGAACCAAATAACTAAATCTTTAACCTATGTGTGGAATTGTAGGGTACATTGGCCATAGAGAAGCCTATCCCATAATTATTAAAGGCCTTCAACGATTGGAATATCGTGGCTATGACAGTGCTGGTATAGCACTATATGACGGAACAAACATTAAATTATCAAAAACCAAGGGAAAAGTCTCTGATTTGAAAAACAAATTAGAAGATGAAATCTCCACAAGAGGTAGTCTTGGTATTGGGCATACGCGTTGGGCAACTCATGGAGTTCCAAATGATGTTAATTCCCACCCTCATTATTCCAATTCTGGTGACTTAGTAATTATTCATAATGGTATTATCGAAAATTACGATGCCTTAAAGAAAGAGTTGATCAAGCGTGGCTATACCTTTAAATCAGACACCGATACTGAAGTATTAGTAAATCTTATTGAAGATGTTAAAAAGAATGAAGACATTAAACTTGGGAAGGCAGTTCAAATTGCTTTAAACCAAGTAGTTGGAGCCTATGCGATTGCAGTATTTGACAAAAATAAACCAAATGAAATAGTCGTTGCTAGATTGGGTAGTCCATTGGCCATTGGTATTGGCGAAGATGAGTTTTTTATTGCTAGTGATGCTTCTCCCTTTATTGAATACACAAAAAACGCTATTTACTTAGAAGATGAAGAAATGGCGATAATTCGAAGAAATAAAGGAGTTAAAGTTAGAAAAATCAAAGATGACGCATTGGTTGATCCATACATGCAAGAATTGCAACTAAACCTTGAACAAATTGAAAAAGGCGGATTTGATCACTTCATGCTTAAAGAAATTTATGAGCAACCAGAAGCTATTAGAGATACTTTTAGAGGAAGGCTCAGAACGAACCAAGCAATGATAAAATTAGCAGGTGTTGAAGACAATATGAAAAAGTTTTTGGCCGCCGATCGGATTATCATTGTAGCATGTGGGACTTCATGGCATGCTGGATTAGTTTCAGAATACATATTTGAAGATTTAGCACGAATACCTGTAGAGGTAGAATATGCCTCTGAATTCAGATATCGTAATCCCGTAATCACAGAAAAAGATATTGTTATTGCTATTTCTCAATCTGGTGAAACGGCGGACACTTTGGCGGCTATAAAATTAGCCAAATCCAAAGGAGCTTTTGTTTTTGGGGTATGTAATGTAGTTGGCTCTTCTATTGCGAGAGAAACAAATGCTGGAGCTTATACACATGCAGGTCCAGAAATTGGAGTTGCTTCCACAAAAGCTTTTACTACTCAAATTACTGTACTAAGTTTAATGGCGTTAAGACTAGCAAGAGCAAAAGGAACAATTACAAGTTCAGAATTCAGACATCATTTGATAGAATTAGAATCAATTCCGGCTAAAGTTGAAGAAGCTTTAAAGTCTGATGGATATGTTCAAACAATCGCTGACATCTACAAAGATGCAACTAATTTCCTCTATTTGGGGAGAGGGTTTAATTTCCCTGTCGCTCTTGAAGGGGCCCTAAAGTTGAAGGAGATTTCTTATATACATGCTGAAGGTTATCCTGCTGCAGAAATGAAGCATGGTCCAATTGCATTAATAGATGAGCAGATGCCCGTAGTAGTTATAGCTACTAAAAAAGGACACTATGAAAAGGTAGTAAGTAACATACAAGAAATTAAATCAAGAAAGGGTAAAATTATTGGTATTGTTACCAAAGGAGACAAAAGTGTTAAAGAATTAGCAGATCATGTAATTGAAGTACCTGAGACATTAGAATGCTTTACTCCTTTATTAACCACAATTCCTCTTCAGTTACTATCATACCATATTGCTGTGATGCTAGATAAAAACGTAGATCAACCTAGAAATTTAGCAAAATCAGTTACTGTAGAATAAGCTGAATAGATTACTATTATAACCTAACGGGCCTTAAAATTGAGAATCTTGCAATTTTAAGGCCTTTATTTTTTCAAAACATACTGCGCGCGCATACATTTTTGAGAATTTCTCACTGAGTTTTCATATATTTATTTAAATTGCTCACATATTACTCTAAATAAATAACTAATTCTCTAAAATGAAGACAACTTTAAAGCTTTTAGCAATGCTTTTTTGCGTGGTGTCGTTTGCACAAACCACAATAAAAGGTAAAATTACAGACAATTCCGGATTACCCTTACCTGGAGCAAATGTCATAGTAGTAGGGACATCATCAGGTACGTCATCAGATTTTGATGGTAATTATACTCTGACGGTTGACCAAGAACCTCCATTTTCTATCCGTGTAACTTACACAGGGTTTCAAGATCAAACTATTGAAGTTACATCAAATAACCAGACTATTGATGTCACAATGGTCGAAGGAAATGAACTGGACGAAGTCGTTGTATCTGCTTCACGTACTCCAGAACGTATATTCGAATCTCCCGTAACAGTAGAACGTTTCGGTCTAAAAGAAATTAAAAATACAGCATCTGTTGATTTTTATGATGGTTTAGAAAATCTTAAAGGTGTTGATATCAATACGAACAGTTTAACATTTAAATCTATTAACACAAGAGGTTTTGCAACATTTGCAAATACACGTTTTATGCAATTGGTAGATGGAATGGATAATTCTGCACCTGCACTTAATTTCCCTTTGGGTAATCTACTTGGTATGACAGAAACTGACATTCTAAGTGTAGAGCTACTTCCAGGTGCTGCATCTGCGCTTTATGGAGCAAATGCATTTAATGGTATTCTTTTTATGCGAAGTAAAAACCCATTTGATTTCCAAGGTATAAGTGGTTACATTAAAAAAGGTATTACTTCTCAAGAAGCTGCTGGTGATAATGAATATACCGATTTGGGAATTAGAATGGCTTATAAGTTCAGTGAAAAATTCGCTGCAAAAGTGAATTTTGGATATCTAAAAGGTACGGACTGGGCAGCAGAAAACGAAGCAGATAAATTAAATCGTGGTTTAACTAGAGCAGATATAGATTATGATGGTATTAATGTCTATGGTGATGAAGTTAGCACTGATATCAATGGTGTAGCACAAACACTTGAGAGTTTAGGATTAGCACCGGCTGGATCATCGGGACTAGTTCCTTCAGTGGATGTAAGTAGAACTGGATATAATGAAAGAGATCTTACCAACTATAATGCTGAAAGTATTAAAGCAGATTGGGGATTATATTATCGCCCTTGGGAAGATGATTTCGAAATACAATATGTTGGTAAAATCGGTTCAGGTAATACCATTTACCAAGGTGCTAACCGTTACAACATTAAAAATTTCTTTTTACAACAACATAAATTAGAAATAAGAAACGATAATTTCTTTGTTAGAGGTTACATTACTGAGGATAAAGCTGGTGACTCTTACGATATGGTTTTCACTGGTATTAATATAAATAGTGCGTGGAAGGACAATAATACATGGTTCGGTGAATATGTAGCAGGGTATATTGGTGCTACTTTAGGTGGTGCAACCAATGATGCAGCGCATGATATAGCTCGTGCACAAGCTGATACTGGACGTTTAATTCCTGGCACACCAGAATTTCAACGTACATTCGACAGAATTACAAACGACCCTGACTTAACTACTGGTTCAAGGTTCCAAGATAACTCTAAAATTTATCATGGTGATGCCAACTACAATTTTGGCGATTTAGTTGATTTTGCAGAAATTCAAGTTGGTGCGTCATATAGAACTTACAGCTTAAATTCTTTCGGAACTATTTATACTGATATTGATGGCCCAATCAATTATTCTGAAGTTGGTTTCTATACACAGTTACAAAGATCATTAGAATTATCAGAGAGTGTGGAGCTTAAATTAACAGGTTCTTTACGTTATGATAAATCTGAACTGTTCGATGGGTTCTTCTCGCCAAGATTGTCGGCAGGATTTACAATTAATAAAAATCATAATATTAGAGCATCATATCAAACAGGATTTAGAAACCCAACCACTCAAGATTTATATATTGGTCTAGACGTTGGTCGTGCTATTTTAGTCGGTGGTGCAGAAGACAACCCTGCTAGAGATATAAGAAATTATGATTTAAGTACTACTGGTACTGCTATTACTGGACAGACTAATTTAGATGTTGATGGAACTGGAGCTTATAACAACTCTTTCTTCGCAAACTCTGTTGGCGCATTTGCTGCGACAGGAAACCCTGCAGCCTTAGAAATAGCAAATTCTAATTTAGCTCAACCAGAGCAAGTGACTTCATTTGAATTAGGATATCGAGGTAAATTAGATGGTGTAATTATTGATGCATCGGCTTATTATAATCAATATCAAGATTTCTTAGCTAACGAAACTGTAATATCACCATTTTATGGTGATGTTCAGTTAACACAAACATTACCTAACGGTACTCCTTTAGCGGTAGCTGCAATTGCAAATGGTGATTTCGAAGCTTATCAAACATACACAAATGCTGATGAAGATGTAAATTCATATGGTGCTGCTATACAAGTATCAACTAAAGTGCTTGATGGTTTTGATATAAGTGCAAACTATACATACGCTAAGTTAGATTTTGATACTGAAGCAAATCCAGATTTTAGAACAAACTTTAACACACCCGAGCACAAGGTTAAGTTATCATTTGGTAAAACTGAGTTATTTAAAAACTTTGGTTTTAATACATCTTGGAGATGGAGTGATAATTTCTTCTGGGAAGCCTCTTTTGGTGACGGAGAAGTGCCTGCATATAGTGTTTTAGATGCACAAATCAATTACAGAATACCAAGCTTAAAAACTACATTAAAACTCGGTGCTACTAACCTATTGCAAGATGAGTACTTTACCGCCTTTGGAACTGGTTTCATTGGCTCAATGTATTACGCATCTATAACTATCAATAACCTATAATAAAATTGACAATGAAAAATTTAAAATATATAATACTATCATTTCTGGCTATTGGATTTTTAGCGTGTGAAAATGATACACTAGACGACCTAAGAAATAGAGGCAATACTGATACTGAGCCATTACCAGAACTAACAGCTGGTAGTGCAGATTTTTCTAATTATGTTGCGCTTGGGGCTTCATTCACAGCGGGTTTAAGTGATGGAACTGTTTTTCTTGCCGCACAAGAAAATTCATTTCCCAAAATAATGGCAGATAAATTTGCAAATGCTGGTGGAGGTGTTTTTACACAACCATTAGTAAGTGATAATTTTGGTGGTTTAGCTGCTGGAGGTGCTAGAATCGCAGGTCCACGATTAGTTTTTGGAGGTGCTGGTCCAGTTGGTTTAGAATCTGTTATTGGTCCTGTAACGGTAGGTACAGATATTGTTTTGAACAACCCAGTAGGTCCATTTAATAATCTTGGGATACCAGGTGCAAAAAGTTTTCATTTAGTTGCACCAGGCTATGGAAACATTTCTAATTTCCCCGCTGCTGCAAATCCTTATGCCGTAAGAGTAACAGGTAATGCACCTAATGCAACAATTCTAGAATTAGCATTAGCGCAAAATCCTTCATTCTTTTCAATTTCCGAAATTGGAGGTAACGATGTATTAGGATATGCTACTACTGGTGGCGATGGAACAAACCCTATAACAGACACGGCAACCTTCGATGCTTCTCTTAATGCAATCGTTGGCGGTATGACTGCTAATGGTGCTAAAGGAGTAATTGGAAATCTACCAGACATTACAAGTTTATCACACTTTACAACAGTAACTCACAATCCATTAGAACCATCTAACCCTGCATTCGGACCATTAATCCCGACATTGAACACCTTATTTGGTGCATTGAATGATGTTTATGCATTTTTACAATTCCAAGGAGCAATTGATGATGCTGCTACTCGTACTGTAATGTTTTCTGATTCTGAAGCAAGCGCAATGGTCATTGTAGATGAAAACCTTGATAACATTTCAACCTTAATTACACAAACTTTGTTAGGAAATCCAGCATTCCCAGCATTTATTGCTCAATTTGGTTTACCACCTGCAGCGGCACCACAAGTTGCAGGATTACTTGGTTTAGTATATGGACAAGCGAGACAGGCTACTGCTGATGATTTGTTTGTACTACCTAGTGCTTCTGTAATTGGAACAGTTAATTCTAACTTTTCATTATTCTTGCAATCACAAGGTTTACCTGCAGCTACTGCAAATCAATTTGCGGTTGAGGGTGTTACTTTGCCTTTAGAAGATAAATGGTCATTATTACCAGAAGAACAAGCTGAGATAGCTATAGCTACCGACGCATATAATGCTACAATTTCTTCTGTAGCAAGTTCAAATGGTTTGGCTTTAGTAGATTTAAATTCAATATTAGAAGAGGCGGCTACAACTGGTGTAGAATTTGATGATTTTATTCACAATACAGATTTAGTATTTGGTGGATTAGTGAGCTTAGACGGTATTCACCTTACATCAAGGGGTTATGCTTTTATGGCAAATGCGTTCTTACAAGCTATAGATGACACATATGGATCAAATTTTGAAGCTTCGGGTAATCTTGCAAAAGCAGATGATTTTGTAACAAATTATTCGCCTCTGCTTCAGTAAAATTGATATGACATAAATTCTTAAAAACACGCTAAATCATAGCGTGTTTTTTTTATATAAAATTGAACTGTTTTTTTAAATAAAACTATATCTTTGCAGCGCGAAAAACACAATATTTTTCAGAATTAAATTAAAGCATAACAAAAACAGTTAAGTAATGTCAAAAGTTACAGGTAAAGTTGCACAAATTGTAGGTCCGGTTATCGATGTTGAATTCGCTACTGGTTCAGAACTTCCAAAGATTTATGATTCATTAGAAATAGCAAGACCAGATGGTTCTACTCTAGTCTTAGAGGTACAATCTCACATTGGTGAAGATACAGTAAGAACTATAGCGATGGATTCTTCAGATGGTTTAAGTAGAGGAACAGAAGTTGTTGCAACTGGTGTACCAATCCAAATGCCAATTGGAGAAGATGTATATGGACGTCTGTTCAATGTTATTGGTGATGCTATTGATGGATTAGGTGATTTACCAAAAACTGAAAAAGATGGGCTTCCTATTCATAGACAGGCTCCAAAATTTGAAGATTTATCAACTTCAACTGAGGTTTTATTTACAGGTATTAAAGTAATTGACTTGATTGAGCCATACGCTAAAGGTGGTAAAATTGGTCTATTCGGTGGTGCTGGTGTAGGTAAAACAGTATTAATTCAGGAGTTGATTAACAATATTGCAAAAGGTCATGGTGGTCTTTCTGTATTTGCAGGTGTTGGTGAAAGAACACGTGAAGGTAACGATTTACTTCGTGAGATGTTAGAATCTGGTATTATCAAATACGGTGATGATTTCATGCATTCTATGGAAGAAGGTGGATGGGATCTTAAGAAGGTTGACAAGGCTGCTATGAAAGAATCAAAAGCAACATTCGTTTTCGGTCAGATGAATGAGCCTCCTGGAGCGCGTGCGCGTGTAGCCTTATCTGGTTTAACTATAGCAGAATATTTCCGAGATGGTGCTGGTGACGGACAAGGAAAAGATGTATTATTCTTCGTAGATAATATCTTCCGTTTTACACAAGCTGGTTCTGAGGTATCTGCATTACTAGGTCGTATGCCATCTGCGGTAGGTTACCAACCTACGTTAGCAACTGAGATGGGTGCTATGCAAGAGCGTATTACTTCAACTAAAAAAGGTTCTATTACATCTGTACAAGCGGTATATGTACCTGCGGATGATTTAACGGATCCTGCTCCTGCGACAACTTTTGCTCACTTAGATGCAACAACAGTATTATCTCGTAAGATTGCCGAGTTAGGTATTTATCCTGCGGTGGATCCATTAGATTCTACATCAAGAATTTTAACGGCTGACATTCTTGGAGATGATCATTATGATTGCGCCCAACGTGTAAAAGAGTTATTACAGCGTTATAAAGAATTACAAGATATTATTGCTATCCTTGGTATGGAAGAATTATCTGAAGAAGATAAACTAGCCGTGGGTAGAGCAAGACGAGTTCAGCGTTTCTTATCACAACCATTCCACGTAGCAGAGCAGTTTACAGGTATACCAGGTGTGTTAGTAGATATTAAAGAAACTATCAAAGGTTTTAACATGATTATGGATGGTGAATTAGATCACTTACCAGAAGCAGCATTTAACCTTAAAGGTTCTATTGAAGAAGCTATAGAAGCTGGTGAAAAAATGCTCGCTGAAGCTTAACATAAACTTTCAGAATTATGTATTTAGAAATTGTATCACCTGAAGCAACACTTTTTAGTGGAGAAGTAGATTCTGTTACTGTTCCTGGTGTTAATGGTGAGTTTGAAATGTTAAAAGATCACGCACCTATAGTATCCATTCTTAAAGAAGGGCATGTAAAGGTTGCTGGCAGTAACATTCAATTGGAAGAAGAAGTTGAAGACAAATTCACAAAATCTGATAGAGGTGTTTGGTTAGCGATCAATTCTGGGACAATAGAAATGAAAGATAATAAACTAATTGTTCTAGCTGATTAAGAATAATTAGTAGTTTATATAAATTAAAAAATGCGAAGTGAACACTTCGCATTTTTTATTTAACAGTCTTACCTTTTTTAATACCGAGGTACAGATGCAATATCAGATACCGTATAAGAATAGATTTCTGTGTCAAATACACCAATCACCGAGGCAACTGTATATACAAAAAAAGTTAAGAATAACGTAAATATTAATGCTATAAAAAATTGAAAAGACTTTGGGTACCGGAAATCCTGATTTAATGCTCCCATGAAAATAATTGATTGGTTAGTTGCTACAATATAATAATTTTATTTAACTTTTTCTTAACTTTTGTAAATTTATTTATTTGATTTTCAATTATTTAGAATTTTCTTACAGAACTTAATGGCATCTGTAATTATAAAAACACAGTATAGATCCTAAATGAATTTTAGATTTTTTATAGATCTTCAAAACTAGTATGGATGTATTTTATTTAATTTCTAAAACACTAAGGTTTCGATCAGTACATAGTATTAAGAGATGGTTCTTGCCATTAATAATGATGATTTCAATAGCTTTCGCTTCATTATCGCTAATATTTATTAAGTCACTATAAGTAAAAATACTATCACCATTCTGAGTTAAAATATAACCTTTAGAAGCATCGTATCGCACAGTTTCAACCTCTGCATCATATATATCACCTAGTCCTATAACTTCAGGACTATTATCATTGTTTAAATCAACAAATCCATAATCCAAGGTTGGGCCAAACTGTGCTTCAACAGGTAATGGTATAAATTCAAAATTACCCTCACCGTTGTTTTTTAGGTAATAAGAACTGAAGGTTGAGGCTTCAAGATGCAAGGCAGTCTCTATATTATCTTTACCATATACATCTATAATGTTCGAATTGGCAAATTCCATATAAGTGCCTATTTTTTCATTTAGAAATGGGGTTTGTTGCGATGAACATTCCTTCCCTCTAACAGGAAATAATTCACCATTATATTCTTTACTCAATGCTATATCGTAGCTTTCATTATCGTCGAAATAATTAGCATAAATGTGCAATGGTTTATCTTCTGTTGGGTGGAATTTATTATTCTCACCATAATTACCAACAAAATAATCGTCGTCACCATCATTATCATAATCTATGGCTTTGATGGTTTGAAACCAACCCGATTTTGTGTTTGATGCCATTTTAACCTTATTAAAAACACCTTCTCTATTAGCGAAAAAAGTTATTGGTAACCACTCCCCTACCACAATTAGGTCTTGATCTCCATCATTATCGTAATCTGAAAACACAGCATCATTAACTAATCCAAGATTATTCGATTCTTCTGCATATTTTGATGTCACATCAATAAAATTTCCATTTCTATTCTCTAATAAAAAGGAATTTGGTGCTTCTGGATATTTACCTGAAACCACTCGGCCACCAATAAACAAATCCATATCACCATCCTTATCTATATCAGATACCGCTATTGCTTTTGTTACGGTTAACATTTTAGGAAGCTTTCCTTTTGTAAAGTTTCCTTTTCCGTCGTTCATATACAGTCTATCTTGTAGTAAGCTACTATTTCCGTCCTGGCCATAATTGCCTGAAGCTACGTATAAATCTAAATCATTGTCGTTATCGGCATCTAAAAATATAGCATTATTATCATTATAGGCTTTATCGCTTTCAAATAATTTCTGATTGCTTTTATCAAACATACCTTCTCTATTTTGTATGTACATATGAGCAGGGTAACCCATAGTATTTCCTACAAAAAAATCATCTAATCCATCATTATTAACATCTGCAACTGCAAGAGCATTATCTATTGTAGATTGTTTTTGCGGTAATAACAATTGTAGATCATAATCATTAAAATCAACTGACCTATGCATATAATCAATTCCCAATTCCATAGGTGAAATAGACTTAAACAATTTGATTTTGTTAGTCTTAAATTTTTTAATTTCAATGGCATCTGAATAGTCTAGTGTCAACTTTTGGTTAGAATCTATATTAGTTTGAGTTTGAGATTTATTATCTGGCCATATAACTTTAAGGCTGTCAATATATTGAGACTCACCAAGTCCAAAATTCGCATCATAACTCACCGAGGACTGGTAGCCTCTCGTTACAAAAATCTCTCTGAATTGCTTGGTGTCTTTTGCATAAAGTTCTATTCTAGCCCCAATTCCATTGATATTATTTTCAGGTCCTCTTAAGTCAATATTTAGATAGTTAGAATTAGAATTATTACGATAAATAGACGCTTCATCAGATTGATTGTTCAATACCAAATCCAAATCACCATCATTATCTAAGTCGGTATAAGTGGCACCATTGGAATTCAATTTTGCACTAAAACCATATTCAGAAGATCTATCACTAAAGGTATAATCTCTATTATTTGTAAAGATATAATTAGACAATTTAGCTGAAGGTATTAGCTCTTGGGCTTCTCTAAATCTTTCTTCTTTGTTATTTCTAAGATCTTTTTGCAACATTGTCCTTCTGAAATCCTGATTAGCAATATCCTTTTCAATTCCGTTTGTAATGAACACATCATTATAACCATCGTTATCAAAATCTGCAATTAGAGGTGCCCAACTCCAGTCTGTTTTTGCTATTCCGGAAAGTTGACCAATTTCACTAAAGGTATTATCTCCATTATTCAACTGTAGCATATTAGACATATATTGATGATGATAGCCTTGGTTAACCATGCGGTTAAACCTGTCTATGTCCATTGATGCCATATTTTCTTTTCCACGTTTTCTGTCTGATGCTAACATGTCTAAAACTATAAGATCAGGTAATAAATCATTATTGATATCTGCAAAGTCTGAGCCCATGCTGTTATTAGAAATATGTTTAAAGGCGTCTAAGACTGAATTGGTAAAAGTTCCATCTTGGTTATTGATGTATAGAAAGTCTGGTTCAAAAAAATCATTGGCTACATAGATATCTGGCCATGTATCATTATTAAAGTCTCCAATGGAAGCACTTAATCCCCAAGCTTTTTGTTGAGAAATCCCGGCTGATTTTGTGACATCTTTATAAATACCATTATTATTTTGAAATAAGCGATCAATATCATCTTTAGTTATATTAGGTAAATTCTGTGGCTCTAAGTACAGATCTTTGTTAGCATCAAGACTGTGATTAACAAGATACATATCTAAGTCACCATCTTTATCATAATCTAAAAAATAGGCTTGGGTTGAAAAACTGTAGTCCTTAAGGCCAAATTTTAGGGCCTCTTCTTTAAACGTGTTGTTCTTTTGATTAATAAATAACTTGTTTTGTCTTGCCTTTCTGTTTTGAATAGAACCTGATTTACAGACATAAATATCTAACCAACCGTCATTATTTATGTCTATCATTGTAACTCCAGTAGACCAACCTTCATCATCTGTAACTCCTGCGTCTTCAGTAATATCTTCAAACACAAAATTTCCTTTGTTTAAATACAGCTTATTTGATTCTTGATTAGAAGTAAAATAAATATCCTCAAAGCCATCATTATTTATGTCTCCCACGGCAACTCCTCCGCCATTATAGATGTAACTGTAGTTTAAAAAATTAAAATCAACAGTTTCTTTAACCTTGTTGATAAAATCAACATTTGAGTGACTTGACGGTATTGTAGTAAACAAGGTATTTGTCTCATCATTATAAGGAAGTATGTTCTCCTTACAATTAAGACAGAGGATTAAAAAGAATATGAAGTATCTGTTGTCTCTCATTACAAGTTCATAAATCACGAAGTTAAGTACTTTTTAACTAATTAAGATTGTGATATTTCAGATTAAAACCAACTTTTTGATACTATAATTTACCTAAAATTTTATCCATTACCCAAGCTGTATCAGTTGCAGTTGCACCTGTTGAAGGATGTTGAAAATCTGAATTTAAATGCTTTGCCATATTTTCAACATGATACTGTTGAATATGCTTTGGGTTCTCAATAACTACTTGTTCTAATTCATCTTTAGTTATTATACTAATTGGATCTTCACCAAAAACAGAGAAGGAAATTTCACCCTTACTACCAATAATCCTAACACTATCTTCTCTACTATAAGTTCCAAAACTCCACATACCAGTTCCTAGAACTCCGGACTCATGTTCCCACGATCCTGAAATAACATCTTTTGCACTGTACAAATTTTGTTGATTTGCTGATATCCCATTTGCACTTTTTATAACGCCCAATAAATATATAAATAAGTCTAAGCCGTGACTTGCTAAATCGTCGAAATAACCAGCAGATGCTATTTTAGCATCAGTCCTCCAATTATAAACTTCAGATTTATCCATATCGCTAGGTGTACGACTTAAATACCAACTGACATGCCTTACATCACCAATTACTTGCTCTTCTAAAAGTGACTTTACTTTATTGAATCTAGGTAATGACCTACGGTAATACGCTACAAATAACGGTAGGTTTTGTTTTTCAAATACGGCTTGTATTTCTTGACACTCTAGATGGGTTGGCGCCATTGGTTTTTCAATGCAACATATTTTCCTGGCTTCTGCTACTTTTAAGGCATAATAATGATGTGTGTCAGGTGGTGTAGCTATATAAACGGCATCAACTTCAGTGTCATTAATCAACCTATCGGCATCATTGTAAAAACGTGGTACGCCATGTCGTTCAGCATAGTCTTTAGCTAACTCTAAGCTTCTTCGCATTACGGCGACTAGATCAAAACCTTCAGTCATTTTGTAGGCTGGACCACTCTTTATTTCGGTAACATCACCACAGCCTATAATTCCCCATTTTACTGCTTGCTTCATATTATAGCTGTTTTACGGCTTCTAACTCCACTTTAAGCTCTTGAAACATGGTCATTATACTACTAAGCTTCAATTCCTTTTCATCATACTCTTGGGTATTGATACAGCAGGTAAATTCCCAAAGCTCTAATATACTCTCTTTAAAAACTAAATATGGTTTATAAGCTTTATTATCTGAACTTAGCAATAGTGCATTGTTATCATCAGTATTGTAGACACGTTTATAGACTAAACCATCATCCTTGGTTAAAACAATGTAAGTTCTGCCATTTTTAACATCATTAATGTCTTCAACAAACTTTGCGACTATAAACGCGCCATCTTTAACAGGCAACATAGAATCTCCTTTAATAGGAAATGCTCTGTGCGTTCCTGTGGGTAGAAACGGTAACTTAATTTTTTGAAGTTGTTCTATATATTCCGGATCGTCATAACCAGATAAATAGCCTGCTGAAGCTTTTGCCGGAATAATTTCAATGAGGTCTTCATTATCTTCATTTACGGTTACAGGAAATAACACACGCTTATTCCCTACTTCTATAAATGAGGTATCCTTCGCTTTACGCAAATCTTTACGCACCAAAATATCTATAGGAATATTAAAATAGTTAGATAGATCTATTAAGCGCTCAATAGGTGGTTCGCTTCTTCCCTCTTCATAAGACCCAACCATAGAACGTGACCATCCCAAGTCGTCTGCAAAGTGTTCTTGAGACAATTTCTTTAAAGCTCTGAGGTGCTTAATATTAGATTGTATAGGTTTCATTCAAGGCAATTTTAACATCATTTGCTACAAATATAAGCAATATATACTACAAATAGTAGCTAATTTTGTTAATCCCATGTATTTAAACTGTCACACATATTACAGCCTGCGTTACGGCACCATAAAACCTGAACAACTACTTGCCATTGCTTCAGAAAATGGCGTGCAAACTTTAGCGCTTACAGATATTAATACCACCTCAGCTTGTTTAGATATTGTTCGTTTATCTAAAAAATATAAGGTAAAACCGGTTCTTGGTGTAGACTTTAGAAACAAGGCATATCAAGAGTTTATTTTAATTGCAAAAAACAACCAAGGTTTTCAGAATATAAATGATTATCTGTCTAAATTTCTACATAATCACGATTTAAAAATCCCTGAACGGCCCGAAGTTATTTTAAAGGATTGTTTTGTAGTATACCCTTACCAAAAAGGGAAAGATTTTAAGCTAAAACCTAATGAGTTTTTAGGCATTGCACCCAAAGACCTCAACCAACTAAAATTCTCTAAATGGAATAAGCATCGCGAAAAATTAGTGGTCCTTAAAACAGTGTCTTTTCAAAATAAAAAAGGGTTTAACACACATCGTTTATTGCGTGCTATTGATAATAATACTTTATTGAGTAAGCTTCCTAAATCTGAAGAAGGTAATGAAGACGACAAAATGTTGCCTTATGATGAACTATGTGGAATGTATAATGAATTTCCTAGTCTCATCAGCAACACAGAACAATTACTTGATGATTGCTCAATTTCATTTGATTTTGAAAATCCTATTCCAAAAAATCAACGGTTCCTCTCAGAAAATGCCGATTCTGATTATCAGCTTTTAGAAAAACTAACCTATGAAGGTATTCCCTACCGCTATGGAAACAGTGTGGATTCTAAAATATATAACCGTATAGAAAAAGAGTTGAGTATCATAAAGCAAAAAGGCTTTGTGTCTTACTTTTTAATCAACTGGAAGATCTTAGAATATGCGCGTAGTAAAGACTATTACTATGTGGGTCGTGGTAGTGGCGCTAATAGTATCATCGCATACTTACTGCGCATTACAGATGTAGACCCTATTGAGCTCGACTTGTACTTTGAGCGCTTTATTAATCTATTTAGACAAAACCCACCAGATTTTGATATTGATTTCTCATGGAAAGATAGAGACGATATCACCAGATTCATCTTTAAAACCTTTAAGTATACAGCACTTATAACAGTGTACAACACCTTTAAGTTTAGAGCTTCTGTTAGAGAATTAGGAAAGGTATTTGGATTACCAAAGTCTGAAATGGATATGCTAACAAGAGGAAGATTTAATATCAAACAGCTTGATAGATTATCATTATTTGTGCTTAAATACAGCCAATATATTGAAGGATTCCCTAACTATTTGGGTATACATGCAGGCGGTATTTTAATTTCCGAAAAACCTATTCACTATTATGGTGCTACGTTTATGCCACCAAAAGGGTTTCCTACCACACAATTTGATATGGTTGTGGCAGAAGATATTGGCCTGTATAAGTTCGATATTTTAAGTCAACGCGGTCTAGGCAAAATAAAAGACACTGTAGAAATTATTAATGAAAACTATCAGAACCAACCACCTGTAGATATTCATGATATTAAACGTTTCAAAGAAGACGAACGCATAAAATACTTACTCAAAAATGCCAAAGCCATCGGTTGCTTTTATGTGGAATCACCTGCTATGCGTATGCTTTTAAAAAAACTTCGCGTAGACGATTACCTTGGTTTAGTGGCCGCAAGTTCTGTGATTAGACCTGGTGTTTCAAAATCTGGTATGATGCGCCAGTACATTTTGCGCTGTCGTCACCCAGAAAAAAGAAAGGATGCACCTGCTGTATTATTAGATATTATGCCAGAAACCTATGGTGTTATGGTGTATCAGGAAGATGTAATTAAAGTAGCGCATTATTTTGGCGGACTCACACTTGGCGAAGCAGATATGTTGCGTCGTGGTATGTCTGGTAAGTTTAGATCTAGAGCAGAATTCTTAAAAGTAAAACAGCAGTTTTTCGACAATTGTAAAAACGATGGCAAATCTTTAGAACTTACTGCAGAAATATGGCGACAGATTGAAAGTTTTGCTGGTTATGCTTTTGCCAAAGGGCACTCAGCATCTTACGCTGTAGAAAGCTATCAAAGTCTCTTTTTAAAAGCCTACTATCCGCTGGAATACATGACAGCTACCATTAATAATTTTGGTGGATTTTACAGTACAGAACTCTATGTTCATGAAGCCAGAATGCATAATGGCAGTATTGAATCGCCATGTATTAACAACTCTTACAATCAAGCTATAATTAGAGGCAATACTATTTATCTAGGATTTATGTTTTTACAATCTTTTGAGTCTAGAACTACAGAGCGAATCCTTATAGAACGCAAACATAATGGTAAGTTTAAATCCCTTGACGATTTTATAGAACGGGTTCCTATTTCCATAGAACAGATTAGCATCTTGATAAAGATCAACGCGTTTCGATTTACAAATATTAATAAGCGAGAACTCTTATGGGAAGCACACCTAAAGATTAGCAAAACTGTAATACAAGAACATGTTGTTACCTTGTTTAAAACAAGACGTATTAACTATAATACACCAGAATTACCAAGTACAGCATTAGAAAACGCTTTTGATGAAATTGAACTGTTGGGTTTTCCATTGTGCAATCCATTTCATTTGTTAGAAGTACCATCAACAAGTAAACTACGCGCCAAACATTTAGAACAACTTGAAGGTAAATATGTGAAAATTGAAGGTTATCTGGTCACCACTAAAAATACAAGTACATCAAAGGGTAAACGTATGTATTTCGGTACATTTTTAGACAGAGATGGTGATTTTATAGATACCGTTCATTTTCCGCCTATTGCCAGTAAATATCCTTTTAGAGGAAAAGGTGTTTATGAAATTACTGGTAAGGTAATGATAGAGTTTGATTGTGTATCTATTGAAGTTTCCAAGTTTGAACGCTTAGCTGTTATTGAAGATCCGCGCTATTCAATAAATTCATCTAACCCAACATTTCAACGAAAGAAAAGTTTTAAAGATCTAAAAGCACAATATGAACACTAATCGCTCTATAGTACATATGGATTTAGACACTTTTTTTGTGTCTTGCGAACGCTTATTAGATAGTAGCCTAAACGGAAAGCCTGTACTCATTGGTGGCACTAGTGACAGAGGTGTTGTAGCGTCTTGTAGTTACGAAGCACGAAAATTTGGTATACACTCTGCAATGCCAATGCGTATGGCAAGACAACTATGCCCAGAAGCTATTATACTTAGAGGCAACTCTGGTATTTATACCAAGTTTTCTCAAAATGTTACTGAAGTAATTAAAGAAAGCGTACCGCTTTACGAAAAAACCTCTGTTGATGAGTTTTATATAGACCTCACCGGAATGGATAAGTTTTTTGGTTGCCACAAACTAGCTTCAGAGTTGCGCCAACGCATTATTAAAGAAACAGGATTACCTATTTCTTTTGGTTTATCGCTTAATAAAACCGTTTCAAAAATTGCAACAGGTGAAGCAAAACCTAACAATGAAATTAGAATTCTTTCAGGTACCGAAAAACCATTTTTGGCACCACTATCAGTAAAAAAAATCCCAATGGTTGGTAATGTTACCTACAAAGCATTATGCGATCTAGGTGTAAAACGTATTAAAACCGTACAAGACATGCCTATGGAATTAATGCATAAGGTGTTGGGCAAAAATGGTTTATCCATCTGGAAAAAAGCCAATGGCATAGACAACAGTCCTGTGATACAATATCACGAACGTAAATCCATATCTACAGAACGTACTTTTGGGCAAGATACAACCAATGTTCACAAACTAAAAGGCTTGGTTATTGCCATGGCAGAAAATTTAGCCTATCAATTACGTCGTGGTAATAAATTAACCGCTTGTGTTACGTTTAAGATTCGGTATTCCGATTTTCAGACCTACACACAGCAAAAGCGTATACCATATAGTGCTATGGACCACAACATTATTCCTGTTGTTTTGGACCTATTTAATAAACTATATAATCGTAGATTATTAGTACGTTTAATAGGCGTACGTTTTAGCCACTTGGTAGAAGGTGGTCATCAAATAAATATATTTGAAGACAATGAGATGCAACTTAACCTCAGTAAAGCTATGGATAAAATGCGCGAGCGCTATGGCGATAGAGCCGTAATGAGCGCTGCAGGTATGGAAGCTAAAACCATTAGCCGTTGGAATCCTTTTACAGGTGAGCCACCACCTCTATTAGCAAATAGGCATCAATAATTAGGAAAATTACTATCTTAGAATCATGTGTTACTCTACGGCTTTACGAAAAGAACGTGAAAAGATTGAAAAGGAACTGCACAATCAAATTACTGTGAAATTTGATCCAAGCTCAACCTATAAACCTTATTACCATCTTAATGGGTTTACACACGGAAATCTTCAAATCATAAAAATGGATGAACCCAATACCATCCATGACGCAAGTTGGGGAATTATACCAGATTGGGCATTACACGACCCTGAAGCGTTTAGAAAAAAGAGCAACACTTTGAATGCACGTTCAGAATCTATTTTTGATAAAGCATCATTTAGAAATAGCGCAGAAGATAAACGTTGTTTAATATTAGCAGATGGGTTTTACGAACCTCATCACGAAAACGGTAAAGCGATACCTTATTTCTGCTACCAACCCTCAAATGAAAATCCTAAAGGTGATGTGTTTCTTTTTGCTGGACTTTATAATGAAATAGACGAAACCACATTAAGCGCAACCATACTCACAACAGACGCTAACGATTTTTTCATGGAAGTACATAATAAAGGTAAGCGTATGCCATTAGTTTTAGACCCTCACTATTTTGAAGACTGGTTAGATGAAGGTTTGAGTATACCAGAAGTAAATGAACTCATGGCAGTTGGTAGGACCAGTAAACCATTTTCCGCACATCCTGTAAGTAGTGATTTATACAAAAGGAATATAGACACTAACCAACCTTATATTGTACAGCCTGTGCAAAAGGACACCCTTTTTTGATTAAACCTCAATATATTCTAAAATATCACTTGGCTGACAGTCTAAGGCCTTACAGATTGCTTCTAATGTCGAAAACCGAATAGCCTTGGCTTTACCAGATTTTAAGATTGACATATTAGCTGTAGTGATACCAATAATCTCAGCAAGTTCTTTACTCTTCATACCACGCTTAACAAGCATTTTATCTAAGTTTACAACTATAGGCATGGTTATATGGTTAAATCGTTTTCTTCTTCTACTTGTTTACCCTTTTCAAAAATTTCTGCTAATATATAGAAGGCCAAACCAGCAGGAATTAAAAATGTAAATTCTGTCTTGAGCTCATTAAGAAAGTTAAATGTAGTACCTCCAATTGAGGCTAATAAATACCTTAGTATAAGAATATTTACAGTGTACCATATGAAAATATTTCCAATCTTTCTGAAGTACTGTATGTTCAAATCACTAAAATAATTACCACTTTCAACTTCTTTTAATATGGATAAGAAATAACTGAAAGCGTAAATTAAATAACCTCTCCAAAAGAAAAGTGCCGCACTTATAGCATAATAGCTCCATTCAATTGCATTTTTAGATGTAAACCAAGATTCATTTTTATCGGCTGTTTTTGCCCAATTTTGAAATCTTTCAAATTGGTTAAAATCAAATTCACGCATATCGTTTAAAAGAACCGAAATTGCACCTAGTAAAACAGCATAGGTTATAACTGTTAATAATGTTGTATTATCTTTCATAAATTATTGTTTTACGATAACAAATATACAATAATTATTGATAAACAATAATTTTTTTGAATTTTTACTGTAATACAAATATTATCTTTGTACTATGAAAGACACCTTTGTAACTATAGCTCGTTACCAATACTCTTCTGAAGCCCAAATCATAAAAGGACGCCTTGAAGCAGATGGCATTGAGGTATTCTTAAGAGATAATATTACTATAGACACTGATCCACTAGTAAGTCAAGCCATTGGAGGTGTTAAACTAAAAGTACTGGCAAAAGATGAAAAAGTGGCTCGAGAAATACTCGAATCTATTAAATCATATTCTTTAGACGACGATGGCAATCTTGTAAAATGCCCAAATTGTCATACCAAACAAGTAGGATTATATTCTACCATTTCAGATTTCAAATCCTTGATTTCATTTATAATTGGTTTTGTCTCAGGCACATTACCATTTACTGCAAGATATCAATACAAATGTGAGGCTTGTGAAACTAGTTTTCCTGTAAAATAATTCTACCTTTGCGGCAACAAACTAACTAATAAAATGGGCTTAAATAAGAAACTATTACTGGTAGTATTAGCACTCTCGGCAATTTATAATATTGATGCACAAACAATACCACAACAAGATCTTGATTCTATTACCTTAACCTCTACTAGAATTGATATTCCTTTTAAAGAAAATTCCAGAACAGTAAATATCATAACTTCAGCAGACATTAAAAATAGTGCCGCAGTAAATGTTGCTGATTTACTTCAACAAGTAGCTGGAGTAGATATAAGAAGACGTGGTACAGGAGGTAGCCAAGCCGATTTATTTATAAGAGGTGGTGGTTTTGACCAAACTCTACTTTTAATAGATGGTATTAAAATGGACGATGCACAGACTGGACACCATACAATGAATGCGGCTTTACCAATAGAAGTGATTGAACGTATTGAAATTATAAAAGGCCCAGCCGCTAGAGTGTTTGGCCAAAATGCCTTTACTGGAGCCATTAATATTGTTACTAAGAAAAAATTAGACAATACGGTATCAACTAACGTAGAAGCTGGTTCATTTGGTCAACTTAACGGGAATGTTACCGTTGGTTTAGAGCAAGATAATGCGTCTCATATTGTACACTTCGGAAGGGTAACTTCAGCAGGATATAGAAATAATTCTGACTACGATAATTCAAATTATTTTGTAAAAAGTACCTTTAATAAAGACAAGCAAGCCATAGAAATGATTGCTACCTTTATGGAACGAAAGTTTGGTGCTGAAAATTTCTACACTACCAACTCTACTTTTAACGAATATGAGGAAACTCAAAATAGCTTAATTGCATTTACAACCACTTTTAGAAAGAACAATTTTAAAATTCGGCCTAGAATTTATTGGAAGCGTAATCAGGATATATTCTTATTAAGACGTTTTGAACCTGAATTCTATAGAAATTTTCATATTTCTGATAAAATCGGTGCAGAAGCAAATGCTTCCTATAATTCAAAATTAGGTGTCACGGGCTTTGGTGTTGATATATCAAAAATATATTTACGGAGTAATAATTTAGGCAACAGAAACAGATTTATGGCGACAGTTTTCTTAGAGCATAAATTCAATCTAGCAGATAACAAATTAGATATAACACCAGGTGTTGCGATGACTTACTTCTCGGATTTTGATTTTAACGCATTTCCTGGGATTGACATTGGTTACTCTATATCCGATGACTTAAGGTTATACGGAAATATTGGTTATACATACAGAATACCAACTTATACAGATTTATACTATAGTGATCCTGCAACTTCTGGTAATCCAGATTTAGAACCAGAAGAAGCTTTTGCTCAAGAATTGGGTCTTAAGTACTTTTCGTCAAAATTCTCAGCTTCTGTAGCAGTTTTTAATAGAGATGCGGACAACTTAATTGATTATATAAGGCCTAATACAACGGATGGTGTTTTTACAGCCACAAATATTAGAGAAGTAAATACAAAAGGTGTGGAATTTGACGCATCATACAATTTTAAATTAAATGGATTTAATCAAACACTGGCATTTGGATATTCGTTTTTAGAAGATGATATTTTAGACCAAAATCCTGAATTATCACGTTACTCATTAAATACCTTAAAACATCAATATATTACAAGATTAAGTACACAACTATTTAAAAACGTGCGTCAAAATATAGTTTACAAATACGCAGAACGTACCACAGGGCAAACTTATAATGTTTGGGATGCCTCTTTAGTAATGCGATTAAGACAAATGGAATTCACTGTTACGGCGAGTAATATATTTAATGCAGACTATATTGAGACTGGTTTTGTACCTATGCCACCAAGTAATGTTTTGTTTGGGTTTAGGTATAATTTTAATTAACCTCCCATTAAAATCCACAATAGTCAGTTGGTATATCTAGTTATATTCGACACATGGAAAAAATTATACTAAGCCGAAAGCTCCCAATCTGGAAAATTATTCTTGGAAGTCTTGCACTAGTATTAGGTGTTATTTCATTGTTTTCTAGTTTTAAAGGATTCTTGTTAATTGGAATGGGTGTGTTTATTCTGCTGACTGAAGGGTCAGAATTTGATTTTAAAAAGGGATTATACAGAAAAACAAAATCAATATTAGGTGTTTCTTTAGGTTCATGGAAACCTATTCCCGAAATTGAATATGTATCCGTATTTAAAACAAACGAAAACACCACCTTACGATCTAGAACTGCAGAAGCCAATGTGTCTAAAGAAATTATAAGACTCAATTTATTCTATGATACAAACAAGAAAATTGAAGCTTATTCTACCTATGTCAAAGAAGATGCTTTTAAAAAAGCACATGAAATAGCCAATTTTCTCAATATTGGTATTCTTGACGCTACAGAAAGAGAATCAAAATGGCTTTAAGCAATAAAATTCGAAAATGTAATATTATAGTTTTAGGAACGTTTTATTAACTTTGATTTTTAAATGTGTTCAAAGTTGAAATTAGACCTACAACAAATTCCTCGTGTTGAAACCATTTCCAAAGAGGATTTTTTGAAAAACTACTTCAAACCACAAAAACCAGTGGTTATTGAGCGTTTCATAGAAGATTGGCCAGCATATTCTAAATGGAGTTTAGACTACATGAAGGAAGTGGCTGGAGAAAAAACTGTTCCATTATATGATGATAGACCTGTAGATTACAATGATGGTTTTAATGAAGCTCATGCTACTATGAAAATGAGTGAATATATTGATCTATTAAAGCGAGAACCGACTAAATTTAGAATCTTCCTTTGGAATATTTTAAAGGAAGTACCACAACTTCAAAAAGATTTTAAATTTCCAGATTTTGGACTTCGATTAATGAAAGGTTTACCAATGCTTTTTTTTGGTGGTACAGACTCCTTTACTTTTATGCACTACGATATTGATTTGGCCAACATTTTTCATTTTCATTTTGAAGGAAAAAAACAATGCATATTATTTAATCAAAGTCAGAATAAATATTTATATAAAATTCCTCATTCATTAATAACACGAGAAGATATTGACTGGGCCAATCCTGATTTTGAAAAATGGCCTGCATTAAAAAATGTTGAGGGCTATATTTGTGATCTTAAGCATGGTGAAGTCCTATATATGCCCGAAGGTTACTGGCACTATATGCGTTATATAACACCAGGATTCTCAATGAGTCTAAGGGCTATTGCCAGGAATCCAAAAAATCTAGGTAAAGCACTCTACAACGTCTTTTTGATGCGTAATTATGATAATGTTATGCGTCGTTTTAAAGGACAAAAATGGATTGATTGGAAAAACGAAAAAGCGATTGAAAATACAAATCGTTTTATTTAGCAATTAATATGCTAATTCATAGGGATTTGTATATTTGCCAACGATTTAAAATAACTTACTTATGAAAAAAATAGTTTTAATAATTGCACTTATCTCATTCGGATTCGGAAATTCTCAAGCTTTCAAAGGCAAAGATGACAGTAAATTTCAAGTTGGCGCAAACTTTCAGAGCAATGGAACAGGTTTAAATGCTTCTTATGATTACGGAATTGGTGAAAACATTTCTCTTGGACTTTCTTCTACCTATTTACTAGGTGTTGAAGATAAATTAGATGCAGACTTTAAAGATCGTTTTGATGTTAGAGCACGTTTTAATGCTAACATTGGAAATGTACTAGCAATCGATGAAAATTTTGATGTTTACCCTGGTTTAAGCTTTGGTCTTAAAAATTTTGGTGGCCATTTAGGTATGCGCTATTTCTTTACAGATGGTTTTGGTTTATATACTGAATTAAATACACCATTTGCTAAATATAGCACTGACGACTTAACTCCTGCAGAAGAGTTACATAATCAATTCACGATTAACATCGGAGCTTCTTTCAACTTGTAAAATGAATTTATAAAAATTTAAAAAGCCTTTTCAAAATTTTGAAAAGGCTTTTTTATACATATTCATTAAGCTTTTCATAGATAAGATGAGATTCCCATCCACGATACAAGAGATAATCGGCTACTTTTTTTCGTTTTTTGTACTTATTATTTTCTTTAACTTGTGCTATTCGCTTTTTCACAAGTGCATCAAGAGTATTACGATAATCATCTTCATTAATTTCTTTAAGCGCTATATCTATACTATATTTTGAAATTTCTCTAAATTTCAGTTCTCGTTTCAATCTATTTTTACCCCACTTTTTAATCCTAAATTTACCTCTTACAAAGGTCTTTGCAAAACGTTCTTCATTTAAATAATTGTGCTCAATTAAATGTACAATTATAGTGTCAATTACTTGAGGTATCATATTCATTGACACTAATTTAGATCTTACTTCCTTGTGGCAACGTTCTTGATATGCGCAAAAATTCTCCATCTTTTTCTGCGCTTCGTCGACCGAATATGTTTTTTGTAGATTCAAACCTTAAAAATAAGCCATTTTTATAATTTAATTTGCATATTTACAATGGTATATAAATACTATAGTACCCAAATTTAAATATCACCCTCATGTTAAAAAATTACCTATCCCTCGCATTTTCCTTAATTCTATTCGGAATTACATTTGGACAAGTTAAAATTGCAGAAGTCAATTTTGAAGTCCCAGGAGGTTATACAACAAGTATTACTGAATTTACAGATATAGTTCCAAGTACTGGATTTGACTACTTCCTTAGAACAAATGGTTCTGATATAGGTACATCAGTCAACTTTAATAACATTCAAGGCAACTATTATTTTGCAGCTCAAGATATTGATGGTGAAGGTGCTACTCCTCCATTCACCTTAGATATTGATGATATTGATATAAGTGGCTTTGAAAATTTAGAATTCAGAGTTTACTTAGCAGAAGATGACGCAAATGATGGAAATGAAGACTGGGATAGTAATGAATACATTCATTTTAATTATGATATGGATAATTCAGGTACATATACTAATCTTCTCTGGTTAGAATCTGATCAAGCAACAGGTTTCAATCGCCCACTATTTGAAGACACTGACTTTAATAATGTTGGTGATGGAACTGAAATAACAGACACATTCACTCAATTTACCAAATCAATTGCTTTAACTGGCTCTTTATTAGATATTGAAATTGTTTTTAACATGAATGCAGGCGATGAAGATATCGCAATTGACAATATTGAAATTTGGGGAACCTACTCTGCATGTTCTACAACGACCACATGGACCAATACTGGTTGGGATAATGGTGCGCCAGACATTAATACTTCTGTCATTTTGGACTTTGATTATAATACAACTGCATTTGGTAACATAACCGCTTGCGATTTAACCATAAATGCTGGGAACACTCTAAGAATTACGGATAACTCTTTTGTCAATGTAAAAAATGAAATTACAACCGATGGAGACATAATCCTTGAATCTCAAGGTGCAATAGTTCAAAAAAATGATGCTAGTGTTAATGCCACGACTGGTACTATAACCGTACAAAAAGAAACTTCTATTTTAAATGGCTCACTAGACTACACCTATTGGAGTTCTCCCGTAACTGGTGAAACCATCGAAAATGCATTTGCCATAGTTCCAAACAATAGACGATACTATTTTGTTGCGAATAATTTTATAGACATACTTGAAGAAGTTGATAATACAGGAGTATATAACCCTGGGCAAGATGATATAGATGATGATGCCAACGCATGGCAACTGGCTTCTGGAGTAATGACACCTGGAGTAGGTTACGCAGCTACACCAAGTCCATTCGGCCCATTCCCTGCAGCTCAACAATTTACTTTCGTAGGACCATTAAATAACGGAGTTTACCAACCTGCAATTGTAAATAATTCTGGTGGTGCTTATAATGATTGGAACTTTATTGGGAATCCATATCCAAGTGCGATTGATACCAATAAATTCTTTTCAACAAATGCTGGTATAGTGGATAATATCTATTTATGGAGCCAAGCCACACCATTAAATGCAAATGCACAAGGTAATGAAGGATTTAATTTTTCTGGTGCAGACTACGCCGTAATTTCAGCCAGTGGAGTAAATACAGCTGGTGGTTCTGGTGTAATTCCTAACGATTATATTCCATCAGGCCAAGGATTTTTTGTTGAAGCATTAGGTGGAACAAACGTTACCTTTAATAATTCAATGCGCGATATTGGTAATAATACTCAATTTTTTCGAACAACTAATCCAAGTTCAACGTCATCAAATAGAGATGTGATTTGGGTAAATCTAACCTCGGATAACGGTGTATTTAATCAAATTGCAGTTGCGCACTTGATTGGTGCAACAGACGGAAACGATGGTACTTTTTATGACGTAAAACGTAATGCATCATCTCAAAGTTATGCACGTTTATATTCTACTATAGAAAATAGCGAAGATGAGTTTGTAATTCAAGGTAAAAACTATAATAGTTTAGATATAAATGAAATAATTGATCTTGGTTTTAATACAAGTATTGATTCACCGACATTATTCACTATTTCAATTGCCCAGTTCGAAGGTGAATTTTATGCAGATAACAACATCTACTTAATAGATAATTTATTGAGCAACATTCACAACCTTAAGGAATCTGATTATACATTTACTTCTGAAATCGGTGAATTTAATGATAGATTCAAAATTGTTTTTAGTGCCGATGCTTTATCTCTAAACGAAAATATTATTGATGAAAATGCACTGTTAATTACTGAGTTGTCAAACGGCAATGTTCGGTTTTCAGTCAATTCAAATCATTTCATTACAAATGTTCAAATTATAGACCTAGTTGGCAGAACTGTTTATAATCTTAAGGGTGAGGATTCATCTGAAACTTATAATCTAGATAATTTAGATAAATCAGTTTATATAGCTAGAGTAACATTGTCTAACGGACAAACAATATCGAAGAAAGCTATTAAGAGATTATAGAAATATTAAAAAAAAGAAAAAGCCCCATTTTGAAAATGGGGCTTTTTTTATAGCATATATCTCAATGCTAAAATAAGATTTCTACCAGGTGCTGTTATACCCGAAGAATAAGGTCTATATCTTTGGTCTGTAATATTCTCTAGACTTGCAGTTATACTTATATTCTTATTCCACTGATATTGGGCTCTTAAATTAATTGTATGCCAAGAAGGTGAATAAGGGTTGCCATTTTCATCAACCGCATATAAATAGGCCTTAGAATATTCAGATGGTGCTAATTGATCAAATGATAAAGCTCCATTATAAACCAAAAAACCATCAAGTAGGAGTTTATTGTTTTTCCATATTAAGTGTGTTCTACCAAAGTTTGGTGCAACATGTCTAACTGGTACTTCAATACCTTCATTATCTTCGGTTCCACCAATTACGTTATACTGAGATCTCAATTTTAAAGTTTCTGAAAAATTAACTTCTAAACCAGCTTCAAAACCATAAATCCACGCCTTTGAGGCATTTTGAATAGCCTGAACATTACTTGATTCACCATCATAAATAATTTCTGTTTCTCCATTAATATCAAAATCTCTCCTTATAAGTGCATTATCCAAAAATGTATAATAGGTGGCCAAATCTAATATTACCTTATCCTCAATATTCAGTTTTAGACCAAGCTCACCACCATAAGCATATTCAGCTTTTAAATCATTGTTCGGGACAACAACCGAGCCTGGTTCCGAATCAAATACCTTGCCTATATCGTCAATATTTGGTGCTCTAAACGCGGTAGAGGCATTTAATTTCCACTGAATTAAATTACTTGGAGACCATGTAATACCAGCCGTACCAGTTAATGCACCAGTATTGACCTCAGCATCATTAAATGGCAAGTTTAAAAACTCATTATTCTCTGTATAATCAGCTTTTGCTATAACATGGTTGAATCTTAATCCTGTTTGAAAAACAAACTTTCTATTGGGTTTATATTTTAAGCTCGCGTAACTTGCAATGGACTGCCAGGTTGATCCGTTTGGGTAACGGGTAACATTATTTACACTGGTATTGGTATCTATGTTATCTTCTTTACCGATTGAACCTATAGTATTAAACAAGTATTCTAATCCGTAATACAGCGAAGTCTTTGAACTAAGTGATTTTTCTAAGTCTAAATTAAAAGAGATAACGTCTACATCCTCTTCTCGTATTTCCCTTAGTGAAGATTGAAAATCTCTTACTTTACGACTTTCTTTAAAATTCTGATAAGCCAGAGTGGTTTGTATTTTATCATATAGATTAGAGCTACTGCTTGTTTTGGTTAGTTGAAAGTTGGTCATAAACCACTGTTGAGGACCATAATCCCACTCAGCTGAATAAAGTCCATCTTCAGAAGGTCTTAATAATCGATCATACCTCGGATAATCTGATGTTGTTGTAAAATATAGACCAAAATCAAAGTTTAAGTTATCGGATGGTTCATAACGCACCTTTTGCATTAGATTAATTTGATTGTACCCTGTGGGTATTTGTATTTGAGGATCTGAGTTATTAATTAATAGGTCTTCACCATTCTCTCTAACGACATATTGGTTTCTTAAATACTCATTAGGTCCTCTGCTTCCCATTCTAAGGTCATCAAAAATTGTATAGCTCACATTTGTTAAAAAAGCCCATTTTTTATAACCCAAGTTAAAGTCAAAATGTCCTGTTTTTTCGTCATTTGCACTTGCAAACCTAATAAGTGCGTTACCATTAATATAGGTTTCATCTTTATAAGATAATTGAGGCTTTTTGGTATAGAAACTCATTACACCTCCAATGGCATCACTACCGTATACAACTGACCCAGCTCCTAAGGTAACTTCGGTATTTTTAATTGACAATGGATCTATTGAAATTACATTTTGAACGTTACCTCCTCTAAAAATGGCATTATTCATTCTAACACCATCTACAGTTATTAGCAATCTGTTAGTTGAAAAACCTCTAATCATTGGGCTACCACCACCCATTTGACTTTTTTGAATAAATATATTACCTGTATTTTCCAATAAGTCCGCACTTGTTTGCGGGTTTACTAAAGCAACCTCTTCAGCGCCTATACTTACAATGGTTTGTGGAATATCGCTCCTTTCTTGTTCAAATTTAGTTGCTGAAATAACAATCTGGTTTAAATTTTCAACTTTGGGAATGATATATACAATATTGTTATTCTCTATTATTTCTGATTTCCTAATTTGTAATTTTTCATAAAGAAAATTCTGAAAAAATATCACCTCATTAATATCAAAAATATCGACTGCTACCTTTCCATTTATATCGGTTACGAGGGATTTGGTTTTCTTTAAATTATAAAGTGCTATACCAGGAACAGGCTCATTAGATGTTTTTTCAACAACTGTAATTGTTTGTGCCGAAATTGTTTGAAGAAATAGCACTAGGATAAGAGTAACTAGAAAATTGTATTTCAATTTTAGAAGCATCAGCATTAAATCGTTTCAATATTTGGCTTAATGAAATACGTCGTTAAGCACCTGCAATGACTTAGGTTTTTTAAAACCTTCCAAATGTAATTCAAAATAACGCAATAACATATTTAAAAACTCACGTCTTTGTTTTGCATTTATTTTCACCATATTAAGGTCATCAAAATTTATGCCCAAAAGACGTTTAAGAAGTATTAAATTTTCACCAGAAATAGAATGTTTTCCCTTATCTGATTTTTCAAAAACTCCTGAGTCTAAATTAAAATATGGATAATCTTTATTTGTTTTTTCTGGATAAAAACCTAAATATCTGGTTAGCTTAATTAAAAATAACAAATGAAAATTTGAATAATTTTCTTCTGTATCCAAATACTGAAATGCAATTGAAATATAATTGTAAAGAACTTTATTTTGTTCTTCCTCCCTCAATACATTTGATAATATCTCAGACAGAAATAAAACTATTGAGCTTTTAAAAACATTGGTATGCAAAGTTTTAAAAACGTAGTTAAACTTAACTTCTTTTATAAAATGTAAAGATTGATTGGGTCTATAATTTTCCTCTACTTGAAGTAAAGATAAAGGCTGGAAATAAATAGTTTTTGATTGACTCTTTTTAGTCTTTAGAACCCCTTTTAGAATGTAACTTGTTACACCGTGTTCTTCAGTATAGCACTTTACTATTAAATCGTAATCACGATACTTTAGTTTTGAAAGAACAATACAATTATTTGATCTAAGCATTTTATCTAACAATAAGAACCTTAAGAACTTTAGTTTCGAAAGATTCTAAATCTGAAATCATAATTAAATAAACACCAGTCTGAACTATGGAGTTTGCTAGATTTTTACCATTCCAAATAGCAGTTCCGCCATCAATTGCAAAATTATAATTTGCCTGAGATGATCTTAAATTTACATTTGATTGTGCCTCCGCAACTAAATTACCTTCAACATCAGTAATTTTTATATTTACACGTTCAGTTAATCCAGTAATTTTAATGCCATTATTAATGTCATTAAGGTCATTAGAGCCAAGTATATTATATTCTGGCCTTACCGGATTTGGATAAACATATGCTCCCTCCAAATCTTCTTTGGTTGCTGATCCTCCCGAGGTAAAAGCAACTAACCCTCTTGTTGTAGCAAAATAAATAATTCCATTATCAGAATCAATTGATATATCATTTATCGTATTTGAGGGTAAGGGTGAATTGTCTGTTGTGAAATGATATATTGTATTTTGACCGTCAGGTGAAAAATAAAACACACCTGAATCTGCCGTACCCACCCATTTATTATTTGAGCCATCAACTTTAATGTCAGTGATAGTTTGATCTGCTAGCAATTCTTTAGGGATACCATCTTCAAGAATGATAATTGATCGTAAAGAAGGGTTTGGGTCATCATAAAATCCTAGTGTATTAAATAACACTCTTAGTCCTTTTGTCGTTCCCACCCATAACTGATTTCTGTTATCTAATGCCAATGCTGTGAACCTGGTGAAAGGCAATACATTCTGTGGTTCCGAGTTGATATTGCGTAATGGATTGCTACCAATATTCTCGTTGTACGCTAATAATCCATTATTGTATGCACCAATCCATTTTGTTCCGTTAATATCAATTTCCATATCGAAAAATCCAACTTCATCAGACAATGCGTTATTTATTAAATCTGTGAAACTATATCCTTGCCAATTCCCAGATACAGGATCATACGATTTCAAGGCTCTATCTACTCTACTAGTAACAGACCAAAGTAAACCATTATTATCGAATTCAGATGCGGACACTCTAATATCACTGGCGTTTGGATTGTTAGGAATTACGATTGTTTCTAGACCACTATTTGATTCGTCCAACAATATAGTCGGTGCAAAATCATTCAATTCCAATATTCCATCTATATAAGAACTTATGAAAACTTGATTTTGATTAAAGATATTTGGAGTAATTTCATTCAATTCTCTAGTTCCCAAAACACTGTCAAATGGAATATTAAACCAATCACTGTCATATAAATAACTTATACCTTTTGATGTTAGCGGAAAAGGATTTAAGGCTTCTGTAAATTCTCCGTATGTAGCCCAGACAGATCCAGTAGTTGCATTTAATCTAAATATATTGTTTTCAGATGGGCCGTTTGGTAAATATTGAAGATAGTTAATCCCATCTTGGATATTAGTGCTTATAACTCCAAAATCATTAGTTCCGATATAAATATTATCTCCTAAAATTATTGATGAGGAAAAATTTGATGTGTAATCTATTGAAGGTTGATAAATATTTATCAATTGTATATTACTATCATAGAGAAGTACCTCATTATTCATAGTAAATACAATATTGTCGCTTTCTACCTTACTATCTATTGGCAATGTGTCAAATTGAAACAAATCTGTGAAACCGTCTATATCAATCTCAATCAAAAATCTATTCATTCGTGTAGCATATACCTTATCAGCCAATGTATTGACAGTTCTAAAATTACCTGCCAAAGCAGTTTCCCACTGTTGAAAATCATTAAGATTAGGGTTATTTAAATCTGCCCTTTTTAAGCCATTACCATCCAAACATGCAACGTAAACATAATTGTCTAAAACTGAAACTTGATTAACCCTTATCTGGGTACCACCATTCCCAATAAAATATGTGTCACCGAATTCTAAACGTTCTAAATCATAGACAGAAACACCAAAATTGGTAGAAATATAAACAAGCCCTTCATGCTCATAGAAATGATTTATTTGTTTTCTCTCAGGTGTAATATTTTCTTTATCTAAAATATCTACTATCGATAATACCGTTTGGTCTATTGTTGAATATATCTCTATTAATCCTGTTTCGTAGCCAATCAATAAGTATTGAAAATTATCACTATAGTAAATGGAAGTTATATCCCTTCCAGATAACCCCTCAACAGTGGTAATGGTTGAAAGTTCAGTAGTTTGAGGATTATAAATAAAAACAGCATTCTCAGCAGCAGCATAAATAGCATTTTCACCAGCTACTACATCAACAATTTTATTATAAGAAAAGTGTGATTCCCAGAGTGAAGAAAATTCTTGAGCATAGATATAGTTTGAAAAGAAAATCACTATTAAAAAAACCCTTATCACAATTCTATTCATCAAATCTTTCTTTTGTTCAAATATATTTATTACAAACGAAATAAATAGGTTTATAATATGAATAGAAATAAAAAAAGCCTCTACACAAGTGTTAGAGGCTTCATGCTTATATTGTTTTTATCTTACTAAACCACACCTTGGGCTAACATTGCATCAGCAACTTTAACAAAACCTGCAATATTTGCACCTCTAATGTAATCTATAGAACCGTCTTCATTCTTCCCATACTCAACACAAGAATCGTGAATATCTTCCATAATATCTTTAAGTCTTTCATCTACTTCTTTTCTTGTCCAACTTAAACGAAGTGAGTTCTGACTCATTTCTAACCCAGATGTTGCAACTCCACCAGCGTTTGAAGCTTTACCTGGTGCAAACAATATCTTGGCTTTTTGGAATTCATGTATTGCCTCAGGTGTTGAAGGCATATTTGCACCTTCAGACACACAAATACAACCATTTTCAATTAATTGTTTTGCTTCCTCACCATTTAACTCATTTTGAGTAGCACATGGCAGTGCAATATCACATTTAACCGACCAAGGTCTTTCCCCAGCAAAGTACTTCGAATTAGGATATTTATCTACATATTCACTAATTCTTCCTCGTTTCTCATTCTTTAGTTGCATTACAAACTTTAGTTTTTCAGTCCCAATACCTTCTTCATCATAAATATATCCGCCTGAATCTGAGAAGGTTAAAACCTTTGCGCCAAGTTCAATTGCTTTTTCTGCAGCAAACTGTGCAACATTTCCAGAACCTGAAATAACTACTTTTTTACCCTCAAAAGAATCATTCTTTATTTTAAGCATATTATCCGCAAAATAAACGTTCCCATATCCTGTTGCCTCAGGTCTAATTAAAGATCCTCCCCAAGATTGTCCTTTACCAGTAAGTACTCCAGTAAATGTGTTATTCAATTTTTTATACATACCAAACATAAATCCAATCTCTCTAGCACCTACTCCAATATCACCTGCCGGTACATCCGTATTATGACCTATATGTCTATATAATTCTGTCATAAAAGCATGACAAAATCGCATTATCTCATTGTCTGATTTACCCTTTGGGTCAAAATCTGAACCACCTTTTCCTCCACCCATAGGTAGCGTGGTTAGACTATTCTTAAATACTTGCTCAAAAGCTAGAAACTTTAAAATACTTGCATTAACCGTTGGATGGAATCTAAGTCCACCTTTATAAGGCCCAATTGCTGAATTCATCTGAACTCTATAGCCTCTATTAACTTGAATTTCTCCTGAATCATCGACCCAGCTTACTCTAAATGATAGTAATCTTTCTGGTTCAACCATTCTTAAAAGGATATTTTTTCCGTGGTAAATATCGTGCTTAACGATATACGGAATAACCGTTTCTGCTACTTCTTGAACAGCTTGTAAAAACTCTGGTTCATGACCATTTCGTTCTTTAACGAGGTCCATAAAAGCATCTATTTTATTTTTCATATAAAATATTGTTAATAAATTGTGATTTACAGGGTACAAATATACATTATCTTTAAAAATAGGCCTATATTTTTTTGATATTCTCAATAATTGTTAAAATATTTATAGTGTCAACGAATTCTGATAAAACAGAATAATTCTGCATTTTGTCCGTTTTATTTTGTAGTTAATCGAGTTTTTATATATTTGTTCGGCAGGTGCCTCAACTTTTAAAACCATTATGGCTAAAGACTTAAGAAAACTTACGCTACTGATTGTATTGATGCTTTCGATGCAATCGATTTATGCCCAATTAGGCTTCGCTCATGAAATTGGAGCTTTTTTTGGTCCTATTGCCTTTCAATCGGATTTTGGTGTTAGGAGTGATTTTGAAACCAATTCTGGAAATACCGGTATTGCAATTGGTATAGTTCATTACATTAACTTTTCATACAAAGCAGATTGTAATTGTTATTCTACAGATACATACTTTAACGATCATTTCAAATTAAGAACTGAGATATCTTGGAATAAAACTAAACTAGAGCATTTTGGTAAATGGGTGGATAATGACAGAACCACTCCTGAAGCAGATCAATTAAGAGCGCATTCAGGTGAATCACAAAATTGGGATATTGGTATGCAGTTAGAATTTTTCCCAAAAAGTGTTAGAGCTTTTTCTGCAGGTGCTTATTCATTTGCTCCTTTTGCAGCCGTGGGAGCACATTTTGTTTCATTTAACCCAAGTGTTGAAACATCATATGGTTTGCCAGGTGGTATTAATAATTTAGATAACTTTTATAATCCTTGGAATGCAAACTCGGGTGGTGATCCTTTTATTAGTGATGAAAGTGGCTCAACCTGGTCGGTTGTTGCAAGTGCTGGCACAAGATATAAATTAACCGTTCTTTCGGACTTATTTGTAGAATTAAGGTGGCAATATTATTTTGATGATTTTATTGATGGTTTGGATCACAAATTAGATTCTAACAAAGCTAATGATTGGAACTTATGGTTAAATTTTGGCTATATCTATTATTTAGACTAAAGCATAAGATATTTATAAATTAAAAGACCAAGTAAAATTACTTGGTCTTTTTTTATAATACGGCAGATCAGATTCTATCCGATAGCTTGTTTTAGATCATTAATTAAATCTTCTTCATCTTCAATGCCTACACTCAATCTTATTAAAGAATCTACAACACCTGTTTTTTCGCGTTCTTCTTTAGGAATACTGGCATGGGTCATACTAGCAGGATGTCCAGCCAATGATTCAACACCACCAAGCGATTCAGCCAAAGTGAAAACTTTGAGTTTCTCAACTATTTTAATTGCTTCTTCATAGTTGTTGCTTTTTGCTGTAAAAGATACCATTCCACCAAAGTCATTCATTTGAGACTTTGCAATGTTGTGATTTGGATGATTTTCGAATCCTGGCCAATATACTTTCTCAATTTTTGGATGACTATTTAAATATTCAGCAACTGCCCTACCGTTCTCACAGTGGCGCTGCATTCTGATGTGCAGTGTTTTTATACCTCTTAATACCAGAAATGAATCTTGAGGACCACAAACTGCCCCACTTGCATTTTGTATAAAGTATAATCTTTCAGCTAATTTTTCATCTTTTACAACCAAAGCTCCCATCACAACATCGCTATGTCCGCCAAGATATTTAGTAGCTGAGTGCATTACAATATCTGCTCCTAAGTTAAGGGGTTGCTGTAAATAAGGAGTGGCAAATGTATTATCAACTGCTAATAACACATTGTGTTTTTTCGAAATTTTGGAAGCGACGACAATATCAATAATGTTCATCATTGGGTTTGTTGGTGTTTCTACCCATATCAGTTTAGTGTTGTCATTAATATAGTCTTCAATTCTATGAGCATTTTCCATGCCGATAAAGTGAAATTTTATACCAAAATCCTCATAGATTTTAGTAAATAGCCTATAGGAACCACCATATAAATCGTTTGTAGATATGACTTCGTCTCCAGGCTGCAATAATTTTATTACAGCGTCTATTGCTGCTAAACCCGAGCCAAAAGCTAGTCCGTATTTACCATTTTCTATACTCGCAAAAGAGTTTTCTAATGCATTTCTAGTTGGGTTGTGTGTTCTAGAATACTCATATCCCTTATGGCCTCCTGGAGTAGATTGTGCATAAGTTGAAGTTTGGTAAATTGGTGGCATTACAGAACCGTATGCTGGGTCATGTTCTTGGCCACCATGTATAGTTTTCGTGTTAAACTTCATGTGAATTTTAATTTAGATTTCATTAGACTTATCTAATGGTGTTACTTAACAATAATCTTTTTGAGAGGCGCAACAAATTTACTTCATAATTCGTTCTATTGAAATCAATGCAATACCTTTATTTAATGTTTAACAAAATCATGTAATCTTGAAATCATTTACAGCTTTCATTTTATTAATGTTTTTAGTTTTTAGTTGTGAAACCGAATTTAAACCTGCTTCGTTTAAAATAATTAGTTTAGAAAGTAATTATGATGCAGATATTTCACTTAACTATAACAAGGCTTTTGGGAACAATGATTTAGCTAAAATTATTAATTCAAATATTGAAAACACCATAATTAAATCAGTAAATCCAGAAATAGAGAATCAAAATTTGAAATCTATATTAGATGAATTTAATACTGAATATTTAGATTTTAAAACACAGTTTCCAGATGAAACTGACCCTAAATGGGAACTTTATATCGAAACTGAAAAAACCTATCAATCTGATGAAATCATATCGATAGCTATAAGTACCTACGAATTTAAAGGTGGTGCACATGGTAATGACAAAATCAAATTTTTAAACCTCAACGCTAAATCAGGTGATGTTATTGAGAATAATCAGCTAGTCAATGATTCTGTTGCTTTAAAAAAAATAGCTAAATCTTATTTTATTAAAGACCTAGAATCTCAAGATGCGGATTTAAAAATGGAAGATTACTTCTATGGCAATCCATTTCAACTACCAGAAAATATCGGCTATAGTGAAGATGGACTTATTATGCTTTATAATACTTATGAAATAGCCAGCTATGCTCAGGGTTACACAGAGTTTGTGATTCCATTTGAAGAGGTGAATTCTATAATCGGCTTTAATTAGGCTGTTTTACCTGTTAATTTCTTAATTATTGGCTCTACTGTTAATCCTTGACCGACAATTGAAACTACTACTACTATATACGTAATTACAAGAAATAATTCTCTATGCATTTCTGCCGTTAAACTTAATGCCAAAGCAATAGAGATACCTCCTCTAAGTCCTCCCCAAGTCATTATTAGGTTTGTTTTTGGGACAAAATCTAACCGCTTTGCAAAAAACTTAACTGGTAACCAAAGTGATAAATAACGGCACAATAATATTATTGGTATTGCCAATAATCCAGCATATATGTATTTGCCTTCTAAGGTTAATACCAACATCTCCATACCAATCATAACAAAAAGAATTGTATTTAAAAGTACATCTATCAATTCCCAAAATTTATCTACATAAGCCTCTGTTGTCTCTGACATTGCAGAAGTTCTAATTGTATCGTTACCAACAATTAAACCTGCAGTAACCATAGCCAATGGCGCTGATAAATGAAGTTTATGAGCTAACATCGTACCACCCATTACAGCTGAAATAGTGAGAATAACCTCTATTTCATAGTTATCAATAGATTTCATTAATTTATAGGTAATCCAACCCAATAATAGGCCTAAACCAATACCACCAATAACCTCCTGTCCAAAAAGCGTCGCTATATCAGAAAATTCAATCTTAGCATTAGGTTTTGCTGCAATAGCAAAAATGGTAAGAAAAACAACTACTCCGACACCGTCATTAAAAAGAGATTCTCCAACAATCTTTGTTTCTAATTTTTTTGGTGCACCTGCTTTTTTCAAAATACCCAAAACAGCAATTGGATCTGTAGGTGATATTAATGCACCAAATAATAAACAATAAATAAAGGATACCTCTATTCCAATCCAACCTAAAACATAATACATAATGGTACCAACTAAAAAAGTAGAAACCATAACACCCAGTGTAGCAAATGCCAAAATTGGCCCTCGCTGCACTTTTAATTGATCAAAGTTAGTATGCAATGCTCCTGCAAAAAGTAAGAAACTCAACATTATATCGAGCAATACGGTTTCAAAATCTATGCTGTTGATAAAGTCCCTTTCCCTCAATAATAACGAATCATCAAATTGGCCAATTATTACAAGACCAATTGTAAAAACTATTGTTATTAGCATTAACCCAATGGTGATTGGCAACTTTATAAACCTCACATTTATATATCCGAAAATAGCTGAAATAACAATTAAAATTGTTGCTATTGAGTAATATTCCATAATCTTAGAGTGATTTTCTTAGCGCTAAAATATAACCTAAATGTATACCTTCATGAAAATTATTAAATTCAATTGCTTCCTCTACATTACTAATTGTGTTTTTAGTTGTTACTGTATACTGATTATAGGTTTGAAATAATTTGGACTCGTAGTCTTCTTTCGTTTTTTCTATTACAGAAAACAAAAGATTCTTGATGACATCTACTTCGGCCTGATTTAAATCTCGTTCGGGTTTTGTCCCTTTCCTATAAGCATCAATCATTTCTTTGGAGACAATAGTTGGTAAACCTGATAAATTATAGACTAATAATTGCTGTGTAACAATTACATGTGCAATGTTCCAGATGATATTATTACTATACCCTTCTGGCACTTTGTTCAATTCTGATAATGATAAATTTTCGATAAAACTTTTTAATAGTTTTCTGTTTTTAATGGTTATATCAAAAGCCCAATCCATAGAATTATATTTTTCTTAAATGTAATTATTTTTAAAATGAAATACGGTTACTTTGCATTGCTAAAAATATAGACTTGTCCATAATGAAAAAAATGTACTACCTCAGCACCTGTAATACTTGTATGAGAATAATTAATGAATTGAATCTTAGTGATGAATTCATTCTTCAAGATATTAAAACAGAAAGCATAACCGAAGAGCAGTTAGAAGAAATGAAAAATCTAACTGACAGCTATGAAAGTCTATTCAGTAAACGCGCGAGGTTATATAAAGAACTTGGTCTAAAAGAAAAAAATCTTTCTGATGTTGACTATAAAAAATATATTCTTGAACATTATACATTCCTAAAACGCCCTGTTACAATTATTAATAATCAAATCTTTATTGGCAATTCAAAAAAAGTAGTAGAGGCTACTAAAAAAGCTATACATGAGCAGTAGAGGCTTTGCTATTTTTGCATTGTTTATGGTGCAACTATTATATGGTCTTAATTACACAATTGCCAAATTGGTAATGAATGGTAATTACATAAAACCATTTGGCTTTGTTCTGTTAAGGGTTACAGGTGCCACACTTTTATTCTGGCTAGTAAGTCTAATTGTACCGCAAGAAAAAATTGAGAAAAAAGACTTTTTTAAACTTTTTATAGCGGCCTTATTTGGTGTTGTAATTAATATGTTATTCTTTTTTAAAGGGTTAGAATTCACCTCTCCTATTCACGCATCCGCGATAATGACTATTACACCAATAATAATACTTGTTTTGTCGGCATATACCTTAGGAGAAAAAATAACGACACTAAAAATAATAGGGGTTGTATTAGGATTAATTGGCGCATTAATTCTAACCATTTATGGCAAATCTGCAAGAGTAGGTGATAATGTCCCACTTGGTAATTTGCTGATATTTCTTAATGCTATTTCATATAGCATATATGTTATATTAATTAAAAAGCTAACTGCAAAATATCATCCGTTTTCATTTATTAAATGGTTGTTTTTGTTTGGACTAATAATTCTGATACCATTTGGATATAATGAATTGAACGAAGTACAATGGGAGTCATTTACACCTTATATTACATATTCTGTTCTATTTGTCATTATAGGAGCAACTTTTGGTACTTATCTACTAAATCCTTTGGCTCTCAATAAATTAAAAGCATCTACTGTTGGTATATTTATTTATCTTCAACCCGTTATAGCAGGTCTGTTTGCCTTATATATTGGTGCAGATTTCATTGATATGCTAAAAGTCTCTGCTATGGTATTAATATTTTCAGGAGTCTATTTAGTTACCAAAAAGCCGAAAAACGTAACTTAATTTGTCATTAGAATCAAAAATATTTAAGTCAATCAACAATATCCCTAAATCCTATTGGGATAGTTTAAATTGTTGTACTAACATTTATTATTCACCAGAGTTTTTAAGTGCTTTTGAATTGGCAAATTCAGACATTGATTTTAACTACATTTTTATAATAAAAGATAACAAAGCAGTTGCATTTGCAAATACGCAAATCGTTACAATTGGTATTGAAACAATAACCAAAAATATTAGAATGTCTTCAGCTTTGAGACGATTTATAAACAAACTTTTTTGCAACAATCATTTGCGTGTTCTCTTTTGTGGCAATGTATTTCTTAGTGGAGAGTATGGTACCTTTTTAAAAGAAGGAGAAGATAAAATTGAGACTTTCAAAGCTATAGCTAATGGAGTAAAAAAACTCTATAAAAGAACTAAACGACTTCATACTATTTTTGTTAAAGATTTTGAAAACGAATCACTTTATATAACGGATCATTTAAAATCATTTGATTATGCCTCTATGCAAGTAGAATCTAATATGATCATATATTTAAAACCTGAATGGAGTTCTTTTGAAACTTATAAAAATGCTTTAAAATCAAAGTATAGGGTAAAAGCCAATAGAGCTGATAAAAAAAGTGAGGCATTGGTGTCTAAGTTTTTAGACACTGAAGATTTAATCAAATATAAATCTGAGCTACAATCGTTATATCAAAACACTATTGACAATGCAGATTTTAATGCTCAAATATTAAATCTAGATACTTATCTAAATCTTAAATCTACATTTAAGGAAAAGTTCATGGTTAAAGGTTATTTTTTAGATGGTAAGCTGGTTGGTTTTCTTTCTGCCATGCAAAATCAAACCCATTTAGATGCCCACTTTATTGGTATAGATTATTCAAAAAACAAAGAATATGCCATCTATCCTCGTATTTTAAATGATTATGTGAGACTTGGTATATCAACCAAATCAGATCAAATAAACCTTGGGAGAACGGCTTCAGAAATTAAAAGTACTTTGGGTGCAATACCAAAAAAATTAACCTGCTATTGTAAACATAAACACTATTTGCCAAATCAAATACTAAAACCCTTTATAAAGAACGTTCAAATAAAATCTTTTAAACAACATCAACCGTTTAAATAATTATTCTATAGTTCTATATTTTTAGGCCTTATTCCGTATTTCCGTGTATCTTCTTTAGTAAGGGTTTTAAAACTTTCAGATTTAGGGAATTTTTGCGCCAAGACAAGTAATGCTTCTGGCAATTGAGTAAGCTTTCGTTCTTTCAAGTCTATCCAAGCACCTTGCATCTCACAATATGCTAGGTTTTCACCTTTTTGATTATAAAAGTTGTGTTCGAATTTAAACAGCATACCATCTTCACTAAGACCAGAAACTTCAATAGTAACAGTAATAGGAGCGCCAAGAAAGGATTCTTTGAAATAGTACATATGTTCGTAAAACACTACAGGTCCGACATTGTGTTTTCTAATTTCTGACATAGAAAAACCTTGGTCGTTAAAAAAAGACATTCGTGCATGACTCATAAAATTAGTGTATGCAGAATTGGCTAAATGACCATTAGCATCAACATCACTCCACCTAATTTCAAACTTCTTTTTATACATTGGTAATTTCATTTTTTAAGAATGTAAAGTTATAAAAGTCTAACAGTACATTTAGTTCATTTAATGTAGAATTAAAAGAAATTCAAAACCATTCTATTTTGTACCTTAGCGCAACTTTAATTATGTCGTTTTAATGATACAATCCATGACCGGTTATGGGAAAACAGTCTTGCAACTCCCAACCAAAAAAATATCTATAGAATTAAAATCTTTAAATAGTAAAAACCTAGATGTTAACGCTCGTATGCCATCTGCCTATAGAGCAAAAGAATTGGGCATTAGAAAACTAATTGCAAAACATCTTGTACGTGGCAAGGTAGATTTTTCTCTTTTTGTTGAAATTACAGGAGAAGACACAAGTTCTAAAATCAACAAAACTGTAGTAAAAGAATATATAAAACAACTCAAGGAAGTTGTTGATGGAGACTCTACCGAGCTGCTTAAAATGGCTGTTAGATTACCAGATGCTGTCACAACCGAGCGCGATGATATTGATGAAGAAGAATGGTCTTCAATTGAAGATGGAATTAATGAAGCCATTACTAAAATAGTAAGCTACAGAAGGGATGAAGGTACAATTTTAAAGGAAGATTTTGCTAAAAGAATATCAACTCTTGGAGAGCTTCTTAATCAAGTTATAAAAATGGATCCAGACCGTATTTATGGTGTTAGAGCAAGATTGGAGAAGGGTATTTCTGAAATAAAGGAAAAGGTAGATGAAAATAGGTTTGAGCAAGAGCTAGTCTACTATATCGAAAAATTTGATATCACTGAAGAAAAAGTAAGATTAGACAACCATTTAGATTATTTCACAAAGGCATTAAATTCTGATGATTCTAATGGTAAAAAACTTGGTTTTATAACTCAGGAAATTGGACGAGAAATAAATACCATTGGCTCAAAATCTAATTATGCACCAATGCAAAAACTTGTGGTGCAAATGAAAGACGAGTTAGAAAAAATAAAGGAACAATTATTGAATGTACTTTAATCTTAAGAAATAATTGTGGCAGATAAAGTAAAACAAGGTAAATTAATTGTATTCTCAGCGCCTTCAGGATCGGGTAAAACAACAATTGTTAGACATTTGTTGAAACGACCTGAATTAAATCTAGAATTTTCTATCTCTGCAACATCTCGAGAAAAACGAGGTAACGAAGTAAACGGGAAAGATTATTATTACCTCTCCTTAAAAGAGTTTAAAAACAAAATTAAAAATGACGAATTTTTAGAGTGGGAAGAAGTCTACAGAGATAATTTTTATGGTACATTAAAAGAAGAAGTAGAACGAATTTGGGCCAAAGGGAAGCATGTGATTTTTGATATTGATGTCTCTGGTGGCTTAAGAATAAAACGTAAATTCCCTGAGCAAACACTAGCTGTATTTGTTAAACCACCAGATCTAAATGAACTGGTAAGACGATTAAAAGATCGCGGTGAAGAAAGTCCTGAGAAAATAAGTATGCGAGTTGCAAAAGCACCTGCAGAACTCGCCACTGCTCCTCTTTTTGATACAATTGTGGTCAATTCTAACTTAGAAGAGGCATTAGAAAATGCATATGATAAAGTTTCAGAATTTTTAGATCAATAAAAATGAAGATTGGATTATACTTTGGTACGTTTAACCCAATACACGTTGGGCATTTAATTATAGCTAATTATTTAGTAGAACATAGTGATTTGGATCAAGTGTGGTTTGTTGTCACTCCTCAAAGCCCATTTAAGAAGAAGAGCAGTTTATTAGATGACCATCAGCGCTTGGAGATGGTATATTTGGCAACTAAAGATTATGATAAACTGCGCCCTAGCGATATTGAATTTGGTTTAAAACAACCTAATTATACAATTGATACATTAACATATTTGTTTGAAAAATTTCCTCAACATGAATTTTCATTAATTATGGGTGAAGACAATCTGAAAAGTTTTCATAAATGGAAGAATTACGAACAAATTCTTGAAAATCACAACATTTTAATTTACCCAAGACTCTCCTCAGGTAATATTGAAAACCGATTTAAAGATCACCCAAAAATTTTTAACGTTTCTGCTCCAATAATGGAACTATCTTCTACGTTTATAAGGAGAAATATTAAGGCTGGGAATAACGTCAGGCCAATGCTCCCCGATAAAGTGTGGCATTATATAGACGAAATGAATTTTTATAAATAATTCTTTGTTAAAATTCGATTAAATTTCAATTTGTTCTCCGTATTAATTATTTTTATTTAAGCAAAATCTGATTTGAAAATATGATATTATCCATAACCATTTTATCTATACTTTCTGCCTTTATTCTCAATAAAACAAGAAGCATTTCTGTAAGAAACAATTTAAATGCTAAAAGTGAGAAAAGGTTAATTATATCGAGTGTATTGATTATTATCTTCTTTATAACCAATATAACATTGCCTTATCCTAAGTCCCTATATTGGTTTATTGGATTGAGTGTTGTTTTTGTCGTTTCTGTTTTATCTTTTGATATTTTAAAGTCAGAATTTAAGAGGTTTAAAACATTAGAATTAAAAGATAAGGTAGTGAATGTTTTATTCTACAGTCTTTTATTCGTTGTTACCAACATATACTTCTAAAATTTAAAAGTGTAATCTAGTATTTTGATGTTATTATGTCTTCCTAAGACATTATGAGTTCAATTTTATTACTATAAATAAAAGGACAACTTTTTATGGTTGTCCTTTTCAAAATATTTATTAATCAAGATACTTTACCTTACACCTCCATCATCTTCAGGTGTATCGATATCAACGACATCACATGATGTTTTAGAGGCCTCAACATACATTGCCCAACTATTCCCTTCAAAATCTTTAACAGTATACTCTCCAGAGCTTGAATCTAAGTTGGCAACTTGCCCACCTACTTGACCTGCCCAAGCTGTTTCGCCACCATTAGGTCCGCTTACCTCTGCATGAGCCGCAAAACAATAGGTATCTGTATAATCAGGTAATGCATTTAAATCTACAAAATATACCACTTCGCTAATATTCTGTGTATGTGGCTCTGTATGTTCAAAGCGACCTATTTTGGGGTTACCTGAACCTGTTTGAGGCGCCCATTGTTCATTACAGTCACCAATACTCATATGAGTTAAATCTATGTCCCAATCTTCAATTGTGGAGTATGTTAGTATTAAATGTGTTTCATTTCTATCAATTGATACAGAACCAACTACTTCATTTTGTCCTGCAACCAAATCTACACTTATACATGGTTCATCCAATGATGATCTTTTAGCTATACTATTCTTTTTTGTAGATTCTTTAATTATAAAAAAGCTTTGTTCGTTTGATGAATAATTTAATTCACTTTTATCGCAAGAAAAATAGAAAATTGAAATTATACAAATAAGTAATAAAGTTGTGTTAGGTTTCATAATCATGAGAAATTTGGGGTTAATTACTATCAAGAATAAGTAAAATGTCGATAATATGCTAATTTATTCGTTGTAATGCAGTTTAATTTAACAAATCAGAAATGATAAAAAGCATCTTTAAGATGTTCTAATTTAAAAGATTGATTTTCCTGTACAATTGCGATAATATCAAACCTAACCTCTAAATCTAATTGATCTTCTGTTATATATTCATTCACGGCCTTTACTAAGTTCTTAATCTGTTTAGGTTTCACAAAATCTTGTGGATTACCAAAATCTACAGTCGTTCTAGTCTTAACTTCAATAATTGATAGAATTCCTTCTTTTCTTGCAATAATGTCTACTTCTGCTCTATCAAAACGGTAATTGCGTTCTAAGATGTCATAGCCGTTTTTAATTAAAAAATCTACCGCTAATTGTTCTCCCTTTTTACCAAGATCATTGTGTTGTGCCATACCTTGAAAATAGAAAATAATATTACATTTAAGTAATATAATTTATGTTGAGATTCTTCAATTCAATATTTGACTTTCCATTTAGCTTTGGGCAAAAAAGCTCTTTACTTTTAATATTCTTTTTTCATGGAATAGTATTCTCATTTTTGGTATTGCGTAAAGGTCTAATTAATAATAATAAGGCAAGTAAATGGTTAAGTCTACTTTTGTTTCTTTATGCAATGTACATTACACCATACATGCTGGGCTATGCAAATTGGTATTCCGACAAGTTAACGGCAGATATTTTATTTTTTATTCCTTTTATGCAAGTATTATTAATTGGCCCAGTGGTCTTTTTTTACACTAAAAGCTTGTTGAACACAAACTTTAAACTTGCAAAAAAAGATTATATCCATTTTATACCTTCAATACTATATGCAATTTACAGTTTAGTTGTTTTTATAACAGATAAATTGATTTTAGATGAATACTATTTTTATGCCGATGGCAGAGATAAGGATTTAGCCAATTGGTATCAAGCTACTGGGTTGTTATCTATGGCATTTTATTTAGTCTTAAGTCTTAAGTATTATTCTAATTATAAGAAACTCCTTTTTGATACTGTAAGTTATGCCGATACGTTGTTGTTTAAATGGATTCGAAATTTTATGATTGCTTTTTTAGGCATTCTTGTTCTTCGTGTTCTATTCTTTATACTAAACCCAGATTGGGGCGAATTCGGTAGTCAATTCTGGCACTATATTGCATTTTCATTTGTGTTTTATTATATCGCCATTAATGGTTATAGCAATATTATTAAGCAAATAACCTTAGAAGGCGAAAAATTAAAAACCATTAATGTTTTTTACGAAGGTATTTCTAAAACCGTAGTAGAAAATGACCCTTTAAATGAAGGTGAAAAAGATTATGTGATTTGGAAGGATAAAATTTCTGAACTAATGTTAGAAAAACGCTTATTTGAAAATCCACGATTAACCTTGTCTGATGTGGCAAAAGAATTAAATATTACAACAAAAATTGTTTCGTCAGCTGTAAACTCTGGTTTTAATATGAACTTTAATGACTTTATCAATCATTACAGAATTGAAGCCGTTAAAGAAAAGTTGAATAAAGGAGAACACAATCGTACTACTCTTTTGGGAATTGCTTTAGATTCAGGTTTTAATAGCAAAGCAACATTTAACAGGGCATTCAAAAAAAGCACCTCTCTTTCCCCAAAAGATTTTATCGAAAAATTATCTTAAAATACGTCTCAAATCAAGATTTGAAGCGCCTAGTGTCATGGATATTGTGACATTTATCTCAAATTAAAATATCGTCATGAGAAAATCATTTACACTTATTGTTTTGTTAATTTCAATTTCACTTTTTGCTCAAAAGCAACTAAAAGTCGTTGATTCTATTGTCAATTCAAAACTTTCAGACAATGACCCTGGACTATTTGTTGGCGTAGTTAAAGATGGAAAAATTATTTATGAAGGTTACAGAGGTTTAGCAAGTCTTCAGCATGGTGTTAAAGTTGATGAAAACTCACGTTCTAATATTGCATCAACAGCAAAGCAATTTACAGCCTTAATGATATTGAATTTAGCGCTAAACCAAAAGTTAAGTTTAGAGGATGATATTAGAAAATATCTCCCTAGTCTATATCCAGAAGTGAAAGACGAAATTAAAATTAGGCATCTCATTAACCATACGAGTGGTGTGAGAGATTTTTACGATTTAATGAGTATACAACAAGAGCCATGGTGGAGACGAGAGGGTTTAGATAATGACGATGCCATAGAATTGCTTAAAAACCAACAAGATTTAGCTTTTAAACCTGGTTCAAGATACATGTACAGTAATTCTGGCTATACATTGCTAACTAAAATAATTGAGGTGGTTTCAGGCGAAAAGTTTCATGACTATTCAGGAAATTTCTTTAAAAATTTAGGAATGAACAATACTTCTTTTTTAAAAAATTATATGCACGTAATTCCTAATCAAGCCTTACCATATTCTGATTGGGGCGATGGTGTTTGGCAACAGTATCCTATGATAACCAATCTTTATGGTGATGGATTTTTATTTACTTCACTTAAAGATCAATTAATCTTTGAGCAAGCAATACAAAATGCACGGTTTAATAATAATAGACTTCTTATTGAAAGTCAAAAACCAATTCCAAATAGCGAAATTACAACCTATGGTTTTGGGTTAGAGTTAGATGATAGACTCAACTATAAATCTATACATCATTCTGGTGGCACGGGCTCTTACCATTCACAAACTATTCGCTTCCCAGAAGAAAAATTAACCATTTTTGTAATGAGCAATAATAGTAGACTTTGGAGTGGTGCTATTGCTGATGAAATTGCAAAACTGTTTCTTCCGAAAAAAGATATGGTTATCGCTTACGATAAAAGTATGAAAGAAGTTTCTAATGACATTGCGACATCTGAAATTTTAGGTCAATACCTTTCTCCGGGCAACTACTTAATTCGAATTGAAGAAAAAGACAATAAAATAACCTGGAGAAATGGCAATAATAATCCCATAGAACTTAAAAAGGAAGCGCAAAATCTATATAGTATCTCATATAACTCCATGACTAAAATAGGATTTTACAACAACGAATTAATCCTATTCTATCCCTCTGGCAAAACATCTGTTTATAGTAAAATACCTAAACAGGAAGTAACACTCGCCGATTTAGAAAGTTATGTTGGCCAATATTACAGTGAGGAATTAGATGTTGAATTTTCTATAAATAATGTAAAAAACAAGTTAACTATTTCACTACATGGGTGGGATGAGGTACAAGATTTAGAAGTCTTAAACAGAAATGAACTTTTAGTTTTTGATTATATCTTAAAAATAGAACGCGACCAATTTAATAGAGTAACAGACATTCTTTTAACTACAAATCGTGTGCTAAATAATAAATTCATCAAAAAAACGAACTTAAAATTTCAGCCAAAAATCGAAACTAAAAATGGTTCAATAAATGTCACTACCATAGGGTCCAAAGATGGTGAAACTTTAGACATTCTGTTAACCAAAAACTACCCAAACGGCAATGAAATTTGGTCACAGCGGTTTGGCGGAAATAGTTATGATAAGGCTAGTTCTATTTTGGCGACAAAGGATGGATATCTAATCATAGGATCTACAAGCTCTTATGGAAAAGGTAACTATGATATGTTTGTTATTAAAACTGATAAAAAAGGGAATAAGATCTGGCAAAATACATATGGCAATTTCTACAACGAATATGGGTATTCAGGAGAAAAAACTGATACTGGGTATTTGATAAAAGGAACAATTCAAAAATGCTCTTCAAACTCCGATGTATTTAATAGAACCTGTACAACTAACGTTTGGTTTGTTTCTGTGGATGAAAATGGTATGGAATTATCAAATCAACTACTTGAAGAAATAGATTAATTCTTAAAAGTAATTGATGACTTATCTTTTTTAGAACTTAAAGTAATTGTTCTACCTAATATCAAGGCTCTGTTATCTTTTTCGTGGCCTGCAGGCATATTGAATGCGATTGGGAAATTATATTCAGACAAAGCATCAACAATTAATTCCTCTATCGAAGTTCCCCAAAGTGTGGTGTTTTTTCTAAGCTTAGACATGTCACCAACAATTACACCTTTGCAATTATCAAAATAACCAGCTCTTTTAAGGCTTTGTAACATCCTGTCAATATGGTACTTGTACTCACCAATTTCCTCTATAAACAAAATTTTACCGGTGGTATCTATACTTGTATCTGAACCCAACATAGTGTGCAACATTGTAAGATTGCCGCCAATCAACTGTCCATTAGCCTCACCTTCTCTATTATACTCTGATCCCTCGAGAGTGTAATTAGTTGGATTTCCAAATAAGGCAGATTTAAATGTGGTTACCGTTTCTTGTATTTCACTTAAGTCTTTTGTTAAACTTACACACATCAAAGCATGTAAAGATTCAATTCCTTCATTATGCAATTGATTATGCAAAGCTGTAATATCACTATAACCAATTAACCATTTTGGGTGAGCTTTAAACTTTGTATAATCTAACTTATCTAAAATTCTAACAGTACCATAACCTCCGCGAGCGCACCATATAGCACTTATACTGGCATCATCTAAGGCATTTTGAAAATCCTCACAACGCTCTTCATCAGATCCAGCAAAATGATCTGCCTTATTAAATACATTTGCACCTAATTTAGCGTTTAGACCCCAACTATTAAGTAATGTTATAGCCTGCTGTATTTCACCTTCACGACTTTTTAAAATTCCTGATGGTGCAACAATTGCAACTGTATCACCCACTTTAAGATATGGAGGTCGTATTAATTGTGATGCCATTGTAGTAAAAATTTCAGTATCATCTTGTGCATATACGCTATCCGAATAAAAAATAATTATACCAATTATTAAGTAAACAAAAAGGTGTCTCAAACTCATAAAACTGGCTTTTTGTAAATGTACATTTTTTTTCTAAATCCCTTATATATTACGTACTTTTGTGCCTTGCTAAAGCTAAAATAATGCCTAAAAGATATACCGTAACAGCTGCCTTACCATATACAAATGGCCCTATTCATATTGGTCATTTAGCAGGTGTTTACGTACCAGCTGATATATATTCAAGATACTTAAGATTAACTGGTAATGATGTAGCCTTCATTTGTGGTAGTGACGAACATGGTGTTCCTATTACGATCAAAGCAAAGAAAGAAGGAGTTTCACCACAAGACATTGTAGATAAATATCATGCAATAATTAAGAGGTCTTTTGAAGATTTTGGTATTTCATTTGACAACTATTCGCGTACATCAGCGAAAATTCATCACGATACTGCATCAGAATTCTTTAAAACCTTATATAATAAGAATGAGTTTGTCGAAGAGGTTTCAGAGCAGTTATACGACGCAGAGGCAAATCAATTTTTGGCCGACAGATTTGTAACAGGTACCTGCCCAAAGTGTGGCAATGAAGAAGCTTATGGCGATCAATGTGAAAATTGCGGATCGAGTCTTAATGCTACAGACTTAATAAATCCAAAATCAGCCATAACTGGTAACGTGCCTACTCTAAAAGAAACAAAGCATTGGTTTTTACCATTAAATAAACACGAAGATTTTTTAAGAGATTGGATTTTAAAAGGCCATAAAAAAGATTGGAAACCAAATGTTTATGGTCAGGTAAAATCATGGGTAGATGATGGGTTACGCCCAAGAGCTGTAACACGAGATTTAGATTGGGGAATTCCGGTACCTGTTGAAGGTGGTGAGGGTAAAGTACTCTATGTATGGTTTGATGCACCAATTGGTTATATCTCATCAACGAAAGAATGGGCTGAACGTGTTGGAAAAAACTGGGAAGATTACTGGAAAAACAAGGACACAGAATTAATTCATTTTATAGGAAAAGACAATATTGTTTTTCACTGTATTATTTTTCCATCAATGTTAAAAGCAGAAGGCTCTTACATACTTCCAAAAAATGTACCTGCCAATGAGTTTTTAAATTTAGAAGGCAACAAGCTTTCTACATCAAAAAACTGGGCCGTGTGGTTACCAGATTATTTAAAGGAATTTCCTAATCAACAGGACGTTTTACGATATGCATTAACAGCTAATGCACCAGAGACAAAGGATAACGACTTTACTTGGAAAGATTTTCAGGCAAGAAACAATAACGAACTTGTTGCCATCTTTGGCAATTTTATAAACCGAGTTGTTGTATTAACCAATAAGTATTATGACGGTATTGTACCGCAGCCCTCAGAGTTTAAGGATATTGACAAAGAGACTTTAACGACCTTAAAAGCATATCCTTCAGTTATATCAAGTTCTATTGAACGCTTTAGGTTTAGAGAAGGAAGTCAAGAATTAATGAATCTCGCTCGATTAGGCAATAAATATTTGGCTGATGAAGAACCTTGGAAAACGATTAAAACAGACGAAGCAAGAACCAAAACAGTAATGTATGTCGCATTGCAAATTGCATCTGCACTTGCGGTCTTATCCGAACCATTTTTACCATTTACATCAAATAAATTAAAATCAATTTTAAACTTTTCGGAATTAGAGAAAAATCTCAGCTGGGAAAATGTGTCTAATCTAGAAACACTTATACCAGCAAGTCATAGTATCATTAAGGGTAAACCAGAATTGTTATTTTCTAAAATTGAAGATTCTGAAATTCAAAATCAATTGGACAAACTAGAGGCCAATAAAAAAGCAAATGAAAATGCTAACAAAGCTGTTGAACCTCAAAAGGATGAAATCTCTTTTGATGATTTCACAAAATTAGATCTTAGAGTAGGTACTATTTTAGAAGCAGAAAAAATGCCAAAAACCAAAAAGCTGCTAGTGCTTAAGGTAGATACAGGAATTGATACCCGAACTATAGTTTCTGGCATTGCTGAAAGTTTTAAGCCAGAAGAAGTAATTGGTAAACGCGTAACCGTTTTAGTGAATTTAGCGCCTAGAAAATTAAGAGGTGTAGAAAGTCAGGGAATGATATTAATGACTGAAGATGAATCTGGCAATTTAGTTTTTGTAAACCCAGATTTTAGCGATGTTTCGAATGGTCTAAAGATTAGTTAATAGTTTTACTGTTAAAGAGTTAACAACTTGTGTTTTACTTAAAACGGCGTTAAAGTAAGTATTTACTGGCATAATTTTTGATATCTTTATATGAAAATTCATTAGCTATGATTAAAACTACTTTCACCTCATTTTCATCCTTCATATTTATATTTCTGATCACTCTTTGTGGCAATTCTCAAAATGGTTCGGATATTTTTGAATCCTATGAAAATTATGTAGATGCACCACGAGAAGTCGTATATCTTCATTTAAACAAATCAACCTACATCAAGGGAGAGAACATTGGTTTTACAGCCTATGTTCTAGACAAGAAAGAAAAAACACCTTCTTTAATAACAACAAATCTCTATGTAAGTATATCAGATAAAAATAACAATGAGGTTAAGCAACAATTGGTTAAAGTTACAAATGGCGTAGCATCAAATGTAGTTAAAGTTGACTCTCTCTTTACTTCAGGAATTTACAATGTAAAAGCTTATACCAATTACATGCGTAATTTCAATGAGCCTAACTACTATTCCGAAGCAATTAAAATCATTGACCCAGAAGTAGAAACTTATATTGAAAGTTCGTTAGTAGAAAATGATATAGACGCACAGTTCTTGCCTGAAAGCGGTCATCTATTACATGGTATAATAAATAATGTTGGTGTGGTTATAAAGGACAGTCAAGGTTTTGGACTTCCTAATATTGCGGGAGAAGTCATGGACAATAATAATGAGATTGTTTCTACATTTAAAACCAATAAACTTGGGTTGGGTAAATTTCCGTTAATGGCAAATATTGAAAACACCTATACTGTGAAGATAAAATATGCCAATGAAGATTTTAGTTTTCCTCTAGGTCATGTGGTAGAAAAAACCGGAATTGTACTATCCATAAAACGTCTTAAAACAAAATTATTTGCCTCAGTTATAACGAATAACCAAACACTAGATCTTATCAGAAATAATCGTTATACATTAATGTTACATAATGGCGATGGTTACGAAATAATGGACATATATTTTACTGATAACACTACAGTCACCAAAGCAATTGAATATGAAAATATTCCTGTAGGAACCAATATACTCACATTATTTAATGAAGATGAAAAACCCGTTGCTGAAAGGTTGTTTTTTAATTACAACACTGTAAATCCCCTTTCATCTAATACAATAACTGCAAATAGAAAAGGAGATTCTGTTTCAGTAAAACTTAATTATAGGAATATTGATCCCAATCAATTTAATAATTTAAGTGTATCTATACTACCCACTGAATCAAAAGCATATAATAGACATAATAATATTTTATCGCAGACCTTTCTTCAACCCTACATTAAAGGATCGGTTGAAAATGGCAAGTATTACTTTGAGAATATTGACGATAAGAAACGCTACGATTTAGATAATCTTCTCTTAACTCAAGGCTGGAGCAGTTATGACTGGAATAATTTATTTCTCCCTGAAATCTTACCATTCCCTTTTGAGCAAGGTATCTCCGTTAAGGCCAATGTTAATAATCCAGATCATAAAAAGGATGTATTTGTACTTCATCATTTTGATGACAGCGAACCGCGATATAAAAAACCTACAGAAGGTGATAATAGTTTTATTTTTGAAAATCTCTTTCCTGATGAAACAAATAGAATTCTTATTTCAAGATTAAAAGAGGATAACAATATGGTGCCTGCACAATTATATTTACAACCAGTACCTAATGTTATTCCGCGATTAAACCAATTTACTAAACCCATACAACCAAAATTTGGTTACAACATTAGTGATAAGTTGAAAGTGGCAGCGCCTATGGCAGAAAATTTTGATAAAATTCAAGAGCTTGAAGAGGTTGTGGTTACGTCCAAATTAGAAAAGCAACGCGTCAAAACACGTAAACTAAATGAACATAGTTATGGTAGAACAAAAGTTATTACCCAAATGGATCGTTTTACATATAACACTTTAGAGCAGTATTTAGCATTTAATAGAATTACTTTAGGACTAAATCCGTTAACTAACGAGGCAGCATACTTTAGTTCGAGGGGTAATAGAGGACCAGTAGCTGTATTTTTAGACGGAATCCCATTACTAAATTTAGATATATTGTCCACTTATACATTAGCAGATGTTGATCGTGTAGACATAAATTTAGGAGGGCTGGGAGAAGGTTTTAGAGGACTAAATGGTGCAGTAAGAATTTATTCTTCTCAAAAAAGTTTCTTTGATAATAGTAATAGAAAAACTGCTGAAAACTATTTACTTCCATTAACATTTAGTGCTAAGAAAAAATACTATGTGCCAAAATATAGCTCTTACTATGACGCTTTTTATAAAGGCTATGGCACTATAGATTGGAAACCTGAACTAAAAGTAGACGAACAAGGAAATTTAACTTTCAAAATAAAACGCCCTACCACACCTATTAAACTTCATATTGAAGGTATAGCAAATGATGGTATGTTTGTAGTAGAGAAAAAGTCAGTATCAATTAATTAGATAAGCAGACTATATTATAGACAATGCTTAAAATAGCATATCACCCAATATATAAACATCCATTGCCAGAGGGACATCGTTTCCCTATGGAAAAATACGATTTGTTACCTCAGCAATTATTGCATGAAGGTACGTGTATAAAGGATAATTTTTTTGAACCTTCAATACCCAATGACAAGTATATTCTAGCAGTGCATGAACCAGAATATTACTATGATTTGGTTAATATCACTTTAGATCAGCGCGCAGCAAGAAAAATTGGTTTCCCTTTGAGTGAAGTTCTTGTAGAGCGTGAAGTTATAATCGCTAAGGGTACCATTGAAGCAAGTCTACATGCACTAGAAAATGGAATTGCGATGAATATTGCAGGTGGTACGCATCATGCCTATACCAACAGAGGTGAAGCTTTTTGTTTGCTAAATGATCAGGCTATTGGCGCAAGGTATTTGCAAACTAAAGATTTGGTAAAGAAAGTTCTTATTGTAGATTTAGATGTGCATCAAGGTAATGGTACTGCACAAATATTTCAAAACGATGCATCCGTATTTACCTTTTCGATGCATGGTAAAAGCAATTACCCTTTTAAAAAGGAAACGAGTGACCTTGACATTGCATTAGAAAATGACACTAATGATATTACCTATTTACAGATCCTTAAGTCTACATTACCCAGATTAATCGACCAAGTAAAACCAGATTTTATCTACTATTTATCTGGAGTTGATATTATCGCTACAGACAAATTAGGCAAATTAGGACTAACTGTGGGAGGTTGTAAGGAAAGGGATCGATTTGTTCTAGAGATTTGTAAGGCAAATAACATTCCAATAATGTGTAGCATGGGAGGTGGATATTCGCCAGATATTAAAACCATAGTAGATGCACATGCCAATACGTTTAGATTGGCTCAAGAAATCTTTTTTTAACAGTCTCATAAATTAGATTAAATCTTAATTGTAATTTTTCATTTCAGAAGTGCTATTCTACTTTAAATTCAGCGATTAAGTGAGTATCTTTACAAAAAAGTATATATCATGTTATCAAAATCAATAGAAGCTGCATTAAACAAGCAAATAAGAATTGAAGCCGAATCTTCTCAAGTATATTTAGCAATGGCTGTTTGGGCTGAAGTGAAAGGGTTAGAAGGTATTTCTAATTTTATGTACGATCAGTCTGATGAAGAGAGAGAGCATATGCTAAAGTTGGTAAAATTTGTCAACGAAAGAGGTGGTCATGCACACATTTCAGAACTTAACGCACCAGATGTTACTTACAACAGTTTTCAGGAAATGTTTGAAATACTTCTGAAGCATGAAATCTTCGTATCAGAAAGTATCAATGAATTAGTTCATATTTCATTGCAAGAAAGAGACTATGCCACGCATAATTTCTTACAATGGTACGTTGCTGAACAGATTGAAGAAGAAGCTGTTGCGAGAACCATTCTAGATAAAGTAAACATGATTGGTGACGATAAAGGTGGTTTATATCTGTTTGATAGAGACATACAACAACTTACGGTTAATTCTGCCGCCCAAGATTTAAGTGGTGGAGTTTAATTTGTTAAATTTTATTTAGAATAAATAAAAATAATTATTTTTCCACGTTGATTTTCTAAAATTCAATGGGCAAGAAAAACAAAAAGCTAAAAAAGGAACGCATTAAAGTTCTTGAAACTTCAGGCTTTGATGTCTTAGGCAACGTAAAATCTAAATGTTGCAAAAAATATAAAAAAGCAGAGCACAAAAGGTGTAAAAAATGTCCATGTTTTGATTTGCTTAAAAAGGTAGCATAGTCTTCCACATATCGCATAAAACAAGCACTTAAGGATTGTCGCTGTTAATTATTTTGAAAGAATTCTATCAATTATGGAATTTTGCATTATTTTTAATGACCAAAAAATATTGAACTATGACAAAAATTACCTTCAATTTTAAAAATTTATGTGCATGTATTCTGATGGCTTCTACTCTTCTATTAGGGGCACAAGATGATACCACTGAATTACGTGAAATGATACCAACAAGGCCAGCTTGTGAGCTCCCACTAGGTGCATATGTAGGCCAAATTTCTATACCAAGAGCACCAGAAACTATTGCTAGAATGGCCTCAAGCGGAACTCCTTGTTCAACCTTCATTGTTAATTATACTGGGTTTACGCCTGAAGCTCAAGCGGCATTTCAATATGCTGTAGATATTTGGGCCAATTCTATAGAATCTACTGTTCCAATCAATGTGAGTGCAGAGTTCACTTCACTTGGACCCGGTGTTCTTGGAAGTGCTGGACCGGCAACTTTTTTAACCTCAACTGCTCCTGGTACAATCCCTAATACGTTTTATCCTGCTGCATTATGGGAAAAACTAGAAGGTGCAGACAGAAGTATATTTGGTGGCTCAAATGACATAAATGCAAACTTTAGTAGTGATTTCAACTGGTACTATGGAACCGATGCGAATCCTCCAGCAGGACAAGTAGATTTTGTTACTGTAGTTTTACACGAACTTGGTCACGGTCTAGGTTTTACTGACGGATGGGCAAATATAACACCTAGTTTCCCAGATGATATAGGTTCCATACGAGAACCAAATAATAATATCCCAGCGATATTTCCCCATTTTATGGAAAATGGTTCTGGCACAGATATATTAAGTTTTGCTGATCCATCTGCCGCTTTGGGTATAGAACTAACGGGTAATAATTTGTTTTGTAATGCCCCTACGGCGATTCAACAATTAAATCAAGGCGGTACATTACCTAAATTATATGCTCCTACCGCATGGAGTGGAGGCTCAAGCATCAGTCATTGGGATAATGCCACTTTTCCAATTGGCGATGTTAACTCATTAATGAGATCTTCCGTTAGCGCTGGTGTAGCAAATCATAATCCAGGTTTTATTACATTAGGATTCTTCCAAGATATGGGTTGGGGAATTTGCCCAGGATCATTGTCTGTAGATGACTTTACAGTTTCTAACGTTGCAGTTAGTCCAAATCCGTTTGTAAATGAAATCACTGTGACTTTAAATAAGGTCTATAGTGATTCCTTTGAATTAAATCTTATAGACATTAACGGTAGATTAATTATGTCTCAGAAAAGTGATGCCTCAAATGGTAGAATTACACTTTCAAACTTAAGCGATTTAGATGATGCGCTTTATTTTGTAAAAATCACTAATTCAACAACAGGTAATAGTGTTACTAAGAAAGTAATTAAAAACTAAGTTATATATACTTTATATAAAATAAAAAGAGCAACCCATGGGTTGCTCTTTTTTATTAAAATTTAACTTATAGTTTTAGCCTAGTAATTTATTAAATCTGCTGTTTCTTTAATATTATCCTTTAAGTCTTTGGCCATATCCTGGTTACCATCTTGATCATTTGGATATATCTCAATAATTCCATTGTTATTATCGTCTGTAGCTTCCGTTAGATCAATTTGTTTTAAAGAGCTCAAAAATTGTGAAATATCAAATTGAACTGTTAAGTCAACCATTCCACCATTAACTCTTACTCCTGTACTTCTTCCAATATCTAAATTTTCACTGGTATCATGCCAAAAAATAAAGGGTTGATCATTAATGGTTCCTTCAATGTATATTGATTTATCATATAACTCATTCGTAATAGGTAAATCTTCATCCTTGTGGAATTTAAACCTAAGCTCTTTATAAAGACCATCGGGAACTACAACATTTCCTATTGTCTGCGATAAAGCACTTGCATCGTCAAGGAGATCGATCTGATAGGGTCCTCTGAATCTTATTTCATCCGTATCAAGATTGCTACTAGAATCGTCGTCATTCTTAAAAACCACATCTCGAATTGAAATTCGAAAATCAGTTAATACTACATTTTCATTATTTCCGCTTTTGACCATTATAGACCTTGAGCTTAAACCTTCGTCATTTACAGCACTCACTTTGAGTTTAATTCTGCTTTGGTCACTTTCTTCTTTAGAACAACTAAGTGAAAAAAGTGAAAGTATAAAAATTAATAAAATTGCTCTTTTCATAATACTAAATTTTGTCTTTTTATAATGTGTTATGTGTAGATTTGAAACTTGAATATGACGTACTAAGAACACCTCAGAACAAACCTAATGGTGCTCTTAGCCTTCATGTTATAAATAATATTTCCCTAGCTAATTTCTCTCAAAAGTTAACATATCCGTACCTCCATTTCCGCCACTAATATCAATGAGTTCAATTCTTGTTGAAGTTGCACTTACGATATCCCAATCGTCATTTAAATCTTCAAAATCGTTACTATCTGGAACTGGAAAGAAAATATTAAAGTGAATATCATAATCATTACTATTACTATCATCATTACTATTACTGTCATCAGATATAGACCAAGTACCAGTAAATGTATTTGTACCGTTTGAAGCAACAAGCGAACCATCCATGTTGAAGGTGAAATCATAACCACTAAAGTCAGAAGTTTCGTTTTCTCCAGAATCAATGAAGTTTGAAACTCGCCATGTACCCGTTTGTACATTATCTTCAATTTGTGCTATTTGCTGACTATTGTTATTTGGGTTGTCGTCATCATCACTAGAACACATTGATGACATTAATGTAAAACTCAACATTAATATAAACCCAAGATTGAATACTTTTTTCATAATTATAAATTTTAAATCGTTTGTTAATTACAGTTTTTGAAGTGTTAAGACATCGGTTCCACCTCCACCTCCACTTACATCTTGAATGACTACTTCGGTATTAGAAACAGAAATTACATCCCAATCATCATCATTGAATTCCTCAAATGGAATATCAGTCCCAAAATCTAAAGCCATTTGGTTACCAGAACTAAATACAGACCATGTTCCATTGTTTGTGTTAGATCCATTTGTAGCAGTAACAGTACCATTGACATTGAATTCTATTTCAAAACCACTGTAATCTGACGTTTGATCCTCTGAATCTTCAGTGTAAGAAGCTACTATCCATAAACCATCAATTAATATGTCTTCTAAATCGTCATTTCCACTACCACCATCAAATGGTGTTCTTTCAAAGGTTATGAAGTCTTCAGACCCGTCTCCGCCACTTATATCTTTTAATCTAATAATGTCATTGGTTACTTCTAGTACATCCCAATCGTCAGCTAATTCGTCTAAAGGCATGCTAGTACCAAAATTCAAATTTAGTCCAAGTTCGGTGTCATCGCCTGAAGTTGTAGACCATGAACCATTTGTTGTACCACTCATGTCAGTTGCCGTTGCCGTATTATTTGATGCAAAATTGAATACATAATCTTGAAAATCTGATGTCTCATCGGTATCGTCAAAAAAGTAAGTTATATACCAATCACCATTAGTCAAGGCATTCACTAATGAGGAATCGTCAACGTTACCATTAGATTGACAATCGCTCTCAAATCGTAATCTATCATCTCCTAATCTTAGATCAACATCTACCTCATCATCCTGTTCTATTTCATGTAATATCCACGTATCATTGAAATCGTTTAATCCAGAAATATCAATAGTTACTGAAATATTATTGCCATTGCCTGAAGCACTCCATGTACCATTGAAGGTATTTGTGTTTTGTGTAACTAAAATTGATCCATCACTGTTAAACTCAAACACATATCCCACATAATTGTCTTCTAGGTCGTTATCATTGCGCTCTAATTTATCTACAGTCCACTCAGAACATTGTGCAAAAATGGAATCAAGATCGTTAGTTGTACAGTTATTACAATCATCGTCATCATAATCATAATCATCATCTTCATCACAACTGTCATCTGCAATTTCAATGGCATTTTCAAGTTCTTGAATAGAATTTATGGTCAGTGTACTTCCATCTGAAAAAATTACTGTAATTGGGAAACTAATTGTCACGGCAGCATACTCGTCTAAGTCATCAATAAATTCATACATATCATTGTCGTTACTTATAGTGACGGTATCAATAATATCGTTATTTTCATTAAAGATAGATGCATTTATAGGATATTGAAAATCAATACATTCAATGTCGTCGTCATCTTCATTTTCACCAGGACAATTTGAAGCTAATGTCATTAATTCTGAATCAGAATTTACTACAACCGCTGTATAGTCTGTGAGAATGACCGTCACTGGATATACAATTTCAATTGAATCAATATCATCATCAAATAAGTCAATAATGTCTTCTATATCTTCATAGCCATCATCGTCATTAATGGTTATTTCAATATTGTTTACAATAACTGTTACTGGTAATTGTATACTTAAACAATTTGCACTATCAATGATATTATCATTGGAGCCGTCATTAATTGCAACATTACTCATAAGATTGGCAACTGTTGAATTGGCTACTATAGCTTCCTCAACAGGAGGGTCAATACTTAAATCATCTTCTGTTCTACAGGAAGTAGTTGTTAGTAAAACCGAAAGAACAATTAATAAGATTGGTTTCAGGGTTTTCATAATCAAAGTTTTTATTATTAATATTCGTTTTTTGATTGGCCTTTTAAATCTAGCCTCTTTATTCTTAAAACAACTCACTGATAAATTATCCCAAAAAAATTATTCCAATCTATTTAAAGTAATTTCCATGAAACATGACATTTGTTGGTTAAATACAGGTTTATTTCTACTATTTTGAATTAATTTTAATTACTAAACAGTCAAAACCCATTGCCAAAATCATTACATAAAGACATATGCGATAAAATAATATTCTCAAGTCTCTATGAGAAATATGCCCAGTCGTTAAGCAATTTGTTATTCTATAAATATGGAGAGCTTTTAAATCCTTCAGACAAAGTGCAAGAGGCATTTATTAAACTCTGGGAAAACTGCGCTAAAATAAAACCTGAAGCAGCAAAGACTTACTTGTATACCACAGCAAATAATATGATGCTTAATGAAGTTAAACATCAAAAGGTAGTGCTAAAATACAAACAGGTAAAGCCAAAGGATTATACTAATGAATCTCCAGAATTTATCTTACGAAAAAAAGAATTTTTAAAGCGATTTGAGCATGTTCTTGGAAAATTAAAGGAAGAAGAGAGGGTTGCGTTCCTTTTAAATAAGGTTGATGGTAAAACTCATAAGGAAGTTGCAGAATTTTTAGGAATAACCAAAAAAGTAGCTGAACATAGAATTTATGCAGCTTTAAATAAACTTAAAAACGAACTTGAAGAATTAAATCGAAAATAATCTTGGGACAAATGCAATTTAAGTTGTTTTAATTATATAGCAACGTTTATGGACAAAGAGCAATTAATAAAAAAATGGTTAAATTATGACCTGACTGAAACAGAGTCTCAGGCTTTCAATTCGTTGGAAGATGCAGATCTGTATAAAGAAATTATTGAAGAAGCTCAACGGTTCAATGGTACTATAAATGCTAAGGTTGAATCCTTTGATAAATTTGAAAAGAATTTAATTTCCGATAATAATTCTTCAATAAATTGGACAAGAATTATATCTGGTTTAGCAGCTATTCTTGTAGTCGGTTTTGCACTATTTACTTTATTAATTGATAAGAATACAAGCTCTTTTAGTACAGATTATGCACAAAATGAGACTATTACTTTGCCTGATAACTCAGTTGTAAATCTTAATGAATTATCAGAATTAGAATACAACAGTAAGAATTGGACTGAGAATAGATCTTTAGACCTGAAAGGTGAAGCCTTTTTTGATGTTGAAAAAGGAAATAGATTTGAAGTAAACACCGAATATGGAAAAGTTACTGTTCTAGGTACGGAATTTAATATCCTTTCCAGAGACAGTATTTTCAAAGTATCTTGTTATGAGGGATTAGTAGAAGTAATATACAGTACTGATAAGGTAATGTTACCAGCAGGAACGGAGTTTGTTCTTTCATCCAACATAGGTTTAAAATCTAATATTGCTATAGCAGAACCTTATTGGCTCAAAAATATGAGTGTATTTGAAAATGCAACTTTTAAAGAAGTGGCTAAAGAACTTGAAAAACAATACAACATTAAAGTACAGTATCCATCTGATTTAATTATGCAATTCACAGGTGCCATTGAACATGACAATCTTGAGAATGCCCTAAAATCTATTTCAATACCCCTTAATTTGACCTATACAATTAAGAATAACAACGAGGTCATTATAAAGAATGGGAAGAACTAGATTTTACATAATTCTATCCTTGTGCTTCTTCGTAAGCAGAAATTCACATGGGCAAAATTCAGAACAGAAAGTTCCCATTATAGAAGTGATTGAAGAAATCACAAAATCGCACTCAGTTACTTTTAACTATGAGAGTAACCTTTTAAATGATTTTTCTGTAGTACCTGTTCCAAAAGATTTAAGCCTCAATGCCAAAATCAAAAATCTTGAAAATCAAACTAATCTGGTCTTTGAAAAGATTAGTGATTCAGTTTATACAATCTCAAAGGTCATTGAACTATGCGGTTATATTAAAGATTCGGTATCCCAAAATGCTCTTACAGGTGCTACCGTAACAAGCGGATTTGCCTATGCAATAACCGATGAGAATGGGTATTTTGAAATTGAGTTGAGAACTAGAAACCAACTAGTAACTATTAGGCATATTGGATTTAGAACTATTGAACGTCAAGTAAAATATTTTAGCTTAGAGAATTGTGGAACCATAGCTATGTTAGTTCAGAATGAGGCCATAGCGCCAGTAATTATTGAAACTTACCTTGTTAGAGGAATTGATAAACGAGAGGATTGGTCAACCTCTATTGATTATAACCGATTTAGTCTTTTACCAGGTTTGATTGAGTCTGATGTCTTACAAACTGTTCAAGCCTTACCGAGTATATTAAGCGTTGACGAAACAGTTTCAAATATCAATATTAGAGGAGGATCTAATGATCAGAATTTAATGCTTTGGGACGATATAAAAATGTACCAAACAGGACATTTCTTTGGTCTAATATCAAGTTTTAATCCTTTGATGACTCAAAAAGCAAGTGTTGTTAATAATGGTTCGGATGTCGCATTGACCGACGGAGTTTCTGGTACAATTCATTTGAAAACGGATAAACAAATAGATTCTAAATTCAATGGTGTTGTTGGTCTTAATTTTCTGAATGCAGAATTGTTTTCAAACATACCTATTGGCAATAAGTCATCACTTCAAATTGCTTCCAGAAAATCACTAGATGATTTGATTAGAACACCAACTTATGATGTCTATTTCGATAGAGTAACCCAAGAAACAGAAGCAGACAACAATGTGGCAAGTGTAACCAACTCTAATCAAGATTTTGATTTTTATGATACTTCACTGCGTTGGTTATATCAACCATCTGACAAAGACTTTATTAGGCTAAACTTTATTTTAATTAATAATGACCTAGGCTTTAATGAAACTGCTGATGTTAATGGTAATTCGAGAACGAGACGCAGTAATATCTCGCAAAATACATTGGCAATAGGAGTAAACTATAAAAGACGATGGAATCAAAAAATGTCCTCAACAATTAACATTTATGATAATGAGTATAAACTTGAAGCTCTTAATGCAGACGTACTGAGTAATCAGCTTCAGCTACAAGAAAATATAGTCTCTGAAACAAGTATTCAATTGAATAACTTATATGAAGAATATCTATGGCGTTTTAATCTTGGTTATGAATTTACAGAAACTGAAGTTATTAACTTAAATGATATTGACTTACCACGTTTTGTAAGACGTGATGAAGAAGTATTAAGAGAGCATGGAGCTTTTGGTCAAGCTTGGTACAAAAGTCCGAATAATAATTTTTCTATTCGAGGTGGAGTCAGAGCGAATTACTTAACTCGGTTTGAAAAATTAATCATAGAACCAAGATTGAGTGTAAGACAAGTCATAGGAGAGCATATCGAAATTGAGGCTCAGGGTGAATTTAAACATCAAAGTACCTCGCAAATAGTTAATTTCCAGAATGATTTTTTAGGTGTTGAGAAAAGACGTTGGCAACTAACTGACAATGACAGTATTCCTGTTTTAAAGAGTAAACAAGCTTCAGTTGGAATATTATATAAAAATAGTGGTTGGCTTTTAGATGTTAAAGGCTATTATAAAACAGTCGAAGGAATTACCACTCAAAGTCAAAGCTTTACTACTAAATACGAATTTACAAAAGAAAAAGGAAGTTATGAAGCTTATGGATTTGAGTTCCTCTGTCGAAAAAATTACGGAAAATTCAATAGTTGGTTGAGTTATTCTTACTTAGATAATACATACACATTTGAAGATCTTGAAGATGTTGAGCTACCAAGTAATTTTGATATTTCACATTCAGTTGCATTAGGAACTACTTTTAGTAATAAGACTTGGAATATTTCTGCGGGATTAAATTACAGAACTGGAAATCCAACAACTATACCTCTATCAGGTAATGAAGTAATAGATGACAATGTTAACTTCGATAAAGGAAATAATGAACGTTTAATAGATTACTTTAGAATTGATGCCTCTGCAATATATAAGTTCAAAATTAATAACACCTTTAGGTCTGAAATTGGTGCTTCTGTTTGGAATATTTCAAATAGGGAAAATGCAATTAATGATTATTATAGAGTTAATCCAAACCAAACAGTAAATAGGTTTTCAAGATTCTCTTTAGGACTTACAACAAATGCTGTAATTAGATTATATTTTTAATAATTAAAAAGAGCAGCCGTTGAGGTTGCTCTTTTCATTTGAAGTGAGTTTTACTGTTTTCCCAACATTAGAAGTTCACTGCATACTACTTCCGTAATATAACGTTTCATACCGTCTTTATCTTCCCAAGAACGTGTGGTAAGTTTACCCTCAATGGCTACCTCTTTTCCTTTACCAACATATTTCTCTACAATTTGTGCTGTTTTACCCCAAGCAACAATATTGTGCCATTGCGTGTCAGTTACTTTTTCTCCTTGAGCATTCTTATAACTTTCGTTAGTAGCGATTGCAAATTTTGCCAAGATCTTACCTGACTCTAAATTGATGATTTCTGGATCGTTTCCTAAATTACCAATCAACTGTACTTTGTTTCTTAATGTGTTCATAATTCTAATTTTTAATGTTAAACAGTTAATACTATCGAGTTCTTATGTTTCGACATTGCAAAGATGTGACAGCTACCAAATATTATTCGGTATTTACGTATTTAAAATCGTTTGTAAATGTTTGTAGTCATTTGTAAACGAATAATTATTCGCTATATTTACCGTAAATAAAGATGTTATGCAAAAACAATGTCCTGAATGTGGCGATAAAATAATTGGTAGAATTGATAAAAAATTCTGTAGTGATGCCTGTCGTAATGCATACAATAATAGAATAAATAAGGATTCCAAAAACCTAATTAGGAACACAAATAATAGACTTAGAAAAAACTATAGGGTCTTGGAGCAACTCAATCCTGATAAAAAAACCAAGACCTCTAGAGCTAAGCTCATAGAAAAAGGATTTGACTTTAATTACATAACGAGCATATACAAAACAAAAGCTGGGACCATTTATTATTTTGTATACGACCAAGGTTATTTACCTTTAGAAAATGATTACTATGCTCTTGTGAAGCGTAATGATTAAGAATGAATTTTTACTGCCTATTCCAGTTTTGGCCTTTAAGTTGAAGTGCTGCTTTTAAAATATCCTTTTGACTAATTTGGCCTACTAATTTCCCATTCTCTACAATTGGGAATCGTCTTCTTTTTGAATTTAAGAATTTATTGGCCGCATCAAATACATCCATATTACCGTCAATGGTTTCAACATTTCTAGCCATTCGTTTTTCAACATTATCATGCTCTAAGGGCATGTTATAATAACGGCTTTCACTGAGTTGTTTTAAACAATCACCTTCTGAAATAACGCCTACTAATTCATGCCTACTATTAACAACAGGGCCACCGGAAATTTTATATTTAATTAACGACTCAACGACCTGTTGAATAGATTGATCAGGACTAAAGGTTATTAAACTTGTCGTCATGTAATCTCTTACTTTTAATGCTACTGGTGCTGCAACATTTTGTTGCTTGCGCGACCCCTGAAAACTCTTTATGCCCATAACCTATAAAATTTAGTGTTACTTTTAAAGTTACTGAAAATTAATCATTTAGCAAAATTGCTCAGACGAGCAACGTTTTAAACCCTATTTTTGCACAATTATTCTAATCTTTAGTGTTGATTAAACAAGTAAGTATTATTGGTTGTGGATGGTTGGGCTTTCCTCTTGGAATTGCCTTAACTCAGAATGGAATTATGGTAAATGGATCTACAACATCTAAAGAGAACTTTAACCAACTAAAGTCTTACAACATCAATCCATTTCTTATTAGATTAACTGAAGATGGAATTAAAGGTGACATTGATGGTTTTCTTGAAAAAAGTGATGTTGTAATAATAAACATACCACCAGGACTTAGAAAAAATCCAGATAAAAACCACGTTACTGAGATTGCTCATTTAGCTGAATCTATTAATCAAAATCAAAATAAGACTGTAATTTATATTAGCTCTACTTCCGTTTTTAAAAATGAAAGTAATATTCCGGTTATAACCTCCGAAACCCAACCAAATAATTTTGATACTGGCAAACAACTTATTGAAATTGAAAAGATACTAACGGAGAATTATGCTTTTAAAACTACTATTATTCGTTTTGGTGGATTAATTGATGAACAACGTCATCCCGGTAATTACTTATCTGGTAGAACAACTATTAAAAATCCTGACGCACCTATTAACCTAATTCATAAAGCAGACTGTATCGGAATAATAACACAGATAATTAAAAAAGAGTTGTTTGATATAACGCTCAATGCCGTATATCCTTCACATCCTACAAGAAAAAACTACTATACTAATTATTGTAAGAACAAGGTTTTACCCTTACCTATATTTGAAACAACAGGCCTTAACAAAGGAAAAATTATAGATAGCGTAAAACTGATACAGCTTTTGAACTATAAGTTTAAACACGCTATATAGAAATAAATAGACTTTTTGGTTACTATTTCATTTGATTCGTCTTCTATCATTTAAAAAATAAGAAACCCACCTTATTTATATTCAGATTTTTTAAAACTCCTCAAAAGTAATAACACTCTTATAGACTGACTTTTATCATAGATTATCTGCGTTAAAATCTTCATATTTAGAATCAAACAATTGTAGACAATCTAGTCTCTAATATTCTTAAATTTTAAAATATGTACGATAAAAAATCAGATTTAGCAGGACCTGGAATCAGCACTTACGAAAAAGTAAAAGACATACTTCCAGACAACTATTCTGCTTTACAATCTCCATTGAGGAGAATGAAAGCACTCTACATGATTAAAGATTATATTGAAAAAGGCTTAGCAGATGCCTTAAACATTCAAATGGTTCAAGTACCATTAATAGTTAGTAAGGATAGTGGTGTAAATGATTATCTAGATCGCGATGGATCAAGAACTCCTATCGATTTTCCCGCAGGATTAGGTTTAAAAAAACGTATTGAAGCCCAGGTTGTGCAGGCCGCTACTAAATGGAAACGAATGGCTCTCGCACAATTTGATTGTAACGTGGGGCAAGGTATCAATACAGACATGAAAGCAGTAAGAAAGGACTATTTTCTTGATCACGATCATTCTGCATATGTTGATCAATGGGATTGGGAAAAGAGAATTAATGAAGAAGATAGAAATTTAGATTATTTAAAGGAAACCGTTCAAAAGATTTGGAAAGTGATTCGTGGAGCAGGTTTGATGGTAAAAAAGGAGTTCCCAGAACTTAATGACCCTAAATATCCTGATTTCCCTGAAGAATTAAAGTTCTTGCATGCAGAAGAAATTCTAAACATGTATCCTGATTTACCTCGAAAAGAACGTGAAACTAGAATTTTGCAGGATTATCCAGCAGTATTTATTGTAGGAATAGGCGCTGTTCTCAAAGATGGATATCCTCATGAGATGCGTGCGGCCGATTATGATGATTGGATAACACCAACAATCGTAAAAGATGGCGAACAAATGTATGGATTGAATGGTGATATTCTAGTTTGGAACCCAGTGACAAAACGAAGACATGAATTAACATCAATGGGAATACGTGTTACTAAAGAATCACTCAAAGCCCAGCTTGAATTAACAGATCAATTAGATTTTCTTGAACTACCTTATCACCAGGCTATTTTAAATGATGAAATCCCTCTTAGTATTGGTGGTGGTATAGGTCAGGCCAGAACATATATGTATTTATTAAGAACAGCCCATTTAGGCGAAGTAACTGTTTCAGTTTGGCCAGATGAACTCAAAGAGATTTGTAAAGAGAAGAATATCCATGTCTTGGAATAATGAAGTAATCTTAATTTATAAACCAATATTCAAAAAAAACAGACTTTAACAATGAAATAATTATAGGTAACACAAAACTGGTATAGCTTTTGAACAACTAGTTTGAACACGCTATTTAGAAATTAATAGAATTTTAAGGTCAATTACCATTAATTTTTATAGTTTTAGCGCCTAAAATTAATTAATAATGAAACAGACTACAATTGCATTGATGTTATTATTTTCAGTTAGCATTTTTGCACAAGGTAATGACGGATTAAAAGCTCACTATGAGTCTTATTACTCACAAATGAAAAAGCAAGGTGATGTACAGGGTATAATTAGTGCCTTAACACACTTAAATGTATTAGAGCCTAATGTTGCTAGGCAAGATACCCTGGCTTATCTTTATCTTTCTGAAGGTAAATATGTCCAAGCCTTAAACACTATAGGTGTTGAAAAAAATGCAACTGACTCAGACATGAATGTTGAAGTAAAAGCGCTTGCATTAAAAAATCTTAATCAGCCTAAAATGGCCTTAGAGCATTATGAGGAGCTTTATAAAAGAGACCCAAATCCTTATTTGGCATATGATATGGCTGATATGAAGATTCAGATAACTGATTTAGCTGGTGCTAGAACAAATATTGAATATGGATTAGCTAATGCTAAAGAAGATCAGAAAAGAGCATTTTATGAAACACAACAGCCTTATGAGACATCATTAAAGGCTGCCTTTTTGTGCCTTAAAGGGCTTTTATCTTTTACAGAGGATAAAAAAGCAAATATTGATACGGCATTAAAATTAATGAATGATGCATTGGCTATTGATCCTAATTTTAACCTTGCAAAAGTAAGTAGACAAGCTTTAGAAACTCAGAAAGCACAACTCGCGGCTGAGGCTAATAAGAACTAATCACTTTGTGTTAATAAAATAAAAAATGCGACCGGTTGGTCGCATTTTTTATTTATGTGTTACCAAATTCTAACACGCTCTTCAGGTGGGAGATACATCTTATCTCCTTCTTTAATATCAAATGCTTTATAAAAGGCATCAATATTTTTAAGTGGCTGTATTGCTCTCACTTGTCCAGGTGAATGAGGATCTGTCATTATCTGGTTTCTTAATGCGTCATCACGAGAAAGTGTTCTCCATACAGTTGCCCAAGACATAAAGAATCTTTGCTCCGCAGTAAAACCATCAATATCGTCCGGTCTACCGTTTTCCTCGAAGTACAACTGCAAACCATCATAAGCTCCCAGAACACCTCCTAGGTCACCTATATTTTCACCTAATGTAAAAGGACCATTAATGTAAACACTATCTAGTACCTCAATTGCTGAATATTGATCAGCCAAAGCCTTGCCTCGTTTTTCAAACTCTGCCAAATCTTCTGGTGTCCACCAGTTATTCACATTTCCATCTGCATCAAAACGTGCCCCAGAATCATCGAAAGCATGTGAAATTTCATGACCTATTACTGCACCAATTCCACCATAATTTACAGCCTCATCTGCTGTGTAGTTATAAAACGGTGGCTGTAATATGGCCGCTGGAAAAACTATTTCATTGTTTATAGGATTAAAATAAGCGTTCACCATTTGTGGTGGCATTCCCCATCGTTTTTTATCAATTGGCTCATTGATTTCACTAAGATTATCTTTTTGTTGCCAATCCATTACCGCCAACATATTTTCAGTATAAGAATTGCCTTCTTTAATCTGCATTTCAGAATAATCTCTCCATTCGTCTGGGTAAGCAATTTTTACGGTAAACTTGTCAAGTTTCTCTATGGCTTTCTTTTTAGTTTCAGGTGTCATCCAGTCTAACTTCTCAATTCTATTTTGAAAAGCTGTAATGACATTAGCAATCATTTTTTCGGCCTTTTCTTTTGCTTCTGGTGGGAATTTTGCCTGAACATACAATTGCCCAACAGCTTCTCCAACAGTACCATCTATCGTGCCAAGCGCACGTTCATCTGCTGGTCTCATTGCTTTAGATCCATTTAATGTTTTACCATAGAATTCCCAATTAGTTTTCTCAATTTCTGGACTTAAGTATCGTGCAGCGTCATCGAGAGTTCTCCAAGTCAATAAGGTTTTGATATCCTCAATTGATGTATTTTTTAAGAAATCATTCATAGCAACCATATACTTAGGTTGCATTACCATTACAGTGTCAATTTGCTTTTCAATTCCCATGTCATCAATCATCTTAGTCCAATCGATGCTTGGTGCCATTGCTTGAAGTTCTGCTACAGTTCGAGGGTTATTCATATTTCTAACATCTCTTCTGGCCACCTTGTCTAATCTTGGTTCCGCCAATTGCGTCTCCAATTTTAGCACAAGTTCTGATGCTGCTTTTGCATCTTCTTCTGAGTAATCAATATACTGCAACATTTTTGTAATATGCGCTTTATATTGCTCTCTTATTTCTTTATTCTTGTCGTCTTGCTCAAGATAATAATCACGTTGTAAACCAAGACCTCCAGGTGCTACCCAACACGTATTCATTGTACTGTTGTTTAAATCAGGACCTGCACCTAAACCCGCAAAAGGTACTGAAACACCTAGGTTAGTTGCAGCAAGCACTTGTACGTCTTCAACAGTATTTATCCCATCTATTGCTTCTAAATAAGGTTTCAAAGGCGTTACACCTGCCTCTGCTCTAGCAACCGTGTCTAATTCTGTTTCAAAAATTAAAAGAGCCTTTTTCTGATCGGAACCTTCTTTATAAGTTCCTAACTCCTTTGATGTGTTAATGATTTCAAGCACATCTGCTCTTGTAGATTTACGCAATACACCAAATCCGCCCCAACGAGATTCGTCATCTGGGATTGTGTTAGTTTTCATCCAGGTTCCGTTAACGTAATTGTAAAAATCTTCCTTAGGACTTACTGATGTGTCCATGTTTTCTAATACAATTCCTGGGATTTTTTCTGCCATGGCAGTGTCTTTGCTGGCTTCTTCTTTACAAGCTAAAATGGTAAAGAAAGCCAATACTGATATCGCTAGTACACGACTTAGATTGGTATTCATAAATATGATTTTAATTAATTCGAATTAACTATAATTATTTATAAGACTTCTTTTGTCCGTAAATGTTACAATTTACCTTTACTTTAACTAATTCTGAAAATTCTCTGACGAGATTTTATCATATAGATCTCGCTCTAATTTTTTGTTAATCTGAAAGTTTAAATTAGATAATGCCACAAAAACCGCCTTTAAACTTTGTGCTTTTTCTTCAGAATCGATATTGTCTAAAGTTAAATTTGCATTGAGCCTAAATAAGGCTGTTTCTACTATAACTATACGTGAAACTATGGGATTTGTTTGTAGATCTTCTGGGACTGTTGATTTAAATTCCTCAACAAACTCTTGCAACAACTCTACTTCACTTTTAAAAAAGGATAAATCTGCCTTTTTTAAATAACTCACTTGAATAGCCAACTCCTGATATTTCTCCCAGTTTGCAACTGCCTTTTCGCCTTCCGTACTCAATACGTAATCCGTATAATCAAAGTCATCAATTGTCTTTTGAGTAATTTTTATTTCCTTTTGTTGTACTTCCGTAGTCTCTGAACCAGTAACGCCATCACTTGAATCACCACAAGTAAGAAACAATAGCAAGAAAATATTTAAATAAAAGACACCAGTTTTCATAAAGAAATAAAATGATTGTAAATATAAATAAACTATAATTTGCTCTTCATAGTATTTACATAAATTAACTATTATCAAATTCACAATTATTGGCTGTTTTTTGAGTATTATTTAAGTTTTATTGATTTATTTCTTATTATTTTTGACAATACCTAAATATAAATAATGGCTTCCAAAATTTTAATTATTGGTGCTTGTGGACAAATTGGTACGGAATTGACCACAAAACTCAGAGAAATTCACGGTACTGAAAATGTTGTTGCTAGTGATATAAATACCAGAAATTTAGATTTAGTAAACTCTGGTCCATTCGAAATTATTGATGCAAAAAACTTTAACGCTATAAAAGATTGCTGCAAAAATTATAATATCGACACCATCTATTTAATGGCTGCACTTTTAAGTGCTACTGGAGAAAAATACCCAATGGAAGCTTGGGACTTAAATATGAATTCTCTTTTTCATGTTCTCAACCTAGCAAAAGGCGGAACCATAAAGAGAGTTTATTGGCCTAGCAGTATTGCCGTTTTTGGGCCTACTACACCAAAGAAAAATACACCACAACACACCATTTGCGAACCAACAACAGTTTATGGAATTACGAAACAAGTTGGTGAACGTTGGTGCGAATACTATCATAATAAATATGGCATCGATGTGCGTAGTTTACGTTATCCTGGTATAATTAGCTATAAAGCAATGCCAGGTGGTGGTACCACAGATTATGCCGTTGAAATTTATCATGAAGCAATTATAAAAGGAAAATATGATTGTTTCCTATCTGAAAATACAAGTTTACCCATGATGTTTATGGATGATGCTATTAAGGCAACAATTGATTTGATGGAAGCACCTTCTGAAAATCTATCCATAAGATCCTCTTATAATTTATCGGCGCTATCCTTTACGCCAAAGGATGTTTTTGAAAGTATTAAAGTACATATGCCAAGTTTTAAGATCAATTATAAGCCAGACTTTAGACAAGCCATTGCAGATAGTTGGCCTTCTTCAATTGATGATAGTAAAGCTAGAGATGATTGGAACTGGAATCACCACTATGATTTGGATGCTATGACCGAAGTAATGCTAAAAGAGCTTCATAACAAATACAAAAACATCTAAACAACAAAACCAATCAAATTGAGTGGTTTTTGCGCTCCTCAGGTTGGGCTCGAACCATCTAAGATCAATTTGTTATGAACTTATTTAATTCTTTATTTTTAGTACGCATGTCATTATTTAATAAAATGACATGATAAATGTCATACCCTTCTCATTTCTACAAGTCTAAATTTACCAATCGATAAAAACTAGGGTTCACATTAGTAATAGATTAAAATGAATTATTTTAAGGAAGAATTAGACTACATAAATTCATCTGAATTTAAATTGGGCGAGTATATCTATATGGGTATGGGTCTTACATCTCAAGGAGGCCTGCAAAAAGTATGTATGTCAGTTGGTTATAAAATTGATTATGCATTCAAAAAAGCTTATCAGTTTGAACGACTTTGTGAAAGTCATGTGTCTTTTTGTAGCATTAACAAAGTTAAAATTGGAGCGTTGACGAAATGCAAAGAGTTTTTGGTTACCCAAGAGATGAAAGAATCTTATGAACTTCAAGATACTTTAGAATTAAAATTTTAAATTAAAAACTAAACACATTTGAAAAGACAAATCTCACTAGTTTATATTTTAGCAATAAGTATTGGGATAATCTATCTTTGGTTTGGAATGTTAAAATTCTTTCCAAATGTAAGCCCTGCAGAAGAGTTGGCCAAGAATACAATTGATCTATTAACTTTTCATTTAATACCTTCAAATATTTCTATAATCCTTCTTGCAACATGGGAATCACTAGTAGGTTTGTTTTTGATATTGAATATTTGGAGGCGAACAACGGTTGTAATAGCGATCATTCATATAATTTTTACCTTTTCTCCTATATTTTTACTAACAGAACAAGTTTTTAGTGATACACCTTTTCAACTAAGCTTAGTTGGACAATACATTATAAAAAACTTAATTATTATTGTTTGTCTTTTCTTATTATACAGAGCACCTGCAAATAAATTTAAACTTCAATAATCAAAATTTTAGAATTTAGAATCTTCCAATTTCATCAAGAACTATTAATCCTATTTTAAAAAGTGTAGTTTAAAAAATACAACAATAACTTAACAAAAAAACCACTCGAATTGAGTGGTTTTATTTGCTCCTCTTCTTGGACTCGAACCAAGGACCCTCTGATTAACAGTCAGATGCTCTAACCAACTGAGCTAAAGAGGAAGGTTATCTTTTACATTAGCGAGCGCAAATATAAATTATTTTTTAATCTCTACAATATGAAATTTTAATTTTTTGAGCTTTATTAACTAAATTTATTAGTTGGTTAAAGCTTTAAAAACATCATTGCCATTAGCAAATAATACAAGCGCAATTAAAATAAAGAATCCTACTATTTGTGCACGTTCTAAGAATTTTTCACTTGGCTTACGACCAGATACCATTTCGTATAATAAGAACATTACATGCCCACCATCTAATGCAGGAATTGGCAATAGGTTTAATATTGCTAACATTATAGATAAAAAAGCTGTTAAGCCCCAAAAATAAGGCCAGCTCCAAACACTTGAGAATTGATCATATATTGCTTTAAAACCTCCTAGACCTTTGTATGCGCCTGTTTTAGGGTTAAAAATTGCTGCTAATTGATCACCATAATTGCTAATAGTCTTTGTGAATTTATTCCACCCAGCACCAAAACTTTCACCAAAAGTGTACGACTTTCTTGTAACTTCATAATACCCAAGATCTTCAAATTTTGGATGTATTCTATAGGGTCTTAAACCAAAATTTCCTTCACTATCCAACGCTAATTCTGTAGTAATCCTCTTATCATCTCTTAATACTTCAGCGGTTACCGTGGTATTTTTTAAATCACCTACAACATCATCTAACTGGTCAAAATACTTTAATTCCTTTCCATTGATTGAAGCAATAATATCTTCTTCTTTTATGTCTTTATTTGCATTTGCTGAGCTATCAGCTATTTGGGCCACCATAAAAGGCACTCTATACTCAAACAAATCTCTGTTACCTGAAGAAGACAACTGTCCTAAAAAGTCTTCTGGCAAATCAATCTTGTTAGTCTCCTCTCCTCTTTTAATTGTAATCTGTTCAGCTTTAATAATATTAAGCCCAATATCAGAGTCATTAATAATAGGTGTTTCGTTAATAGCAATAATCTTATCTCCAGTTCTAAAACCTGCTTCTTCTAAAGTTGGATTCGCAATCCAGTAGCCATCTTTAAGACTATCTACCTTAACTACAGAATCACCGTATGCAAGGGATACAGCAACATAAATTACATAAGCCAAAATGAAATTTACTGTAACACCACCCAGCATTATTATAAGTCTTTGCCAAGCTGGTTTAGATCGAAATTCCCATGGTTGTGGTGGTTGGGCCATTTGTTCTTTGTCCATGCTTTCGTCAATCATTCCAGCAATTTTTACATAACCACCTAATGGCAACCACCCTATACCATAAACGGTCTCACCTATTTTCTTTTTAAACAATGAAAATTTAACATCAAAAAACAAATAGAACTTCTCTACTTTAGTTTTAAACAGCTTCGCTGGTATAAAATGCCCTAGCTCATGTAGAACAATAAGCAAGGATAAGCTGAGTAAAAATTGAGATATTTTAATTACAAATTCCATGTAGTCATTTTCAAATTTCGATTGACAAAAGTAATCTTTTCAAGGCATTTAGAAAACTATTATAAATTCAATCATTTCATTTTTAACAAGGATTTAGATTTCTGTTAGATTAAGTACTACAATTCTGTTAAAAATAGTCGCCAAAACAACTACGAGTTGTACCTTTGCAAAATCAATAAATAAAGGCACTACATGTCATTTCTTTCGTTTTTCAAGGACTATAAAAAGTTCGGTATTTTCTTCTCGGTTTTATGTGTTATAATTGTTTTGATAATCTATAACATTCTTAATGTAAAAAAGCCATTACCAATCTATCAACCCGCGATGGTTAGTGAAGAATTAGTAGATAGCACACTACAACACAAGTCAAAATATCATAAAATCGCAGATTTTAGCCTAATCAATCAAAATGGGGAAATAGTTACTCAAGACACATACAAAGACAAGATATATGTAGCAGATTTCTTTTTTACGACCTGCCAAACAATATGTCCCATAATGACAGATCATATGTATCAGATCCAAAGAGAAATTATAAATGATGATGACATTATGTTGTTATCCCATTCGGTAACACCACAAATCGACACGGTTGAGCAACTCAAAAAATACGCAAAGAAAAAAGGTGTTATAGACCGAAAGTGGAACTTGGTTACTGGTGATAAAAAGCAAATCTATGATCTTGCTAGAAAAAGTTACCTAGCCGTAAAAACAGATGGTAATGGAGATGAATACGATATGATTCATACAGAAAATTTCATGCTAATTGATAAAAAGCGCCAAATAAGAGGCTTCTACGATGGTACTAACCCAGAAGATATCAATAAACTTTTAGAAGATATTAAGACTTTAAAAGATGAATCATAAATTCTTCCGAAATCCTATTAACTCACATAAATTTTTAGCTTATTTTTGCTTCTTTAAAATTATTCTAAATAAGGAATTGGGTGACTTTAGCTGATTTAAAACGCGGACAACAAGGCATTATTAAAGATGTTTCATCTATTCACGTCCCACTAAAACTACTAGAAATGGGCTGTTTACCAGGTAATTCTGTAGAGCTAGTGCAGGTTGCTCCATTTGCTGACCCAATGTATCTCAATATTAATGGCTCGCATTTAGCAATCAGGAAGGAAACTGCAATTCATATTTTAATAGAAACAGTTAATGAGTAAGCAGATCAATGTTGCATTAATTGGAAATCCAAACACAGGTAAAACTTCAGTGTTTAATTCACTTACTGGTTTAAATCAAAAAGTAGGTAACTATCCTGGTATTACGGTAGAAAAAAAAGAGGGAATCTGTAAACTCCCTAGAGGTGTTAAAGCCCATATTATAGATTTACCAGGAACATATAGTTTAAATGCCTCGTCATTAGATGAAAATGTCGTTATTGAACTTTTGCTTAATAAAAACGATAAAGATTTTCCGGATGTTGCTGTAGTTGTTAGTGATGTAGAAAACTTAAAAAGAAATCTATTACTATTTACGCAAATTAAAGATTTAGAAATCCCAACGATTTTGGTAATAAATATGTCTGATAGGATGGCATATAAAGGGATTTCATTAGATATAGACTATTTAGAGAAACAACTGAAAACTAAAATTGCATTAATAAGTACCAGAAAAAATAAAGGCATAGATAATTTAAAGGAATTAATTACCAATTTTAAAGAATTGTCTGTTAAACCTTGTATGAATGCGTCTTCCATTGACAAGGATTATTTCGATAATTTAAGAAAAGCATTCCCCAATCAATTGCTATATAAACTTTGGTTAGTAATTACTCAAGATGTAAATTTTGGTAAAACCAATAGAAAAACCATTGATGCCGTTTCAAATTTTAAAACTAAAACCAAAGGAGATCTTAAGAAATTGCAGCAAAAAGAGACTATTAAACGCTATCAATTTATAAACGATACGCTTAAAAAAGGGCAAACTATCGACTTGGCCTCTGCAAAGGATCTTAGAATAAAACTCGATAGAATTCTAACACATAAGGTTTGGGGTTATTTAATTTTTGGCATAATTCTTTTAACCATTTTTCAAGCCATCTACGATTGGTCTAGCGTACCAATGGACTTTATAGATAGTACCTTTGCATCCTTGAGCGAATGGGTAAAAAGCACCTTGCCAGAAGGCGCATTTACAAATCTATTAGCAGAAGGCATCATAGCTGGTTTAGGAGGAATCGTAATTTTTATACCACAGATAGCATTTTTGTTCTTATTTATTTCAATTTTAGAAGAGAGTGGTTATATGAGTCGCGTGGTATTCTTAATGGATAGAATTATGCGACGATTTGGCCTAAGCGGGAAAAGTGTAGTGCCATTGATTTCAGGTACGGCATGTGCCATACCAGCAATTATGGCAACCCGTAATATTGAGAGTTGGAAAGAACGTTTAATTACAATTTTAGTAACACCGTTTACAACTTGTTCTGCGAGATTACCAGTGTATTTGATAATCATTTCATTGGTAATTCCTGAAGGAAGGTTTCTTGGATTAAGTTATCAAGCTCTAACCCTAATGCTTCTCTATATAATTGGTTTTGGTGCCGCCGTAGGTTCTGCTTATATACTTAATAAAGTCCTTAAAATAAAAAGCAAATCTTTCTTTGTTGTAGAAATGCCAAATTATAAAATGCCCTTGCTTAAAAACGTTGCATTAACGGTTATCGAGAAAACAAAAGCCTTTGTTTATGGTGCTGGTAAAATCATTTTAGCTATTTCTATAGTTTTATGGTTTTTAGCATCTTATGGGCCAGGTGAGCAATTTAATAATGCGGAAAGTATTGTAACAGAACAATATGCCACCTCTAATTTGAGTGACGAAGAACTTAATCAAAAAATCGCTTCACATAAGCTTGAGCATTCCTTTATTGGTGTTACAGGAAGAGCTATTGAACCTGCAATACGCCCATTAGGATACGATTGGAAAATTGGAATTGCCATAGTAAGTTCTTTTGCAGCAAGAGAGGTATTTGTTGGTACGCTTGCTACTATTTATAGTGTAGGCAGTGATGAAGAAGAAACCATTAAAAACAGAATGGCAGGTGAAGTTAATCCAATACTTGGTGGGCCATTGTTTAATTTTGCTTCTGGCATTTCATTGTTGTTGTTTTATGCTTTCGCAATGCAATGTATGAGTACCCTTGCTATAGTTAAAAAGGAAACCAATTCTTGGAAATGGCCTATGTATCAACTGGTAATTATGAGTGGTTTTGCGTATCTTGTAGCATTAATAGCCTATCAAATATTAAAATAAATGAATGCTTTAATTCAATATATACTTGCTTTTTCTGTGCTAACAATTGCATTGGTGTATTTGTTTAAAACATTTATTTGGTGGCCAAAAAAGAAGTTAAGCAAAACTTGTGACACTGACGGTTGCGGTTGTCATTAGACCTTTATTGTGTGTTTTAAACACTGATATTTATCAACTTCCTTCTAAAAGAAATTACTAACTTTGTTATAATGAGTAAGTTATTTGCTATATCGCTGTCATTTATAATACTGGTGCAAAGTGCTAGAATTGGTGCTGAAGATTTATTGCAATTAGATGAGCTTATTGAACATGCTCAATTTCACAAGCAAGAACATGGTGATAGCTTCTTTGTCTTCTTATCAAAACATTACGGCGAATTAAAAGCCGAACACAGCCAAAATCATCAAGAAGAGCAAAATGACCATGAACAACTTCCTTTTCAGTGTCAAGGCCATGTATTAAGTATTGTTGCCTGTCTTGATTTTGATATAAGTTTTATAAATACCATTGAAATAGTAGATTCTTCCGAATCCAATTTCCGTTATGTAAGTTCTATTTCAACACTGCATAAAAAAGGCCTTTTACAACCTCCAAAATCAGCATAATTCACTTCGTTAATTTTTTGTTTTCAACTTGTATTTAGTGACAAGTTGCATATCCATTTAACCAATGAATTATGTTATCACATATTATCAATTTTAGTTTAAAGAATAAATTTATTATTCTATTACTCACCACTTTCATTATAGGATTTGGGCTATACTCCTTGAGCCAAATTTCAATTGGTGCAGTGCCAGATGTTACCAATAATCAAGTACAAGTCATAACCACTTCTCGTAACCTTTCTACTCAAGACATGGAACAGTTTATTACCTATCCTGTTGAGCTAGAAATGGCAAATCTTCCTGGTGTACAAGAAATACGATCGGTTTCAAAATTTGGACTCTCCGTTGTAACCATTGTGTTTGATGATGACATAGGAACCTACTTGCCAAGACAACTCATAGCCGAAAAAATTAAATCGGCTTCTGAAAAAATTCCTGAAGGATTTGGCACACCTGAAATGGGACCCATTACTACAGGACTAGGTGAAATTTATCAATACATTCTCGATGTTGAAGTAGCATATAAAGATGAATATACAGCTCAAGATCTTCGTACTATTCAAGATTGGATTGTAAAGCGTCAACTATCTGGCATACCAGGTGTTGTTGAGGTAAATACGTGGGGTGGATTTTTAAAACAATACGAAGTTGCGCTTAACACCAATAAACTAAACGCAATGAAAATTACTGCTCAAGAAGTGTTCATTGCCTTAGAAAAAAATAACAGTGTGGCTGGTGGCGGTTACATTGAAAAAGTAAACCAGGCCTATTTTATTCGTGGTGAAGGGCTTGTGTCTTCATTAGAAGATATTGGGAATATCGTAATTAAAAATAATAATGGTTTACCAATTTACATTAAAGATGTTGCAGAAATTGGTTTTGGAAATGCTAATCGTTTTGGAGCTATAACAGGTAATGGTGAGGGTGAAAAAGTATTAGGGCAAGTTATGATGCTCAAAGGTGCAAATTCTAAAGAAGTGATTGATGCTGTAAAAGAGCGTGTAGCTTCTATTTCAAAATCACTACCAGATGGTGTCTACATAAATGCATTTTTAGATCGTAGCGAATTGATAGGTAAAACAAGCTTTACCGTAACCGAAAATCTTGTTTTGGGCTGTCTTATCGTTGTATTTATAGTTGTGTTATTACTTGGGAATTTGAGATCTGGATTGGTGGTAGCATCTATTATACCCCTTTGTTTATTGTTTGCTTTATCGCTCATGTATATTTTTGGTGTTGATGCTAATTTGATGAGTCTTGGCGCTATTGATTTCGGAATTATCATAGATGGCGCAGTGATAATTGTAGAATTTATTGCATTTAAAATTACCCAAGGACATCTTCAATTTGCTAAACTAGATAAGCAAAAAGCTCAAGAATTTAAAGATCAAATTACATTTAATAGCACTTCAAAAATGATGAATTCGGCCATATTTGGCCAGTTAATAATTCTTATTGTATTTATTCCAATATTATCACTTAGTGGTGTTGAAGGCAAAATGTTTAGACCCATGGCTCTAACGTTTAGTTTTGCCTTAATTGGAGCAATGCTTTTTTGTTTCACCTATGTACCTGTTATAGCTTCTATGTTCTTAAAGCCCTCAAAACAGACTAACAGAAACATTTCATTTAGATTAATGCGATGGCTTAATTCATTATATGAACCTACAATTAGTTGGGCTTTAAAGACTAAAAAGTTTGTCTTAGGTGTTGCGTTAATTCTATTGATTGCTACCTCATATCTATTTTCAACCATGGGTGGAGAATTTGTCCCAACCTTGGATGAAGGTGATTTTGTAATACAACCTGTGTTAAAAACAGGTACATCATTGGGTAGAACTGTTGAAATTACAACTCAAATCGAAAACATTTTACTAGATAATTTCCCAGAGGTTAAACAGGTTGTAACACGTATTGGTGCCGCAGAAGTCCCTACAGACCCAATGTCTATGGAAGAAAGTGATGTTATTATAATTCTAAATCCAAAGAACGAGTGGACTTCGGCAAAATCTAAAGACGAATTGGCCGATAAGTTTAAAGAAGCACTTGCCATAATTCCGGGAATGGAAGTAGAATTTACACAACCCATTGAAATGCGATTTAATGAACTTATAACAGGTGTAAGAGCAGACATTGCCATTAAAATATTTGGTGAGGACCTAGAAATTCTTTCTAAAAAAGGAACTGAAATTAAAAACCTTATAGAAAACGTAGATGGCGCAGCCGATATTACAGTCGAAAAAATTGATGGTCTACCACAAATGAGTGTAAACTATGATAGAAAAAAAATAGCCAGATACGGACTTAATATTGCGGATTTAAACAACATGTTGTCAATGGGTTTTGCCGGTAAATCTGTAGGGAGTGTTTTTGAAGGCGAAAAACGATTTGATTTGGTAGTTAGATTAGAAAAAGCCAATAGAAAAGATATTGATAACATAAAGAATCTATATATAGATCTACCAAATGGTGGAAAAGTTCCATTGAGTGAATTAGCAGACATTTCATATCAAAAAGGTGCTGCAAAAATATCTAGAGATGATACTAGAAGACGCATTGTTGTAGGTATTAATGTTCGAAATAGAGATTTACAATCTGTTGTAGATGATGTTAAAGAACTCATTGATAAAAATCTCAACTTACCAGTTGGATATAACATTTCATATGGTGGTCAATTTGAAAATTTGCAAAGTGCGAAATCCAGACTCATGGTTGCTGTACCCATAGCACTAGTACTAATTTTCATTCTGCTTTACTTTGCTTTTAAATCCATTAAGGATGCGCTTCTGATTTACTCTGCCATACCATTAGCTGCAGTAGGTGGTGTCTTATTGCTTTGGCTAAGGGATATGCCTTTTAGTATTTCAGCAGGTGTTGGATTTATTGCACTTTTCGGTATTGCCGTTCTCAACGGAATTGTACTTATAGAACATTTTAAAGAATTAAAAAAACAAGGATATAATGATATGGAAACGCTTATAAAACAAGGTACAAAAGATCGTCTTCGTGCCGTATTATTAACAGCTACAGCTGCAGCGCTAGGTTTTCTGCCTATGGCTATTTCAACAAGTGCTGGTGCCGAAGTTCAAAGACCTTTGGCAACGGTTGTCATTGGAGGATTAATTACAGCTACACTATTAACCTTGGTTGTACTTCCAGTACTCTATGCTTTTTTCAATAAACCACAAATGGCTAAGCTATCTAAAAACTCCAAATTAACGTCTTTGATTTTGTTACTTAGTTTCTTGTCCTTTAATTCATATGGGCAAAACAGCACAAAAACACTTGATGAATTAGTAACAATAGCTCTTGAAAATAATGCAGGTCTTAAGGCCAGTCGACTAAAAGTTGACCAATCGGACATACTAATTAATAGTGCGTTTAATTTTGACAAAACTGAGATCTATTATCAATATGATGAAAATAACCTTGCGGTTAATAATCGTCCTATTGGTGTTTTTGGAGTACAACAAGAATTTGAATTTCCGACTATTTACTTTGCTAAAAAAAATGTAAACAAAACACTTGTAAACCTAGAATCTACAAGTTTATCTATTAAAGAAAAGTCCATTAGACAAAAGGTCGTTTCAGGCTATTATAACTATTTATACGCAAAGGAAAAAGTAGATGTATATAGCCAAATAGATAGTTTATATTCTGATTTTGCAAGAATTGCTATAAGGCGCTTTGAGCTTGGGGAAACAAATTATTTAGAAAAAATTACTGCAGTCTCTAAACAAAAGCAAGTAAAAATTAATTTAGAACAAGCGCAACAAGAGCTAAAGATAGCATTTGAGAATTTAAGCAAGGATGTTCAGTACAATGACAGCCTAGATGTTCATGATACTAAATTAAACAAGGTATCACTCAGTATACTTGAGCTAAATACTAGTCCAGAAGTACTTTACTATGATAAGAAACAAAGCTTTCTCGAAGCGCAACGTAGACTAGAAAAACAGCAATTATTACCAGACCTAAGTCTAAATTATTTTCAAGGATCAAACGCATCGTTAAATAAAAACCTTTATGGTTACCAATTTGGACTAAAAATACCATTGTTATTTGGTGCTCAAAATTCTAAAATCAAAGCGGCTAAGATTGCAATGGACATCTCTAATGAAGAATCTCGAGAGTACAAAATTCAACTAAACAACAAATTTAAAACCTTAAATTCTCAGTTAATCCAGAATCAAAAAGCTTTGGAATATTTTGAAGAAGAAGGTGCAAGACTTGCGGATGAAATTTTAAAAACTGCAAAGGTCAGTTTTAAAAATGGTGAAATCGACTTTTATCAATACATCATAAGTGTAGAAAATGCTTATGACATTCAACTAAGTCATCTGGAACATCTCAATACATACAATCAAACCGTAATAAATATTAACTATTTAACCTTATAAATTAGAATTATGAAACGTATTCAAAATAAAATAATAATAGGTCTTGTTTTTCTTTTAGCTACTAGTTGTGGCAATAAGGAAAATGAGCCTTCTGTAAATACCAATACAGATAACCGCATAAAGATTTCAAAGGATCAATTTGAAGAAAATAACATGACTTTTACGCAAATGGAAATGAAGAATTTCCCTGTAAAAATTAAAGTAAATGGTATGATAGATGTACCACCAGAAAACAAAGCCATAGTAAATTCTCCTATGGGTGGTTACATAACAAAAACACCATTTCTAGAAGGTAATGTCGTTAAAAAAGGAGCGTTTATCGTTGCGCTTGAAAATCCAGAATTTGTGACTTTACAACAAGAATATATGGAGGCCAAAGCACGACTTAATTACCTAAAAGCAGAATATGATAGACACGTCACTATGCGAGATGAAAATATTATTTCCGCTAAAAGTTATATCAAAGCTGAAAGTGATTATAATTCTATTAAGGCAAAATATAATGGGCTTAGAAAACAATTACAAATGCTTAATATTTCTATTAACGCCGTAGAAAGTGGTGAAATAACCTCAATAGTAAATTTGTATGCTCCAATTAGTGGCAGCATTACAAAAGTTAATGTGAATAAAGGAAGTTATGTTTCACCTGCGACATCCATTATAGAAATTGTAGATAACGAGCATATTCATCTTGAGTTGTCAGTTTTTGAAAAAGATATTTTGAATATAAAAAAAGGACAAAACATAAGCTTTACTATTCCTGAAGCTTCAGAACAATCCTATGAGGCCGAGGTTTATTTAGTAGGTTCTACTATCGAAGAAAATAGAACCATTAAAGTGCATGGTCATCCTATTGATGAATCGGTCAGATTTTTAACAGGTATGTTTGTTAATGCAGAAATAATGACAGATTCGCAATCATCTAATGCTCTTATAGGTGATGCCATTGTAGAAGAAGACGGCGAGCATTTTGTTTTAGTTTTAGATGAAGAGACCCAAACAGATTATTACTTTGTAAAAACCAAAGTAGAAACAAGCAACAATAGTGATGGCTACGCCTCAATCAAAGAAAATTCTAAATTGAAACAAAAGGACAAAATTCTTAATAATGGCGCATTTGGTTTAATTGGAATTTAAGATCTACCCTAACCCAACATCTAAGGTCATCATAATTATGAATCCACCTATAAATCCAAGAGTGGCAATGTCCGTGTATTTGTCTCGTTGTGTTTCTGGTATTACCTCTTCTACAACTACGAAAATCATGGCTCCAGCAGCAAAGGCCAAGGCATAAGGCAGTATAGGTTGAAAAAAGGTTACCGCTACTGCACCAACTACAGCTGCTATTGGCTCAACAATTGCTGACATTTGTCCATACCAAAAACTCTTAAATTTACTTACACCATGTCGTCTTAAAGGCATAGAAACTGCAAGTCCTTCAGGGAAATTTTGTATCCCAATACCTAAGGCTAGGGCCACAGCACCACCTATTGTTGCTTCAGGTATTCCTGCTGCAACACCACCAAATAATACACCTACAGCTAAACCTTCAGGAATATTATGTAAGGCAATAGCCAAGACAAGCAAAGTGGTTCTGTGCCAAGGTGTTTTTACACCTTCTTTTTCACTTTCTTTAAAATTAATATGCAAGTGTGGTAATACTTTATCCAATCCAAATATGAATAAGGCACCTAATGCAAAACCTACAACTGCAGGAATTACTTTTACAAAGCCTTCTCCGTCACTCATTTCAATACCTGGTGCCAAAAGGCTCCAAAAACTCGCGGCAACCATAACACCACCTGTAAATCCTAACATACCGTCTAAAAGTGCTCTATTCATTCCTTTCACAAAAAACACTAATGCTGCACCAGCAGCAGTTACTATCCATGTGAAAAGGGAAGCGTAAAGGGCTCCCAAAACAGGATCAATAGTTTCAAAATATTGGATTACATTATCTATCATATCAACTAGTTTTTACATATATATTGTTAGCAACTGTTTTTGAAATATTTAGTTCTAAACCATGAATTAGAATCGTCATTGACTCATCAAAAGATTCCTTTTCAATAACCTTAATCTGAGTTCCCAATGCAATTTTATGCTTATCAAGATATTTTAAAAATTTTGCTGAAGAATCTATTACACCAACACAAGTACATAGTTCATTTAATTCAACTTTTGAAAGGTTAATTTTATCTAGCTTAGAAATATTACCATCCTTATCTGGTATAGGATCACCATGAGGATCGTGCGTTGGGAACTCTAAAAACGCATCTAGTTCATCAATCAACTTTGGAGATTTAATGTGTTCCAGTTGTTCGGCTACGTCATGGACTTCGTCCCACGAAAAATTAAGCTTCTCAACTAAAAACACTTCCCATAATCGATGTTTACGGACAACGTTAGCCGCTGTCGCTAAACCTTTATTAGTTAAACTTACACCTTGATACTTCTTATAGATTACATAATCTTTATCTGCTAATTTCTTAAGCATGTCAGTGACAGAAGAGGCTTTCGTCTCCATTTTATCTGCAATAGCATTAGTACTTACAGCACCACGTTCTTGGCGCTCTAGGTGATATATAGCTTTCAAATAATTCTCCTCTGATAAGGTAATCATTGCTTAAAATATTTCTACAAATATAGGTTTATTTTACTAATCCAAATATATTTTTAGACATGTCTAAATTTTATTTTACCTTTGCTTCAAAAATTGAGAATGATTAACAGGATATTATTTTTCATTTTAATTATGGGTCAGTTCACTTATGCGCAAAAGGGCTTTACAATTTCAGGTGAAATCACTTCAGATGGTAACACTCTGCCTTACACTAATATATATTTAGAAACTACTGCTTACGGTTCTGTAAGTAATGCTGAGGGTTATTACAAAATAAAAGATGTCCCAGCAAATACTTACACTATAGTTGTTTCAATGACTGGCTTCAAAACCATTAGGGAAAAGATAAAGGTAGAACGTGATATAACTCTAAACTTTGATTTAGAAACAGAATTATTAGATGAAATTGTAATAACTGGAACACGTACTTTTAAAAGACAAAACAATTCAGCAGTAATCGTTAATATTTTAAACAGCGAAAGTCTTAATGCTTTGCAAGCTTGTAATCTTTCGGATGGTTTAAAATTTCAACCAGGATTGAGGGTTGAAACAGATTGCCAAACTTGCAACTACACACAATTACGAATTAATGGTCTTGGTGGTGGTTACTCTCAAATTTTAATAAATGGTCGTCCAATATTTAGTCCACTTACAGGATTATATGGTTTAGAACAAATACCTGTAAATATGATAGAACGCATTGAGACGATTCGTGGTGGAGGTTCGTCTTTGTATGGCTCTAGCGCTATTGGTGGCGTTGTTAACGTAATCACTAAAATTCCTAAAACTGATAATTTTGAGGTGAATTACACGTATCAAAATATCAATGGTGGTGCAGATGATCACATGGTTTCAGGAAATGCAACTGTGGTTTCGGAATCTGAAAAAGCAGGTATCTCACTTTTTATTAATAATAGAAATCGTGATTTATATGACCATAATGGCGATAATTTTTCAGAATTAACCTCTTTGAAAAATAACTCATTTGGTGCAAATTTCTTCTTTTTACCTTCCAAAAATCAAAAATTAGAAGCCAGTTTCAGCAAATTAAATGAATACCGCTATGGTGGCGAAATGGTCGATGGACCAGCTTATTTAACTCAACAAGCTGAGGAGAGAACACATGATGTAGTGATGGGTAGTTTAGATTATCAAATAAACTTCAACAACGATAATAGCTCATTAATAACCTATTTTGCTGGCCAGCAAACAGACCGAGATCATTATACAGGTATTTTTCCTGATGATGCAGACAAGATTCAAAACCATATAGCAAATCCTCCATACGGAATTTCAAAGACAACTACATTGCAAGGAGGTATTCAATTTAATCATCGCTTGAATGATTTTCTAAAAGGGACCAATGTTTTAACTTTTGGCTCAGAATATTTGGTTGATGATGTGTTAGATGTCATTAATTCTTATAAATACAAAATTGATCAAACCACAAAAAACTTAGGTACTTTCTTTCAAAGTGATTGGGAAATTACACAAAAACTTAATCTGCTCTCTGGCTTCAGGGTAGATAGTAATAACCTAGTTGATGACTTAGTTGTTAGCCCACGTTTTTCTTTATTATACAAATCAGATTCTAACGTTCAGTTGCGTGCCACATGGAGTACTGGTTTTAGAGCGCCACAAGCTTTTGATACAGATTTACATATTGCATTTGCTGGTGGTGGTGTATCAAGAATTAGTTTAGATGAAGATTTAGTTGAAGAACGGTCAAATAGTTTTAGTGCGTCTATTAATTATGATAAATCCACTGAGAATTTTATTGCCGGTTTTACACTAGAAGGTTTCTATACAAAACTTAGAGATGCTTTTTATCTTAATCCTATTGGCGAGGATGAATTTGGTCAGCGCTTTGAAAAACAAAATGGTGATGCCGCAGTAGTACAAGGAATCACCTTAGAAACACGTGCTAACTACAAAAGGAAAATACAATTAGAAGCTGGTTTTACACTGCAAACTAGTGAGTTTGATACAGCTGTTGAGACCATTGAAGGATTAACACCAAGACGTGAGTTTTTAAGAACACCTAATGAATATGGGTTTGCGACTTTGAGCTTTATACCAAATGACAGATTCAATACTAATTTCAACTATGTCTATACAAGCGATATGCTTATAGCACATTTTGCTGGTGCACCAGAACAATCAATAAATGAATATAAAACAACACCAGCTTTTCATGAGTTTAGCTGGAGTACTAGTTACCGTTTTGATATCGATAATTTAGGAACTGGTCTTGAGGTATTTGGAGGTATTAAAAATATTTTCAATGCCTATCAAGACGATTTTGATACTGGCAAAAATAGAGATAGTAACTATGTCTACGGACCAGGAATACCAAGAACATTTTTTGTTGGTTTAAGAATTTTGTCCCTTTAAGATTTAATTATCTAGCGCAATTAACACATAATAAACTTTGAGGACGTATTAAGATACGACCCAATGGGATTTCATTTTTACATTTAATACAAACACCAAAATCTGGAGTTCCTACATTTTCCAATACACGTTTTAAATTACTAAGCTTAACCTTTGCCTGACGTAAAGAGTTTTCGTTAACACTTTTATTATTAATAGCATCCATCCTGCTAACTCTACCAATAGCATCACTTGGTGAAATAGGCTTTGTAAGATTCTGTAAGTTTAAAATCTTTTTCTCTGTGGCAAGAATCTCTTCCTGTACTTTTGATACCAATTCATCTTGATTCATAATATCTAGTTTTAATCTTCCAAGCTATCATCAACCATTTCAATATTTTGCTTTTTAAACGTACTCGGATGGTCTAAAATTCCCAGGTTAGAATCTGGATTTTCTTCAGTATTTACAACAAGTTTTATAATTACAAAGGCTAAAACAAAAATGAATATGGTTCCTATTACCTAATACATTCTACTGATCTATTTAAACCCTCGTTCTTTCTGAATATGTTCATAGGCCTCTTGGACTTGCCTAAATTTTTCTTCTGCACCTTCTTGGTGTTCTTTACCTAGGTGACCAACACGATCAGGATGATACTTTTTAGCCATTCGTCTATAGGCTTTTTTAACCTCATCATCAGATACTGACTTATCTATTTCAAGGATTTTATACGCATTATCAGTGCTGTTATAAAACATTGCTTTAATGCTTTCGTAATCTTTATTGCTTATTCCTAAATAACCAGAAATCGTATAAATCTGTTTAATTTCTGCTTCAGTTACGTGCCCATCGGCCTTGGCTATACCAAACAAAAAGTGCATTAATTGCAAACGTGATGGATGATCCATCATTTGCTTAATCTGTAAACAGACCTGACGCGTTGAAATATTCTGTTTAGTAACACGCTTAAATAATTCAAAAGCATGATTAGCTCGTTCTTTACCATACATATTACTAAACTGCTGTCGTACAAAATCCAATTCACGTTGGTCTTGTTTTCCATCTGCTTTAATGACAATCGAGGCTAAAATAAGCAAGCTCACTTCAAAATCGCCAGATTGGGTTTTAGGACGTCTTCGTTGTTCTTCATAGTTTGGCACCCTTCTGTATGGGTCACGCCTTTTCCTTCCTGTTTGTCTTTCTCCAATAAGAGGACTGCCAGCATCTGCAATGTTATCTACAAAACTACCAATTGCTAAACCTATTATAGCGCCTATTGGGCCACCAAATGACCATCCAATTGCTCCTCCTATCCATTTTGCGAAACTCATTTTAACTATAGATTTTATGAATGCATAAATATACTATTTGTTAGTGTATAGGATTAACTATTTGTTACACATTTGGTATCTTTGCAACACTAAAAAGTGTTAATTAAAAAAATTAGATATGTATCCAGCAGAATTAGTAAAACCAATGCGTGAAGATTTAACTAACGTAGGTTTTGAAGAATTGCATACAACGGAAGCTGTAGAAAAGGCATTGGCTAAAGAAGGAACAACACTCGTTGTTGTAAACTCTGTTTGTGGATGCGCCGCGGCAAATGCAAGACCAGGTGCTCGCATGAGTTTACAAAATACAAAACGCCCTAACAATTTAGTAACTGTATTTGCAGGTGTAGATAAAGAAGCTACAGATAAAGCAAGAGAATTTATGATTCCATTCCCTCCAAGTTCACCAAGTATGGCGATATTTAAAAATGGAGAGTTGGTTCATATGTTAGAACGTCACCATATTGAAGGTAGACCAGCAGAGCTAATTGCTGAAAACCTTATGGATGCTTACAATGAGCATTGTTAGATGAATTATTACAATGAAGCATAAAAAAAGCCACGATATTTATCGTGGTTTTTTAATTTTATACCATGCAAAAGATAATTGCCTATCCAATTACAGTTTTATATTTCATATGCTTTGGGTTAACCTTAGTTGTTTTTCATCCCATACAGTGGTTTTGTAATAATGTATTTGGTTATAAAGCACATAAAATAAGTGTTGATTGCCTTCAGTTTTTCCTATTGCGATGTCTAAATATATTGGGGACTCGTTTTACATTTAATAATCCCAATAACATTACCACCGATCGACCCTTAATAATCATTTCTAACCATCAAAGTATGTACGACATCTCACCAATTATGTGGTATATGCGTAAGCACCATGTTAAGTTTGTGGCTAAGAAAGAATTAGGAAAAGGAATTCCTAGTGTTTCCTACAATCTAAGACATGGTGGCTCAATTTTAATTGATAGAAGAAATCCACGCCAAGCTTTACCAGCGATTATGAAACTTGGAGAGTATATAGAAGAACATAACCGTGCGGCAGTAATTTTTCCCGAAGGCACCAGAAGCAAAGACGGCACACCTAAAACTTTTAAAACTAAAGGCATCGAAATTTTAATGAAAAAAGCTCCGTCTGCATTAATTGTACCTATTACAGTAAATAATTCTTGGAAGATGTTAAGGTATGGTAATTTCCCCATGGGAATAGGAAATCATGTTAAATTTACAGTGCATAGACCTCTAGAATTGGCTAACTTTACGAATAAGACTGAATTAATTGAGCAGGTCGAAAGGATAATAATAGAATCCATTGAATTATAACCATCAAAATCATCAAGATGTCTTTAAAAAACATAAGATTAGAAGTTATGCAACATCTCGAAAAAGATGCGGAAACACTTATTGAAAAGTACTTAATTCCTATAGAAAAAATATGGCAACCAACAGATTTTCTGCCAGATTCTGAAAGTGAAAATTTTTATGAAGAAGTAAAAGAAATAAGAGCATTATCTAAAGAATTACCTTATGATTTTTGGGTGGTATTAGTAGGTGATATGATTACTGAAGAAGCATTACCTACCTATGAATCTTGGTTAATGGATGTTGAAGGTGTTGGGCAAGTAGAACGCAATGGTTGGTCTAAATGGGTAAGACATTGGACTGCAGAGGAAAATCGCCATGGTGATGTGTTAAACAAGTACTTATACCTCTCTGGTCGCGTAAATATGCGAGAAATTGAAAAAACCACACAATATCTTATTGCTGACGGTTTTGATATAGGAACCGATAGAGACCCGTATAAGAATTTTGTTTATACCAGTTTTCAAGAGCTTGCTACATTTGTGTCTCATAACCGTGTGGCAAAATTAGCTAAGGCTAAAGGAAATAAGCAACTCGCAAAAATGTGTAAAATTATTTCTGGAGATGAGATGAGGCATCATCATGCTTATGCTGAGTTTGTTGAGCGTATTTTTGCTGTTGACCCAAGCCAAATGATGATGGCATTTCATTACATGATGAAACAAAAAATAGCTATGCCAGCTCATTTTCTTAGAGAATCTGGTAACAGTATTAGTACAGCATTTGAGGAGTTTTCTAATACCGCTCAACGGATTGGTGTCTATACCTCTGCAGACTATGTAGATATTCTTCAAAAATTAATTGACCGTTGGGATATAGGAAATATCAAAGACCTTACTGATGAGGCGGAAAAGGCCAGAGATTATCTTATGAAACTACCTTCACGTATGTTACGTCTTGCAGACCGTTTGGTAATTCCTGAAAATTCTTTTCAATTTAAATGGGTAGAACCTGCATAGTGTATTATGGATACTGCCGCTCTTTTTGAAGAAACTATAGTTTTTGTGAAATCCGAGCTAAGTAATGCAGAAGGAGGACACGATTGGTTTCATACAGAACGTGTTTTTAATAACGCACTCCATATCGCAAAACATGAAAATGTCAATATTAATGTTGTGGCATTAGCAGCCTTATTACATGATATTGCGGATTCTAAGTTTCATGATGGTGACGAAACTATTGGTCCAAGAAAAGCCAGTGCCTTTTTAATTAAAAATAATGTAGACAGTGTGATTATTGAACATGTTATTCAAATTATTGAAAATATGTCCTTTAAAAACACTTTTGATAAAAACCGAGATTTTAATTCAAAGGAATTAGAGGTAGTGCAAGACGCAGATAGATTAGATGCTATTGGTGCCATTGGAATAGCAAGATGTTTTAATTATGGAGGATTTAAAAATAGACCTTTATATAATCCTGAAATTAGTCCAAATCTTAATATGAGTAAGGCTGAATACAAAAAATCAACAGCGCCAACCATAAATCATTTTTATGAAAAGCTTTTACTATTAAAAGACCAAATGAATACTAAAACAGGTAAGCGCATAGCTCAAAAACGGCATGAATTTATGGAAGACTACCTCACTCAGTTTTATAACGAGTGGAATGGAGAACTTTAAACTAATTGGTTTTTGCTATCTCTAGTGCAGTCAGTTTATATTCAATAATAGCCATTTCTTCACCTAATTGAATTAACTCATCAGCACTTACGTTGTCTCTTTTATTAACCTTATCTAATATTTCCTGCCCTTTGGTTGTGTAATATTCAATCGCTATATCTATTTTTTTATCCATAATAGTCTATTTATTATTGTACCATTAACTTCAACTCACCTCTATACTTAGAGGCACTCTTGCCTGTAAATTCTTTAAACAATTTGTTGAAATGCGAAAAATTATTGAATCCACATTCATAACTAATATCTGTAATACTCATTTGACTTTCAGATAACAGTTTTGTTGCATGTACGACACGATACTCATTTACTAATTTGGTAAAGGTTTTACCTGTTACTTTTTTAAAATAACGACAAAATGCAGGTACTGTCATACTAACCCTATCTGCAATTTCATCCAAACTAATATGTTCTTTAAAATTGTCGTTTATATGATTAAAAATGATATCTATTTTAGCACTGTCTTGAGGTTCTGTTTCAAATGCGTAACCATCAGCATTCAGAATTACATAATCCTCCGACTTGGCCAAGCCATGTAGAATTTCTAGTAAAACTAATATCTTTTTAAATCCTTCCTTCTCAGAAAGTTTCTCAATTTTTTTACCGATTTTCTGTTTTGTTTTTACTCCAAACAAAATGCCACTCTTAGCACGATCAAACAAATTACTAATGCTCTCCATTTCAGGTACATTAAAAAAATACTGTCCTAGAAATTCTTCTCTAAACTGTACTATAGTTTCTGTACCATTTACAGTGAGTCTATCCGTAAATCCATTATGTGGCAAGTTAGATCCAATTAATAGCAATTGGCTATTGTTAAAGTAAGATAAGTGATTACCAATATGGCGTTTCCCTTTCCCTTTATTTACATATACCAACTCTATTTCTGGATGAAAATGCCAAAAGGGTTTCTTCTCTCCTATATAAGTCTCGTGCTTTATAACACGCATGGAGCTACCAAACTCTGGGCTTATCTTCTCTAATGTAGGTTTTCTTGTATTCACAACTTTTTGATTAAGACAAAGTTAGGAGTAACTGAAAAACAAAATGTATACACAATTATCAATAATGTGTTCTATTTTAACCTATTTTACTCCTAAAGGCAATAATACGGTTAATATTGAACATAAATATGCCAATATTCTTGTTTTCTACACTAAACATCTAAAATATCTTTGTATCGTTGAATCATAAGAACTGATTTATAAACAATTTTCAACAACAACTTAAAAACGATAAAAGAAAATTTAATTATTCAGTTTAACCCCAAAAAAGATGAAACAAATGAAAAACTTAGTAAAGGGAATTTTAGTAGTAGCGGTGATGTTTGGAACAGGCACAATCTACGCAAGTGAAAAAGCAGACAATTCGCCAACATATCATTATGTAAATGAAGGTAGCAAAATATCTGTTTATAATGAATCAGGTAATCTAATTTATTCAGGTTTGGTTAAGTACAATGGTAATTTAACTAGACTGTACGATTTTACACAACTTGATAATGGTAATTACACCGTAGAAATTAATAAGGCTTTTGAGATTGAGATTAATTCAATTTTAGTAAATAATAGAGCGGTAACATTTGTTGCAAATTCTAAAGAAAAGATCTTCAAACCTGTGTTTAGAAATGAAGACTCAAGAATTATAATATCTAAACTTGGTATTGATACAAATGAAATGAGGGTGAATCTTTATTTCGAAGATAACTTGATCTACTCAGATACAGTTAAGGGTGACCAAGTATTAAACAGAGTTTACAAATTAGACGAAACTCTACCAGGTGAATATACTGCCGTCGTAAAGGCAAATAATAGAGTATTCACTGAGAATTTTAGAATATAGATTGTTGTTTATATATTAGTTTTTATTTAGTTAGAAGTGGGCTTAGGTCCACTTCTTCTATTTAGAACAACTTTAGTTGGCCATCCTTATATTGTTCGTGCAAAGTGTAATTAAGCTTTGGCATAGATCTACCTTTAAAATATTTTGATTTAGCCAATCGAATGGTGTCATTTATCTGTTTGGCAATATGACCTTCGCCTCTCATTCTAACACCAAAGCGACTTTCATTTAATTTCCCTCCATGACAATCTTCAATTTGATTTAATACTTTTTCTGCCTTATCGGGTAAAGTTCTACGGATCCAATCTTTAAATATTTCACCAATTGAGCCGTTTAATCTAACAATGGTATGCACCATATTTAAAGCACCAGCCTCAGAAACCAATTTTGCTATAGGTAAAATTTCATGGCTATTAATAGATGGGATAATTGGTGCCAGCATAACATTAACAGGTACACCATTATCGCTCAACTCTTTCACTACATTAAACCTTCTTTTGGTCGTTGCAGTCCTTGGTTCTAAAATTCGCCTTGTACTTTCAGATAAAGTAGTAATAGATATATTAACACTAATTAAATTGTAAAATACTAATTCTTTCAACAGATCTAAATCTCTTAATATTAAAGCATTCTTAGTTATAATCCCAACAGGATGTCTGTATCTTATAAATAATTCTAAACACTTTCTAGTTATTTCAAACTCCTTTTCAGCTGGTTGATAACAATCAGTATTGCCAGACATTACAATAGTTTTTGCTTCCCAACTTTTCTTTTTTAATAAAGTCTCTAGTAATTTAGGAGCATCTTTTTTGACTAGAATATTACGTTCAAAATCCAAACCTGGTCCAAAGCCCCAAAACTCATGACTGTTTCTTGCATAGCAATAAATACAACCATGTTCACATCCTTGATAAGGATTCATAGAATAGGCCATACCTACATCAGGGCTTGTAACTTTATTTACTATAGTTTTAGGAAAAACATTTAGATATTTAGTTTTATCATTGTCACTTAAATCTCCTTCCTTAGCACAGTATTCAAGAAAATCATCTCTCATTTCATGTGACAATTCAAAAAACCGGTTTTGAATAACTTTCTGCGCGCCACGGCCTTTAATTGTAGATCTGGATTTCATACTATAAAATTAAACCGATACTATATTGGTGATTGCTACAGTATGTAGTTTTAAAAATTGTAAGTCTAAAAAACATCCCATTACGGTTAATTTAACACATACATATGTTAATATGCTTGTTTTTAGTGAGTTATAAATGACTGAACTTTGTTTAAACTGCAATACTTATGAAAAAGTTATATGTATTATTGGCAATTTTAAGCCCCTTATTATTAATTGTACTATTATTAGTTAGTCCCTTTTATGTAATGCACAAAGCTGTAAGTGCCAACTAAATCAACACAACATTTTTTTTATCGGATTTTCAAATGATAAAATAAATCACATTTTATTGTACCTTCATAATGTACTAACCAACAAATTTAGTTTTTATGAAGCGCAGAAAATTCATTAAGAAAACTGCAGGAGCGACAGTTGCATTTTCAATAGTACCTAGCTTTGTTTTAGGTAAATCACATATTCCACCAAGTGACACACTTTACGTCGCTTCAATTGGTGTTGGAGGACGCGGTGCTGGTATTGTAAGAGGACTTACAAATTCTAAGCAAGTGAAGTTTGTAGCAATGTGTGATGTTGATGATAAAATGGCAGAAGTAAGTTATCAAATACATCCAAAGGCAAAACGCTATAAAGATTTTAGAAAACTCTATGACAATCATATAGATGAAATCGATGCTTTTACTGTAGGAACACCGGATCATACGCACGCTGTGATTGCCTTACCTTTTATGAGAGCGAAAAAGCATGCTTATGTTGAAAAGCCTTTGACACATAATATTTATGAAGCTAGAATGATGGCAAATGTGGCAAAGGAAACAGGCATTGTTACTCAAATGGGCAATCAAGGCAGTTCTAGCGATGGTATTAGGGAAGCACAAGAATGGATAGATTCTGGAATAATAGGCAAAATTGAAAAAGTTGATTGTTGGACTAATAGACCCGTTTGGCCACAAGGATTAAGGAATATTAATGAAGGTGAGACAGTGCCTTCGCATTTAGATTGGGATTTATGGTTAGGCCCTGCAAAAGATCGTCCTTACCATTCTGCATATCTACCATTCAAATGGCGCGGTTGGTGGGATTTTGGTACTGGTGGTTTGGGTGATATGGGTTGTCATATCATGGAAACTCCATTTAGAGCACTTGGGCTTGGGCATCCATATGAAGCAGAAGCGAGCTGTACAACAGTTTGGGCTGGTGACTTTGTTGAGGCTAATTATAATAAGGCTTGTCCTCCATCATCCATAGTTCGTCTAAAATTTGATACTGTGAAACATGGAAAGGTAGATCTAAACTGGTATGATGGTGGTATTATGCCAGACTTACCAGACGAGTTAAAAGATGGTGAGTTTATTGGTGATTGGAGTGGCGGAACCGTTTTTTACGGTACTAAAGGAATGTTAGTAACAGATTGTTACTCGAGTAATCCTAGATTATTGCCAAGTAGTACTATGAATTATTTTAAAAAACCAGAACCAACTTTGCCTAGAATTAAAAACGGTTCTAATGGACATATTGATAATTGGATTGAAGCTTGTTTAACAGGAATAAAGACCTCATCACCATTTGACTATGCTGGACCACTAACAGAAGCGGTACTTATGGGTAATTTGGCTATAAAAGCATTTCAATATAAAGTTTTGAAAGATGGTAAAAAACCAACCGATTGGGCACCTTTTGATTACCCAGGGAGAAGAAAACTACTTTGGGATGGCGATGCCATGAAGGTTACTAATTATGAAAAGGCCAATGAATGGGTAACTAGAGATTATAGAAAAGGCTGGGAGGTTAAATAACTAAGCTCCTGGAAAATTTGCTTTGCGTTTTTCTAAAAATGCTGTTGTTCCTTCGGTGAAATCTTCGGTACCAAAGCAATTTCCAAACGATTCTATTTCTACATCAAATCCATTAACACCATCTTCGTAATTGGCATTTATGGCTCTGATAGCCTCAGCAATTGCAACTGATGAGTTAAGCATAATTTTACCTGCTATTTTTTCACAAAGCGGTAATAGCTCTTCTTGCGTTACAACATGATTTACGAGCCCATAATTTAAAGCTTGAGTAGAATCTATCATACCTGCAGTCATAACCATTTCCATAGCTCTTCCTTTACCAACTAATTGTGGTAATCGCTGTGTGCCACCATAACCAGGAATAACACCTAATGACACTTCTGGTAAGCCCATTTTAGCATTATCACTTGCCACCCTAAAATGACAAGCCATGGCCAATTCTAAACCACCACCAAGAGCAAAACCATTCACCGCAGCAATCACCGGTGTGCTTAAGTGCTCAATAAAGTCAAATAGAAGTGCTTGACCTTGAGCTGCTAATTTACCACCGTCCTCTACATTAAAATCTGCAAATTCACTTATATCAGCTCCGGCTACAAAAGCCTTTTCTCCACTACCAGTAATAATAATAACTTTTGTTTCTGAATCATTATTTGCTTCATCTAAAGCATCATGTAACTCCTGAATCGTTGACTTATTTAAAGCATTAAGTTTACTCGGTCGGTTTATTGTAATCGTGGTAATTCCGTTTTGATAATGTGATAGTATGTTTTCGTAGTTCATAAAACGTAGTTTTATTCCCTTGAAAAAGGGAAACATGATATTTGTTGTTTGGTTTATAATATCCTGAAATCCCTTCAGGATTATAAGTTTTTATTTTGGGAATGAAACTGAAAATGTGGTTCCTTTTCCAAATTGTGATGTAAAGTTAATACTTCCGTTAAAGGTTTCCACAATATTTTTTACCATTGCCAATCCAAGTCCCATACCACTAGTTTTAGTAGTGAATTTTGGCTCAAAGATTTTAGATTTTGTCTCCTCGGTTATACCACTGCCATTGTCCTCAACAGTGATTTTTACCTCATTGTCTTCAGAAAACACCTTAACTTTTATTCTTGGGTTTTCAATATCACTCGGTATTGCTTGAATACTGTTTTTAACCAAATTAGTAACTACTCTAATTAATTGGTTTCTATCGAATTTGGCAATGATCTCCTCTGATTCTGCTTCAAAATCTATATAGTCTTCATTAAAAATATCTAGTGCCAATTTTACAATACTCACAACATTAAGTTCTTCACTTTTTTGTGCAGGCATCTTCGCAAAATTTGAAAATGCAGAGGCAATTGAACTCATTGTGTCAATCTGCTGAATCAAGGTCTTACTATATTCATCAACTTTTTGATTGATATCCTCATCATTTGGATCAAATTTCCGTTGAAAACTTTGAACGCTTAAGCGCATCGGTGTTAATGGATTTTTAATCTCATGAGCAACTTGCTTTGCCATTTCTCTCCATGCCTGTTCACGTTCACTAGTTGCTAATTTAACAGCACTTGCTTCTAACTCATCTATCATACCATTGTATGAGTTTACAAGGGTTTCTATTTCTTCGCTAGAACTTTCAATTTCAATCTTTTTATTTCGTTTCTCTAAACGGAATTCATTCATTTTATCACTAATTGTCTTTAGTGATTTGGTAATATATTTTGAGATAAAATATGCAAATACAATTGCTGCCAATATCATTGCCAAATACGCGTAACTGAGGCGAAGTAAAAACTCATTTAATTCTCTATTTAGAAAATCATCATTTTCCAAATAAGGTAAATTTAGAATCGCTAAATTTTTAAACTTCAAATCCGTAATATAAGAGTATGAAGATTGAAACGTCTGACCATTCTCTTGAATTTTAATTACATGGCGATGTTCCACTGTATTAGCTAAAGCGTTTAGAATTTCTGCATCAATACAAATCTCAGTAGTGTCTCTTTGTATTGTACGTTTTGAACTTTTCAGCAACTGACCTTCTAGATCATAAAGATTTATTTGAAGGTTGTGAATTGCATCAATATCAAATATTTCATCTTTAAAAATGAGCGGAATATTTTCTGTGGTAACAGGATATGTTGTCTCTTTTATTGCAAAGTTTATACTTTGTCTAATAGCTTTTTCCTTACGTTCTAAACGTTCTTTATGGTAGTCTCTCGCTTCTTCATTGTACTGATAAATGGTAACTGCAGCGATAAGAATGGATGCCAGCAATACTAAAAGTATCATGGCAATAAATATTCTAGATCTTAAAGAGAGTTTCTTAATCTTCATTAGTGATTATAATGCACTAAATATAGCAATAATCAAGCCAATTACGCGTCTGGGTTTTTTGCACGTATGTTTTTATAAATTCTAAATCCTAGCATTATTAGAATTCCTAAAACGATTAAGCCTATAATTCCGAAAATCCAGTTTATTGTACTTTTTAAAATTACCAGAAATACTACCGCAAATAGAATAAATGTCGCACCTTCATTCCAAATACGCATAAAACTAGAGCTTACTTTAACCTCATCTTTTTGAAGTTGCTTATAATAAATATGTGTCTTGTAGTGATATATATAAAGTAAGACCACAAAGGCCAGTTTAACATGCATCCAACCAAATTGAAACCAACTTGGCATTAATACCATTAGCCAAACCGCAAATAGTGTTGCAAGAATTGCAGAAGGCCAAGTAATGATAAACCACAATCGTTTTGCCATGAGCTTTAATTGCTTTCCTAATATTTCTTTTTCAGGAGATGATTTATGGAATGCTTCTATTTGATATACAAATAATCGTGGTATGTAAAACAAACCAGCAAACCAGGTTATAACAAAAATGAGGTGTAAGGATTTTATATAGTTGTAATACTCCATTAATCTTCAACAAACAAGTAGTTTAACCCTTTAGAATTAAAAGCGACATTAAACGCTTTTATTTCGTCACTTAGCAATTTGTTAAAAACGGTGAGCTCTTTATTTATTTTCCCAGTCAGCTCGTTTTTAACAGCAATCGCCTGGTCTGTCGGTGGAAAATCACCACGTCTTGTAAGTGAATTTAGACCGCCCAATTTATCTGTAAGTTTAATTGGAAAATTTAAAGGGTCTTGTCCACTTCTATTTTTTGTTTGATAAAGTGCTTTTTCAATATCTGATAATTGCTCTTCTAAAGTCTTTGCTTTATCAAGAAGGTCCTTTACATTATCATCTCCTTTATACTGCTTTTGAAACGCTCCTAATTGTTTATTAATAGATCTTATTTTCTTAATAGATTTGTGTGCTTTGTCAACTGTTCCGTTAACATCTTGAATAAAATCAAATTGTTTTTGCATCTCTGCTATTGTACTTTCTGCCCTAGGATCTGCAACGATATTAAAAGGTTGGTTTTGAATTTCTCCATTTACGTTTAGTGCCACCTTATAAGTACCAGGAACTGCTCTTGGACCTTGTAAACTAGCAGCCCACAAAATCATTCCAGGCAAACGCTCTGCTCCATCGTAAGTCATATTCCAAACAAACTGATTTGTTCCTTTTTTTACATCTAACTTATTCTTTTTGTCGGTATTTGAATAGGTTTTAATAGTATCGCCTTTCTTATCAAAATAAGTTAAAGATACTTTATCATCCTTTTTCAAATCTTTTAGATTAAAGTATGTCATCACACCGTTTGGGTGGTTAGTACCAGTTGTTTTACTTCCTTTTCTACTACCACCACTCATTCTATAAGTATCTTTTGGTTTGAACAATAAATTCTTATTCGTATCAGCATTATACAATTGGTGTATTACGGTTAAATCATCAATTACCCAAAGGCTTCGACCTTGGGTAGCAACAATTAAATTATTGTCTTTAATCGTTAAATCAGTAATTGGTACAATCGGAAGGTTTAGTTGAAATGGTTTCCAATCCTTACCATCATTGAATGAAATATACATGCCTGTTTCAGTACCAGCATATAACAATCCTTTCTGTTTTGGGTCTTCTCTAAGCACTCTTGTAAAATGTTCTTCATTTATACCATTGGTAATTTTTTTCCAAGTTTTACCATAGTCTGTAGTTTTATATAAGTATGGTGCAAAATCACCTGTTTTATATTTGGTTCCAGCGACATAACATGTGCCTTCGTCAAATACGCTAGGTTCGATACTATTAATCATCATCCATTCAGGCATGCCCTTTGGTGTAACATTATTCCAATTTTTTCCGCCATCTTGAGTAACATGAATTAGACCATCGTCACTTCCTACCCACAGTAACCCTTCCTTAAGCGGTGACTCTTGTGCCACGAAAATGGTACAATAATACTCCACAGCAGTATTATCTTGAGTAATTGGACCACCTGAAGACTTCAATTTTTCAGGATCATTTCGCGTTAAATCTGGACTAATAATTTCCCATGATTGCCCTTCATTTTCAGTAACGTGCACATGTTGTGAAAAAGTATATAAGCGATTTGGGTTATGCTTGGAAAAAATTATTGGGAAGTTCCATTGAAAACGATACTTCATACCCTCAGCTCCAGATCCCATTGGATTGTCTGGCCAAACATTAATAGCTCTAGTGGTCCCTCTTTTATGATTAACACGTGTGAGATAGCCTCCATAACTACCACCATAAATGATATCATTATCTTCTGGATCTACTGCTATATGAGCAGATTCACCACCAGCCGTACTTTCCCAATCATCTTCTGTAATTGCGCGGCCATCTGTACGGTGTGGAATTCTTATGGTTGAATTATCTTGTTGTGCTACATAAATTCTATACGGAAATGCATTATCTGTGGTAACACGGTAAAATTGTGACGTAGGTTGATTATAGTAAGTGCTCCACGTATCTCCGCCATCGTAAGTTACTTGCGCACCACCATCATCTCCAATAATCATACGTTTAGGATTCTCAGGTGCAATCCAAAGATCATGATGATCGCCATGAGGTGCATTATAAGTACTGAATGTTCTACCACCATCTGTACTTTTATGATATCGAACATTTAAAACATAAACCGTATTAACATCTTCGGTATCTGCATAAACACGTGTATAATACCAAGCACGTTGACGAAGTTTTCGTTCACTATTTACTTGATTCCATGTTTCACCACCATCATCACTACGATAAAGACCACCTTTGTCTTTATTTTCTACCATTGCCCAGACACGTTGGTTATTTAATGGAGAAACTGTGACACCAATTATACCTAATATACCTTCAGGAAATCCTTTTAATTTTGAAATTTCGGTCCAAGTTTCACCACTATCTGTACTTTTCCAAAGCGCAGAACCATCTCCACCAGAACTTAAACTATAAGGTGTGCGTTGCACACGCCATGTCGAGGCATATAATATTCTCGGATTTGTAGGATCCATTATTAAATCTACAACACCTGCATGTTCATTAGAAAATAATGTTTTACGCCATGTTTTACCACCGTCAGTACTTTTATAAACACCACGTTCTGACGTTGGTTTATAGATATTACCTAAAACACCTGCATAAACAATGTTGTGATTCACAGGGTGCACAGCTATGCGAGGTATATGTCTAGTTTTTTCTAATCCCGATTTTGCCCAAGTTTTCCCAGCATCAACACTTTTCCAAACACCGTATCCTGAAGATACATTTCCTCTAACTGTTTTCTCACCACCACCAACATAGATTACATTCGGGTCGCTTTTAGCTACAGAAATAGAACCTATACTACCTCCAAAATAACCATCAGAAATATTTTCCCATTGGCGACCACCATTAGTTGTCTTCCAGATTCCTCCACCTGTTGCACCAAAATAATATAGGTTCGGTTTATGAGGAACACCTGTAACAGCCGCGCTTCGACCACCTCTAAAAGGTCCTAATAGCCTATACTCTAAGGCCGCATAGTCAGATTCATTAATGTCTTGCGATTGAATGTTTAAACTAAAAAAGGATAACAGCAAAACTGTAAATAAGGAAGAAAATCTCATTGTAAAAAAAGGTTAGTTATAGAATCCTAAAATTAAGAATTTAATATGATTCTGATTCCTTTGGCAACAAATTTAACGTCACCTCTCTATGTAAAAAATAAGCAGTGACTATCGTAGCCAAAATATCTGATATAGGAAAGGCAATCCAAACACCTAATTCACCATAAAATTGAGGTAAAATAAAAATTAATGGAATAAAGAATATCCCTTGCCTCAATAATGTTAGAATTAATGCTGGTGTTGCCTTACCTATAGCTTGAAAATAAGCCGCACCGATAAGTTGAACCGCAATTATTGGTGTTGCAGCAAAAACCCATCTCATTGCAGGCGGTGTTTCTCTAAGTACAGCTTTATCTTGTGTAAACAAACTCGTAATGGCCTCTGGAAAGATCATAAGAAATATAAAAACAACGCCTGCCAATAAGGCCGCATATTTAATAGCGGTTAGTATAGTGTCTCTAACACGTTTATAGTTTTCTGCACCGTAATTGTAACCAGCTATCGGGAGGAATCCTTGGGTAATACCATAAACTGGAAATAAGGCAAACATCAACATTCTCCCAACAATGGCATATGCTGTCACAGATGTTTCTCCGCCAAAATCAAATAAAATGTTATTCATCAATAAATAAGTAACACTAACAACTGCTTGCCTTGATAATGTCACAAATCCCAAACTACCAATTTCTTTAATAATTGGAAGATTTAACTTATAAAAACAGTCTGTGATTTTTAATTCTGAATTCTTAGATAGAAAAAACCAAAGAATAAATAGTAAACAAAGTAAATAAGATCCTGTGGTAGCCCATGCTGCACCGTACATTCCGAAATCGAATATTCGAATTAATACATAATCTAGAACCAAATTTCCTATTGAAGGAATCATCATTGCGTACATAGCAAATTTTGGTTTACCTTCTGCTCTAATAACCGTATTGCCCATCATGCAAAGTGCTAGAAAAGGAATTCCGTAAAGTACAATGACATAGTAAATTTTAGCAGGCTCAAAAATGGCTCCTTTACCGCCAAAAGCAGGAATAATGCTATTTACAAAATAAAGTCCTGGAATTACTAAAGTGACGGTTAATAATAAGGTTAAGGTAATTTGATTACCAAAAGTTGTAAGGGCTTTTTCGCGATTATTAGATCCAAGTGCTCTTGAGATAATGGACGAGCCTCCAATACCGATTGCCATTCCTAGTGCCGCAATAAAAAACGATACCGGTAATACTACATTTATGGCCGCTATTGCTACAGAACCAATCCAATTACCAACAAAAATTGTATCAACTAATATATTTAGAGACATCACCAATATACCTATTGATGCAGGTACTGCCTGTTTAATCAATAATTTACCAATGGGTTGATTTCCTAAATCTTGAGAAGATACTTTGGCCATTAAACAGCAACAGTTTCAGTAGCAATCCACTCCTTTGTAATATTTGAAAGTACTTGAGCAAAATCATCTCGGTCGTTTAGGCAAGGAATAACAGTAAATTCCTCACCGCCAACTTCGTGAAATATTTCTTCACCTTCCATGGCAATTTCTTCAAGTGTTTCTAAGCAATCACTAACAAAAGCTGGTGTTACAATAGCCATTTTCTTAATACCGTCTTTACCCATGCGCTCAATCGTGCGGTCGGTGTAAGGCTTTAGCCATGGATCAAATCCTAATCTAGATTGAAAAGTGGTAGAATAAGCTCCGTTCTTTAAACCTAGTTTTTTAGCAACATTTATCGTAGTAATTTCGCATTGATGACGGTAACAAAACTCATGCTGTGGACTACCCTTCTTAAAACAACACTTACCATCCATTTTACAATTGCCATTAGAAATATCACTCTTTCTAATATGTCTTTCTGGCACACCATGATAACTAAAGAGAATATGTTCATAATCTAATCCCTCAAGCTTTTCGGCTATACTATTAGAAAGCACATCAATATAATCTTGTCTGTTATAAAATGCAGGTGTACGTGTAATTTTTACTTGTGGAAAATATTTTGAAACTAGTTCATCTACTTTTACATCGATTGTTTCAGTAGTAGCCATAGCGAACTGAGGATATAGTGGAATGGTTTTAATTTCTGTACATCCTTTATCTACTAATTCTTGGAGACCTTTCTTTATAGTCATACTACCATATCGCATTGCCAAGGCAACAGGGAAATCAACATATTCTTGAACCTTTTCTTTTAAACGCTCTGAAAGCACAATCAAAGGCGATCCTTCTTCCCACCAAATTTTTTTGTAGGCTTTTGCTGATGCCTTTGGTCTTGTATTTAAAATTATGCCTTTTACGAGTAAATTTCTAGCCCAAAGTGGTACATCAATTACACGCTCGTCCATTAAAAATTCACCTAAATATGTTTTCACGTCCTTTGGATTTGGACTGTCTGGAGAACCTAGATTAACTAATAAAATTCCTTTTTTCATATCTTTTCTTTGCAATGCAAAAATACAACGCAATTACCCAAGACTGGATAAGTTCAATTGTATTTTAATATTGTTCTATAGTTTAATTCTGTTAGGCATTTGTGCTACTGACATAGCGTTTAGGTGTAGTACCAAATTTCTTTTTAAATGCAGCAATGAAGTGACTAGCAGTACTATAACCCACTTTTAGCCCAACTTCGTTAACATTGTGTTCGCCAGATTCAAGCAATTTTCTCGCAACTTCCATTTTATAGTCAAATAGAAATCCATAAACAGTATCGCCATAAATCTGCTTAAATCCTTCTTTCAGTTTTTTAAGACTTAAATCAACTTCTGAGGCTAAGTTTTTTAAAGTAGGAGGTTCAGCCATTCTGGCAACTACAATATCCTTTGCTCTTTTAAGTTTGGCTACGTTGACCTCATCTACTAAAAACGGACATTGTTCTACATCAGCGCCTTCGCTTCTATTAAAATACAAACTCAATAATTCGTATACCTTCCCTTTAAAATACAATGGCTTTACAGATGAGTTAAGATTATAACTGATCATTTGATTTAAAACCACTGCCATGGATGGATTTATTATACCATCCTTATAATATTTCTTATCCTTATTATCGTCTGTTAAGAAAGTGACATAATTGGCGTCCCTTGAAAACAAATTATGAAACTTTTCAATAGAAATTACAGCTGAAACTATCCAAGAATGTGGTTGAAGTTCGACGTGGATTGGCAAATTACGTTGCGGATTGTAAAGCAATAAAGAGGTCTCTTCGTTAATATTTAATTTATAATTGCCTTGATTAAAAACGAAAACAGAAAGACCTTTAGTACAAAAATGAAATTGAATATAACTGCTATCAATCTCACGTTCAAGAATTTCTATATCATTATTTTCATTTTTATGCATCAGCACAAAAAAGCCATCTTCTAAATAAGTTTCCTCAAAAGTTCCTCTAGCGACACTTTTTGAATTTAAAATATTTGAATTCATTTTGTATTTATTTAGATTCATTCTAAACAAAAGGCAAAAAATCCCCTTATTACCAAGCAAAAATATGATTTTTATCATGTTTATTTCAAAAAGAAATGCAAAAACCCACAAACGACATTTAAAGTTCCTCTAGCGTTATTTTTTTGTTCTTTACAATTTTACATTTGCCTTGTTAATTTCCAAGTCAGGTAAACGAGCGAATGCAACATCAAAAAAGCACACATTTTTACGCGATTGGCCTCAGCTATCAAAAAGCTGATGCAGAGGTTCGTGGTCATTTTAGTCTTAGCGACCAAGCAAGAAATTATTTGCTTGAACAAGCTAAAGAAAATGGCATTGAGAGTTTGGTGGTGATTTCTACTTGCAACCGCACAGAACTTTATGGTTTTGCGGTGCACCCATACCAACTTATTCACTTGTTATGCGAAAACACTAAAGGAACTGTGGAAGAATTTCAAGAGGTTGCTTATGTTTACAAGAACAAGGAGGCTATCAACCACATTTTTAGAGTTGGCTCTGGTCTAGATAGTCAAATCCTAGGTGATTTTGAAATTATCAGTCAGATTAAGTTTAGCGCTAGACTATCTAAAAAACAAGGGTTGCTTAATTCATTTACTGAGCGTCTTATAAATTCGGTGATTCAGGCAAGTAAAAAAATTAAAAACGAGACAGAATTATCTTCGGGTGCCACATCAGTTTCGTTTGCATCAGTTCAGTATATAATGAATACTATACAGAACATTTCTGATAAAAACATTCTCTTGTTTGGTACCGGAAAAATTGGAAGAAATACTTGCGAAAATTTGGTTAAACATACCAAAAACTCACATATTACTTTAATCAACAGAACTAAAACTAAGGCTGAAGAAGTTGCTGGGAAATTCAACCTCATTGTAAAAGACTTCACGGAATTAGAATCAGAAATAAATAACTCGGATATTGTAATTGTTGCTACAGGTGCACAAAACCCAACTGTGACAAAATCTCAGATCTCCATAAATAGACCGTTGTTGATTATAGACCTATCTATTCCTAAAAATGTTAATGAAGATGTTTTGGCATTACCTAATGTCTCATTACTGCATATGGATGACCTTGCCAAAATTACCGATGATACCTTAGAAAAGCGTAAAGCCTATATTCCACAAGCAGAAACTATCATATCTGACGTAATGGGTGAATTTAATGCTTGGTTAGATACCTTAAAATTCGTTCCGACGATACAGGCTATAAAACATAAGTTAACAAGTTTAAAAAATTCAGAACTTAGTAATCAACGCAAAAAAATTACTGATTTTAATGAAGACCAGGCGGAATTGATATCAAATAATATCATACAAAAAATCACAAATCAGTTTGCTCATCACCTCAGAGATGACAATAATTCGTCAGATGAAAGCTTGGAACTAATCAAAAAAATATTTCAGTTAGAAACTACCGATAATGTCTAAAATTATTCGCATTGGCACACGAGATAGCGAACTCGCAATGTGGCAGGCTAAAACTGTTCAAACGCTACTAGAAAACCTAGGTCATAAAACCGTATTAGTTCCTATTAAATCAACTGGAGATATTGTTTTAGACAAACCACTTTACGAACTTGGTATTACTGGTATTTTCACTAAAACCTTAGATATTGCAATGCTCAATGAAGATATTGACATCGCAGTACACTCATTAAAAGATGTGCCCACGCAATTGCCAAAAGGAATTGTACAGGCCGCAGTAATAAAACGTGGTAATGTAAACGACACACTCGTTTATAAAAACAACGAAGAATTTTTATCTACGAAAGATGCCATTATCGCAACTGGAAGTTTAAGACGACGTGCACAATGGCTTAATATGTATCCAACACACACAGTGGTCGGGCTTCGTGGTAACGTAAACTCACGACTAGAAAAACTGGAAAACAATGATTGGAACGCAGCTATTTTTGCTGCTGCTGGTATTGGTAGGTTAAATATAAGACCTGAGAATGCTATTAATTTACATTGGATGATCCCTGCACCGGCACAAGGTGCTATAATGATTGCAGCTTTAGAAAGTGATGAAGAAATCAGAACTATCTGTGCTGAAATTAATCATGAAGACACCGAAATTTGCACCACGATAGAACGTAAATTCTTGAGACAATTAGAAGGTGGTTGTACGGCACCTATTGGTGCTTTAGCATATATAAAGAATGAAGAAGTAAACTTTAAAGGCATCTTGTTAAGTAAGGATGGTACTAAAAAGATAGAAGTTTCAAAAGTAGTACCGCTTGGTCAACACGATGATGTAGGTGAATTTTGCGCTGACTATATTATTAGTAAAGGTGGTAAAACACTAATGGATCAAATACAGCGCAGTGAAAAAAATACTAATATTTACTCAACTAAAAAATTAACTGACAGTCAGTTGCAATTATTTTACAACGATGTTATTGCAGACAGTAACGATGCCATAAAAATCAGCTTAAATCGTATACCAAAAAGTATTGTTAGGAACGAAATTGAAAATGTAATTATTACTAGCAAAAATGGTGTGGAAGCACTTCTGCATAATTTCTCACCTTCCGAATTACAATTCAAAAATATCTATTGTGTTGGCAGGCGCACCAAAAGAATGATTGAAAAACGCATAGGTAAAGTAAAACATTCGGAAGCCAATGCTAAAAAATTGGCAGAATATCTTGTAGAATATATAGAAGGGGCTGAAGTAACATACTTCTGTAGTGACTTACGGTTAGATGATTTACCAAATATATTGTCTGAAAATAATATTACGGTTAATGAAGTTGAAGCGTACCAAACAAAATTTGATGCTGACAAGATTGAAAGTAGCATAGATGGTGTAATGTTTTATAGCCCATCTACTGTTGAAAGCTATTTAAAGCAAAACAAAGCAGTAGGTGTTGCATTTTGTATTGGAGAAACCACCGCTAAAGTAGCATGTCAATTTTTTGAAGATGTCAGAGTTGCCAAGGTACCAACCGTTGAAAGTGTAATTGAGTTGGTGAATGAAAATTATGTTTAAAGACTATGATTAAGAACGATTTATATCTAAGAGCATTAAAGGGTGAAACTGTTGAGCGTCCTCCTGTTTGGATGATGCGTCAAGCTGGTCGCTATTTGCCAGAATTCATGGAGATGAAGGCAAAATATGATTTCTTTACTAGATGCAGAACACCAGAACTTGCCAGCGAAATAACAGTACAGCCTATAAGACGATATGGTATGGATGCTGCTATTTTATTCAGTGATATTTTAGTTATTCCTCAAGCTATGAATATAGAGGTGGAGATGAAACCCAATTTTGGTCCATATTTACCAAATCCTGTTCGTAACCAAAAAGATGTAGACAATGTTATAATTCCAGATGTCAATGTGGAATTAGATTACGTAATGCAAGCCATAAAAGCGACCAAGGAATTATTAAATAATGAGATTCCATTAATTGGTTTTGCTGGATCGCCTTGGACTATATTGTGCTATTGTGTACAAGGGCAAGGAAGTAAAAACTTTGATAAAGCCAAAGAGTTTTGTTTTACAAATCCGATTGCTGCACATCAATTATTACAAAAAATTACCGACACGACCATTACTTACTTAAAAGCAAAAGTAAAGGCAGGATGTGACGCAGTACAAATTTTTGATTCTTGGGGAGGCATGTTATCTCCTGTAGATTATCAAGAATTTTCTTGGCAATACATAAACCAAATTATCGAAGCGCTAAAAGATGATGCTCCCGTCATTGCTTTTGGTAAAGGATGTTGGTTTGCCCTAGGTGAAATGGCAAAATCAAATGCTTCGGCCTTAGGTATAGATTGGACATGTTCAGCTCGAAATGCTCGGTATTTGACAGGAGGGAACATAACGCTTCAAGGAAATTTTGATCCAACAAGATTATTTTCTCCACCTTCAGAAATAAAGAAAATGGTTCATCAGATGATTGATGATTTTGGTAAAGATAAATACATTGTAAATTTAGGTCATGGTATTTTACCTAATATCCCATTAGATAATGCCAAAGCATTTATTGACGCAGTGAAAGAATATCATGTTTAAAAACATTTTAAAAGGATTAGAAGCTTACTCAGGCTCATATGCATTAATTTCTAAATTGAAATTATGGAAATATTTTGCTGTTCCTATTGCTATTAGTGTCATAACAGCATTAACCATTGGACTTACAGCTTATGGTTTATCCGATAATATAGGACGGTTCATTTCAAGTATTTGGCCATGGGACTTTGGTAAAGAAACCTTCACTACTGTTTCAACATTTATTGGAGCTATAGTAATAATTGCGATTGGTTTGATACTGTATAAGCATATAATAATGGCGCTCTCCGCTCCATTTATGAGTCCCGTATCAGAAAAAATAGAAGTACATTTAACTGGAGTAGAAAGCCATCAGCATCGCAAAACATCATTCCAACAACAGTTATGGCGAGGAATTAGAATAAATATGCGAAATTTAGGTAAAGAGCTATTAATTACAATTCCTATTTTAATATTAAAGTTCATTCCTATAATAAATATATTTTCAACTGTTCTTTTGTTCCTAATACAAGCATACTATGCAGGCTTTGGTAATATGGACTATACCTTAGAGCGCCATTTTAAATACCGTGAAAGTGTTCAGTTTGTCAGGAAATATAGAGGCATTGCGATAGGAAATGGCATTGTTTTTATCCTATTGTTATTAATTCCGGTTCTTGGAATTATTCTTGTTTTACCTTTAAGTGTTACAGCAGCCTCGCTTAAAACTGTTACTCTACTTAAGGAAGAAGGAAGGTTAAATAATTCAGAAGTCCAAGTATTATGATAGCTGCGTTTGATGGATTTGAAATTAGTGCAGTACATGGAGGTGACGCATGGAAAATTTGTGATCTAATGGTTGGAAATGCAGACCGATTTAAGCGCTATTTCCCGAAGACCCTAGAACAAAATTTAAATCCTACCTTGTCGCAATTATTTGTAGATAAAAAAGTAAAACAGTTTCAAAATAAGGAAGAGTTTTTGTTCACTTTAAAGCATTCTGAAGCTAGAGAACTTGCAGGCCTAATCTATATTAAAGAACTTAATTGGGAGACTAAACAAGGCGAGTTTGCCTATTGTATAGGTTATACTTTTGAAGGTCTAGGTTTAATGTCTAAATCCATTGAAGCACTTTCTAAATACGCATTTAATGATTTAGGTTTACAAACACTTCAAATTATTGCTCATAAAAACAATTTAGGAAGTGTATACGTCGCCACAAAGAATAATTTTGAGTGGCAAAAAACACTTTTAAAAGGATTTACTCCTCCAGGTGAACAACCTCTAGATATGGAGTTATATGAACTATATAAATAATTATATATGCCACATTTTGTAATTGATTGTTCAGAAAACATATTAGACTTAAATGCCGTAGATGATACGCTTTTAAAAGTTCATAAGGCTGCAGCTGATTCTGGGTTATTTGATGAAGACGATATCAAAGTTAGGTTTAATACTTTTAAAGATAATTACTTAGTTGGTGGGAATAAGAAAGATTTTATTCATGTTTTTGCTAATATCATGGAAGGAAGAACTACTGAGCAAAAAGCCAATCTTTCAAACGAAATTATAAGTAAACTCAAAGCTATATTCCCTTCAATAGAATTCATAGCCATAAATATTAGAGATTTTGAAAAATCCACTTATTGTAATAAATCAATGGTATAGATGAAAGAGAAATTTTTCAAATACATACACGAGCTTCAGGATGCAATTACTTCAAAACTAGAAGCAATAGATGGAAAAGCAACTTTTCAAGAAGATGTCTGGAAAAGACCTGAGGGTGGTGGTGGAAGAACACGTGTCATAGAAAATGGTAACATCTTTGAAAAAGGTGGTGTTAATATCTCTGGTGTGCATGGAAAATTGCCTGATAGTATGCAAAAATACTTTGGTGTTGAAGATGCTGATTTTTTTGCCTGTGGATTAAGTTTAGTGTTGCATCCAAAAAGTCCAATGGTGCCAACTGTACACGCAAATTGGCGCTATTTTGAAATGTACGATCAAACAGGAAACATAGTTGACCAATGGTTTGGTGGTGGACAAGATTTAACACCTTATTACCTTTTTGATGACGATGCTAAACATTTTCATCAAGTGTGTAAAACAGCATGTGATAAACATAATCCCGAATTCTACCCAAAATACAAAGCTAGATGTGACGAGTACTTTTATAATTCGCACCGAAACGAAGCGCGTGGATTAGGTGGTTTATTCTTTGATTACTGTAAGAAAACTGAAGACATGAGTATGCAAAATTGGTATAATTTTGTTACTGAAGTTGGTGATAGTTTCTTAGAAGCTTATATTCCCATTGTTGAAAAAAGAAAAGATATAGAATACACCAAAGATCAACGCGATTGGCAAGAAATTCGTCGTGGTCGTTACGTGGAATTTAATCTAGTGCATGACAAAGGAACTCTATTTGGACTTAAAACCAATGGACGTATAGAAAGTATATTGATGAGTTTGCCACCTCATGTTCAATGGGTTTATGATTATCAACCTAAGAAAGGTAGCAAAGAAGAAAAATTAATTGAGGTATTACAAAAACCTAAAAGCTGGATATAATTATGTTTCCAATTAGAAGAAATAGAAGGTTAAGATCAAATGAGGTCATTAGAAGTTTAGTCAGAGAAACTATAATCTCTCCAAACGACTTTTTAGTACCACTTTTTGTTGTAGAAGGTAAAGGTATAAAGGAAGAAATTGCATCAATGCCAAATTATTTCCGTTATAGTTTAGATTTACTAAAAGAAGAGGTGAGGCTACTTTGGAGTCTTGGTTTAAAATCCGTTTTGTTATTTATAAAAGTTGATGATAGCTTAAAAGACAATAAAGGTACTGAAGCCTTAAACCCAAATGGCTTAATGCAACGTGCCATTAAAACCATTAAGGATGTTTGTCCTGATATTTTAGTAATGACAGATGTGGCGCTTGATCCATATTCTTCTTATGGCCATGACGGCGTTATTGAAAACGGTAAAATAGTAAATGATCGTACTGTAGAAATATTAGCAGAGATGAGTATTTCTCATGCTGATGCAGGTGCCGATTTTGTGGCACCGAGTGATATGATGGATGGTAGAATTATTGGTATAAGAGAAGGCTTAGACCAATCAAACTTTTTAGATGTTGGTATTATGAGTTATTCGGCTAAATATGCATCAGCATTTTATGGCCCTTTTAGAGATGCTTTAGATTCAGCTCCTGTTAATATTCAAAATATCCCTAAAGACAAGAAAACCTATCAAATGGATTTTGCTAATAGAGATGAAGCCATTAGAGAAACTGAGATGGATATTAACGAAGGTGCAGATATCGTGATGGTTAAACCTGGCCTCTGCTATTTAGATATAGTGAGAGATCTAAGAAACACATTTGAAATTCCAATTGCAGTGTATCAGGTTTCGGGCGAATATGCAATGCTAAAAGCTGCTTCAGAAAAAGGCTGGTTAGATCACGATAGTGTTATGATAGAGCAAGTCACTTCAATTAAACGTGCGGGAGCCGATATTATCGCAAGTTACTTTGCTAAGGATGTAGTAAATTTGATTTCGTAACTTCGCAATAACTAAACTACAATAGCTATAAATGGGCTTACTTATATTTTACGCCATAATTTCCATTTTCTTTTCTTTTCTGTGTTCTATTTTGGAAGCTGTACTATTGAGCATTACACCTACTTTTATAAACCTAAAAAAAAAGGAAGGTAAAGCCTATGCCGATAATTTAGAAGACCTGAAGCGAGATGTGGATCGTCCTTTAATTGCTATTCTCACACTTAATACCATAGCTCATACCGTTGGAGCGATATTAGTAGGTGTGCAAGCAAAAGTTGCCTATGCAGAATTATATGGTACAGCAACAAGAAGCATTCTAGGTATAAAATTTACAGAGGATGTTATGGTAGGTGTTGTTTCGACAGTAATGACCATATTAATTCTTGTTGCTTCAGAAATCATACCTAAAACCATAGGTGCAACCTATTGGAAACAACTTGCCAACTTTACGTCTAAAGCTTTAAATATTTTAATTTTTCCACTTAAATGGACAGGAATTTTATGGCTACTGCAATTAACCACAAAATTAATAGGCGGTAAAGGCCATGGCAGTGTGTTAAGCAGAGAAGGATTTGTTGCTATGGCAGATATTGCACAAGAAGAAGGCGTTTTCGAAGAAAGCGAAAGTAAAGTCATTAAAAATTTACTGACGTTTAAGGAAGTGCGTGCAAAAGATGTAATGACGCCTCGAACAGTTATGAAAACTGAGGATGAGAGCACAACCATTGAAGCGTTTTTTGAAGTTAATCAAAATATCAGGTTTTCTCGTATACCAGTTTATACTGAAGAAGCAGATAATATTACTGGCCTGGTTTTAAAAGATGAAGTTTTTAAAGAAATGGCCTTAGGTAATGGTACTAAATCGCTTTCAGAAATAAAAAGAAATATCATCATTGTTAACCGAAGCATGCCAATACCTAAATTGTTTGAGCAATTGGTTGAAAGTAGAAACCATATGGCTCTTGTGGTAGATGAGTATGGCTCTGTGAGTGGACTAGTGACAATGGAAGATGTAATTGAAACCTTACTTGGTCTAGAGATTATGGATGAGAGTGATAATGTGTCTGACCTTCAACTGTTGGCAAGAAAAAGTTGGGAAACCAGAGCCAAACGGTTAGGACTTATTGAAACCGATAATACTGAAAATTAATGCCTAGCTGTGTTATTGATATACCTATTGGTTTTGCCAAAATCACTGGCGATAAAAACGGCATTTCTTCAGTATCAATAGCTTCAGAAAACGGAAAATCAAATATCATCCCAGAAGAACTTCTTGATTGTGTTACGCAACTCAAAGCTTACTTTAAAGAAGAGCTTCAAACTTTTGATCTAACCCTTAATCCAGAAGGAACAGCATTTCAAAAATCGGTTTGGAAACAATTACAAACCATTCCATATGGTAAAACAATTTCCTACCTAGAATTATCTAAGCATTTGGGAGATGTAAAAGCCATAAGAGCAGTTGCAAATGCAAACGGTAAAAACCCTCTTTGGATTATTATACCTTGCCATAGAGTAATTGGGTCTGATGGAAGTTTAACCGGTTATGCTGGTGGATTGTCCAGAAAACAATGGCTGTTAAATCATGAAAGCATAAACAAACAACAAAGTTTATTTTAATGTATATGTCTGGTATGGAACTATTAAAAAAATACTGTTAGAGTAAATAATCAATTAAATAGTACTAAAACCATGAGTTTAGTAGTTGGTAAAAACAATATTATTGCAACATTCAATAAAACCCTATACATTGCAGATAAAGAATTCTACAAGAGAAAAATTAAAAAAACGTAAACAAAAACACTAAGTTTTTTGAACTATGAAATTTCTAAAAAAGACTCTTAAATACCTCATCATACTTTTAGTAGTTGTGATAGGATTGCTTTATATCACAGACACCGACTATTTATTAAAGGCGGTTAGAACCATTTATATGAGAGGGCATACCACGGCTTATTTAGAAGATTACAAGCATTTTGATAATCAAAAAATCCAAGCAAGTGATAATCCTATTGCCTGGCCTATCCACAAAGCCTATAATGGTGTTGAAACTACGGAACGGTTAAAAAAGGCCAATAGTGATTGGGGTACAATTGCATATGTAATAATTAAAAATGACAGCATCTGGTTCGAAGAATATTATGATGGTTTCGACGAAAATTCTAAATCCAACTCTTTTTCCATGGCCAAAAGCTATGTGTCTGGTTTAATGGGTAAGGCCATTCAAGATGGTTACATAAAAAGTTTAGATCAACCGGTTTGTGATTTTTTGCCTGCTTTTTGTCAAGGTAATACGGTAAAAATGACTGTTGGTGATTTATCTAGTATGGCGTCTGGTACTAATTGGGACGAAGCTTATTACTCACCTTTATCTATAACTACACGTGCTTATTTTGACGATGATTTAGCTAAAGTAATGAATGGCTTAAAAATGAAAACAGAACCAGGAAAAGCATTTAAATATGCCAGTGGCGATACTCAAATGCTCGCTATGGTTATAGAAAAAGCAACAGGCAAAAAACTTTATCATTATTTAGAAGAAAGTTTCTGGAAACCACTGGGAAGTGAAAATGATGTGCTTTGGCAAGTAGATAGTGATGACCATGATTTGGTAAAAGCTTATTGTTGTATTGCTGGTAACGCTAAAGATTTTGCACGTTTTGGTAAACTTTATAAAGACTACGGCAAGTGGAATGGCGAGCAAATTTTAGATTCAAGTTTCGTTGTTAAATCCATTACACCAAGATTTCCTGAAAGTCCGGAATATGGTTACGGCTGGTGGCTCAAAGATGTAGGTGGGAAAAACTTTAAGATGATGCGAGGGCATTTAGGTCAATATGTAATTATTCAACCAGAAGACAATATTATAATTGTAAGATTAGGACATCAGAAGTCACCAGATAATGGCATTGGTCAGTTTACAAAAGATATTACCTTATATATAGAAGAAGCTTATAAAATGCTTGGAAAATGATAAGTAAACTTAATCTCGAAAATATATTATTTCTAGATATTGAAACTGTCCCAGAGACTCAAAAATTCTCTGAATTAGATTCTACTAAACAAGATCTTTGGGAAGCAAAATCACGCTATCAACGTAAAGAAGAATTTACTGCTGAGGAATTTTATGATAGAGCTGGGATTTGGGCGGAATTTGGTAAAATAATCTGTATTTCTGTAGGATATTTTAAGCTTGACGGTGATATAAGAACCTTTAGGGTGACTTCTTTTTTTGGTGATGAAATAAAGATTTTAAAGGATTTTAAAAATCTTGTTATTTCACACTTTAGTCAAAACAAACATTTATTATGCGCTCATAATGGCAAAGAATTCGATTTTCCCTATATAGCTCGTCGTATGATCATTCATAATATAGAGTTACCATATAAACTCAACCTATTTGGCAAAAAACCTTGGGAAGTACCTCATTTAGATACATTAGAGTTATGGAAATTTGGAGATTATAAGACATATACATCTCTTAAACTTTTAACTAATGTTTTAGGCATTCCTTCACCTAAAGACGATATCGATGGTAGTGAAGTCTATCGTGTCTATTATGAAGACAAGGACATTGATCGAATTGTTGAATATTGTGAGAAAGATACAATTGCAGTTGCACAAATTCTTTTGCGACTTAAAGGTGATGAATTACTTCATAAAAATGAAATAAAGCATATATAAAAAAACCCAGAAGTAATTCTTCTGGGTTTTAATTTAAAAGCTATTTACTTATCAGTTCTTAATAAACTTCTTTGTTATTATTTCATCACCGTCATTGACTTTAATGAAATATACACCTCCATCTAATTTAGATACATTTATTGAGCCATCAGATTTACCTTTAAGAACCGTCTTACCAACTATGTCGATAATAGAATAACCAAAGGTCTCAACTCCAGAAACTTCAACATTCATTATGTTTCCTTTAACTGGGTTAGGGTAAATTGAGATTTCAAACTCAGATAATTCTTCTGGTTCTCCATATCCAACAATTTCTAGTTTATCCTTGCTTCCTCTAGAACCACTAGAAATACCAGTAATCGTAACCTGATCTATAAATATTTGATCATTATTACCTGAGGCATCATTTTGGAATCTAAATCCGGAATTCACGGCAAAGTTATATTGAGCTGGTGTAATAGTGACTGTGGCATTGTAGAACGTATTGTTATTAATATCTACACCTCTAGTCCATGTTTGAACAGTACTCCAAGAAGAACCATCAAAGAAGCGTAACCAGAAATCCTCTCCATTTTCCATACTAAGTACATAGAAATAAAAATCAACTTCAACAGAATTAAAGGAAGTTACATCAATATTATTCAAAGTCATTGATGAAGCTACTCCAGAATTATCTCTAATTCTAATAGAATATTGCCCTTCATAAGACCTAGCAGCATCACTTCGTCTTGCACAATCTGAACCTCCGTCAATCCAGCTATCCCAGCCAGTTTCAAAATACCCTTCATTTAGGATAACATCTGTAGGAGTGCATGGTGCACAAGAACCTCCACAATCAACACCAGTTTCATCACCGTTTTGAATTCCATCACTACATGTTGGAGCAGCCGATACATTTACTGTACGAGTCACTTCGTTTGCAGCATTACCAGAGGCATCACTAACATTATAGGTAACAAGATATGTGCCAACGGTGTTAGTATCTACAACGTCACCACCAATAACAATGTTAGCTGTGATATCTCCATCAATATTATCAGTAGCTGTAGCGCCTAACTCGGTATAAGTATCTCCTTCTATCAATTCAATAACAGACGCTCCATTTAAGGTTATTACTGGTGGTGTTGCATCTGGATTTACAGTTACTGTTCTAGTTACTTGAGTTGCAGCATTGCCTGCAGCATCACTAACATTATAGGTTATGATATAAGTTCCTGCTGTATTTGTATCAACAGTATCACCACCAACAACTATATTTGCGGTAATATCACCATCAACATTATCTGTTGCTGTTGCACCTGGATCAGAGAATGAATCACCCAACTCTAAGCTTATGTTTGCGGAACCAATTAAGGTAATTACAGGAGCAGTAGTGTCCTGAATTACATTGACTGTTCTTACTACCTCAGTTGCAGCATTTCCAGCAGCATCACTGACATTATAGGTCACTAAATATGTCCCAGCTGTATTTCCATCAACAATGTCACCACCAATAACAATATTAGTTGTAATGTCTCCATCAACATTATCTGTTGCTGTAGCCCCTAATTCGGTATATGTATCTCCTAGATTTAAGTTAATTGTTGCAGATCCGTTTAAGGTAATTACTGGAGCTGTGGTATCTGGAAGTACATTTACAGTTCTTACCACCTCTATAGCTACATTCCCAGCAGCATCACTGACATTATAAGTGACTAAATAAGTGCCTGCAACAGATGTATTAACCACATCGCCACCAATAACTATGGAACTCGTAAGATTACCATCGACATTATCTGTTGCTGTGGCACCTTGTTCTGTATAAGTATCACCAACATTCAGATCCAAAGTAGACGGACCGTTAAGTGTGATCACAGGTGGTGTAACATCAGGACCTGAAGTTGTTATTGCAACATCGTCAATAGCTATATCAGCTTGCCAAGTACTACCTACAAATCTATTAAAACGCAATTGCACGCCACCACCTACATAGGCATCTAGGCTTACACTTTGACTATTCCACTGGTTCCCTTGATTACCTGATTGGCTCCAAATACTGGTCCATGATGCGCCTTCATCATCACTAATCTCTAAATCAATAGTTCCCATATCTGCGGCACCAAACATATGATATTGAAAATCAAAAGAGGCAGATGCTACTCCGTTAAGATCAATACACGGTGAAGTAATAATCGCTCTTTTATTTGGGTAGCCTGTTCCGTTTCCTGAAGCCTCAACGTAAATATAATCTGAGCCTTGAATTGCACTTGATGGACCAGTATTACTTGAAGGTGTAGAACCTGAAAAAACGGTCCAATCTAAGTCGTCTCCTGAATCTTGTGACCATAAGCCTATACTTCCTTCAAATCCTTCGTTATAAGGATATGTTGATATCCCTCCTGAACATCCATTTGATGGCTCATTGACATTGACTGTTCTTGTAACCTCAGTAGCCGCATTACCTGCAGCATCACTAACATTATAGGTAACTACATATGTCCCAAGTGTATTTGTGTCTACCGCATCACCTCCAACAACTACATTCGCAGAAATATCACCATCAACGTTGTCTGTTGCAGATGCTCCTAATTCTGTATAAGTACCACCAAGCGTGAGGTCTACTGGAGAGGCTCCGTTTAAAGTAATTACAGGAGGTGTAGTATCTGGTCCACTTCCTTCTATTATGATGGTATAGTCTTCAACTTCACCATAAGTGAATGAATCACAAGGTCCAACATTGGCGTTATAACTTAGTGTCACTCGCATTCTTGTAGAATTCTCTACAGCACTAGCGGGTACAGTAAAGTTACCACTTACAGGAGTAGCCTGTGTTGGTGCTTGGGTGAAAACTTGTTCGCCAGCATCAATAAAATCACCATCTCGGTTATAATCGATCCAAACCGAATAACCTTCATTATAAGTAGTACCAGTCCAAGTTGGTGTTATAGAAACTGTATATTGAGCTCCTTTTGTAAGTGTTGTTGAAACACTAGTAAAATCAGAATAGAACTGTCCTCCTGATGAATTATCAATTGTATTTAATTGAACTCTACTAATATACTCGTCGTTAACATTTGTACTTGCGGAATTACAATAATTCAATTGAACATCTGTAGTAGTAAAATTAACTAAACCACTATAGGCTGAAGTTGCTCCACCAGTACATGTGCTTCGTACTTGTGCTTCATATTGTGTCAATGCAGTCAGACCTGATAAGGAAGAAGAGATTCCTGTAACTGATTCAGTAGTCCAAGTTGATGTCCCTACTTCTCTATATCGTAGGTCATAACTTGCACCAGGCACTGCATCCCAGCTTAAAGTAGCGGTAGTTGTTGCTACATTAGAGGCTGCCAAACCTGTAGGAACCGTTGCATTACATACAACTGGTGCACCAATTGTGAAATTTGTATTAGAAATATCAAAAAAGATGTTATTAGCACCTTTAACCATGACTCTATTTTGATTCCCTTGATTATTGGGAACAACGATGTCATGTGATCCATCATTTGCAACTCCCGTCGCCAAAGCTATTGGGTAGGTGTCTCCACCATCAGTTGATAAAAATATATCAACATTTGCCGCATTTACTCCATTCCCTGTTGTACCTGCAACATTCCAAGTAACAGTTCTTGTCGTGCCTGCATCCCAAGTTACATTGGTATTAGGTGAGTTAAGTACAAAAGGACCAGCATTGGCAGTTACTGAAACCACCATATCGTCGCTATTATTTGTTCCTCCTCCTGCTTGATTATCTCTAACCGTAAGCCTGAAAGTAAGATTTCTTGATACATTAGGTACGGCTTCCCATTGCCAAGATGTTGCACCTGTTTTTACAGTCGATAATCTCGGGAAATATCTTTTTGTATCCGTAGTTGGAGTAAAAGATCTAAAAGCCGTTCCTGATGTATTATTCACACTAGGATTTGTAGTTGCTGGTGAGCCAACATCAAACTGTTCCCAACAGTAAGTTAATACATCACCTGTATCTGCATCTGTAGCCGTTCCATCTAAAACAAAGGGTGTTCCTCTAGGGATAGTATGGTTAGAACCAGCGTTTACAACTGGAACAGCATTCCCTGTATTTGTATTTGTTTGACAAGAGGTAGTTTTAATATAATCTGTTATTTGTTGTACCGAAGCCGCATGGAAATAAGGATCGCTATTTGATTGTACATCAGTAGCGCCCGTAATTCCAGCATAACCCATTATAGTTGATCCACTGCCTGGTTCCATTTGAGCACCTGTGCCTTCGTTACTAAAAGTAAATGTGTGATTCCCACCAAATTGATGTCCCATCTCATGTGCTACATAATCAACATCGAATGGGTCACCCTCCGGAGTGGTCAATGAAGTCCATCCACTTCCTTTTTGTCCATTCACACAAACACAGCCTATACAACCAGCATTACCATTATTTTGAAGATTTGCAAATAAGTGACCAATGTCGTAGTTGGCTTCTCCTATAACACTCGTTAAAGTATTCTGCAATTGTGTATTATATCCACTTGTTGTATTTCCATAAGGATCACTTGTGGTACTCGTATAAATAACATCATCGGTATTAGCAATTAATACCATGGTAACATTAAAGTCTGTTTCATATATACCGTTAACACGTGTCATAGTGGTGTTAATAGCCGCAAGTGCTTGTGCCTTTGTTCCGCCATGATATTGCGTATATTCTCCTGTGGCAGATACGACTAATCTATAGGTTCTTAATATAGAGTCGTCTGCATTTTTCATAATTGCCCCAGAACTCATAGTAGTATTTAAACGCTCCGTAACTTGGCATTCGAAATCATTGTTAAAATCAGTTCTATTTCGTCTGTTAAAGACAATATAATTACTTGAATTTCTACTTACAGGCTCAATAAATGTGCTTGGTCCATTACCTGATAAAATCATTCCGTTAAATCCTTCAGGAGTAAGACTAAATCTTATTCTTGATGATGCATCATCAATGCCTTGACCTACATAAGATCTTATATTAGGGTATCTTGCTTGTAAATCTGGATGCATAACAGAAGCTTCCATAATAGCAAAGCGTTCTAATTTACCTTCAGAATTAGGAAAAGACAAGACAAGGTTAGATCCATTTCGCGAAAAATCCCTTTGTGGCGCATTCGCTAATACTTGCTTTAGGGCTTGCGTATTTAGACTAAATGTTTGATAGGCTTTTAAAGATTGATGACTTGATTTTGTAATGGTGCTCGAGCTAATATTTTGTTCTTGCCAAAACTTATTTGACTGAGCCCAAACGAGAGAAGTACTCATCGCAAAAATGAGTAAAAGTAATTTTACTTTCATAATGGTTAGGGTTTATAAATTTATTAATAGCATTTTGACTGAAATTAGGGATTTTTTTCAATCGCTCGACATAATCAATTTTTTTTTATAACCATTATATTAGAATTACGGAAAAACCGTAACGGTTTGTCAGTTTTTCCTTTCTTTAGTTAAAAAAAGGTCCAAAAATTAATTTGGACCTTCTCTAATTATTGATTTTGAACAACTATTTGATAATCAATTTTTTAGTTATAGTTGTTACGTTATTTTGAAGTTTTACTAAATATACACCACTCATAAATCCAGTAGTTTTAACTCTATTAATCGAGTTGTTGGTTTCTAAGGTTTTGTTAAGTATTTCGCGCCCTTGTGTATCATACAAAGTAAGTGAAGCCTCTTGTTCTAATTGACCTTTAACTACGATTTCTTCAAGATTATTATCATTATATATTGAAATATGATCCAATGAAGCCTCATTTGTAGATAATACATTGGAATTAAATCTTAAATAGAATCTACCAATATCAGATAAATTAGAGTCTGCCGTAAATGTATATTCGGTATTATTTAATAAGGTAAATGTATTTTCTTGTGTATCCTCTAAAAATATATCAAAGGATGCATTAGATGATGTCATTCTAATTGTAGCTTGTTCTCCTTGACCAAGATTTAATCCTACAGGAATTATTGCGTTGTTGTTTACATCATTAAATGCAATTGACTGTACAGACATATCAGTACCTTGGTTATTATCCACTAACTCCGTATAAATTGAGAAGTTCGCAGGTGCTCCACCAAAATGCTCTGCATCGTATCCTATATCAAGACCTGTAGTTGCATTATCCGTAAAGTACAATTCTGTTTCAAATGTTTCGTTGCTCTTATCAATCTCAATAATTGAATGTGCAATATTTGGTGTACTATTTCGACCAGCAATAAAATCATCTGAATTTCCTGCAGTTCTCATTGTAGATTCAAATGTTATGTTAACATTAGATCCTGTTCTAGCAGATACAAAGAATCCTTGACCTGGTGCTATCAACGTACCTGGATTAGCATCTGAATATGCTAAATTCCAAATTGCCCAATTGCTTCCGTTAGAATCATCTGCATCATAACCATATACAGCTGCACTTAGAGGGTCTAACTCTGTTATGTTTGCTGTTAAAAAATCTGATAATCTAATATATGAAGTATAAGGGTTTCCTATTAAATTCCATTGTGTATATGTTGCTCCTGTTCTTTCAATAGGTACAACAAGATTGCTTGTTGTAACAGAACCAGTAAACTCAAATGTACTATCATCAGTAGATGCTGCTCTATAACCTTTACCTGCATCTAAACTTGCTGTTTCAGTATTGGAAAAAAGTTGATACTGATTTGAAGGTTTTTCAAAATCACCAAACAAGAATAATGTCTGTGTGCCATTTGCGAACACATTACTATTATTTGATAAGAAATCTACAAAAGATTCACCGCTTACGGGTGGTGCGATTAAATCGTTGTCACCTGCATTAGAATTAACATGGCGGTGATATTTTACATCTCCACTTACATTCCCTGTAACTAATAAACTTGAAAACTCATTTGAATCAGAATTTAAAACCAAATCTCCACTAGTTGAAACATCACCATTTACAGTTATAGCATTGGCTTTATTTAAGTTTAAGGTTGCGCCATTATTTACAGTTAAATCATTTACTTCAAAGTTAGAATTGGCATTAAACGTACCATCCAATATAAGCGCATTAACAGATCCTGTTGTACCATCTGGAGCACTTGGATACCATGTGCTGTTTGTAAATAACATACCATCATAAAGATAAATACTATAATCTTCTACTTCTCCATAATTAAAGTCTTCACATGGATCAGTTTGTAAAGTACCTGCCCCATTAATATACTTCATTATGACGCGCATAGTCGTATTTCCTGTAATTGCTCCTGAAGGAACTGTGAATGTATCTGAAATTGGAGTGTTTTGATTTGCTCCATCCTCTAATATCTTTTCAGAGGCTTCAAAAGCTCCATTTTTATTAAAATCAATCCATACTGAAACAGCTTCATTATAAACGTTGTTCCAGTATTTTGATACTGAAATACTATTACCAGTACTTCCAACTTGAATTGGATCAAAAATATTTGACCCTGTAAAATCAGAATATCCAGATGAAGTTCCGTTGCCCGAAGGAGAGGTATCATTTATAATCGAATTAACAGTAACTCCACCAATGTATTCATCAGCAATACTGCCTCCAATAGCTGTACAATAAATTAAATCTGTTGTTGTAAAGTTTACAGATGCACTATATGCAGAAGTTGCTGTAGTACATCTCGTTCTCACTTGTACTTCATAGTCCGTAGTAGGTGTTAAACCATTAATTGCGTAGCTTGGAGATGCCAAATCTGTAACTTCTGTCCATGTAGAAGATAGGGTTTCTTTATATCTAATGTCATACGTTGCTGAAGGTATATTATCCCAAGATACGTTAGCGCTTGAATCTGTAATACCGCTAACTGCTATGCTTGTTGGTATTGTTGTAACACATGGAATCTGAATACTAATTATTTTAAAATCATCAATATAAAATCCATCATTTGTGGTAGTGTAACTCTCATTAACATTGAGGGCATCGGTTCTAAAATTAAATCTAATCTTCACATTATTAGAACTAAGTAAAGATGCGTAATTACCGTCTATTGTAATTTCCTCCATTACCCAATTATCCATGCGGTCCCCATCATAAACTTCTCCGGAACTGTTCGCCTGGAAATTTGCATAAGAAGAACTTTTATTGTCATGGCTAGTTGTAGCGCTTGTTGCGTTTGGTTTTGTGTAATTCCCCTTTAAGGAAACCCAGTTAGTACCACCATCTGGTGATCCCAGAACCTCAACAAAATCATAATTACGCTCAATATCCCACTTAGTGTAAAATTGAATCACAACTTCAGAGGAATTTGAAAAATCATAACTGTTCTTGGTGGTTAATCGTTTTGTAACACTATTAGAATAAGTGCCTGTATATATTGCTGTAGTTGCAGAATATGCATCTGTTGTTGTCTCTGACCACCCATTTGTTTGATCCCACTCGTCAGCTAACGTTTCAGTATCCGAATCATGACTTAATAGAACTGAAGGTTGGTAATACTTTTCATAGTTTGCCTCGTAAATAATTCCATCGTCATTAGAAAACTTTACATTGTATTCAATCTTGTCATTTGGTTGAATCGCTGGGTCTAGATCCATTAAAGCAGTAACTTCAGTTTGATTTCTGAATGTATTCGCTGTTGGTGTGGTGTTTATATCTATTCCTGTAACTGTACCTGGAGAAGTGATATTTAATATGTTAGACGATATTGGTGTTACGGTCACATTAAAACCACTTTGTGTTTGCCCAATGCGCTCAATACCAAAATCTAAATCAACATTTGATGTTGTAGTAATATCACTTTGTGTTAAATCATGAAGTTTTGCGTATTTACCACCATAGTAAGCTGTTGCCAAAGAAATACGCATAGATCTTTTTGCAATTGGTACTATTGAAGATCTAGCAGGCCAAAACCCTTCGCCACCATGCTCTGGTGTAGTTGCAATAATTGCTTGATTTAAACCAGTTGAACCATTATTATCTGGTGCACCACCCATCATCCAATCGTCTGGCAATCCATTAGATTCATAAAATATGGTAGCTCCATAAAGATATCTGTTGTATCTGGTCATTTCTTCGTGCCATCTGTAATATTCATCTTCTCTATCGGTGTTAGCATTTGGATCTCCACCATAAGGATGAGGTACCGAATTTGCATAAGAGTGGTTCCAAACAGCTGATTTGAAATTTCTACTTTCTATGAAATCCACCATTATTTGAGTTTCAGGCTCAGATTCTGCAGAAGGTCCTCGATAAGTTCCACTAGTAGTGGTACCACTAGAACCAACATTATTAAGACCAAAATAATAGTCAAAGTTTCTATTTAAATCGACACCTCTATTTGGATCTATTGAACCACTAGATAACGGTCTTAAATTTTTACGTTGCATTCCTCCACCATTCGGGTTTGTGACTTGATTATATCTCAATCCATCTGGGTTTACAACAGGCACAAAATAAAGTTCATTATTATCCACCAGCTCTTTAATTCCTGGATCAGTGTTGTAGTTCTCTATGATATACCACATAAAATAGATGTTATTCATCAAAGCACTCAATTCTCTCGAGTGAATCATTGATGTATATAGTATTTGTGGTTTTGTCCCTTCTGTTGTTGTACTTTCGTTTCCAGTTATACGGACATAGTATATGGTTTGAGGATTCCATCTTGTTGATCCGGTTCCAGAATATGTTGAAGGTCCGTTAGTATGCTGGTTTACAAAATTGTTTGTAGGATTTCCCCATGTTTTCTGACCTGAAGAAGAGGCGTCTGATTTTACAGAAACTATATCTAAACCATTGGTCTGAGAATAACTACGCATAGCATCTAATTGAGACTCAACTTGACTAATTGTTAAACATCCTCCCATGGTAAGTGTATTGACATCAGGGAAGTTTTGAGGTTCTACAAAGTCAATTTCATCTTCACCTGTATATTGTATTATATTATTCTTGATAATACTTGAAACTGAAGATTTTGAAATAGAAGTCCGAGATTTTGTTTTTGGCTTGAAACTAGATTTACCTGAGATCATATCCTGTTCTGCCCTTTCGACATAAAACTCTGAAATGTCATCAATTTGCAATTCATAGGGTACATTTATAGTCCCTAATTTATTCAATTCAGTCTCTGAAACCTCTAATATTAAGGAAGCGCCATCATGTTTAACACCACAACTCAAATCAATTCCTTGAGCTCCAATTGAATTAATCAATTGCTGGCTAGGATTAGAAATTTTTATTCTAGAATACTTTTCTTGTGAATACGAATTCTGAAGCGCTAATAATAGCACCAACAGTAAGTAGGTAGTTTTTCTCATCAGTTTGGGGTAATAATGAAATTATTTGGTGGCTAATATATAATATTATTTGAATTTTTATCCATAAAATGCATATTTATTCGACGAAATGCAATGTAAGAATTTATTTATATGTATAATATCCTGTTATTTAACATTTTACCAAAAATTAAAAAATTTGATTTTTAGGCTTAATTCATTGTAAAATCAACAATTCACTTCACTATATTTACTTTAAGTTATGCCAAATTCACCTTTAATAGAAGTTTCTGATCTATCTATTTCTTTTTTTAATAAGAAAAAGGAAGTAAAAATTCTCAATAATTTAAGTTTTGAAATAAAAGCAAATTCTATTGTAGCAGTTGTTGGTGAATCTGGATCTGGGAAGTCAATTACTTCTCTTTCAATAATGGGTTTATTGCCTAAAGGGATTTCAAAAATTACTTCTGGTTCAATAAAATTTAATGGAACCGAACTAACGGATTTAAATGAAAAAGACTTTCAATCTTTTAGGGGAAATAAGATTGCCATGATTTTTCAGGAGCCAATGAGTTCCCTAAATCCTTCAATGCGATGTGGTAAACAGGTTGAAGAAATTTTAAAACGTCACACAGACTTAAGTTCTGTAAGTATTAAGGAAGAGGTCATTGCACTGTTTGATAAAGTTAAACTTCCAGAGCCATTTAGAATCTACAATTCATATCCACACCAAATTTCAGGTGGGCAAAAGCAACGTGTTATGATTGCCATGGCTATTGCGTGTAAGCCAAAACTCTTAATAGCAGATGAACCTACAACTGCATTAGATGTCACTGTTCAGAAAGATATTTTAGAGCTTCTAAAAACTATTCAGAAAGAAACTGAAATGAGCATTTTATTCATTTCTCATGATCTTTCTCTAGTATCCGAGTTTGCTGACGATGTCATAGTTATGTATAATGGTGAAATAGTCGAAAAAGGAAACACTGGATCAATCTTTATTTCGCCTAAACACAACTACACAAAAGCACTAATTGGCGCTAGACCGTCTACTGAGCTAAGGTTTAAGCAACTCCCTACTATTTCAGACTTTATGAATAATAGCATAAATGATGAAACAATTACTGATAATCAACGCAAAAAACAACATCTACAATTATATAAACAAGCACCACTATTAGAGATTATTAATCTGGAAAAAGAATTCTATTCAAAATCTGGCTGGCTTACTAAGCAAAACACATTTAAGGCTGTTAACAATGTCAGTTTTAAAGTTTATCCTGGTGAAACATTGGGACTGGTGGGCGAATCTGGTTGTGGCAAATCTACATTGGGAAATGCAATACTCCAATTGGACAAAGCAACATCTGGGACTATAAAGTATAATGGAAATGATATAACAAATTTGAATAGAAATGAATTAAGAGAACTTCGTAAGGAAATTCAAATCATATTCCAAGATCCTTTTGCTTCTCTTAACCCAAGAATGATGGTAGGTGATGCTATAAAAGAGCCTATGCAAGTTCACAATATTGGTAAAAATAACACAGATAGAAAAAAGAAAGTGTTAGATATTTTATATAAAGTTGGACTTGAAGAATCAGATTATTACAAATACCCACATGAATTTTCTGGAGGCCAACGTCAACGAATAGGAATTGCAAGAACAATCGCATTAGAACCCAAATTAATTGTTTGTGATGAATCCGTATCCGCATTGGATATTTCTGTGCAAGCACAGGTATTAAATCTACTGAATAACTTAAAGGAACAATTTAAATTTACCTATATATTCATTTCACACGACTTAGCTGTTGTAAAATATATGGCAGATCAACTATTAGTAATGAATGCTGGAGAAATTGAAGAAATAGGTGATGCAGATGTAATTTTTAAAACACCACAAAAAGATTACACTAAAAATTTAATAGAATCAATTCCTAAAGGGATTGTCAAATAATTACTTCGTAGAATAAAAAATTTCATGCTACTTCCTTTCGGTTATAGCATGAAAATTTTCTTAGTTAATTTTAAAACATTTGAGACTAACCTCATAGTGCTTTTAAAATTCGAAAACATAGTGTTTTCAATTAAAGTAGGTTCTGGTAGATTATTTTCTTCTTTCATAAGTCAAATTCATGATAGATTTGGGGCAAATCATAAATTAAGTTTATGGTAAACTTGGTTATTATTATTTGGGATTGCTAATATGAAACTTAATTTTAATAAATCAGTTTAAAAACATTATTAATCGATAAAATACACAATATTTTAACTTTTGACAATGGAGATGAAGATTTATCTTACATTTTATACATTACTGTATTCAATATTGCTAATTGGATTCTTGTAGTTCCTATAATTCCATTTCAGGTATTTCACCGTCCACAATTAATTTGCCTTCAGTAGCATTTTTTATCTCGTCTACAGTAACACCTGGCGCACGTTCTAATAGTTTAAATCCAACAGGTGATACCTCAATAACAGCCAAATTTGTCACGATTTTTTTTACGCAACCAACTCCTGTTAATGGTAAGGAACATCGTTTTAAAAGTTTTGATGCACCTGCTCTATTGGTGTGCATCATAGCAACAATAATATTTTCGGCACTTGCAACAAGATCCATTGCTCCACCCATGCCTTTAACCATTTTACCAGGTATTTTCCAATTGGCTATATCTCCATTTTCGGCAACTTCCATTGCTCCCAATATAGTTAGATCAACATGTTTACCTCTTATCATGGAAAAGCTCATGGCAGAATCAAAGAAACTTGCGCCAGGCAGCGTCGTAATGGTTTGTTTACCAGCATTTATAACATCTGGATCTTCTTCTCCTTCAAAAGGAAATGGACCCATACCTAATACCCCATTTTCACTTTGAAACTCAACCTCAATATCATCTCTAACAAAATTGGCAACTAATGTTGGTATACCAATGCCTAAATTAACATAGTAGCCGTTTTTAACCTCCTTAGCAATACGCTTAGCTATACCGTTTTTATCTAACATATTAATGACGTTGTCTTACTGTTCGTTGTTCTATGCGTTTCTCATAATGTGCTCCTTGAAATATTCTTTGAATAAAAATTCCAGGAATATGTATTTGGTTTGGGTCTAGTTCACCTGCTGGCACTAATTCTTCAACCTCAGCTACAGTAATATTTGCGGCACCACATATATTGGGATTAAAATTTCTCGCTGTACCTTTAAATATTAAGTTTCCTGCTGTATCACCCTTCCATGCTTTAACAAAGCCATAGTCTGCTTTAAAGGCATATTCTAAAACATGCATTTTTCCATCAAACTCTCGTACTTCTTTACCTTCAGCAACCTCAGTACCATATCCTGCTGGTGTATAAAATGCAGGAAATCCGGCTTGGGCAGCTCTGCATCTTTCTGCTAATGTGCCTTGGGGAATTAACTCAACCTCCAATTCACCAGAAAGCATTTGACGTTCAAACTCGTCATTTTCACCTACATAAGAGGATATCATTTTTTTAATCTGCTTTTGTTGAAGAAGTAGTCCTAAGCCAAAATCATCAACCCCAGCATTGTTAGAAACACATGTTAAACCTTTTACATTGAGTTTAACCAATTCAGCTATTGAATTTTCTGGTATTCCAGAAAGTCCAAATCCTCCAAACATAAAGGTCATATTGTCAGAAACTCCTTTTAAAGCTACAGTAATATCAACTACTTTTTTGTTAATCATGAAACACTATTTAGTTACATGAAAATTACAAAACTATGGTCTATTTTCACAGAAAAACTATGCTAAAAAATATTGAAAAGAGAATCTGAATTTTTAAAAATCTGAGAAGTCTTCAATGTCATCCATATTATCAGTTTCATCTGGCTCCTCATCTTTGGACACCACAGAACAATCTATATTGATTGATAAGTCTGAAGGTTCTTCAAATTCATCTTTCGAGACGTTTAAAGTTTCATCTTCATAACAAGCTTTCATATACAAACCCCAAATTGGTAGGGCCATAGACGCTCCTTGACCGTAAGTAATTGTTTCAAAATGTGCAGCTCTATCCTCTGCACCTACCCATACTCCAGTCACCAAATTAGGCACCATACCCATAAACCACCCATCACTGTGGTTTTGTGTCGTACCTGTTTTACCCGCAATTGGGTTATCGAATTCATATGGGTATCCCGTAATAATTTCCTTGTACTCTGGTTGATTAACGGCCCAATTATGTCTTAATCTTGTACCAGAACCTCCTTGGGTTACACCTTCCATTAAATTTACGGTAACATATGCTACTTCTTCACTTAAAACATCCTTACTCTCCGGTGTAAATTGATAAAGTACTGTACCATTTTTATCTTCAATCCTTGTCACCATTACTGGTTTATTATAAACCCCTTTGTTAGCAAATGTAGAATAGGCTGCTACCATTTCATAAACACTTATATCTGGTGTTCCTAATGCTATTGCGGGTACTGGTAATATGTCTTGTTCTATACCAAGTTTCTTAGCCATCTCAACAACAGGTTGAGGTCCGATTTCATTCATTAGTCTGGCTGTAACTGTATTTGTAGAAGTAGCGAGAGCATCTTTTAATGTTTGAACACCTGAATAATTTGCGTTGTCATTTTCAACCGTCCATGGTTCTGGGTTTCCATACTTCTCTGCTTCGATAGTAATTGGTGATCTAGGAAAAGAATCGCAAGGGGAAATCTGTAATTGGTCTATAGCTGTAGCATATACAAATGGTTTAAATGTAGAACCAACTTGTCGCTTTCCTTGCTTAACCATATCGTATTTAAAATGTCTATAATCCATACCTCCTACCCATGCTTTAACATGGCCAGTTTCTGGATCCATTGACATCATACCTGGTCTTAAAAATGACTTATAGTAACGCATTGAGTCGATAGGCTTCATAACCGTGTCTACCTCACCTGCCTTTCCGTCAATCCATTTAAAAACTGTCATTTCTAGTGGTTCGTAAAAAGAAGCCTCGATTTCTTTGTCGGATTTACCTTGAGCCTTTAATATTCTCCATCGTTCCCCACGACGCATTCCATCTCTCAGCAGCTTGTCAATTTCTGATTTTTCCAAATCTAAAAATGGTGCTGTTGGATTTCTTTTTGGTGAATTTTGATGATCAAATTCTGCTTGAAGTCTTGGCATATGCAATTCAACTGCCTTTTCTGCATAAGCTTGCATTCGTGAGTCTATTGTGGTAAATACCTTAAGACCATCACTATATAAATCGTATTTACTACCGTCTGGTTTTCTATTCTTTTTATCATTTGCCCAATCTTTCATGAATGCTCTAAGATATTCCCTAAAATACGTAGCAATACCTTCCCTATGTGATTCTGGAGAGTAATTTAAATCAAGATCTGTAGCCTGAAGCGAATCCTTCACCTCTTCAGTAATGAACTCGTACTTATAAAGTTGAGCCAACACAACATTTCTTCTGTTTTTAACTCCTACTGGATTTCTCCTTGGGTTATACAATGAAGAGTTTTTAAACATACCCACTAACATTGCCGACTCTTTCAAATCAAGATCTTGTGGTTCTTTGCCAAAATAAATTCTCGAAGCTGATCGTATCCCATCACCATTATTCCCAAAGTCATATATATTAAAATACTGGGCTATAATTTCTTCTTTAGTGTATTGTCGCTCTAATCTAATTGCAATTATCCATTCCCTTACCTTTTGCAGTGCACGTTCCAATCTATTTTTTGAAACTTGATCCGTAAATAATTGCTTTGCTAATTGCTGTGATATTGTACTTGCGCCTCCACCTGTACCAGCTTTAAAAACCGCTCTCAATGTACCTCTACCATCAATGCCTGAATGGTCATAAAATCTAACATCTTCTGTAGCAATCAATGCATCTACTAGATGCTTAGGTAAATTTTCATACCCTACTGGTGTTCTATTGTCATTGAAATAAAATTTCCCTAAAGTTTTAACATCAGAAGAAATAATTTCAGTGGCTAAATTGGTTTCAGGGTTTTCTAGTCTCGTATGGTCTGGCATTTCACCCAATAATCCCCAAGAAGCAAATAGAAATAAAAGAATAAATGCTAAAATTCCTCCTGTAAACAAAATCCAAAACCAGCGTGTATATTTTGAATAATCTAATACACCTTTATCTTTTTGTGTTGTTTTCTTTTTTGCCATAATTGTAAACTTAATTTAAAGCAGATTCTATACGAAAACCAATATCTGTTATACCTTCTAAATTAACTATACCATTGACATTTCCGCTTTGCCTCATGGCATGCTGTATATTTACTTGATAATCTCCCTCTTCAGTGAATTTAAATGATGAATCGTAACCTTTGTACCAAAGTTTATTCTCTTTAATATCAGTGAAACCTGTACCTAACAATTCTCCATTTGGTTTTGCCATTTTATATTCTAACGTGTCTTTTATAGTTCTACCGTTAGGGTAATTTAATTCAACTATTAAGAACAAATTACTGTATTTATAATCATTTGTGTTTCTAACATTAACATATAAATTGTATGTGTTAGTTGTATCTGGCGCTTGTATCTTAAAACTTGCTAGGGAATCTTTGTGCCATTGATTTGGCAATGATTTATAAACATCATAAACTGCATTAGAATCGCATCCTACAAATAAAAAACAAACTATAACTAATAAAGCGCTAAGAGTTCTTTTTTGCATTTGTTTTTTGATTTCTATTTCGGTTTCGATTTCTTTTCTTCCTATTGTTTTTACGTTTTCTATTGGATTTTGGACTATCGAAACGTGTTAAACTGTCTTGACCAACAACGTTTTCAAACTCGTTTTTAGTATCCTGGATATGGTCTGCAGCGTATTCTTCCAGACTTGCAACTTTCTCTCTTTTCTTATTTTTCTCTATTATTTCATTGGCTTGATCTGTAGTAATTACGTGCCAATTCATCCATTCTCCCTCATAAGCATACCACATTAACCCTTTGAAAATATCTGTCTTTTGGCAAACTGCAGTACCTTTTTCTGTGTATAGTTTTGTATCATTTTTAGGAAATGCTTTAAGCGCATCTAAATAAGCATCTAATTCATAGTTAAGACAGCATTTTAGCTTACCACATTGACCTGCTAACTTTAATGGGTTCAAAGACAATTGCTGGTATCTAGCGGCTGATGTGCTCACGGATCTAAAATCCGTTAACCATGTCGAGCAGCACAATTCTCGCCCACAAGAGCCAATACCACCGAGCCTTGCAGCCTCTTGCCTAAAACCAACTTGGCGCATTTCTATACGCGTTCTAAACTCACGTGCAAAGACTTTTATCAATTCTCTAAAATCTACCCGTTCCTCTGCAGTGTAAAAAAATGTGGCTTTACTTCCGTCACCTTGATACTCAATATCAGAAATTTTCATTTTAAGATTAAGGTCAATGGCAAATTGACGAGCCTTTACTTTCATTGGCTCTTCCTTGTCCCTCGAAGCTGACCATACATCTATGTCCTTTTGAGTAGCCTTACGGTAAATCTTTAGAACATTTTCTTCATCATCAATATCTACTTTTTTACGCTTCAATTGCACTCTAACTAATTCACCTGTTAGAGTTACCATACCTACATCGTGACCTGATTTAGCCTGAGTGGCGACAATATCACCAATGCTTAATGTAAGATTTTCAGTGTTTTTAAAATATTGCTTTCTGCCATTTTTAAAACGTACTTCTACACCTTTAAAAGGTTCTTGTCCGTTAGGCAATGACATATTAGACAACCAATCAAAAACAGTGAGTTTATTACAGCTATCTGTACCGCAAGTTCCGTTGTTTCTGCATCCTTTTGGTTGACCGTCTTTACCAGTTGAGCAACTGTTACAAGCCATAAAAAATAATATATCTTAAGTCTAGATTTTTAATCTAGATGAAGGATTCATAATTAAAAAGTAAAGATAGTATTATTTATTTAGTAAATTAGAAGTGATTTTCCCCTTCTTTACTATTTATTTAGTAGAAGCATTTTTATTAAATGCTCACATTTTTTTGCCCTTACGATGTAATAAAAATCAACCATTATAGATATGAAAACAATAATTACTTTTTTAAGCTTGGTAATAGGACTAACATTTTGTTTTTCCCAGAACCCATTACAAGAACCAAATGGTGGAGAATACACTTTTAATCCATCTCAAGAACCCTGTGTTACTGACCAACAACGCACTTTTATAGAAGATGAAACGTCTAATGGTATTGAACTTTTAAGATCTCAAAATAGATTGGCATACAACAATACAAATCGAGGTACACACCCTTTATTTATATGGCCAGTACAAAAGGCATCTCATGTCGATTATAATGAAATTTGGGGAATCTCTAATTATGTAGATCATGATGCAACAGCACCAAATTCGTTATTGGATTATAATTGTGGTACAAGAACATACGATACAACAAGCGGATATAATCATAGAGGCTTAGATGTTTATATTTGGCCGTTTTCATGGTATGCTATGGACAATGATCAAGTTGAGATTATTGCTGGTGCTCCAGGGCAAATAATTGCTAAAAGTGATGGAAACTTTGATCGTAGTTGTGATTTTAATACAACAACGCCATGGAATGCGGTGTATATTCAACATAGCGACGGTAGTATTGCATGGTATGGACATCTAAAAAATGGATCTTTAACCACCAAAAATATTGGTGACATGGTTAGTGAAGGTGAATTTTTGGGTATAATGGGAAGCTCTGGAGTTTCAACAGGCCCTCACTTACATTTTGAGGTGTGGACTGATGCAACCTATACCCAACTGGTTGATCCTTATAGCGGAACATGCAATTCCATGAATACCGAAACTTGGTGGCAATCACAAAGACCCTACAATAGTCCGGGAATTAACGCTGTATTGACCCATTCGGCAAGTCCAGTTTTTCCAAATTGCCCAACTTCTGAAACCACCAACATAAAGAATCAATTTGATCTTAATGAAACCGTTACTCATTTCATTTATTTAAGAGATCAAGTCGCTGGTACTATAGTTAATCTAAGGGTTATAAGACCAGACAATACTGATTTATATAATTGGGATTTTAATCTTACTAATAATTATTATTCCTCATATTGGGGAGGATGGACATCCATTGCAAATATTGCAGGTGAATGGAAATGGGAAGCTACTTATAATGGAGAAACTGTAACTCACAGTTATAATGTTGGTGCTTTAAGTATTGAAGATGAAACCCTAGAAACAACATCAGTATATCCAAACCCAACTAAAGACGTGTTAAACATTGATACTACGATAAAAATTACAAGTGCAACTATTATAGATGTTACAGGTAAGTCTATTTTAGAAATTAGTAATCAAAATTCATCTGGAATTGAAAGTATTGACCTAACTAATATTTCCAAGGGACTATATTTTCTGTCATTAAATGGTGAATCTGGAGAATCCGAAGTCCATAGATTTATTAAAAACTAACAGAAAAAGGCTCTTTTTCAAGAGCCTTTTTTTATTGTGGTTTTAATGTTTCGAAAATGTTTCTCAAATCCTTTTTAAATGGTAAATGATCTGCTCTACCCTTTTTAAAGATATCATTACTATTGCCTTGCCCTTTTCGTAATGCCTTTTGCTCCTCATAAGGTAATTTTATAATGTCTTGGCAATTTGTAGAACAGCAGTTGTCCATTTTAGTTTTACATTCATCACATTGAATAAATAATAGGTGACAAGCTTCATTAGCACAGTTAGTATGTAAATCTGCTGGCTTGCCACATTGATGGCAATTCGCAATAACATCTTCACTAATGCGTTCTGAACGACGTTGATCAAATACAAAGTTTTTACCAATGAACTTATTATTTAAGCCCTTTGATTCAACTTGCCTTGCATAGTGAATAATACCACCTTCTAACTGATATACATTTTTAAACCCTTTATGCTTGTAGTAGGCACTGGCTTTTTCACACCTAATACCACCCGTACAATACATAACAAGTTTTTTATCTTCTTTATGTTCTTTTAAATCTTCCTCAATTAAATCTAAAGATTCTCTAAAAGTATCTACATCTGGTGTTATAGCGTTTTTAAAATGTCCTATTTCACTTTCGTAGTGATTTCTCATATCAACCAGTACAGTAGCAGGATCTTCAATGAGTTCATTAAATTGTTCTGCATCAACGTGAATGCCTTTGTTGGTAACATCAAATGAATCATCATTTAAGCCGTCAGCAACAATTTTATGACGGACTTTTACTTTCAATTTTAAGAAAGCAAAATTATCATGCTCAATCGCTATATTTAATCTTACATTTTCTAAAAAGGAAATTGTGTCAAGGTGGTTTTTAAATGCCTCAAAATTATCTGCTGGTACAGAAAGCTGTGCATTAATACCTTCATTAGCCACATAAATTCTGCCCAGGACATCTAATGGATCCCAAGCCAAGAACATGTGATTTCTAAAAATTTCTGGATTGCCAATTTTGGCGTACTTGTAGAAAGAGATTGTTAAGCGTTCTTTTCCGGCTTTTTCAATTAACTCCGCTCTTTCCTTAGCACTTAAGTTATTGTACAGTTGCATGCTATACTAATGTTTTAAGGTTAAAGAATAAAATGCAAAGGTATGTATTTTGGTTTAACGGCATTAAAAAAAGCACCTTAAAGTATCAAAGTGCTTTCCTTAGATTAACTAACTATAACTAAAACTAATTAAAAAGGTTAATCTACATCGGCTATCAGCTACCGTCTCAATACAGTAGCTGAAACACCTAATGCTTTGCTAACTTGGTTTGTTTAAAAAGTAGAAAATTTTTAAAAGACTTATCCCAACTTTTTAAAAGGTTTTCATAGCAATTATTTCCTTTTTCATTTAGTAGATGTAAAAAGTGTAAAATGGTTGCGTCATAAAATTGAAATAATTAAAATAAGTGGTATTTTTGATGTTCAATTAATTAAGAAATTAGAATAAATGAGTAGTGAAAAAGACGCAAAATTAAAAGCTTTAAAATTAACTCTGGACAAGTTAGATAAGGCTTATGGGAAGGGAACTGTAATGAAAATGAGCGATCAGGCGATCGAAGATGTAGATGCCATTTCTTCTGGTTCATTAGGATTAGATATTGCATTGGGTGTTGGTGGTTATCCAAGAGGTAGGGTAATTGAAATTTATGGCCCTGAATCGTCTGGTAAAACTACTTTGACATTACATGCCATAGCAGAAGCTCAAAAAGCTGGTGGTATTGCCGCTTTTATTGATGCAGAACATGCGTTTGATAGATTCTATGCAGAGAATTTAGATGTAGATATTGATAATTTAATTATTTCTCAGCCTGATAATGGAGAACAAGCTTTAGAAATTGCTGATAATTTAATTAGATCTGGTGCTATTGATATTGTTGTTATTGACTCTGTCGCAGCACTGACGCCAAAAAGTGAAATTGAAGGTGAAATGGGTGATTCTAAAATGGGACTTCATGCGCGTTTAATGTCGCAAGCCTTGAGAAAATTAACGGCATCTATAAGTAAAACAAATTGTACGGTTATTTTTATTAATCAATTACGTGAAAAAATTGGTGTGATGTTTGGAAATCCTGAGACAACAACAGGTGGTAACGCACTTAAATTTTATGCTTCTGTACGTTTGGATATTAGACGTTCAACTCAGATAAAAGACAGCAACAGTAATGTAATGGGAAATAAAACCAGAGTTAAAGTTGTTAAAAATAAAGTTGCTCCTCCATTTAGACTTGCAGAATTTGATATTATGTATGGTAAAGGTATTTCTAAAGTTGGTGAGATACTTGATTTGGCCGTAGAACACGACATTGTGAAGAAAAGTGGCTCTTGGTTTAGTTACGAAGACACTAAACTCGGCCAAGGACGAGATGCTGTAAAATCTCTAATAAAAGATAATCCGGATTTAATGGATGAATTAGAAGAAAAAGTGAGGGCACTCATTAATGATTCTAATTAAGTAAATATAAATCCTGAAAAAATTCAGGATTTTTTTGTTTTAAGACGCAACCCTTTGGGGTTTTCTACATCTACAGTATGTAATTGATTAAAATTATTTATGAAAAGGTTTGGTTTAATAGCTGTAATTCTGTTTTCATTTTTATACTCATGCAGTCTTGAAGATGATGATGAAGCGTCTTATTACCTTGAAGTAATGCCAATTGATTCTGTAGAAATGCCAGAGGAATTTGTATATGGTGAGACCTATGACATTCTATTAACCTATACGCGCCCTACATTTTGTTATGCGTTTAATAATTTTGCCTACGATATAGATGGGCACGAACGAACCATAGCAGTTGTTAACTCTGTATATACTAATCTTGATTGTGCACAACAATCTGGAGAAGTAACTGTAAGTTTTGAATTCTCTGTAACAGGAACCGAAACCTACATTTTTAAGTTTTATCAGGGCAAAGATAGTAACGGACAAGACCTGTACTATTTGGTAGAAGTACCAGTAGTACAATAATTATTAATTAATTACCGGAAAAATGTGAGTTTAGAGCAACTCATAAATAATTGTATAAAACAAGATGCTAAAGCACAAAGCCAATTATACAAGCAGTTTGCAAGTAAATTATTTTCGCTTTGTCTTAAGTATTCTAAAAACTATGCCGAGGCAGAGGATAATCTGCATGACGCATTTATAACTGTATTTAGTAAAATAAATCAGTACAATAATAAAGGTTCTTTTGAAGGTTGGTTAAAACGAATTGCGATTAATACATCATTGCAACGCTATAGAGATAGTGCCGGAGTATTTGATATAGTTAATGAAGAACGAATAGAAGATGTAAGTGTAGAGATTAATGATGGTGATGTAGGTATAGATTTTTTATTAAAGATTATACAAGAATTACCGGATCGCTATAGATTGGTTTTTAATTTGTATGTATTAGATGGCTACTCTCATATCGAGATTAGTGAATTGATAAATATTTCAACAGGAACCTCAAAATCTAACCTGGCAAGAGCCAGAATGATTTTAAAAGAAAAAATAGAAGATTATAAAGCGAATTTAAATTCGCGATCAATATAAAATGAGTAATAAGAAAAACATAGATAGGCTTTTTCAAGAAAAGTTTAAGGATTTTGAAGTTACGCCAAATGATGCGGTTTGGGGCCGTATCAGTGAGAGTTTGCCAAATAAAAAGAAAAAGCGCAGAGTAATCGCGTTATGGTGGCAAATTGGTGGTGTAGCTGCTGTTATTGCTTTATTATTAACGGTTGGAGTATCTGTGTTTGACAATAATAGTAATGACAATCAAAACACACCTATTGTAGATGTTGAGGATATTGGAGATGAAAACAACTCTCAACAATCTGAGGACACAACAAATAAGGATACAAACGAAGTTAATACCAAGCAACAAGAACTTAATTCTATAGATGAAAGCTCTTCAAAAGTTGCAAATGTAGATACTGAAAAATCTAATAGTGCATCAGAGAAAGAGGCCAATACTAAAATTGAAAACGATAAGGGCTTAATCAATAATATTACATCAAGTAAATCGCAAAACACTAAGGTTGCTGATAACTCTAATAATACTCAACAACCAAAAACATCTAAAACTGGTAATGAGCTTTTAGATAGCGTTGATAACAAATCGACAACAAAAGTTGCTTCAAATACTAATGATAATAAAAATAAAGAGCAGATCGACAACTCAAGTACCATTTCAAATACTGAAATGAAAGATGTTATTAAAAATGAGTTAGAGAAATCTAATAATGCCGTTGTTGAAAATAATACCAATGAAACCGGCAATAAATTGAAAGATAATACAACTTCAAATGAGAAAAATGAAGATGCGATTTCAATATTTGAAGAATTAAATAAACAGTCTGTAGAAGATGCTATAGCAGAAAACGATAAAGTCAATAATGAAAAAGAAAAGGATAAGCAGAACAGGTGGAGCATAGCACCTAATGTTGCACCTGTTTATTTTAGTTCTTTAGGTCAAGGCTCTCCTGTTCATAGCCAATTTAATCAAAACTCTAAGAGTAGCGATATAAATATGAGCTATGGTATTGCAGGTTCATATGCTATTTCTAACAAACTGAAAGTAAGAGCTGGCGTTAATAGAGTAAATCTTAATTATACTACGTCAGATGTAATTGGTTTCGTTGGTGCAGATGCTGTCTCAAGAGGGGTAAATGCTCAAATGAGCAATTTAGATTTAAGTAATGGTGTACAATCGGTTTCATTAGTTAGTACTTCTATGATTAATAGGGCAACAATGCCAGAGGCATTTAATACACAATTTGTTGGAGATTTAGATCAAAGATTTGGTTTTGTAGAAGTGCCATTAGAATTAGAGTATAGATTAATAGACAAACGATTTGGAATTAACTTCATCGGTGGATTTAGTACGTTTTTCTTAAGTGAAAATGAAATTTATGCAGACATAAATGGAAGCTCTACTCTTATAGGTGAAGCAAACAATATAAATAGCACTAGTTTCAGTGCGAATTTTGGACTAGGTTTAGATTACAGCCTGTCTAAAAAATGGAATTTTAATCTTGAACCAACGTTCAAGTATCAACTGAATACATTCAATAATACATCTGGTAATTTTAGACCATTCTTTGTTGGAGTGTATACAGGATTAAGTTTTAAGTTTTAGGTAAATTTAAGTTAGGTTAGGTTATTGCAATACAGAAAGCAATGATGAATGCAATGATGACAAAAGCTACTCGTGGTTAGGGTAGCTTTTATGTTTTTAATGGTTTGTGTAATTCATCCCAAATTATACTTCTAGCTTCTTTATTTAATGTCTTTGTGTCTTCAATAGTTAATCCCTCCGTGGATAAAAATTTGTGAATCCTTGCGCGCATTCTACCTGGTCCACCACTAAAAAAGGTATATGAAAATCGTTTTTTATTATCATAAAATGTCATTGGCACAATTGGGATTTGGTGATTAATTGCTAATCTAAATGCTCCATCCTTAAAACTGTCTAATACTACATGTTCTTCAGGCACACCTCCTTCTGGAAAAATACAAATACTTAACCCTTGCTTTAATCGTCTTTGCGCTCTTAAAAATACGGCCTGTCTACTTTTAGGACTACTCCTATCTACTAATATACATGTTCGTTTATAAAAGAATCCGAAAAGCGGAATTTTTGCCAATTCCTTTTTGCCAACAAAAACAAAAGGGTTCTTAACTGAAACCAACATTAGCATTATGTCTACCATTGACGTGTGATTGGCAACAAACATATAACTCTTTTTAAGGTCTGGTTTTTGATTTCTAGTAATCCTATAGTTAAAACCCATACCTATTAGAATAAACTTCGCCCAAAAGCGAGCAAGTTTAAAGAAAAATGGATACCACTGCTCTCTAGAGATAGAAATAAGAAGTAATGGGAATAATAGGATTATAGGCAAGGCTACAAGCACATAAAACCACACTCTGTATAAAATCCAAAATGGATATTTTATTATTGCCATAGCTTCAAAACTAATTAAATAGTTCCTTTAAAAAAATTATCTTTGCTCTTCGTTTAACAATAAAAAGAAATCCTGAGATAACAGGATGTTGACATGGCAAGAATACTAACAGGAATTCAAAGTACAGGAACACCGCATTTGGGTAATATATTAGGTGCCATCATCCCAGCTATTGAAAAAGCTAAGGATGATGCAAATGACTCCTTTTTATTTATTGCAGACCTACATTCACTAACACAGATAAAGGAGGCCGAAGTGTTGCGTAACAATACCTATTCTACCGCAGCAACATGGCTTGCCTTTGGGTTAGATATAGATAAAACAGTGTTTTACAGACAGAGTGACGTACCACAAGTTACTGAGCTGGCTTGGTATTTAAACTGTTTCTTCCCATTCAAACGCTTAGAACTAGCACATAGTTTTAAGGACAAATCGGATCGTTTAGATGATGTTAATGGTGGTTTGTTTACCTACCCAATGTTAATGGCAGCTGATATTTTATTATATGACTCTGATATAATCCCTGTTGGTAAGGACCAAGAGCAACATATTGAAATGACGCGTGATGTTGCGTCTCGTTTTCATGCAAAAATGGGTGGAGAAACTTTTGTATTACCTGAAGCAGACATTCAGAAAGACACTATGTTAATTCCAGGTACTGATGGTGCCAAAATGAGTAAGAGTAAAAACAATACTATAAATATATTTTTACCTGAAAAGAAGTTGCGCAAGCAAATTATGTCCATTAAAACAGATAGTACACCTCTTGAAGATCCTAAGGATTGGAAAACGTGCAACTGTTTTGCGTTATATAATATAATGGCTAGTGAAACTGAGGTTGAAGCTATGAAAGCAAATTACGAAGGTGGTAATTATGGTTATGGACACACCAAACAGGCTCTTTTCGAACTTATGTTAGAGCGATTTGCAGAACCAAGAGAACGCTACAACTATTATATGGACAATCTCAACGAAATAGATGCTGCTTTAGCTAAAGGTGCCGTCAAAGCTAAAGTTGTGGCTGATGGTGTACTGAAACGTGTTAGGGCAAAGGTTGGGTATTAGATTATAGTTGTTATACAATGAAAAAGGAATTGATAAGTCCACTATTAACTATTCTTGCAATGATTTTGTTAATCATTTCAAGAGTAATAGATGCCAAAAAGGTAGACTGGATAGCGTACGCTGCCATTGCAATTATTATTGCCTGTATAATTGTGATTTTTAATTCAATAAATAGAACTAAATAAGTTCAAACAACTTACCAGGTAAGGGCCTAACAACACCTTTTAATTCCATATTGAGAAGTAGACCTGCGATTTTATAGCTAGGAATTTCACAATCTAAGGCAATTACATCTAAAAGCTCCTTGTCTTTATTTTTTAAATAATTATAGATGATTTTCTCATTATCATCTAATTCTACAAAAAGTTGTTTTTGTACGGTTGGTTTCTCCTTTGTTTCAAGTTGCCAATTTAATAAGTAAGGTACATCCAAAGGAGTAGATAACAAATGAGCTTTTTGCTGTTTAATTAGGTTATTGCACCCCACACTTTGACTGTCCGTAGTTCTTCCGGGAACAGCAAATACATCTCTATTGTATGAGTTTGCTATGTCTGCTGTGACCAAGCTTCCTCCTTTTTCTGCTGATTCAATAACAATAGTAGCTTCAGAAAGGCCTGCAATAATTCTATTGCGTTTTAAAAAATTGTTTCTATCAAAATTATCGGTACTCCAAAAATCGGTGTAAAATCCGCCATGTCTTTCAATATCTGCAACATACTTTTTGTGAACTTTGGGGTAAATCTGATTTAAGCCATGCGCTAAACATCCAATGGTTTGCAAATTGTTTTTTACCGCTGCTTTTTGAGCTGTAATATCTGTACCATATGCAAAGCCAGAAACTATAACGGGATTGTAGGGTGAAAGCGTTTCTACCAACTTTTCACAAAATGCTATTCCGTTGATGGTAATTTTACGCGCGCCAACAATACTAATTATGCGCTGTTCCTTAAGGTTAATATTACCAGATTGAAATAACACTATTGGTCCATCAATACAATGCTTTAGTCGCTCAGGATAGGAATCACTTGTAAAATAGTGAACATTGATATTATTGTCCTTAATAAACCTTAGTTCTTGCTCAGCCTCTTCTCTATGTATGGAATCGAAAAGACCTTCGATTGTTACAGTACCAATACCATCTATTTTTAAAAGATCAGATTTCTTCTCTTTCAAAACAGCTTCAGGAGTACCACAGTGATTAATTAGCTTCTTGGCTGTAGTTGCACCAATTTTGGGCACATGTTGAAGCGCTAAAGCATAAATTAATTGTTGTTCGGTCATTGGTAGTTTGCTGAATAGTAGAATGCAATAAACTAAATTTTTCTGATGTTAATAACTAAATAGCTTCATATTTTAATCCCATTTAAAAATTTTTAACTTTGTTTCTATGCAGATAGAGACATACATAAGTGATCTATTATACCGATACGATTGTGTTACAGTACCTGGCTTTGGTGCTTTTTTAACCAATCGGGTTTCTGCGAAAGTGCATGAATCTACACATACATTTTATCCGCCTAAAAAAGTATTGTCCTTTAACGAACAATTACAAAATAACGATGGCTTATTGGCCAACTATATTGCTGAGGTAGAAAAGATACCTTATAACAATGCCTTAGAACGTGTATCAAAGCAAGTGCGTTCTATTAAATCTTATTTAATAGAGGGTGAAACGATTCAGTTTGATAACATTGGTGAACTTATACTAAATAGTGAGGGTAAGATTGTATTTGACCCTTCTAGCCATATCAACTACTTAACCGATGCATTCGGCTTATCTCATTTTACAACTGATTCTGTAGTACGTGAAGTACACAAAGAGAAGGTTAAAGAATTGGAGGCAACAACACCTATTGCAATCACTCCAGAAAAGCGTTCCAATTCCAATTGGTTAAAATATGCTGCAGTTGCAGTCTTAGTTTTAGGATTAGGCGGTTATTTTGGTTACAACTATTATAATAATAGTATAGAAAACCATAACCAGCTTGCCCAACAAGAAGCTAATGCACAATTAGATGCTAAAGTACAGGAGGCGACTTTTGTCATTAGCAATCCATTACCAGCGGCTACACTATCATTAGAAAAGCAAAGTGGTAATTACCATATTGTTGCTGGTGCTTTTAGAATAGAGTCAAATTCTGACAAAAAGGTTAAGCAACTAAAAGCTAGAGGCTATAAAGCAAGAAAAATTGGTGCTAACCGTTACGGATTACATGAAGTGGTTTACGCTAGTTTTGAAACAAGGACGGAAGCACAACGTGCACTCTACAAAATTCGTCGTGAGCATAATCGTGATGCTTGGTTATTGATAAAGAAATTAGATTAACCTTTACCTCTTATTTAGATAAAGGACCTTATCTTTGCACAAATTTTGAAACTTTATGCAACCTAAAACAGCATTTCATTCTAAAACAGTTGTTACAGACCTAGTTTTACCAAGTGAAACAAATCCTATCAATAATTTATTTGGTGGTGAGTTATTAGCACGTATGGATAGAGCCGCTAGTATTGCGGCAAGACGCCATTCTAGACGTATTGTAGTTACTGCTTCCGTAAATCATGTGGCATTTAATAGAGCTATTCCATTAGGAAGTGTTGTTACCGTTGAGGCTAAAGTGTCTCGTGCTTTCTCATCTTCTATGGAAGTTTACCTGGACGTTTGGATTGAAGACAGAGAATCTGGCGAATGTATTAAAGCCAATGAGGCCATTTATACCTTTGTTGCAGTAGACGAAACTGGAAGACCAATAAAAGTCCCGGAGCTAATACCAGAAACAGATCTCGAAAAAGAACGCTTTGATGGTGCATTGCGACGAAAGCAGTTAAGCCTTGTACTTGCCGGTAAGATGAAGCCACAAGATGCTACAGAATTAAAAGCCATTTTTGAGTAGCTATTAAACCTTTTTATTAATTCTCAGTCTTATCATTAAATCAAATTTATTAATGATGAGATACCTAGTTTATACCTTAGTTTTTGTTTTCGCATTAAGCACAACCTCCTGTGCAAGACAAGTGGTTGTAAAACAACCAGCGACCGTAACCGTAGTAAAGAAATTACCAAGACAATATAAAATTGTTCTTGTTAACGGAAAACGCTACTACTTTTTTAATGGTAGGCACCATAGAAAAACCAGAGGTGGCTTTGTGGTAGTACGTGTTTAAATTTTAGTTTGAGTTAGTTTGATTGAAAAATTCCTCAACATCTTGTTGGGGAATTTTTTTAGTATTTAGACAACCAAGGTTCTGGATTAATAACCTGATCGTTTTTATAAATTCTAAATCCAAGTAAGGTCTCTCCTTTTATTCTGTTCGTAAATACTTGGCCAATAGTTTCTCCTGTTGAAACCTTATCTCCTTTCTTTACATATATCTTGGCCATATTAAAGTAAACCGATAAATAATTACCATGTCTTATCATTACGGCTGGATTACCATTTTTAACAACAAGAATTCCTGAAACCTCACCATTGAACACAGATTTAACCTCAGCATTTTGCTCTGTAGCTATATAAATACTTTTGTAATTTTGTGTGACTGTATTATCCGTTAATGACCTTTGCCTTCCGAATTTTCCTTTTATTACACCTCGAGAGACTGGCCAACCCAATTTGCCTTTATTTGATTCAAAATTTGAAGCCAACCTTTTAGCTTCTGGTGTTAACACAAATTTTCCTGTAGATGTTTTTTTACCTGCTTTTTTATTAGACGCTGCAATGGCCTCCCTTATAAGACGGTCTATTTCTTTATCTAGCGCTCTAACTTCCTGTCTTTTCTTCTTAATTTGTGCATTAAACTTGCTCATATCAGCCTTTATAGATGCCATTAAAACCTCTCGGTTTTTTAATTCGTCTTCTAGCTTTCGCTTGGCATTCCTATTTTCCTCAACTAATTTTTGCTTGTCTTTCTTTTGTTGCGTTAGTTTAATATTTAATTCTTGAAGCTCTGCCGTTTTAGTTTTTATAGCTTCACCTTGTTCCTTTTGGTAATCTGTATATTGTTTTAAGTACTGTAGTCTTTTATAAGCCTGTTTAAAGTTATCGGAGGAGAGTAAAAACATTATTCTACTTTGCTCAGATTTACTTTTATATGACTTCACAATCATAGCCGCATAATCGTCTTTTAGCTCTTGTAATTGTATTCTTAGACTTGTTATTTCCTTTTGATTGGCATTTATTTCACGAGTCAGTAAATTGGCTTGCTCATTAGTGATTCTAATGAGGTTTTTTCTAACACTAATTTTATAATTTATATCCTCAATAAGTGTAATTACAGATTTTTGTTCTTTTTTGTTTGAAAACAATAAGGCATTGATTTGCTTTATTTCCTTAAGTTTCTGTTGCCTTTCTGCCTCTAATGATTTTTGTTTTGTGCTTTGAGCACCTACAAAATTTAGTGAAAGAAATATGCTAAATAGGATAAAAAAATATGTGCGGGTGATAGTCATTATTTAATCACTATTTCTTTGTAACCAGCGGGAATTTTAAATGGAAATCTAACTGCTTCGTTAATAGACACAGACTTAAATTCTAAAGAAACACCTACTTCATCTGAATCTTCTACTGCTATTATTTTTATATCCTTTGGAAGTATTTGAGATTTTACTTCTTGGTAAGAGGCATAATCTACTTGTAAAAAACGCTTCTTTAATTGTTGATATAACTGTAAGCTATCCATCTTAAAATGTGATGGGTTAATTAAGTAAAATAACTCCAACAATGCGTTTTGGTCTTTTGGTTGTAATGCGTAAGAGTTTTCAGAAACCGAAACTTTATGAGGCTCCTCTTTTAGGTTATAAATGGCTTGGCCCAATAGAATATTCTGAACTTTATTAAAATCTAAATCCACGCCAACAAAATCACTCAGTAAGGCATAATCACCGTCAAAATATTCGTTGTCTTGTTTGTTATAAAATCTTACCTTATCTGGAGTAATCATCATCCTAGCAAGTCCCAAAGGTGCACTTAACCAAATAGCTTTGTCTTTCTCCATTCTATAGTTAAAAGTTAAGCCTTGTTCTTTTTGACCTTGCCTTAAATCTATTCTTACTTTGGCCTGCATAGTTTTAAAGTCAGCATCTGTTTTTTGATGTTGTTTGATGACCTGCTTAGCAGAAAGTTGATCACTTGCTTCTCCCGAAGCCATAACACTCTTAGCAGATTTACAACCTACGGTTAAAACAAATCCTACAACTACAAGGATTGAAGTGAAAAATCGATATGTTTGTGTTAAATTCATTTATTGTTGTGCTTTAATAGCCTGTGCCTTTTTAGCAAACGTTTCGGATTTAGTTATATTATTCAAAGCTTTATAGGCAATACTCAATTCTGAATAAAAATCGGCTTCCATGTTAGGATTATCAATTAGAAAATCAACGCCAGTGTCAAGACTTTCTATTGCTTCTTCGTACTGACCTAATTGATTTTTAGCAACTCCATTTACTAAATATAGAATAGGTTGTGCAGGATACAATTCTAAAGCCTCATTACTTTCTGTCACAACAGATTCAAAATCTTTCATGTCTAATTGTAAAAGCAATATGTCTTTAATTAACTTAAAATCGTTAGGGTCTTGTTTTAGGGCCTCTTTAAAGTTTGCCAATGCTTTTACCTTGTCTCCTGCTTTGAGATAGTATTGACCCAAATCGCTATGTGTTTCAGCATCTTTATTATCATCTACTTGTGAGGTTATCTCTACAAGGTCAGATTCATATTCTGGGTTTTTTGATACAAAACTCACAAAATCCTTAAGCACCTTTGCTTTTGCATCTGTGTTTATTTCTGGACTAGCTAAAGCAATCTTAACGGAATTAATAGCTTTGTCTACTTCTCCTTCTTGTAAATAAAACTTATATAACGCTAAGTGTACAAACTTAGAATCTGGCTTAATCTTCAATAGATTTTTAGCTGCTTTGAAGGCCTTCTTTTTATCACCAGTTTGGCTATATCTATATATTAATTTTAAATGGTTCTCTTCATTATTAGGGTTTTTAGCAATACGTTGTTCTAGATTTTCAATACGATCATCTGCGTTCCCAGTGATACTATAAATATCATTTCGCATAGCATCCCTCGCTTCACTTAATCCATACTGCTCATCTAGTTCGTCTAATATATCTAATGCTTGCTTATATCTTTTCTCTCGCACATACAACGAGGCTAAATCCTCTTTATAATCAGGATGGTACTTAACTAGCTGTTTAATAGTTCTAATAGCATTATTTATATCGTCTTGTTGAAAATAAACATCGTATAGCTCATCCAAAAACCATTCGTTATCGGGTTGCATGCTTACTGCCTTTTTCAATGCGTCTTCTGCAGCTCCATAGTTTTTTAGCTTATTGTAATTTTTACCTAATTCAAAATAAATTACGGGTTGCTTACTGTCTAGGTTTAGGCACTTTTGAAGCGCATCTACAGCACGATCATAATTTTCAATACCCTTTTGTTTTAAAGCTTCAAAAAAGTGCTCTTGGAATTCATCTTCAACATTACCTAAATCATCATCAGGTCTTTTATTAAAGTCAACTTGAGCCAAAGTAAATTGTGGTGTTAAAAAAACACCAACAAGAAATATAAATATGTATTTAGTAGATTTCACCTTTCATTTTGTCTATAATTTCAATTTATAGACTTCAAAATTTATTCCATAGTAGTATAATCACCAATACTAATTTTAGTAAAGTCTCCATTATACTTTACGTGATTACCAATCATAGCTTCGTCTAAATTAGCGTTTATAATAGTTGTCTGGTTTTGAATTAAGCTATTTTTAACGCTACTGTTTTCAATAACGCAATTATTCCCAATAGAAACGTTAGGCCCAACAGTTGTATTGCGTAAAACGGTTCCTTTACCTATAAAACAGGGCTCTTTAATTGAAGAATTATCTAGAACCACAGAATCGTGTACCAATTGCTCTTCGTTATCAGCTTTAAGAAAGCCTAACATTCTTGCGTTAGTCTCTAAGGTTACATTCTTATTACCACAATCCATCCACTCGTCTACTGTGCCTGTTTTAAAAACCCTGCCATCTGCCATCATTCTCTTAATACCATCATTAATTTGGTATTCGCCACCATTCATCACATTTTGATCTAATACTTCTTGAAGTTTCTCCTTTAAAACAGCAACATCTTTAAAATAATATATCCCAATAACGGCTTGATCGCTTACAAAAGATTCTGGTTTTTCTACAAGCTCTACAATATTTTGATTGTTATCCAATTTTACAACACCATAGGCTTCCGGATTACCAACACGTTTAGTCCATATAACACTATCCGCAGAAGGGTCTAATTCAAAATCTGCTCTAATCAAGGTGTCTGCATATGCAATTACAGCAGGACCAGACAATGATGGTTTTGCGCTCATAATAGCATGGCCAGTACCCAAAGGCTGATCTTGTCTGTAAATCGAAGCTTTTGCCCCTAAATCTTCAGCTAACTCTGTTAAGCTTTTTACTACATCATCACCAAAAAAAGCTGGGTCGCCTAATACAAATGCAATTTCTTCGATTGGTTGGTTTAAGACCTTAACAATATCCTTTACTAAACGATGCACTATAGGTTGACCCGCAACCGGAATTAATGGCTTAGGCACAGTTAAACTATGTGGTCTAAGGCGAGAGCCTCGACCTGCCATTGGTACAATTATTTTCATTTTATAAGTTTATTCGTTGATTTATTTGGTTCCTGTACTTCCAAAACCACCTTCACCTCTTTCAGTGTCAGTTAATATTTCTACCTGTTCCCATTCTATGCGTTCATGCTTTCCGATAACTAATTGAGCTATTCGTTCTCCGTTTTGTACAATGAATTCCTCGTTAGACAGATTTACTAAAATAACACCTATTTCACCTCTGTAATCAGCATCAATAGTGCCAGGAGCGTTTAAAACAGTAATACCTTTTTTGGCAGCTAATCCACTACGTGGTCTTACTTGTGCTTCAAAACCAATAGGAAGCTCTATAAACAAGCCTGTACCAACAATTGTGCGTTGTAAAGGTTTAAGTGTTCTGGCTTCTGTTAAACTGGCACGTAAGTCCATACCTGCTGAAGCAATAGTTTCGTAATGTGGTAAAGCGTGCCTAGATTTATTTATAATTTTAATTTTCATGATTCTATCTTTTTAAGATTTGTTTTAGTTGGTTCTTTTCCAACATAATAACTAGTCCCAAAAATACAACTAACAATGTAATTCCTATAAGATATTCTCCTCGATATTGATAGAATGACAATGCTGACAACCCGATGGAAACTACAAGATATAGTCCTATCTTCTTTAGGTTGTAAGGTATTGGGTAGTACTTTCTGCCGAAGTAATAGGATAATAGCATCATAGTTGCGTAAGCTATCAGTGTTGCAACTGCAGAAGCTTTATAACTGTATGTCTCAATAAACATGAAATTTATAACAAGAGTTATTACAGCTCCAATTACAGAGATGTAGGCTCCAAACTTAGTACGATCTGTAATCTTGTACCAAACTGAAAGATTATGATATATACCTAGACAGAAATTAGCTAGCAAGATGATTGGAACGATCCACATCGCTTCCCAATAAGCTTCACTCCTAATAATAAAGGGTTTTAATATATCCGCAAATACAACTACCGAGAGTAAAATAATTGACCCAAACGCTACAAAGAACTCTAGGATATTTGCATAATTTTTTTGTGGGTTTTTAGTCTTTGCATGACTAAAAAAATAAGGTTCTATTCCTAACCTGTAAGCTGTTGCGAAAAGTGTCATAAACAAAGCCAACTTGTAGCAGGCTGAGTACATGCCAATATCGTTTTCTGCAACATCTACTGGTAATAGTTCTTTGAGCAAGATTCTATCAAAGGTTTCATTGATTGAGAAGGCAATTCCTGCAACTAAAACTGGAATAGCATAGTGCATCATTTGTTTCCAAAGTCTTGAATCAAATTTATATTTCAACTTGAAATAAAATGAAGCCATTAATAGCAGTGTAAATGCACTTGCAACAAGGTTGGCAATAAAGATGTAGCTTATTTCAAAATTAGGCCTATATATCGTTTCAAATAAGTTTCCTGTTTCTGCAAGATTCTTTAGTACTAATAAGAAGAATAAATTTAATCCAATGTTTACACAAACATTAAAAATTTTGATAGTGGCATATCGCATGGGTTTTTCATTTGCTCTTAGCCACGCAAATGGAATTATTACCAAAGCATCTAAAAGCAATATCCAAATCACCAAGTTGATATATTTAACATCAATATCAATGTAACTGGAAATTTGATTCTGAAATATTAACGCAATAACGAAGAATGCCAGAGATGATACAACTAAAGAAATAGTAGATGTGCCTATAACTTTTTCTTTATCATCTTCTTTATTGAAGAATCTAAAAAAAGCAGTTTCCATACCATAAGCTAAAATAACATTGAATAATACGAAGTAAGAAAAGATAACCGAAACCTTTCCATATTCCGCTGGGCTCGACAATACAGCCTCACTTGTATATAACGGCACCAAAAGAAAGCTCAACATTCTTGGTAAGACCGTTGCCAAACCATAAATAAATGTTTGCTTAAAAAGTGATTTGAATGCGCTCAATTAATTTATTATAATGTTGCCCAAAAATATTAAATATAAATTGGTCTGTAGTGATCGAAAATAAAAAAGCCTTACTTAATCTAGTAAGGCTTCTTAACATTGTTATTGATTGGGTTAATTATCATTTTCATTATCTAAAGTAGCCAATCCGGCAGAACGCTCTCTCACATAGATTGACGGCGCGCCATTTTCATAATATGCACCTGCAAATTCTTTTGGCTGCTTTACTTTATAGTATTTGGTTTCTCCATTTTCAATATAACTAATAACACATTCATCCTCTTTTATAGTAAATGGATATTGAGAAGGATTGTTCCCAGGATTGAAGTTATAAGCTTTAGATTTATTTTTAAGCAAAGCAGAGTAGCGCCCACCTCTTTCTGTCAATTTTCCTTTTAAATTTCTAAAAAAGACACTATCAATAATTATATGTTTGGGTTTATTTAAAACGGGAACAAAAATATTTACACCTGTACCGCCTACATCAATACCAGCATACCATTCTTGAAAGTATGCCTTATTCACTTTAAACTCTGTATTCTCTTGAAAAACTATAGCTTTTTTAGGACTTGCGCACTGGTAAGAAAGTAAAAACATCAACACAAAGCCTAAAGCAAATGTTGTTTTAATAAGCTTTTTCATTACATAATAGGATAAGATTTGGAGGAGCAATATATGTAAAAATATGTTTTTAATCGTTTTTTAATGCGTTTAATCGATGAAACGGCTTTATATTTCAACTTTTTTCACTAAAAAAACCCAACTTTTTAGTTGGGTTTTATATATTTTATTTACTGAATTCCTTCAGTACAATATTAATTGTTCAATGCCTCAGCGCCTCCAACAATTTCTAAAATTTCATTAGTAATTGCTGCTTGACGAGCCTTGTTATAAGTTAACTTAAGCTGATCTCTTAACTCTGTAGCGTTATCTGTTGCTTTATGCATAGCCGTCATACGAGCACCATGTTCTGAAGCAAATGAATCTCTAATACTTTTAAACAATTGAGTCTTTAAAGACTTAGGGATTAAGGTCTCAACAATTTCTAGTTTAGAAGGTTCAAAAATGTAATCTAAATTATTATTCGCTTCATTTTCCACAGGTACAATTGGTAAAAATTGTTCTGTCATAATGATTTGAGTTGCTGCGTTTTTAAATCTGTTATAAACCAATTCTACTTTATCGAATTCAGCTTGAACAAACTTATCCATTATCATGTCAGCAATTTCAGCAACATTGTCAAAAGTTAAGTCGTCAAAAACTTCACTTTTATTATCAATCACTCTATTTTGCTTAGTAAAAGCATCATTAGATTTTTTGCCTATAGCTAAAACTGATACATTCTTATCACCGTAAACATCATTAATTAATGTGTTAGTTTGCTTAATGATGTTAGAATTAAATGCACCACATAATCCTCTATTAGAAGTAATCGCAACAATTAAAACATTTTTTACTTCCCTCTGAGTAGCGTATTTACTACCTGAATCTGCATCTAAAGTTGCGCTTAAGCTTTGTAATAACTCAGTTAACTTATTAGAGTAAGGACGCATTGCAGTAATGGCATCTTGTGCCTTCTTTAACTTAGCAGCAGATACCATTTTCATAGCACTGGTAATCTGCATAGTTGAAGACACCGATGATATTCTGTTACGTATTTCTTTTAAGTTTGCCATTCTTTAATGTATAAAGACTCTAGATTACTCTGAGAGTGACATTAGTTTAATTTTTAAGCTTTGTATTTTCCAGTAAGGTCTTTTGCTACACTAGTTAATGTATCAATAACCTCTTCGGTTAATTTACCAGCTTTAAGTGTATCTAAAACCCCTCTATGCTTAGCATTTAAAAACTCAATATAATCACGTTGAAACTCTTTTACTTTTTCTACAGGTACATTTCTCAATAAGTTTTTTGAACCTGCATAAATTATAGCAATTTGATCTTCAACAGTAAAAGGATCATTTTGTGCTTGTTTTAATATTTCAACGTTACGTTTACCTTTCTCAATTACATTTAAGGTAGATGCATCTAAATCAGATCCGAACTTAGCAAATGCCTCTAGTTCACGATATTGAGCTTGGTCTAATTTAAGTGTACCTGCTACTTTTTTCATTGATTTAATCTGTGCATTACCACCAACACGAGATACAGAAATACCTACGTTAATCGCGGGACGAACACCAGAATTAAATAAATCACCGTCTAAGAATATCTGCCCATCTGTAATAGAAATTACGTTAGTTGGGATATAAGCAGAAACGTCACCTGCTTGGGTTTCAATAATTGGTAAAGCTGTTAATGACCCTCCACCTTTAACCATTGGTCTAAGGGGCTCAGGTAAATCATTCATTTCTTTAGCGATAGAATCATCATTGATAATTTTTGCAGAACGCTCTAATAAACGCGAATGTAAATAGAATACATCACCAGGATACGCTTCACGTCCTGGAGGACGGCGTAATAATAAAGATACCTCACGGTATGCAACGGCTTGCTTAGATAAATCATCATAGATGATTAATGCTGGACGACCAGAATCTCTAAAGTATTCTCCGATAGAAGCTCCTGTCATTGGTGCGTATACTTGCATCGCAGCAGGATCTGATGCGTTAGCCGCCACTATTGTGGTATAAGCTAAAGCCCCTCTTTCTTCTAAAGTTTTTGCAATATTTGCAACTGTTGAAGCCTTTTGTCCAATAGCAACATATATACAATATACAGGCTCACCTGCATCGTAAAATTCTTTTTGATTCAATATTGTATCAATACAAACTGTTGTTTTACCTGTTTGACGGTCACCAATTACCAACTCGCGCTGACCTCTACCTATAGGAATCATTGCGTCAATCGCTTTAATACCAGTTTGTAATGGTTCTGTTACAGGCTCTCTATAAATAACACCTGGTGCTTTACGCTCTACAGGCATCTCATAAGTTTCTCCTGTAATTGGTCCTTTACCATCAATTGGGTTCCCTAAAGTATCAACAACACGCCCAACGATACCTTCACCTACTTTTACAGATGCGATACGCTCAGTACGTTTTACTATGGATCCTTCTTTTACTCCTACTGAAGCACCTAATAGTACAATACCTACGTTATCTTCCTCAAGGTTAAGTACAATTCCTTCTAAACCACCTTCGAATTCTACTAATTCACCATATTGCGCATTAGCTAATCCGTAAGCGCGAACGATACCATCACCTACAGTTAATACTGTTCCTACTTCATCCAATGAAGCACCTGCTTCAAAACCTGAAAGTTGTTGTTTTAAGATTGCTGATATTTCAGCTGGTTTTACTTCTGCCATCTTTATTTATATTAGATAGATATTATCTTAATTTAATGTAAATTCTCTTTTTAATTTATCGAGTTTGTTTGAAATACTAGCATTATACTGTATATCACCCACTCTTAAGATGAAACCACCTAAAATGCTTTCATCTATAATATTTTCTACTTCAGCTTCTTTACCTGTAAGTTCTTTGACTTTAACTAACACCTTAGTTTTTAAATCATCTGTTAAAGGTACTGCTGTAGTAACCGTTGCTACTTGCGTTCCTCTTAAATGGTCATATAACTCAGTATAACTAACCGCTACATCATTTAAAAGCGCCAGTCGTTTATTAGAGATTAAAGTATCTATTAGATTAGTTGTCGCAACATTAGTATTTTTAAATACTGATGTTAATACCGCTTTTTTATCTGAAGATCTTACAATAGGACTTTGAAGCATTTGACTTAAATCTTCACTCTGAGCAAGTGTATTTGTGATTAATTTCATATCACTATTAACTACTTCAGTAGATTTTTGATCTTTTGCTAAGCTTAATACTGCTTTTGCGTATCTAATTGCTGCTCTTGATCCTGCCATTTATCTTAATTTAAAGTTGCTTCACCTAACATTCCCTCAACCAATTTTAACTGCTTGTCTTTGTTAGATAATTCTTCACGTACTACTTTTTCTGCAATTTCAATAGATAAACCTGCAACATGGTTTTTTAATTCTGCCATAGCTGCTTTCTTTTCACTTTCAATTGCAACTTGTGCTTGCTCTATCATTTTACTTGCTTGTGATTGAGCCTCATCCTTAGCATCAGCAATCAATTTTGCTTTCATCTCACGTGCATCTTTAAGCATAGCTTCACGTTCAGCACGTGCTTCTTGTAAAATACGTTCATTATCTGCTTGAAGATTTTCCATTTCTTGACGCGCTTTTTCAGCAGAAGCTAAAGCATCTTTAATGCCTTCTTCTCTTTCACTTACTGCGCCTAAAATTGGATTCCAAGCAAACTTTCTTAATATAAATAGTAGGACTAAAAATGTTATTAAAGTCCAAAAAACAAGTCCAAATTCTGGTGTAATTAAATCCATTGTATTCTATTTAAATAACTTAAATTTTAAAAATACAGAAGCAACCAACCGTTACTTCTGTATTTTACTTTTTACCCTTGTAAGAAAGCAACAACAACACCAAATAGTGCTACCGCTTCCACGAAGGCTGCTAAAATTAATGCAGATGTTTGAATCTTTCCGTGCATCTCAGGTTGACGTGCCATAGCTTCCATAGCTGACCCACCAATTCTTCCGATACCCATACCAGCTCCAATAGCTGCTAATCCAGCTCCAATAGCTGCAATTCCTGTAATAGTCATAATATAAAATTTAAATTAATGATGTGCTTCTTCAGTTGCCATACCAAAATATAAGGCTGACAAAATTGTAAATATATATGCTTGTATTGCTGTAACAACAATTTCAATAACCGTTATAAATAATGAGAAAACCACAGACACAGGTGCCATAGCTTCAGTCTTAAACACAAAGATTAAAGACATTAATGCCAAAATAATAACGTGACCTGCAGTAATGTTTGCAAATAAACGAATCATAAGAGATATTGGTTTAACAAACATTCCAATAATCTCTATAGGCATTAAAAATATTTTCATTGGTACAGGCACGCCTGGCATCCAGAAAATGTGTTGCCAATAATGCTTATTACCACTAAATGTTGTAATTATAAAAGTGATAGCTGCCAAAGTAAATGTAAAGGCAATGTTACCACTTACATTAGCACCGTTTAGAATCGGAATCAACCCAAAAATATTATTGATCCATATAAAGAAAAATATGGTTAATAAATATGGCATGTATTTTTTGTACTTATGTTCACCAATCATAGGTTTTGCTATTTCGTCTCTAACAAAAACTATTAACGGTTCAACAAAACTTGCAATACCAGATGGCACATAATCAACAGATTTTTTATATCTGCGAGCTGCTGAAAGGAAAATCAATAATAAAACTGCAATTGACACCCACATCATAAACACGTTTCTGGTAATTGATAAATCAAATTTTGGTCTATGAGCATTCGTTGGGTGACCCTCTGCATCAAAAGAAACTTCTGAAGCGCCTTCATCCAATACATAAACCTTCTCATGAACATTTGCGAAACGCTGTCCATTTCTTTCTACAATCTCGTGACCATGATAATCATGGTGAAACGCAGATGATGAAAATGTTGTTAAACCTTTGTCTGTGTATACTATAACAGGAAGTGGGATTGTAATGTGGGATTCGTTCTCTTCGCCCTGATTAAGGGTTGCTATGTGCATTCCGTATGCATCCTTTACGTGATGCAAAATCATTTCTTTTGGGTCGAATTTTTCGTCGTCTCCTCCTTCTTTAGAGTCGTTAGCAAAACCAACTAAACTCACTGATAAAAATAGGATGGTTAGTGCTAAACGTTTAAAGGTGCTTAATGTCATTCTCTACGGCTTTAAAATACCTTGTTTTAAATTCGCTGCAAATGTACACACATTATATGAATTGACAAACATTATTTTAGCCTTAATTTCTAAAGTTTTTTATCAATAAAACCTAAGGGTTTGTCTTAAGTCTGAAAAAAGAAAAATTAAGACTTTTGCAAGAATCTCGTCAAAGCGAAAACTTCAAAGAACAGATATAAAAAGTATGGTATAAAAAAGTTGAAAACATCAGGTTGTTTGTTTTCAAATTCTGAAAGTAATAACGGCAGCAAAAATAGGATTGCCAAGAACATTTTTAGAAAAGTCATAACCATAAACAAATTAAAAACATCCTTTTTACCAGTTGAAAATCTATAATTAATTACAGAATATAGTATGAGTGTAATAAACACATGGAATGCATAGATCTGCCAAACCGGGAAAAAGAAGGTGATATCCTTTGCGAAATGGTAAACTAAATAACTATGCATTGCAAACAGAACCGCAGTTACACCAATTAATTGAAGCAAAAACACTATCTGCCTTTTTTTAAATTGTCCCATAATAATTTAATGGTTATTTGTTTGAGGATGCAATAATACGCCTTATTACATAAACAATAGACAAAATAACTCCTGCTAAAGTTAGACCTAAAGTATAAAGGTCTTTTTCATTGGGATAAGCTTCATCTAGCTTAATACCTGCAAAAGTTCCGACGCCAATTATTGCCATCATTTGTATGACTAAGCCAGATAATCGAGCGTAAGTATTAAGCTTGTCTTTCTGGTCTTTGGGTTGTTTGTGTTTGTTTTGGTTTGATTGGCTCATTTGATAACGCTTTAACTGTGCCTTTCATGCTACATGTTGCATTAAATGTTGCTCCTGGTTCTACAGCAAGCTTACCTGTATGCACTTCTCCTTCAATATGAGCTGTAGATTTTAATGATAAGGTACCTGATAATATAAGTTTGCCAGAAAATTTGCCTTCGAAATCAGCATTTTCGCCTTGCAATGTACCTTTTACATATCCTGACTTTCCAACAACAACTTTTCCGGAAGTTTTCACGTTGCCATCTACTGTACCATCAATTCTAAAAGGACCCTGACTTGTAATATCTCCTACAATTTTGGTCCCATGTGCTATAATATTTTGTTGTGTATTTGTTTCCATAGGTATATGCTTTTTAGATTTCTTAGTTTCTGGAGAAAACATAATTGTCTGTGTTTATTGTTGTTCTAAATAAGTGTTTAAATTTTTGTGTCGTTGAACAATAGCATAGTTTGGAGAAGAAATAGAAAAGAACGGTCTGGTAATTTTTGGAGGGATAGGTCTGCCTCTTTTATCCTTTTCTTCTGTCTTAAGTAATTCGGCAAAGCCTCGTGCGCCAGAAATACTTTTTAAGCCATGCACTACTACAAATGTAGTGTTTTCATCGTATACATCCCTAGAGGTTGTTAAATCAAAGTATTTCACCTTGGCAACTTCCTCGTTCAATAACTTTATAAAAGCATCTACATCTTCACCAGAATCTATATTAAATTGATAAATGACATTAAAGTTTTTAGCAACATCATCTGCAACAAATTCTTTTTTTGCTAAAACAGGTATGGCATTATCCATAATTTCTTGAGCCTTTTTACCTTCTTCAGTATTAGCATAAGTCAAAGCTATAAAGTTGATTGCTTCTTTATATGCTTCAAAACCATTAAGCCTTCCTGTAGCCGACGCCTTAAGTATTTCAAATTTTGGAACAATGTTATCACCTTCAAACTTTTTTATATTTTCATCTGCAGCGGTAATTACCTCGGCGTAACTTTGCTCATTGAATCTTTTATACAAATTCGTATAAATTGCTTCAGGACTGTTTTCGTCTTTTGCTAATTGAGACTGGGGATTCAATATAATTTCCGTATATCTTGAGTCTGGATAGTTTTCTACAATATCTGCCTTCATAGTTTCAGCCTTGCGATTTAATCCAAGTTCTTCATAGATGCGAAACAGATTGTATTTTGAAGGTAATATTAAGCGTTCTTCAGGATTGTTCTTCAATAAGGTCTCATACCGAGACTTTGCCAAGCCAAGTTCTTTAAATTTTTCTTTGTAAATAACACCCAATTGATAATACGCGTAATTTCTTTCTTTCGCTATACTATCTATTTCTATTTGTTGCGTAGGTAATTGAGCAATATAAAAATCTGGAGATAACTCCTCTTCGGTACCTTCAGATGCAACAACTTCATCTTTTTCAGTGTTTTCAATTTTTCTACGCTGGTCTGATAATCTCCAATTATCTTGTAATTGTCTATCTCCCCATAGGTTTAAAAATTCATTTTTTCCATAGGCAACCGTTGTTGGATTATAGAAATAAAAACTACTCGCATTATTTCCGAAATTTCCTGGTAAGGCACCTGGATTCATATTTGAACCAGGTCTCTTGTTTGGGTTGTTATTAGCAACTTGAGTGTTGTTACTAACATTAGATTGCCTTTGTGATTGCTCTTTTTGTAATTTCTCTTCCTCCTCAGCTTTAGCCTTTAGTATTTCTATATATTCTGCATAAAAGGCAATTTGGTCTTCCTTTGACAAACTTATAATGTTTAAAATACTATCATTGGCTTCCGAAATACCTTCGTAATAAATAACATCATCCAAATTTTCCCTTTTGCGCTTTAAGATTCTATATTCTTTAGTCTTTGGCTCCATTGCCGTCAATGTACTATCGTAATATGCGCCAGCTGTTTTATAGCTATTACGATCAAAATACATGTTGCCTAGAGTTTCATAATTCAATGCCTTTAAGTATTGGTCTGACGTAGTTTTTGTGAGCGACTTATTATAATACGCCTCTGCTAAACTATCTGACATACTCTTGCGGTGAAATTCAGCTATTCTATGGTAAATTTTATCTAAAAAAGGACGATTTTCTCGGTTTTCCTCCAACTCAGTCAAATATTCTTGGAAAGCTATTACATCACCATTGAGTTCGTCAAAGTTTTTGGATTTCTCTAAATGCGCATTTATATAGAAGGCCCTTGGAACTTGGCGATGCATTTCAATAATTTTATCGAACTCCATATTGGCACTGTCCTTTATACCAAATTCATTATAAAGCTGTCCTCTAATGAATAAGAATCGCGCCCTTTCTCTTTTTATCTTGGTGTTTTCAGCTGCAATAGCGAGCTGAATCATTGCGCTATCTTTAGATTTTGTGTTAATATACGCCTGTGCAAGTGTTGCTGTAGCATCTGCCAAATCTTGATCCTCAAGTTGCTCCTCTCTTAATAAGCGTTTCAATTTTTTAATTGCAATTTCGTTGTTATCCAATCGCATATCTGCCTTTTCTCTCCAAATCTTTACTTGATTTATCTTATCGCTTGTTGGATATTTATTAAGAATATTGTTAAACGCTGCTAGGGCTGGAACAAAGCGCTGATCGTAATATCGAGCTTTTCCGAGCAAAAGGTACGCTTCGTCAATTTGATAATTTTTTTCCTTACCGTCTATGTTCATGCCATGAACCTGAACTGCTTTAATCGCTTTCTCTTCTGCTCTTTCGAAATCTGCATTTTTTGTCTGGCCCGGAAGGAAAATGTCATCTTCAATCTTCATCCTTTCTACTGGAAGAAGCTCCCAGAAATTTTCTGAATAGGCATAATTTACAGTCTCAACACCTCGATCTAAAGCCAAGTTGCCATTATATAATACATTGTATTTTGTACCTAAGGCATGGAAATTTCTGTTAATAAACGTATCCTTTTTACGAGAACAACTCTGTGTAATTATCGCAATACAAATGAGAGAGAAAAAGATTTTTAAATAGGTCTTCAACGTTTATTCTATTTGATTAATAGATAACTAAAATCTTGGGTGTTTAGTGTGCTATGTGGTAAAAATAAACATCTTTTTGAATTAATGGTCCTATTTGAAGGTTTTTCGAGCATGCATAACAGAAGGAGATATAAAACTCACCAAAATAATATTAAGCGAATTTTATTCCTCTTCTTGAGACATCTCTAGGTTTCCGGCAAAGTGTACTTCAAGTTCTTTTAATGTCTCTGGATTAGTTTCCAAGTCTTTTATAACTTCTCCTTTCTCTAACACAACAATACGTTCACACACATCTGTAACGTGCATAAGGTCATGACTAGATATTAAAACAGTTACACCCTGCTTTTCAGCTAAATCCTTAAGAATTTGCTTTAACCGTATTTGTGTTGTAGGATCTAAATTGGCAAATGGTTCGTCTAATATTATAACTTCAGGATTTCCTATTAAAGCGGCAACTATACCTGCCTTTTTTTGATTACCCTTACTTAAATCTCTTAGGTACTTCTTCTTTCCTATTATTTCTCCATTAAAGAAATCTTCAAATTTTGATGTTAAAGTATCAATATCTGCCTTATTCTGACCTCTTAGGTCACCAATAAAATAGAAGTACTCTTCTGGGGTTAAATAGCCTATTAAAAAACTTTCATCAATAAAAGATGAGGTATATGGTTTCCAATCTTCACTCTGATCAACAATAATCTCTCCATTAGAAATATTGCCAGTAGTAGGTTTAATTAGATCTAGCAACAAACTGAAATAGGTTGTTTTACCCGCGCCGTTATTACCAACAAGACCAAAACTTTGGCCCTTAGGTATCGTAAGTTCGTCAATTTTAAGAACTGTGGTGCCGTCATATGCTTTTGAAATGTCTTTTGTATATATCATGGTTAATCTGTGTATTAGTTATCTTGACTGAAAGCGTCAATCATTTTATATTTAGAATCTAAGTAGCGTTGTGTAATCATCCTCATTAACTTTTTATGGAAAACAATACCTGCTATACCCAGTAAAATTAATACAGCAATACCTGTTTCAAAACCAACTAGCCAATTTAGTATGGCGAAAATAATCATGGGTAGTAACATTAATGGTAAACCAATAATCCACTGTACTGCACCAGTCCCTTGATAGTTAAATGCAGCTCTTTGATTAAGGTCTATTTTTTTTCTGTTAAAAGACCCGCCATAAAGCATTATATGGGAGTTCACGCCTATATTATATATGGCTGCTGCAAAATGGGCGACAAGAATTTTCCAACCAAAGTATACGTAGGGTATGCTCAATACAAACATTATCCCAACACTTAAAACCATAAGTATAAATTTTGATCTTAAATATTGTTCATATTTAATGTTTTGACTCATTAGCATCTTATAGTAACCACTATCCCAAGCCGGTATAAATTGACCAAAGTTGATAAGAAAAATGCCTGTAACAAATATGCCAATAAATGGATAAAGCCAAACCATTTCTTTATACATGGGCTGTGGGTAAAAAAACAATCCATAAAGTAAGCCAATAACCATTAACCAAACCGATGATTTTGTTCTTTTGTTTCTCCAAATAAGTTTTAAATCTAATTGCATGAATGGAGCTATATCACCAAAGCGTTTTGTCCACGATAAATCAGCTACTTTTACTTCTGTAACTTTGGATTTTAGAGAGCTGTCTAAAAATAATTTGTCTCTTAATAATTTAAAATTGAAGGCATAACAAAGGGCTAAGATTGCTATTGGAACTAAGATTAAAACAGGGTTATTAGCTATGCCCAAAAATGAATCTCCTAACAGGGATGTCATAGAAACAATTCCAAAAGCATCTAATCCATATAATGTGCTAACAAAAAATATTAATGGTAGAAATGAAAATTCTAAATCAGCAGAAAAAGCTTCAATAATAAAGTTTAAAAAATTGCCAATTAACACTACAATTATCATTGTAAACATCCATGCTAAAGCTGTTGATGTAGAGTAGTCATTAACAATTAGCATAATACTAAATGGTATTATGGCGAATAATGGCAAGAAGTTAAAAAACGATAAAGCAGACTTCCCTAAAACATAATGAACCACCGTTGATCTTTTGATAGGTAGCGTTAATAAAGGTTTTACACTCATGACAGGTAGCTTCTGCAAAAAGAAGCGCATTAGTAAGTCTGCCATAATCCAGAAAAAAATAAATCCATTGGCAACAACAAATGGATCTTGATCTGGAAAAACTTTCTTAAGGATTGGTAGAAGCCCAAATCCTAAAATTAAAAAGACAGCTATAAAGTATAGAGCAAAAAACACCATTAAGATGTTAAGTGCTATGTTTTTTTGCCAATAAGATGAGCGAAAATATTGTTTCCACTCTAAATTAATAAAATGCTTAATCATAGCTGTTTGGTTAGTTTTTTCTATTAGTAAACTTAATTGTTAATTTGTTACAAACAAAGATAACTTTAATGTTGGGCTTCATTATTTTTGCAAAAAATTATTGCAATGTCACAATTCCATTCCTTAGAAATAAAATCAGTAAATAAAGTTACAGATAAGTCCGTGGCTATTTCGTTCAAAGTACCTGAAGACTTAAAAGACATCTTTATTTTTGAGGCTGGTCAATATATTACACTTCGTACTAAGATTAACGGTGAAGAAATTAGAAGAGATTATTCAATATGTTCTTCTAAAGGAAGTGGAGATCTCACTGTTGCAGTAAAGGCCGTTGAGGATGGTACGTTTTCTATTTACGCCAATAATAGCTTAAAAGTAGGAGATGTAATTGACGTGGCCACACCAAATGGTCGTTTTGTATTCGAGGCCAATGAAGCTAAGACTAGAACAATTGCAGCTTTTGCCGCTGGAAGTGGAATTACGCCTATTTTGAGTATTGCAAAAACGCTTTTGGAAGATGAGCCTTTCAGTAATTTTATTTTAGTTTATGGCAACAAGTCTTTAAATGATGCCATGTTTACCCAAGACTTGCTTCAACTTAAAGAGAGATATGGTAATCGCTTTCATATTCATTTTATTTACAGTCAGTCACAAGAAGAAGATGCGCTTTTTGGTCGTATTGAAAAAAGTACGGTTAACCTTATCGTAAAAAACAAGTACAAAGACGTAACTGTTGAGAAGTTCTATTTATGTGGTCCTGAACAGATGATTCATACTGTTAAAGATGTATTACTTGAAAATAGCATTAAAGAAAAAAACATATTATTTGAATTATTTACTGCACCAATAGAGTCAAATAGTAAGTCAGATATTTCTATTTCAGGCGTTAGTTCTATGATAAAGGTTATTGTTGATGAAGAAGAGTTTGAGTTTGAAATGTCCAAAAAACAAACAATTCTTGAAGCTACATTAAAAAAGGATATTGATGCACCATACTCGTGCCAAGGTGGTATTTGCAGTAGTTGTATTGCGAGAATTACAGAGGGCCAAACAGAAATGAGGCAGAACAATATTTTAACTGATAGTGAGGTTGCAGAGGGATTAGTCTTAACGTGTCAGGCGCATCCAACTTCTGATTCCGTCATTGTTGATTATGACGATGTTTAATTAACTTTTGAAAATAGTAGATTCTACTTTTTCAAGAATTTTTTCAACTGTTATACTGCCGGCACAATCCTCATAATTCTCAGGATATGTATTACCATAAACCGAAGTTGGTATCAAGGGATACTTTTCTCTATCGGCCAATAACATATTCGAGTCTGGCTGATTAAAAGGTGTAAAACCTGCAAAGGGGTGTGTAACTCCCCAAATCGTTAAAACCTTAATTCCAAACATTGCGGCCAAATGCCCATTACCTGAATCCATTGAGAGCATTGTATCCAAATTTGAAATGAGATTTAATTCCTCTTCAAGTGATAATTTTCCTGCAATAGAAATAACATTTTCGTATTTTTTAGATAAGTCCTCTAATATTATTATTTCATTTTCTCCCCCACCGAAAAGAAAAACTTGATTGTCCTTAGATAAATGCTGAATGACTTTTTCCATCTTATCTAAAGGATACATCTTTCCCTTATGAGCAGCAAATGGTGCTATACCAATTAAAGGGTAATCTTTCTTAATTAGTTTGGTAATTTCTTTTGAAAATTGCGGTTTAAAAGGAAACTTTGGCTGAGATAAATCTATTGTGTAGCCTAATTTTTCAAAAACATCAGCATAGCGTTGATGAGTCTTTTTAAGTTGCTTAAATTCTTTACCTGTGACTAAAGCTTTTTTTTCTGCTCTACCCTTATCTACTTGAACAACTTTCGTACCTATGAAAAAGAATTTAAGAATCTTACTACGCAATACATTGTGTAAATCTGCAACAGCTTCAACTTTTAGGTGTTTTAATTCTTTAGCTAGTTTATATAATCCTAATAAACCTTTATGATTTCCTTTTAAGTCTGTAGAATAAACTTCAACATTATTTAAACCTTCAAACAACGGTTTAAAGAAAGCCCTAGTTAAAACTGTGATTTTTAGTTGTGGGTGTTGCTCAGAGAGTGCTCGTAGAACCGGAACCGTCATTGCCACATCTCCCATAGCCGAAAACCTTATGACGAGTATGTGTTTTGGTTCTGGCATATATGCTTTTAATGCGATTACTTGTCGCTATATTATTTCTGCCCTCTTAACACAGGGTTAAGCTCGTCATCATTGTACATTTTCATTTGTTTATAAACTTTCATGTACTTATCTCCATTAGCAATATCTGCAAGCAAGTCGTTAATAGCTTTACTCAAATCAACACGTTGTTCTAACAATACGTTTAATTTCTTTTCACAAGCTTCTTTATGTGCGTCACTAGCATCTTCTCTTATGGTCTCTAAATGCATGTGATAAATTTTCAAAGCTAAAATTGACAATCTATCAATTGCCCAAGCCGGGCTCTCAGAATTTATTCTAGCATAGGGCTTAACCTCAACATCATTGAACTTATCCAAGAAGTAACTGTCAATGTACTCAACAGTGTCAGTTCTATCTTGGTTAGAAGCATCTATTTTCCGTTTTAATTTTAAAGCTGAAACCGGATCGATATTTGGGTCTCTAATTATATCCTCATATGCCCATTGTACGGTATCAATCCAACATTTTCTGTATAATAAATGTGAAATGACATCTTCATTTTTATTATACTTGTTAATAAATGGCTGATCTACAGTGTTTAAAACTTTATAAGTTTTAATTACATCTTGAAAAATAGCATTAGCTTTATCTGAAAACATATCTGTATAAATATTGAATATGCAAATATAGTTTGAATTATTAACTTAGCCATTACCGAAACAGTCATAAAATGCAAATACATAACCTCTCTAAAACGCCTTCCTTGTTAGATACTTTCATGTCTGAAATAAGAGATAAAAACATCCAAAAAGACAGCATGCGTTTTAGGAGGAATATTGAGCGTATCGGAGAAATTTTAGGGTACGAATTGAGTAAATTCTTGTCATTCTCAGAAAAAAACACAGAAACTCCTTTGGGCACATCAAACACAAAGCAGTATACAAATGATATAGTGCTTTGCTCAATTTTAAGAGCTGGATTACCATTGCATAATGGTTTATTGAACTATTTTGATAATGCCGAAAATGCGTTTATTTCTGCTTACAGAAAGCATATTGACAATACCAATGAATTTGACATTATAATTGAATATCTGACGTGTCCAGATTTAGAAGGAAAAACACTTTTATTAGCAGATCCCATGATCGCTTCAGGCCAATCAATTTATGCAACTTTAGAAGCCCTTAAACCATTCGGAACACCTAAGGAAATTCATTTAATAAGTGTAATTGGTGCTCAACAAGGAGTAGACTATATTAATGAAAAGGTAGGTGATAATATTCATCTATGGATTGCCAACATAGATGATGAGCTAAATAATCAAGGGTATATCATACCTGGTTTAGGTGATGCGGGAGATTTAGCCTTTGGTAGTAAACTACAGAAATAGCCCAATTAAAGCTGTAATAATTAAAATACCTACAAATATCTCTTTAAACCAGTGTTCTGAAATGGCCTCAATATAATTACCCAAAATAATTGAAAATGGTGATAGAAAGAATATAAACTCACTACCGTTTTTTAAGGGTGAGATAATTGCTATTAAAATTGCTATTATAGAAGCCCAAGCAACAATAAAAAAGGATGGTCTCATTTTTTTGTTTTTTTCAGGTAAGGATCTAAAAAAGAAAACGAGAGTCCAAACAAAGGAAGAAAATAGTACAGTTAGCTTTGTGATAAATTCAATACTATTATAGGCCGTATAATCTAAACTCGCATATCTTTCAAAATTTGAAGGCCTGATATAAACATCGTAGGACAAAATATTATAAACCAATAAAAATACCGCCACAGTAGCTATGCCCACAATAGGTATGATTATATTCTTTATGTCGTTTTGAGAATAATAAATAAGTGCCACGATTACTATTGCAAAAAAAAGAATTGACCAAAAATAAAAGAGTGTTGCAAGCGCTATCCAGAACGAAGCATCATACAACTTCTTCTTAATGTTTTTCATAGAGCTTAAGCTAATTATTCTTCTCAATGCAAAAACAATGAAAAGATTGGAGAGTAAAACATCAATATTATTCCAAACCTGAGGGAATATGGCTAGTAAAATTCCAAATGTCATTATTGCATAACTATTGCCTTGAGTAAGATTGTTTTTTGAAACAATGAAATCTACCAAAAAAACAAGAAACACTATGAGTATTAGCTTAGAGAGTGTAAACAAGACACCTTCTATATCAATAAATATTGTATTAAAATTTGTTATTACAAAAACGGTTAGTACAAATGCCAGCACTATAATAAAATTTATAGGCTTAGATTTATTAAAAACTCTTGTAATCATTAACTCTTTTTGTATTTTTGCTTGGTAAATTTAAAAAGTTATGAAGGATTTCTTTTACGGAATAGAAGATTTATTTGTCAATGTACTATTTGCTCCATTTGATGCTCTTAGAGCCTTAGAGCTAGAAAGCTGGTTTTCTGCAAACATAGTATCTTGGATATTTACACTAATTGGATTGGTTGCATTTGTTTATTGGATGATGCAATTAGCAAAATATAATGGAAACAATGAGGAAGATAAAAGTGTTACTGCACACTCTTATCTATAAGTCAAATCCAATATCCTTACGATAATTCATCTTATCAAAACATAAATGGTTTATGCTTTGGTAAGATTTTTTTATTGCTTCTTGATAAGTGTTTCCATATGATGTTACTGCCATAACTCTACCTCCAGAAGTTACAATCTTTCCTTCTTGTTCTTTTGCTCCTGCATGAAAGACTATTGAGTCTTTTACATTTTCTAGACCAAAAATTTCTTTACCTTTTTCGTAGGCTTCAGGATATCCACCAGATACTAACATTACGGTTGTTGCCGCTCTTTCGTCAATTTCTAATTCAATATCTGAAAGGGTCTGCTTTGAAATCGCGTCGAATATCTTAACCAAATCTGTCTTTAACCTTGGCAACACAACTTCTGTCTCCGGATCACCCATTCTCACATTATACTCAATAACTTTTGGTTCATCTCCTACTTTTATTAAGCCAATGAAAATAAATCCTTTGTAAGGGAGGTTGTCTTTAGCCAATCCTTCAACAGTAGGTTTTACAATTCTATCTTCTATTTTACCCAGAAAGTCTTTTGTTGCAAATGGTACAGGTGAAACGGCTCCCATTCCGCCGGTGTTTAAACCGGTATCTCCTTCACCTATGCGCTTATAATCCTTTGCCGTTGGAAGTATTTTATAGTTTTTCCCATCAGTAAGTACAAAACAACTCAATTCTATCCCATCTAGAAATTCTTCAATTACCACTTTAGCGCTTGCTGTACCAAATTTAGCATCAACAAGCATTTTCTTTAGTTCTAATTTTGCCTCATCTAAATCTTTTAGAATTAAAACACCTTTGCCTGCAGCTAAACCGTCAGCTTTTAAAACATAAGGAGGATTCAAAGTCTCTAAGAATTTATAACCTTCTACTACATTATCCTTTGTAAAACTTTGGTATGCAGCGGTGGGTATATTATGTCTCATCATAAATTCTTTGGCAAATTCTTTACTGCCCTCCAATTCTGCTGCATCTTTTTGAGGTCCAATCACACTGACATGTTTTAACTCGACATCATTTAAAAAGAAATCGTGAATACCTTGCACTAATGGATCTTCTGGCCCAACCACCATCAAATTAATATTATGGTCTAATACAGCCATCTTTATGGCTTCGAAATCTGTCACCCCAACATTTAAATTTGTAGCTATTGCTGATGTCCCAGAATTTCCTGGTGCCACAAATAATTTATTGCAATGATCACTCTGAGCTATTTTCCATGCAAATGTGTGCTCTCTTCCGCCTGAACCAAGTACTAAAATATTCATACTGAATTTTTGTTTGGGCAAAAATAATTGGTTTTAAGATTAAAAAACAATTAATTTACATAAACCTTAAATACCTATTAATCGTTTGAGATTATTTGACATTTCGCTTAAATTGAATGGTTTTGAAATTGACAAGGCCAGGAAAGTCTTAGCAAAAATTCAAAACAAATCCGACAAAGATTATCTTAATTATATAGAAAGTCAAAAACGTGAAATACTTTCATATCATTTAGAAAATAATGCATTTTACAAATCATTTGCAAAGGATGTAAATATTGAAGATTGGGAGACTGTTCCTATTATGACCAAACGTCATTTACAACAACCTATTGAGAGGCGACTTTCAAAAGGATTTACGCCTAAAAATATTTATTTAAACAAAACATCTGGAAGTTCTGGAGACCCTTTCATATTTGCTAAAGATAAGTGGTGCCATGCCATGACTTGGTCGCAAATTATGGATAGGTTTTCTTGGTATAATATAGATTTTAATACCTCAAAACAAGCAAGATTCTACGGTATTCCTTTAGATAAAAAAGGCTACTTAAAGGAGCGTATCAAAGATTTCTTTAGTAATAGATATCGATTCTCAGTTTTTGATTTAAGTGACAGTTCGTTTGAGAAAACACTAAACAAGTTTAAAACAACTTCTTTTGACTTTATCAATGGGTATACCAGCCCAATTGTTCAATTTGCAAAATTTTTAAAAAGAAAAGATGTTGTACTGAAGGATTATTGTCCAAGTTTAAGTGTTTGTATAGTTACATCTGAAATGCTTTTTGATCAAGATAAGACACTGATGGAGACGCAATTTGGCGTACCTGTTGTCAACGAGTATGGAGCTTCTGAATTGGATTTGATTGCTTTTGAAAATCCAGATGGCAAATGGATTATTAATTCTGATACTCTTTTTATTGAAATTGTTGACCTCAATGGTAAGATTGTTCCAAAGGGTACTGAAGGCCGTATAGTAATTACATCGTTATATAACAAAGCACATCCTTTTATAAGATATGATATAGGTGATGTAGGGTGTTTATCTGCTGAAAGCTGTAAAAGACATCCCTATTTAGAAAAACTTACGGGAAGAACAAATGATATAATTTTGTTACCAAGTGGCAAAAAAGCAGCGGGTTTGACCTTTTACTATATCACAAAAAGTGTTATTGAGAATGACGGAAATGTTTCGGAATTCATTATTGAACAATTAGCATTAGATCATTTTAAAATAAAATATGTTAGTAAGTCCAAGCTCTCAAATGAAAAGGAAAAATTAATATCAACAGAAATAGAGCGCTATCTCGAGCCAAATCTCCACATTGCTTTTGAAAAAAAAGACAAACTAAAACGCCCAAAGTCTGGTAAACTAAAACAATTTATATCTAGGTTAACTTTTTAATAAGCTTACTTTTTACTAAGAAGTGTTCGTAGAAAAATAGCATCAAATAAAAACAGGACTTGACGAAATTGAATTCCAATCCTTTTCTGTAAACATTGAAATTGTGTTTTATTAGTTCCATTTTATTAGAAGAAAGTGAATTTTCAGATTTACGGTAATATGCAATAGTATCCGAAATACCAACGGCAGGTCTCTCGCTTCTTCTTAGGGCCTCAATCCACAACAACCAATCTTGCCTTTTTTTTAAATCTTTAGTAAATATTTTTCCAAGTCTTTTACAATTATATATACCTGTTAAATTACCGATGTAATTTGCTCGAAGTAACTTTCTGTGAGTTAAAATAGATAATGCGGTCACTTTTATGTTAAGAGATTTACTTTCAGAATTGATCATTTCATAACTTCCAAAACAGACATCTATGTCTTTATCAATTAACATTTTTATTTGAACTTCTAGTTTGGTCATGTGCCAAAGATCATCTGCATCTAAAAAAGCTATATAATCACCTTTTGCCATTTTAGATCCATAGTTTCTAGCTTCTGAGGCACCTTTATTTTCTGAAAATTCGAATAATTTAATTCTAGTGTCTTGGGCTAGGAACTCATTAGCTACTATGCCTGATTTGTCAATTGATGCATCATTAACAAGGAGTAATTCCCAGTTGGTATAAGATTGGTTCAATACACTTTGAATTGTTTCCCCAATTACCTTTTCGCTATTAAATATTGGGGTTACTATAGACACTAATGGTTGCATAATAATTGTATTAATATGCTTTATCATCACCTTTTACCGCATTAATAAAAGTTTGAAATATGATTTTAATATCTAATAACAGAGACCAGTTTTCTATGTAAAAAATATCATATCGAACGCGCCCAATGATATCTTTGTCCGTTTCTACTTCACCTCTAAACCCACTGGTTTGTGCTAGACCCGTAATTCCCGGTTTTACAAAATGTCTCACCATAAATTTATCTATTTTTTTGGCATACATGTTTGTGTGGCTCACCATATGTGGTCTTGGGCCAACTACTGACATATCCCCAAATAATACATTGAAAAACTGAGGCAACTCATCAATACTGGTTTTTCTAATAAATTTTCCAACCTTGGTTACACGCTGGTCCCCTCTTGTGGCTTGATGTAAATTAGCAACCTTGTTCGGAGTCATAGAGCGAAACTTATAACAATCAAATTCTTTATAATTAAATCCATTTCGAGATTGTTTAAAAAAAACAGGGCCTTTTGATTCTAACTTTATTAAAATAGCAATTAGCGGAGTTAGCCATGATAAAATAAAAACTACAACTATACTGGAAAATATTATATCAAAACCACGTTTTATAATCATATTAAAATGATCCTCTAAAGGAATTGTTCTAAGGGTTAGTATTGGTATATAGTCATAATATTCATACTTCAGCCTTTTAGAATAAATTTCTTTACTGTCTGGAATAAATTTTAATATTTTTAAATTATTATCGGCGAAATCCACTATGTCCGCAATTTGGTCATTTGTCAATTCCGAAATGGAGCAATAAATCTCATCAATTCCTTGATCTAAGATATATTGAAAACACTCGTTTATTAAATTTTGGTTTCTTTTAAAATCAAAGGTTTTTTGGTGAGAATAACCATATTCTTGTTTCTTATTGAAAAAATTCTCTAGGGCAAGAGTTTTTTTATTAAATCCAATTATTACCGTTTTTCTATAGTTTCCTCCAAAAGAGATTCGATAGCGCTGCAATAAATAATAAATAGTGAGCTTTACAATTGTTATTAGTGCAAAGCACAAAAGAGTATACTTAACAATTGGCCTGGGATAAATTTTAAATTCATGATAAAGTCCAGAAAATGCAAAAACAAATAGTAGGTATAATATTAATTGTTTTACGATTAAAGCCAAAATGTTTATAGGTCTTGTATATCGATATACTTCATAAAACTTTGAATAAATTGATAGAATTATCCACCCGATAGACACAAAAGCAATAAATATAAAAGGATCTCTTTCTATATGTAAATAAAACAACCCAACTAGATTAATTATAATTAAATCTAATAGGTATGAAATAGGTCTTAAAAACCCTGAATATCTTCCGTGATTAAATAGACTCAAATTGTGGCCTTGTTTTTATAATTCTTGTTTTGTTAGAGTGTTTTATGCAAATTTTTATTTTCTCCTTGATTCGATTTTTGAAACTTCACTTTGAAAAATAACGTATTAAATATTACAAACAAAAAAACTCCCCTATGAACCCATAAAAATGATTCTGTTATAAAAACCGTAAACATAATAAAATAAAAAGTAAACATAAAAAAGGAACTTACGCTCATTGCTTTTTTAAAACCAAAAAATAGAATGCCCAAAAGAATTAATAAGCCAATTATTCCCAGTTCAGACAAGGCCTGAGCGTACATATTATGATAATTATAACTATGGTATCCATAATATGTGTTAAATGTTAAATGTCTTTGTTTTAAATTTTCTCTAGAACTGAATAGGCCAAAACCTTTCCAAAAAATATTATCTTCTTTTATTTGATCTCTTAAATTTCTTAATTGAAGTATCCTAATTGATGTTCCGGTCCATGGATAAATTCTATTAAACTTTTCCCTTTTCCAAACCTCCTCAACATTAGATGTTTTCTCAACAACAATACGCTCTAAAATTTTCTTAGAAGTAAAAAAAAACATCATTAGAAGTATTAAAAGCAAACTGATGCCTTTGATTGATTTTAATTTGCCAAATCCAATAAATAATAAAAAATATAAAAGGTTGCAAACTATGAATGTAGCTATAACTGTTTTAGATGAAAGCAACATAATCAGAATTGCCAAAAACAATAGCCCAAGAAAATCGAATTTGGTTTTTTTGATTTTAGTTAAAAGAAAGAAATAACTTATAAAGTAAAATACAGAAACATAAATTGCATTTAAATCAAGAGTCTGTACTAGGTCATGGTAGGTGAAGACTGATAAGGATTTTATGTTTATATAATTATGACTTGCTGTAGCCAAGAAGAACAGACCCAATATTAAATTTGATATAGTAAAACAATTTAATATTATTTTAAATGAACGCTGGGTCATATTTGGTAAAATACTCATAGCAATTGGAACTACCAAAAAGACAGAAAGCCTTCCTAAACCCTTGATAGTATAACCTTTATCAACAGACCAAAAATAAGTCATTGCGCAAAAACAATAAAAACTTACATTTAAAATTAATGTTGGATTTAAAATTACTTTTGTTGGCTTGTGTATATTATATCTTAACACAAAAAAAAAGAAAATAGCCAAGAATATACTACTTGTTGCATACCCAACAAGGATTGTGGAAACTGTTATCGCTAAAAGATAAGTTAAAAAGTCGTTGTGATTAATGATATTAACTATTTTACTTAGTACATTCATAAAAATAGTCTAAGTACTTTTTATTGATTATTTCCCAGTTATATTTCAGTTCAATTTCTTTATAGCAATTATCTACCTTATCATATTCATCCTTTTTAGATAGGGTTAGGAGGTGTTTTTTAACGTCCAATGCTGAAGAAAAATAATAAGCATTATCCTTTAAAATAGATTTATTAAACTCGTTCTCATTGGCAATTATTAATGTCTTTGACGCCATTGCCTCAAGTAGAGAAGGGTTAGTTCCTCCAACTGAGTGACCATGAAAATAAAGATTAGAGTAATACCTCAAATTATTTAAAATATTTAAATCATAAATTCCCCCTACGAAATTTATATTCTTCTGGTCCTTAAATTTTTCCTTTAAATATTTCCCAAATTTATTCACGTCATATTTACCAACAACCACAAACGGAACATCGTCATTGGCAAGTTTCACCCCATCCAATATAAACTCAATATTATTCTCGGGTTCTAATCTAGCTATTAACATATTATACGAAAATGGCTTTAAATCAAATGAACTCAAGCAATTAGAATTTGGTGTATTAAATTGTTCTGCCCCATAAGCAATGTATTTAGACTCTATTTTATAACTGTTTTTTAAATAGCTCTGTATTCCAATAGAGTCTGAAATAAGAAAATCACTATATTTTACACCAAGACGCTCAGCATATTTAAGAAATCTTTGAACTTTTTTTGAATACTTGGATCGTTTCCACTCCAAGCCATCCATATTGGTTATAATAATTGGCTTTTTAGGTAATATCCTGTGCCAAATTGTGCTACTAGTATAACCTAACTGAAGTATGATATCAAAATCTCTTTTTCTAGAGTCTAGGATACAATTAAAGTCGTATATAAACTGTCCGGCTGTACCTATTTTATCTTCAGGGTCAAAACAATGAACAATATTAACCCCATTAAACTGCTTTTTTTGGTAGGGATGATTACTGGAGTTATAAACAAAAACCTCGTGCTTATTTTGAACAAGAAAAACAGAAAAGAACTCAACAAATTGTTCAAATCCTCCATGATAATTGGGAATACCTCTAGTTCCAAGAATTGCTATTTTCAATTTATCCCTTGTCATTCAAAACTAAATTTATCAAACCGTTTGCTGTATTTTCCCAGTTGTATTTCTTTCTGATTTCATCTGAGATTTTTTTTAAAAAAACGGGGGCGTGTTCTTTATTAATTGATTCTTTAATCTTTGTTTTTATTGTTTCCTCATTTCTTGCGTCGAACAAGTTATCCTCAAAAAAACTAAAATCTTTCATTGCAGAAGAATTAGAACAAATTGTTGGGGTTTGTAAAGCTCCACTCTCTATTGGTGGAATACCAAACCCTTCACAAAGAGAAGGGAAAACGGCAAGTTTTGCTGCATTATAAAAAACAACTAAATCTTCGTTAGAAACGTTATTGAACTCAAGAACACTTCCTTTCGATTCAAAATTAACCTTCTCAATTAAATGATCCAATCTGTCATCCTTAAAACTTTTTTTGCCAATTAAAACCAAACAAATATTATTTTGCCAAAGTTTTAGTTTTTGATAAGCCTTAATCAGTCTAAAATGATTTTTTCTTGGTTCAATTCTACTCACGTAAATAATGAATTCATCAATACCATATTTCTCCTTAATATAATCCTTATCATCACTTTTATTACGTAAAGCTTTAAAATTGTCACCTATTGCATTCGGTAAAACAGTTATTTTTTTATTTCCCAAATTAAAATTTTTCTTAATTCTGTCTGCAGAATACTTTGACACGGTAGTTAAAATATCGGCTTTTTGAGCCGATCTTTTAAATAAAAAACTATTTATTATTCTATACTTAATTGGAAAATATCTTGGAAAGTCAATAAAGAGTACATCGTGAATTGTAACTATATATTTACATTTTTTATTCAAAAAAAAAGGTAAATAATAATTAAAATGTATATAGTCAAACCTATACATGGTTATGATTTTAGGAAGTTCATAGAGCAACCTGATATATTTATTTCTATATTTTAATTTAATAAACTTAAAATTTGACTGGTCTTTAAATTCTTTTTTTAAATTATCGATATTATTTGCAGCAAGGTAAATCTCTAAATTATTTGAATTATTAATTGTGACAGTGCTATAAATCCCCTTTAAAAAAGTTCTTATTCCTTGATGATTTTCGTCAAATGTATGTGCGTCTACTAGTAATCTTACAGGCATCAATTTATTTTTTAATAACTGAATGGTATTATATTATTTTTAAATTTATATTTTGAAGCAACTAAAGCACCGTACAAAAAAATAGAAAATTCTCCAGGTCTAAAAATACCATTAATAACAAAACTGTTGACGAGTATATATAAACTTGACGCAATGATGAGTTTATGCATAAGGGAAATGTTCTTATCTTCATTTAAAATCTTTTGATGGATAGCAAATATGTGAAAAATAAAAAAAACATAGCACACCAAGCCCAAAACTCCTGTTTTAAATAAAATATTAATAAATCCATTGTGAATTGAAGGTACCTTGGTAAACTTTTTACCATCTAAATTTACATAAGTATCTAACTCAATCTGAGAGCCAAATCCCATACCGATAACCCAGGCTTTGAATCCATTGCTATTAACTTGATCAATTGCTTTGACTGCTTCATAAGCTCTCCAGTGCTCCCATAGCGCCCTTCTGTCTTTTAAAATATTTTCGGCATCAATTGGTTCAAATAACTCTGTAAGACTATTCTGGGTTTTATATATAAATGCTTTTAGCCCTTTTGAATCTCTGTTGGTTTCAATATTTGTAACTATAAATCCAAACATCGCCCCGACAAAAGCAAAAATAAAAATGGCTTTAACGAATCGCTTATTCAAAAATAAATATCCTTTGTACCCCAAAAAGTATATAAATAAAATTATAAACATAGTCCTTGATAAATAAAGTACAAAGGAAGCTAATAAGACAAAAATGATTAGCTTTCTATACCTACTAAATAAAGTGACGTATGGGGTGAAAAAAAGAAATACGAGGGCTATTGCCTCTATGTGATTTTGTTTGCCTCCTAAGTTTCTTAAATAAATATAAGAGTCTATATTATTAATATTAATTATTATTTTATATAAATGATTAACAGCAAATAATAATGCTACAAAAACGAGAGCATTGAAAACAAAATTTTGGGACTTTATTCTTTTAACAGAAAAATAAGTTGCTGTTAATACAGTTACTGGTCTAAAAAAGTAAATATTGTCCTTAAGAAATTCATAAAATGGGTGTTTTAATTCGTAGCTCGAGACTATTCCTATAAAAACAATACATAAAAGCAACAGGGACGATATAAGTATGTTAAAAGAAATGGATTTTGTGATAGATATTAATAATACCAAAACCGAGACCACAAATGATAATTCAATTGAGTAAAAAGACAAAACGAATAATAAAAGTAATAATCCTGCTTTAAGAATTAACTGAGGCATTTTCTATTTTTTTTATTAATATCTTTGAGACCCTTAAGTTAATTTTTTTGAATCCATGAGAATTTCTCACAAAAATAAGTTTATATTTTTTAGCAACCCCAAAACTGGTTCTGAAAGTTTAAGGGAAATGTTAACGCCTTACTCAGATGTTTTAGATGTTCCATTTAGAGAAGTTACCGAGCAAACTCCTTTTTATTCACATATCAGTCCTTTAGAGGTTAAAGAGAAATTTGGTGAAATGGGTTATAATTTTGATGCTTATTTCAAAATTGTATGTGTAAGAAACCCTTTTAATAGATTAGTGTCATTATATGAAATGATTTTTAGAAAGTGGCCAATTAAACCACCTTTTGGTTTATGGCTTAAATCTACGAAAACTATGGGAAAAGGCGGTGGAGGTAAAAACTATGATCGATGGAGAATGTATGGTACTTATTCTCTTAAAAATTACATAAGTGATGCACAGGGTAATATTCTTGTAGATAAAATTATATGTCTAGAACATTTTAACGAAGAAATACCTAAACTGTTTAAAACACTAGATATTGACTTACCGCCCGAATTTAAAGTAATCAAAAAAAACATTAGGAAGAGGAAAAAAAATGTTCCAGATTATTATTCTGAAAAATCAAAAGAACTCGTTTTTAAACGCTATAAATGGGAAATTGAAAAGTTTAATTATAAGTTTCCTGAGTAGCAACTATCAAATCCATTTTTCTTTAAAATTAATCCCAGTTAGTTTACTTAATTTTTGTATGTCATCTTCAAATTTCAAATTCAAACGTTGTTTTAGCACTGGATTAAGCTTTTCTATTTCTTTAGAATTATCGTTAAAAAAATACGCTTTTAAAGTATCTATTCGTTCTTGACTCACTACATTCTTTATAACACCTTTTATTTTGTTTTGCCTGAGAAAATTCAGAATAGCCTTTTTCTTGACAGGTTTTATTTTATTACTCTCAACAGTGTCATTAAAAACGGAATCTGAAACTTCTGTGCCTAAAAAATTAATCAAACTCATTATTTCTGATTCTAAATTATTTGTCCAATCTTCATAAATTAGAACTTTGATTTGATCTTCAGGAAAAACATCATAATAGGCTTTAACTTGATTATAATACAACCCCATTTTTAGATATTCATTACAACTGCCCCAAACAGGATTTTTAGGAGCTTCTAATGCCAATTCGAATGATTTTTTATTATCAACACCAGTATAATAGTTCATAATATAATGACTATAAGCTCTATCTACTGGATGCCTTAAGCTAATAATTATTTTTGCTTTCGGATTATGTAAGAATAACTTTTGAGCAACATTTGTGTCCCAAATGTATGAAGGAGAAGTATCTCCTTTTAATTGGTTTTCTGAAGCATCAATGTATAAATCATTATACACATCAATATCATTAATAATTTTTGCGTGGTGTTTTTCACCTTTAACTGGTGTTTTATAATCTTCTGCTTTTGGAGAATGTACATCTGAAAAAAAGTTAGGCTCTTTTACACTAGGTAGAAATATACCTTCACAATTTTTTAGAAGATTATATAGGGAAGTTGTACCACATCTGGCCGCCCCAACTAAAAAAAAATCTATGATGTTGTTTTTCATTTTCATTCAAATACGAGCTAAAACGGATTATAATATGAAATAATTTGCAATTTGGTTTTAAGATATATCACACATCCCAAATTCCAAAAGGCCATACTTACAACGGTTGCTATCGCGGCTCCTATCCCTCCATAAATGGGTGTTAAAATAATCGTCAATATTAGATTAATTATTAGTGCAGTAATTACAAAGTTTTGATACACCCTTTGTTTACCTATCATTTGTAAAATAATTCCAACGGAACCTGCAAAAGAATTAACAATTTGACCCGCACATAAGATGAATAATATGATTTGACCAGCTATAAATTCCTCCCCAAAAATAGACAATAAAAACTTGTTAAAAACTAAAATTCCCAAGAGAACAAATGAGCTAACCAAAAAATTTAATTTGGTTGAAAAACGAATAAGTTTTTTATAATTGTCTTCGTCTTTTTCGGCATAACTTTTAGCGATTTTTGGAGCCAGAATTGAATTAATAGCAAGCAAAGTAAAACTTGTGATTGTGGCTACTTTTATGCATACATTATAAATTCCAACATTGCTCTCCGATTCAAAAACACCCATTACAAATGTATCCATCCATCCTAAAAAAATTAATATTGAAGACGAAAGCATCATTGGCAGTGAATCTTTTAAAAAAGTCCAAGAGTTCGTTTTGGATTTAATTGAAATTGTCTTAAGGCCATTTGCGGTATGGATAATCGAAAGCACAGACGTAATTGCTATGCCACAAAAATGAGCTTTAGCTACAATAATAGGATCTGATGTAAAGCTTACTAAAACTAACAACACAATAAAGCTAAATAAGAATCGGCTCACCAGACTTATAAACGAAAACCACTTGATGTTCTTTTGAGCTCTTGAAACACTAGAACTAATCAAGGTGATCGACCAAAAAGGAATGCTTAACAAAATCCAATTCAAATAAGGGATAACCTCTGGTTTGGGAACTTTAAACAATTCGTTAGCAATTTGAAACCTAAGAAGGTAAATTACTATGCTGATTAGCCCAGAAATAAAAAAAGATTTAAGTAATGTCTTATAGAAAAGGCCTGTGTCATTTAAATTATCCTTAACTGAAAAAAACTTAACTAGATGGATATCGACTCCTAGGCGACCTACAACGCTTGCAATCATAAAAATTGAAATTGCAATTGAAAACAAACCGAAAATAGAAGCCCCAAAATTTTTCGTGATATAGGCTGTAAAAGCATAACTTATTACAATTCCAAAACCTCTAATTAATATATAAGAAAGACCTTTGCTTAATATTTCCTTAAAATCAGAATCACCAAGAATATGTTTAAATCGAGACGTTTTGAAGGTCATTTTTTTTGGGATATAATTAGTTTCTAATGTAAGAAAAATTAAAAACTATATCACTATCTCTGCAATTGATTTATAAGACTATTTTTTAATCTAATAGTAGGGTTGAGTTTTCCTTCAATTCGCTTGGTAATAAGTTTGTTACTAGTAGAGTCTCTTTCAATAAATTTATTAAACACTAAGTGTTTGTTAAAATCTTCTGGACTATTTAAATTAACTGTTTTATCTCCAAAAGAAATTAAAATACCGTTAATTATAACTTCTTTTTCAATTTTACTACCTAATTGAATAACGATTTGCTTGGATATATTGTCAGGGTCAAAATTAGCAACGATATAATCATCGTTACTGGATGGTTCAACATTTTCAGATATATGAATCTGTTTTTTTTGCAATTCATCAACCTCTATGTTATTCATCATTATCTTAAATTCATCAGCCTTATTTGTTCTAAAAATAAAATGTATTTTGAGACTTTTAGATTTCTTTTGTTCGGAATTTGTTTGTTGATTATTTCCCACACAACTAATAGTTGTCAATACCCATATTATTAAAATTGCATACTTAATTCTCAATTCTCTAATGTTGAAATTTTTAATTATACTATCATTCCTGCGGCTACAGTTTCGTTTGTAGTATCATCTATTAAAATAATACTTCCGGTGGTTCTATTCTCTCTATAAGGATCAACCATGACTGGTTTTGTCGTTCTAATCTTTACCTTGGATATATCGTTCATTTTCAATTCCTTATCTTCCCTATTCCTATCTAAAGTATTGATATCGTACTTGTAAATTACTTCCTTAATCATGGCTTTTTGATCATTTGAAGTATGCTTAATAGTATACTTTGCTCTAGGTTTAGCAGGATTGTTGTGTAACCAGCATAACATTACTTCAATATCCTGCGATGTTTCCGGTTGGTTTTTTGTTCTTACAATCATATCTCCTCTTCCAATATCAATGTCATCTTCAAGTGTTATAGAAACGGACATAGGAGCATATGCTTCCTCTAAAGAATTATCAAAGGTGTCTATTGTTTTAATTTTAGATGTAAAACCTGAAGGTAAGGCGGTTACTTCATCACCTACGCGCACAATCCCACTAGCCACTCTTCCTGCATACCCTCTATAGTCTCTATACTCATCACTCTGTGGCCTTAGCACCGTTTGTACAGGAAACCTTGTATCTACTTTATTAATATCACTACTAATATGCATTGTTTCTAAGGTGTGTAGTAACGGAGCCCCTTGATACCATTCCATATTTTCAGAACGGTTTACAACATTATCCCCATTCAATGCACTAATAGGTATAAATCTAACATCTTTTACGAGCATTTTAGAAGAAAACTCTTCAAACTGATCTATTACCTTATTGTAAGCTTCCTCTGCATAATCCACTAGGTCCATTTTATTGATACATACAATAACGTGTGGAATCTGCAATAAAGACGCAATGAACGAATGTCTTTTGGTTTGTTCAATTACTCCGTGCCTAGCATCTACCAATATTATTGCCGCATTTGCTGTAGAAGCACCGGTAACCATATTTCTAGTGTACTGGATATGACCTGGAGTATCAGCAATAATAAACTTTCGTTTTGGTGTAGTAAAATACCTGTATGCTACATCAATAGTAATTCCTTGTTCTCTTTCGTCTCTTAAACCATCGGTGAAAAGAGCAAGGTCCACACCGTCATGTCCCTTTCTTTTACTAGTGTTTTCTATGGCTTGTAATTGGTCTTCAAAAATAGATTTTGAATCGTATAATAAACGCCCTATTAAAGTGCTTTTTCCATCGTCTACACTACCCGCAGTAGTAAATCTTAATAATTGATTGTTATCTAACATGTAGTTTTATTTAAAAATATCCTTGGCGTTTTCTATCTTCCATTGCTGATTCCGAACGTTTATCATCACTACGATTTCCGCGTTCAGTCTTTCTCATTCCCGAAACTTCATCGGCAATTTTTTCTAAAGTGTCTGCATCAGATTCAATACCTCCTGTAATTGTAATATCACCAAGGGTTCTAAATCGTATTTTTTTTGTTACAATTTCTTCGTGGTCTTCTAAAACTAAATATTCAGAATTTGGAATCCAACTATCTTGACGCCACACCACTTCTCTTTCATGAGCAAAATAAAGCGATGGAATAGCGATGCTCTCTCTTTTTATATAATTCCAAACATCCATTTCAGTCCAATTACTAATTGGAAATGCCCTAAAATGTTCACCCTCAAAATGTTTTCCATTAAATATATTCCAAAGCTCTGGACGTTGATTTTTAGGATCCCATTGTCCAAAATCATCTCTGTGTGAAAAAAATCGTTCTTTTGCGCGAGCCTTTTCTTCATCTCTTCTCCCTCCGCCTATTGCACAATCAATTTTGTTATATTCTATAGCATCTAAAAGTGTTGTAATCTGCAATGCATTTCTAGTTGCATTTTTTCCTTTTTCTTCAGCAACCCTTCCTTGATCAATTGATTCTTGCACTAATCCTACGATAAGCTGAACCCCTAGCTCTTTAATAGTATCATCTCTAAACTTTATTGTTTCGGGAAAATTATGCCCTGTATCAACATGCATAAGTGGGAACGGAATCTTTGAAGGATGAAATGCTTTTTTTGCCAAATGTGCAACTACTATTGAATCCTTACCTCCTGAAAACAAAATTACAGGATTGTCAAATTGAGCCCATACCTCTCTAAGGACAAAAATCGCTTCGCTTTCTAATTCATCCAAATAATTTAAATAATACTTACTCATTTTTGAGATTTAGTTTAGGTTTTATAAAATCAACAATTCTTTTTACAGAATCTTCAATATTTTCTTTTTCAGTATTTATTTCTAATTCAGGATTTTCAGGCGCCTCATATGGCGCTGAAATTCCAGTCATATTCTTTATCTCGCCTCGCCTCGCCTTCTTGTAAAGTCCTTTAACATCTCTACGCTCACACTCTTCAAGACTGGTATTGATATAAATTTCGACAAAGTTAACATCTTTAACGATAGTTCTAATGTTCTCTCTATCTTTTTTATACGGGGAAACAAATGCTGCCAATACTACCAATCCCGCGTCTAACATTAGGTTTGCAACTTCTGCGATACGCCTTATATTCTCTGTCCTATCTTCAGCTGAAAAGGTAAGATCATTGTTGATTCCTTTTCTAATATTGTCTCCGTCTAAAGAGTAGGTTTTAACCCCCTTATTAAACAATGCATGTTCAACCAAATTTGCTATGGTAGATTTACCTGAACCCGATAGACCCGTAAACCAAAGCAAAAGCGACTTATGATTGTTGTTTTTGATTCTATCTTCACGTGATATATTGTAATTATGTTCAACAATGTTATCTGACATATCATTTCTTTTTTCCAAGAAGGTAATTTCTTATTTTACCCAAAGGTATTTTAAGCCAAAGCCTTTCGTGTAAATAGTAAAGCACAAATTTCGTGAATAATTCCGTAAGGGCAATATATAGTGCAATTTCATCATAAGCATTTAAGACTGCTCCAGATATCAAAAATGTCATCGTTGTTGCAATAACACGCCACGAAATTGTTTTAAAAAGAGTTTCTCTTTTGGTTACAACACCATCACTCAACGCTCTTTGCCAAATACGTTCGTGTACATAATAAACTAAGAGCTTTAATGCAAATTCAATTAAGCCTATTTTTATTGCGTGATCTATGCTACACTGGCCTTTGAGGCAAGTAATGAGAAGCACAATGAAAATAGTGTCTGCCGTAGCAATTATTCTCCAAGAAATACCTTTTAGAAGGCTTCTAATATGTGACTCTTTTTTGTAGGTTGACATTCTAGTTTTATTCCTTGGAAACTATGAACCAGGGATTTAATAAATTTTCTTTATTATACATTAAGGGCTTATCTGTTTTCTTCGAAATTACATCTAGGCCAACAGCGTTACAAATTGCTTGGCCTGCTGCAGTATCCCATTCCATCGTAGGTGCAAATCTAGGATAAATATCCGCTTTGCCCTCAGCTACAATACAAAACTTTAATGAGCTCCCTTTTGAAACAATTTCTACCTCTTTGCCTGTGGATTTAATTTTTTCGACAAAATCAAGAGTTTCTTGACTCATGTGAGATCTACTTCCGACAACTTCTACCGATGATGATTGTTTTTTTGGTTTTATTGGTTTTGATATTTTCAAAACCTCTTTTATTGAAGTATCATGAGTACTAATTGACGATTTAAATGCAGATTTTTCTTTTACGTCGGCAAAATATATTGTCCTTAATGCAGGTACGTATATTACCCCAAGTTCCGGAACGCCGTCTTTGACTAAAGCTATATTCACTGTAAACTCCCCATTTCTTTTAATAAATTCTTTGGTGCCATCAACGGGATCTACAATCCAGCATTTGTCCCAATTTTTTCTTTCAGCGTATTCTATTTGTTTGTTTTCCTCGCTTATTATTGGAATCTCTGTTGGTTTCAGAAATGAAATTATAATGTCGTTAGCCCTTTTGTCCGCTTCCGTTAAAGGCGATTTGTCATCTTTATATTCCACTTCAATTATTGAGTCATAAACATCCATTATAGCTTTTCCAGCATTCAATGAGGCCTCTATGGCTATGTGAAGATTATTTTTATTCATTATATTTTGATATTGCGATTTTAAGGCTATCCCTCCAGTAAGGGACATCTATTTTTAATATATTTTTGATTTTGGTTTTATCTAAAATGCTAAAATGTGGACGTTTTGCAGGTGTTGGGTAGGCCTCAGTGGTGATGGCATAAACTTTAATCTTTGTATTACTTATTTCAAAAATTGCCTTTGCGAAATCATACCAGCTTGCCACTCCTTCATTACTATAATGATAAATGCCATAATCTGTATTATTTGTAGTTACTATTTTAAATATTACAGAAGCTAAATCTGTTGCATATGTAGGTGTTCCAATTTGGTCGGTAACAATGTCTAGTTCTTCCTTGTAATTAGCCAAACTTAACATAGTTTTCATGAAGTTTTTACCGTATTCTGAATAAAGCCACGATGTTCTTAAAATAAAGTACTTAGGGCTAATTCTTGCAATATGAAGTTCTCCTTCCAGCTTTGTGGAACCATACACGCTAATTGGTTTTGCCAAATCAGTCTCTTTGTAAGCTTTAGCGTTTGTTCCTTCGAAAACAAAATCCGTAGAAATATGAATTATCGTTGTATTTTCATTTTTACAGATCTCTGCTAAATTTTTAGCCCCAATAGCATTTATTTTTTCTGCTCGTTCTCTTTCTTCTTCTGCCTTATCTACGGCGGTGTAAGCAGCACAATTAATACAATAATTTATATTGGGAAAACTATTGAAAAAAACCTGTATAGCTTTTTTATCTGTAATGTCTAGCTCCAAATAATCCGTATATATGAAATTCAGATTGTCATATTGACTTTCAAGATCTTTAATACTGCTAGCCAATTGACCATTGGCACCAGTTACCAATACATTTACCATAGTCTTGCGTTGTCAAATTTTGGCAAAAGTAGGTCTTTTTCAGATAATGAAAAATCATTTGAGGATAATTGCCAATCTATATTCAATACTGGATCATTATAGATAATACCTCCTTCAGACCCCTTGTTATAATAATTGTCGCATTTATAGGAAAATATAGCCGTCTCACTTAATACAATAAAACCATGTGCAAATCCTCTTGGAACAAATAACTGTTTTCTGTTTTCATCGGATAGTTCAACAGCCACATATTTTCCTAATGTATTGGAATTTTCTCGAATATCAACTGCTACGTCAAGCACTTTTCCCTTCACTACTCTCACCAATTTAGCTTGAGCATATTCTCCTAATTGAAAATGAAGACCCCTAAGCACACCTTTAGACGAAAACGATTCGTTGTCCTGTACAAAGTTGGTACTCGTATTTGTAAATCTATTGAACTGTTGTTGGTTGAAACTTTCGAAAAAATACCCTCTTTTATCTTGAAAAACTTTTGGTTGTATTATAAAGCAGCCTTTAAGTTTTGTTTCTGTTATGATCATTTTAATGTTCTAAAATGCTTAATAAATGTTTCCCATATCCACTTTTAATAAGAGGCTGTATCAATTTGTTCAGTTGTTCTTTATTGATATAGCCCATCTTGTATGCAACCTCTTCAATGGCTCCAATTTTTAGACCTTGTCTTTCTTCTATTACTTGAACAAACTGCGAGGCTTGCATGAGCGAATTGAAAGTACCTGTATCCAGCCAAGCGGTACCTTTATCCAATACACTTACTTTTAATTTGCCCTGTTTGAGATATTCTTTATTTACATCTGTAATTTCTAATTCTCCTCTAGGGCTTGGCTCAATGTTTTTTGCAATTTCCACAACAGAATTATCGTAAAAATATATCCCTGGAACTGCGAAATTTGATTTTGGTAAGCTAGGTTTTTCTTCCAATGAAATAACTTTTCCCAAACTATCAAATTCAACAACTCCATAACGTTCTGGATCATGCACATGATAGGCGTATATAACACCTCCGTCCGGATTGTTGTTATCTTCTAATAATTTTGCTAATCCCGTTCCATAAAAAATATTATCCCCCAATATTAATGCGACTTTATCATTTCCTATAAATTTTTCTCCAATAATAAAAGCTTCGGCCAATCCATTTGGTGCCTCTTGAACGGCATATTCAAAATTGCACCCAAACTTTTTACCATCTCCTAAAAGATGTTCAAACAGGGGTAAATCATGAGGCGTTGAAATAATTAAAATATCTTTTATTCCAGACCACATTAAAGTAGATAGTGGATAATAAATCATTGGTTTATCGTAAATAGGCATTAATTGCTTACTTACAGCCAGTGTCAAGGGGTGTAATCTGGTTCCTGATCCACCTGCAAGTATAATTCCCTTCATTTAACTATACTGCTTTAGATAATATTTTTGGTAATCTCCAGAAGTTACATTCATTAGCCAGTCTTCATTGGATAAATACCAATCTATTGTTTTGGATAGGCCTTCTTCAAAAGTAACCGATGGTTCCCATCCTAATTCAATTTTTATTTTAGAAGCATCTATTGCATATCTTAAATCATGCCCAGGACGATCCTTAACATATGTAATTAGCTTTTCGGAAGACTCTTTTTCTCTATTAATTTTTTCATCCATTTGTTCACAAAGTAATTTTACCAAATCGATATTTTTCCATTCATTGAATCCTCCAATATTGTAGGTTTCCTTGTTTTTTCCTTTATGGTAAATCAGGTCTATTGCTCTCGCGTGATCTAAAACATATAACCAGTCTCGAGTATAATTGCCATCTCCATAAACCGGTAATGGTTTGTTATTTAATATATTATTAATAAACAACGGAATCAGTTTCTCTGGAAATTGATTAGGCCCATAATTATTTGAGCAGTTTGAAATAACATAGGGTAATCCATAGGTTTCTCCATATGCTCTTACAAAATGATCTGAGCTTGCTTTAGACGCCGAATAAGGTGAGTTTGGATCGTAAGATGTGGTTTCTGTAAACAAACCCGACTCTCCCAAAGAACCATAAACTTCATCTGTACTTATATGGTAAAATAATTTATCTTCATAATCGTTGTCCCATGTGTTTTTAAATGCATTTAAAAGATTCATGGTTCCCAAAACGTTAGTTCGTACAAATGCCAATGGATCTGTAATAGATCTATCTACATGCGATTCTGCTGCTAAATGAATGACGCCATCAAATTCATGCCTACTAAAAATATTAATAATAAATTTTTCATCGTTAATATCTCCTTTAATAAAGTTATAATTTGGCCGTTCTTCTAAATCTTTGAGGTTTTCCAAATTTCCAGCGTACGTTAAAGCATCAAGGTTATAAATTTGATATTTTGGGTATTTTTCTACAAATAATCTTACTACATGTGACCCAATAAAACCAGCACCTCCAGTAATTAATATTTTCTTTCTGTAATTATTCATACTTTTTGATGAAGTGAAAAGTTCTAAACAATAAAAAGGTAATAATCATGAGGGCAAATACTGTAAGAGGAAATATAATAGAGTATTTTTTATAAATATCGGTATCTTCTGTTCCAACTTCTTCAAATCCTGAAAGTATGTCGTAAAAATCACTCTCCTCGATTAGTCTTTCATCCAAGCTTCTTATTGCGCTTCTTACCTTTAATTCTTCTTGAAAAAGTTCATATTCTCTAGTTATTGATCTTTCTTGAGTAATTGGAAATAATCCACCTTCACTCAAAGACAGCTGGTCTTTGTCCGATTCCTTTTCTAAAATATTTAAGTAAACCTTTTGCAGGCTGTCTACACGTCTAAGTTCTATTTGGTGATAGGATTTTCTAATTAAAACTGTCGAATCTCTAATTCTCTTTAACTTTTTTGAATAATCGTTTTCAAAAGTTTTTACAAAACCCTGTTCAAGACTTGGAAATATATCATGAGTGCTTGACGTTGCCTTTATTGAAAAAATAGAAGCAGCTAAAATATCTCTGTTATCAATGAATTCCTCATAGGTCACATCTGAAGCTAGTGTACTATCAATTGTTTTTATATAATTATCATATTGTTGCAATAAATCATTTTCTGTTTCCGGTCCGATTTCCATTTCAAAACCCTGAAGATGACTGGCGTTAATTGTATCAATTTCAAATATCTGTGATAATTCTTGGAAATTCTCTGCATCAATTAATGCGTTAAAATAATCCACATTATTTGCCAATTGATATTTTGAGTCAAAATATGGCCTAACCAGCATATCTGAAACATATGTAGGGTCGGAGAATTTTTCTGTTATAAAACCCAATATAGCAGCGGTAAATAAAATTATGGTGATAATTTTAAAGTTATTTACGATAGGTTTTAACGTGTAGATTAAAGCCTTAAATATTCCTTTTAAGGTTTTTCCAATGAAAGAAAATAGCTTTTCAAAAAGCCTGCCTATTGCATTAAAAAGCTGGCCTAAGTCCACTTCTTCGTTTTGTGAATTCTGTGGTAAATTCTCACTCATATTCTATGAATTAAATATTTGTTCTAAAATTTTATTTGTAATTACATATGTTGGCTTTACACCTGATGCTCCTAAACCGCCAGAAGCTAAAGTACTTCCTGTTTCTAAAGGGTTATCACTCGCATAATAAGCATATCTCACTTTAACACCCTCATTTATGTTGCCCCTTACTTTAGATGCTGCCTGAACAGCTTTCTGGTAGTGCGCGCCCTCCATTTCCAAGCCAATCACATTCCATGTAGAGTTTTTGAAAAATTTCAATATCTCTTTGTTTTGTAATGACGTACCTAAAACCGTAATCATTGTCCCCTCATACACATCAACGCCGCAATCTACTAAATCGTTTTTAGTTAGTTCATTTTTAAACGGATAATTATCTGCTGTCCCTTCAAAAATATGTGCTGAAGGAATCATAACATCGCCTTTGCCGCCATCTAAAATTCCTGCTTTACCCATGATTGAAATAGATTGCACATTTAAATGTACATTCTTTCCATTTACTTTTATTGGTTTCAGTAATTCATCCAGAGTTTCATATGCTTGTTCTCCAAATGCGTAATCCATCACAAAAATAACAGCTTTATTTTGTTTTTCTTTTTCAAGATAACTAAAATTTATTTTTGAAAAATCTATTTTATCTGTGTCAAAAATTTGTACATCGATATTTGTTCCGGATGAATCCTTGATATAAATCATACCATTATCTATGGCCATTTTTTCGACTTTATCACGCACTTTTTGATTTTTGACGTCACTCAATGATTTATAGACATCATAAATATCTTTTTTGCTTTCTGCGCCCTTAAGTGTTGCTGAAGTAAATAATGAATTCATTACACTGTGCATATTGGCACTAATGATATGAATTGGCCTTTCTAACAAGTTGTTTTGACTTAACGTCCTTTTTATCTCATCTGCCCAAATTTCACCATGTATATGATGCCCCAGTCGCTCTCTTAATACTGGGCTAAACGTTATCGTTCTTTTATTATTATTAATTTTTTCTTCAATTGCTAGTTTACCCAGCCAATAAATAATGTGTAAAAACCTTTCGGGTTGACCATCTATTGCAAATTTAGGATAAGCCACTGTTAATTCGTTAAAAGTTCTGCCCAAGATATTGGCTGTATGAGTAATGGCAATTTCTCGCTCCTTTTGAGAAAGCTTCTTATTGGATTTAACTGCTTTTTCTAACTTGTCCCAATCTCTAACCGTATCACCCCTTTCATTTATCATCACTCGCTTACTTATTTTATGTGATTCTACAAATAAAAAAGTTAAGTGTGTAAGTATATCATATATTTCAGATCGTCCTCTGGTAATCTCAATATTCATTTGTTCATTATCAATACGATAACAATTTCTTCTTCTCTTTTCAGGGATTATTGGTTTAAAATGTGAATTAGCATAGCCTTCGTCACTTGTTAAGTTGATAAACGAGCATTCTTCAATTCCTTGAGGTAATCGGTCTATAACATACAAAAGACCTTCAAGTTCAGCCTTTTCGTCAGCTATTGACCCATAAATTTCAGGTCTTAACAGTAGCAAGGCCTCTCTTAGCGTCTCACCAGAAACGCCCATTGGCTTGTAAAATCCTCTATTGAATAAATGGCGCATAGTAATGTACATGCGCTCAATCGCATTAGAACTTTCTTGAGCTCTCGTTCTTTTATGGTTTTTGTTATTACTCATTACTTAATTTAACCTGCAAATATAGCTTATTTAGTCAATTGAAGCTCATATAGTTTGTTTGCTATTTTACGATCATTAGAAAGTCTAGGGATTTTATTTTGTCCTCCAAGCTTACCGATAGACTTCATGTAGGATTGAAAACCATCTTTTTTTAACTTAGTTACCCTTAATGGTTTCAATACTTTACCCACAATTAAATCGTAATAATAGCTGTTTTGTTGTTGTAATGAATTGTCTAAAGCTTCAATAAATTTTAACTCGTCTTCAGGTGGATTCTCAAATTCTATAAACCACTCATGATAAGGCAGCCCCTTATCTGGGTTTATTTGTGGTGCCACAGTAAACTCATTAACTGAAATATTGGTGTTTTCTGTTGCTTCTTTAAGTGCCTGTTCAACTTCTTTACCAATGACATGTTCACCAAATGCCGATATAAAGTGTTTAATTCTACCGCTAACTATAACGCGATATGGTTTTAATGTTGTAAACTGAACTGTGTCTCCGATATTATAAGCCCATAATCCGGCCGTGGTAGAAATAATCATGACATAATTAACTCCAAGTTTTACATCTTTAATCGTAATTCTTTCAGGGTTTTCATGAAAAAACTTGTCGGCTTCAACAAATTCATAAAAAATGCCCGAATCTAATTGCAATAGCATTCCTTTTTCAGACTGTTTGTCTTGAAACGCAAAAAAACCTTCACTGGCTGGATACAATTCTATACTATCAACTTTTCGCCCTATTAAATTTTCAAACTTAGCTCTATAGGGCTCATAATTGACACCTCCAAAAATAAAAAGATTAAAATTTTTGAATATCTCTCCAACTTTCATATCCGTTTTATCGATAAGTCTTTCAAAATACATCTGTACCCAGGAAGGAATACCCGAAATAATCGTCATGTCTTCATTTATAGTTTCATCAACAATAGCTTCAACCTTTGTTTCCCAGTCCTCGATGCAATTGGTTTTTAATGAAGGCATTCTGTTTTTCTGTAAATATTTCGGGACATAATGGGCTACAATTCCTGAAAGCCTCCCTAATTTAATTCCGTTCTTTTCTTGCAGTATTGGACTTCCTTGCAAGAATATCATTTTACCATCAACAAACTTGGTATTACCTGTTTCGTGGATATACATTAAAATGGCATTCCTTGCCGCATTAACATGAGTTGGCATGCTTTCCTTAGTAATAGGGATATATTTAGCACCCGAAGTGGTGCCAGATGTTTTTGCAAAATACAAGGGTTTTCCCTTCCAAAGAACATTTTCTTCTCCATCCACAACCCTATCTACATATGGTCTTATATCTTCATATTCTCTTATTGGAACGTTTGATTGAAACTCCTTATATGTATTTATTTTGTCAAAGTTGTGATCCTTTCCAAAAGCTGTGCTTTTACCTATTTTAATGAGGTTTCGTAAAACTTTATTTTGTGTCTTTTCGGGGTTACTCGCCCATTTTTCAATGCGCTTTGCAACAAGACTGGCAAATGGTTTGGATAGTTTTTCTTTTATAGAAAACATTACTGAAAATCAATAAAATTAGTAGGATTAACCGGATAGCCCTTACTCCACAATTCAAAATGTAAGTGTGGCCCTGTACTTAATTCTCCTGTGTTACCAGACATGGCAATTACTTCACCAGCCTTAATTAAATCACCTTGAGATTTGGTAATCGCAGAATTGTGCTTATATACTGAAATTAACTCTTGATTGTGCTCCATAATAACAACATAACCCGTTTCTACTGTCCATTCTGCAAATATCACAGTACCATCTGCAACCGCTTTAACAGGTGTGTTCATTGCAACCACAACATCTACAGCATAATGTTTTTCCTTAATATTATAGCTCTCTGAAATGGTGCCATTTACTGGTGGAAATAGTACAAAATTAGAAGGGTCAATGGAAGTTTCGAATAAATTATATTTATCTTCCTTTTCTACTTTTGCCCTTAATATTGAATCTTCTTTGTTCTTTGCTACTTCTAAATAATCCAAGTCGTTCTTAGCAAGCTCCATTATAGAGTCTCTATTAAAATTGACTGATGCAATATCGCCAGTTAATACTTTTCTAATGGAGGAGTAATATTGTTTGTTTAGCTCAAGCTCTCTTACAAGTGAATCTGTTTTATAATTTAATAGTGACGCTTCTTTCTTTAATCTAGCCGAAGAATAACCGGGAATATATTCTCTTAGAGGTGTAAAAGCAATAAGCAAGGTAGTGAAGAACACCAATAAAATGGCTGAAATAGAAGTTAAAACAAACACATTTAGCCTTGTAAGTTTAATGGCAAAGCGTTCTTCAAAAGTATCTTCATTTAAAACCACCAAACGGTACTGATGAAGTAATTTTTTGGCTATTTTCTTTTCTTTTTTTTTCTTTTTTGCCATCAAAACAAAATTAGTTAAAATACTGAAATCTCATTGTTATTATGTGCTAAAGTTAGCCAAACAACGTAGTTATTTAAGTTTAATTATTAACTTTGTAGCCTAAATTAAGAATTATGAGTTTTGTTACAATACCTTTAGCTATTGGGTGGCCACAAGTGGTATTAATAGCAGTAGTAATTTTAATCCTATTTGGTGGGAGGAAAATTCCTGAATTAATGAGAGGGCTTGGTAGTGGACTGAAAGAGTTTAAGGATGCCAGCAAAGATGAATCTGCAAACGAGGATAAAGAGTAAATAATAAACCCTATAAAAAAGGCCAGCTTAAATAGCTGGCCTTTTTTATTTTATTTGATTTTTATTGATTTGATTATTGACTCCAACTCAAATACTAAATCGCGTTTATTCAGTGATGGAGCATACACGTAACCATCTGCAACTAAATATCGATTGTTAATTTTATCTTCAATTAGATAGGTAATAAACGGACCGGCCATTGGATATTCGTTCATTGTCCAAACGCTTCTAACTTCATAGGTGGGTTTATTGTCTATTATCGTGTTAAACAAAGAGGGCGCATAGGCCTCCTCTACCATCATGTATATATCGTCTTCACCAGGAATTTTAGTTTTTGTCACTTGGTCCCTCATTTTAACAATATCGATAATAGTGCTATCCCCTTTTGAAATTGATTCAATTGGCACTTCATAAAACATAAACTCCATTGTTTTTGAGTTACTTATATTTTTTCTAACCCAGAAAAAATCATCCTTAGCTCTACTAATTCTATAAGCGGAAGGTATATTTATTGTAAAGCCCAAACTTTCCTCCATTTTCTCATCAGCTAACAACGAAAGCTTTATGCGTCTTTGCTTTTCCTTTACTTCCTCTTTGTTAAAAGCATCAATGATTTTATCTTTATTTTCTTTTAGCTGATTAATTATTTCTGCGTCTGTCTTGCCTCCAATAACAGCAACCGTTTGGGGTTTTGCAAAAGCTTCATTTACAATCTCAGTGGTTGGGTCTAAATTGCCTTTTTCTATTTTAAGTACTATTCTGCTTCGGGTCGCAAAACCATCAAACACCTGTGGTGGAATTTGACGGATTTTAAATAGTGGTTCGTCAATAGGCAACCCATTTAATGGTGCGGCAAATATGTTTCTTATGCTTTCACCAACCTTCTTTTCCCAAAGTAAATTATCAACCACAACCGAAATAGTGTTTAAATTTCCATTTGATGCGGGTAGATAAATCTTTTTTTCACCGTCGTTGCTTTCGCCACACGATAAAAAAAGCAAACAAATTAGAACTGTATATAATACTCTCATAAATTTTGAATTTTGTTGGTACTTATTTAGACACAATTAGCGTCATTCCTATTTTTAGTTTACTACCACTAATATCGTTCCAATCTTTAAGATTTTGAACAGAAACTCCAGAAAATTTTTGCGCAATGGTCCAAAGTGAATCTCCTTCTTTAACTTTATATGTCTTTTTGCCTTTAGGGTCAAGGGGCTTTTTGTTGCTCTTTGCCGGAGGTGAGCTGACAGGGTTTCTTGGAAAAATAGTTAACCTCTGACCAATTTTTAGGTTGTTACTTCGCAAACCGTTCCATCGTTTTATCTGGCTTACTCTAACGCCATAACGCCTTGCTATTTTACCTAAATAATCTCCGCTTTTTACACGGTATCTAATTTTAGTGTCTTGATTAAATATTTGTGGTAAAGGTTTTTCTCGTTTATCAAATTCTACTTTTGCAAAAGCATATATTTTATCTTCATTAGAAGTAAAGATGCCAATCGCTTCACGTGGTAATCTCAAGGCATATGTTTTTCCTTCTACCTTTGGAATGATATCCAGTTTATAAGATGGATTTAAAAACTGTAGTTCTTCAATATTTACTCCAGTCACCTCAGAAACTTGATCTAAACTTATCATTTGCTTTACGTGAACCGTATCTGTTTCAATATGCTGAAAAGTTGGTCTTTCTGGTTTGAAGCCATGCTCTTCTGCATATTCAAAAATATACATAGTCGCTAAAAATGACGGAACATACCCAGCCGTTTCCCGTGGTAAATTGGATCTTATGTTCCAATAATTCTTGTAACCGCCCGAACGTCTTATTGCCTTGTTAACGTTTCCTGGTCCGGAGTTATAAGCCGCCAATGCTAAATCCCAGTCGCCAAAAATTCTATATAATCTTGACAGGTATTGTGCGGCAGCTGTTGTAGACCTAATTGGATCGCTACGCTCATCTACATAACTGCTAACATCCAATTTGTATTCTTTTCCGGTCGCAAACATAAATTGCCAAAGCCCTGTTGCTCCAACTCTAGAGCGTGCCTTGGGTTTTAAAGCAGATTCCACAATTGCCAAATACTTCATTTCTAATGGAATATTGTAATTGTCAAACTCCTGTTCAAACATTGGGAAGTAAAAATGACTAAGCCCCATTAGTCGCTCTAAAGAGGGCCTTCTTTGTTTTAGAAACCGTTTAATGACATTTTCTAAAGATGGATTGTATTCTACATTAAAGGGAGTCCTGGCATTGAGGCGTTCAAGTCTTGCTTTTAAAGTATCTGTAGTCAATTCAGGATAGTCAACAGGTTCATATGTCAACTCCGTTACAGATTTATAAATAGTATCATAAAGAGAGTTACTGTATAATTCCTCTAGCCATTTTCTGTCTAATTCCTTTGCTTCGGCAAGATCTTGTAGATTTTTTATTCCAAGAGAATCTACTTCAACTGGTATTTTGTTTAAAGGGTTTATTGTTTTTCCGTCAATAATTGAGTCTCCAACTTTTAAAGGCTCATACTTATTAACTGATGTACTGTCTACTTGAGAAAAACACAAATACACAAAAAAGTATAAGATAAAAGATAAGTTACCCTTTAAGTTCATGGTCAAATATTAGGATGCGTCAATAGTAACGCGTATCAGATTATAAATAGTATAATAATTTTAATCTAAAATAGCAGCTATTCCCGGCAGTGTCTTTCCCTCAAGGCTTTCTAACATTGCTCCACCACCAGTACTAACATAGCTTACCTTGTTTTCAAAACCAAATTGCTTTACCGCCGCAACAGAGTCACCACCTCCAACTAACGAGAACGCTCCGTTTTTGGTAGAATTTGCAATTGAGTCTCCCAAAGCAATTGTCCCTTTGGAAAAGGTTTCCATTTCAAAAACACCAAGTGGTCCATTCCAAAGTATTGTTTTGCTCTCATTAACAACTTTATCAAAATTGTCTAACGATTTTGGTCCGGCATCCAAGCCTTGCCAACCATCAGGAATATATTTAACATCAACTACTTGAGTATTTGCATCGTTACTAAAATCATTTGCGGCAATAACATCTACCGGCAAGTGAATTTTTACCCCTTTTGCTTCAGCTTGTTTTAAAATATCTAATGCAAGCTCCATTTTGTCATCTTCACATATCGAATCGCCTATATTACCGCCTTGAGCTTTTACAAATGTAAAGGTCATTCCGCCACCTATAATAAGATGATCTACCTTGTCTAAGATATTTTCAATAACAGTGATTTTTGATGATACTTTAGCGCCACCCAACACTGCAAGTACGGGTTTTTCACCATCGTTTAACACTTTTTTAATGCTTTCTATTTCCTTTGCTAAAAGGTGTCCAAAGCACTTTGCTTTAGGAAAAAATTGAGCCACAATTGTTGTTGATGCATGAGCTCTGTGCGCAGTACCGAATGCATCATTTACATAAATATCGCCTAATTTAGATAGTTTTTCTGCGAATGCTAGATCTCCCTTTTTTTCCTCGTCATGAAAACGCAGGTTTTCTAATAATAATATTTCGCCCGGCTGTAGGGCATTTGCTTTCTGTTCTGCCTCTTCACCAACACAATTACTTGCAAACTTAACTTCGACACCTAATACATCTTCTATTTTTGTAATTATATGTTTTAATGAAAACTCATCCTGAACGCCCGCTGGTCTACCAAGGTGAGACATTAACACGCAGCTTCCTCCGTCCTCTAATATTTTAATTATTGTTGGTTTTGCAGAAACTATTCTAGTTGCATCTGTAACCTCAAAATCTCCATTTAATGGTACATTAAAATCTACCCTTATAAGTGCTTTTTTATCTTGAAAATTAAAATCGTTTAATGTCTTCATTTTATAATATTTAAGTGACAAATATAAAGATTAGAACGCATAAAAACCTATAATAAAGATGAAGCATTTAATGGGTAATGATAAAAATATTTTTTATCCCTATATCATTGCTTTTAAAATTTTAGATGGTAGAAAAAATGCATAGTTTTGTTTTATGCTTTTTTCTGAAATTTTAGGGCAAGAACATATTAAGAACCACCTAACCACAAGCGTTGATAAGGGTAGAATAGCACATGCGCAATTGTTTGTGGGACCAGAGGGTTCTGGCGCCTTGCCGATGGCTTTAGCCTATGCTCAATATTTACTTTGTGGAAACTCAGATAGTGAAAACACTGGTGGTAATGAGTCGTGTAATCTTAAATTTAAAAAATATTCCCATCCCGATCTACATTTTGCCTTTCCGGTAACAACAAGCCATAAAGTAAAAAGTAAGCCTGTGTCTAATTTTTATTTAGAAGAGTGGAGGCAATTATTAGAGCAACAGCCCTATGGAAACCTCTTTGATTGGTATAGCCTTCTGGGCGTGGATAATAAACAGGGGCAAATAGGTGTTGACGAAGCACATGAAATTGTCAAATCACTCGCCCTGAAGTCCTATGAAGGCGGTTTTAAGGTGATGATTATTTGGATGGCAGAAAAAATGAATACGCCATGTGCTAATAAGTTGTTGAAACTGATTGAAGAACCCCCTGAAAAAACTGTGTTTATATTAATTGCTGAAGATGAAGAGCAAATCATTAATACTATTAAATCGCGTTGTCAAGTACTCCATTTTCCTTTATTGTCAGAAGAAACAATTGCAGAAGGATTAGTAAAAAATTATCATATCGAAAAAGCTGTAGCCTCAAAAATAGCACATCAATCTAACGGTAATTATAATAAAGCTTGCGATTTGATATATCAAGATAGTGAGGATATTCAGTTTGAAAAATGGTTTGTGATCTGGATTCGATCTGCTTTTAAGGCTAGGGGAAATAAAAGCGCCATCCATGATCTTATTTCATGGTCTGAAGAAATTGCTAAAACCGGAAGGGAAACACAAAAAAAGTTTTTAAAATTTTGCTTAAACTATTTTAGACAAGCATTGTTGCTCAACTACAAGGCAAACGAACTGGTTTACCTGGAGCCCAAATCTGAAAATTTCAAACTAGAAAAATTTGCGCCTTTTGTTCACGACAATAATATTTTAGAGATTTCAAATGAAATTCAAGATGCTATATACCATATTGAACGAAATGGCAATTCTAAGATAATTCTTACAGATTTATCTATTAAATTAACACGCTTGCTCCATAAAAAAAGTCAAGTACAACCTTGATGGCTTAAATGTCTTTTTTTGAAATTACCATTCTTTAATTCATAGGGTTAGCAGATGCTTTAGTTGCCAATGTATTCGTAATAGCGGAACCAATCATACTGAGTGATCATTGGGTATACATTACGCTCCCATGAACCTCCAAAAGTATCTGCTACATCTTCATTGGGTATCCAGAAATTCATCATTATCTGTTGTGCCAATTCAGGTATTTTTGCTACATGCTTTTGTCTATCAGTCCAAGTTGATTTGTTTTCAAGTCTCTGCTGTGTCAACTCACGAACCAGCGCTCCATCTACGTACCATCGAATAGCGTCTGGCACCCATTCAATAGCATAAACCTTCCAGTCGGAAGTTGGGCCAATAACATGCTTTTCTTCGTACGCTCCCCAATCTCTTGTCCGCCACCACTCCCAAGTATCTTCACCAAATATAAGGTTAGACTGAAATTTATTCGGACGAACACCTTCCATTTCAATGTCGATTTCACGCCAACTATAAGGGTCAGGTACATCATTTACATAAGTAAATAAAGATGCGATATAACCTGAAGCGACATTAGTATGTGGCGTTTTAATTCTTGCTTCAAAGCGTCCAAATAAAAAACGCTCCTTTGAACGGACTTCTGCTGCACTATATTGTTTGGGGCCAATCTCTCGTCCTTCGCTACATACGCCTCCAGGCAACTCTTCCTTGTCGATAATCAGTTTCATAATACCGCCTTGAACCTGGACATTATCAGGTACAAAACGACTCGCGGGTTCCATAAAGCCACAGTCTCCTTTTTGCCAAATCACTGTATTAAAAGAATCAAAGCGATCGTCGATTTTTAATCTAAATTGAGGATAGACACCGATATATCCCTTGTAGGCAATTAAATCTGAAGAGTCCGTTTTTACTGATTCAGTGGTTTCTGAATGTTTTGCATCTTCAGCTCTAGATAACGAGGTAGAGGTTGAGTTACAACTACTCAGTGTAATTAACGCTAAAAGCAAGAATGTACTGAACAAAACTCTTTTTACAAGGCTCATACAAACATCTCTTTTTTGTCTAATAACAGGCAATGACTACGTATTTTATGACTAAAATACGTTTTTTCTTGACTCGTATCCAATTTCTAGATCCAATGTTATCTTTTATGAAAGCCACCTAAAACTACATTCTCTTTACAAATCAATTAGCTTCTTGACTTTAATTATAGCTGGTTTTTGCAAGGAAGTTGAACTTCATAAGTTTATCCAAAGAGGACTTATAAATTCTAAAAAACATCAATTTTATTTTTCAACAGGCTCAGATTCTGTTTCTTGGTTTAAGGCCTTAATAACCTCCTCGGTAATATCTTTATTTTCCGAACCATAAAGAACACTTCCTGCTTCATTTGCACCTAAAATAAATGTAAATCCTTTGGACTTCCCGTAGTCCTTTATAAAAGTCTTAACTTGTTTAACAAGGGTGTCAATTTCTTTTTGCCCTTCAGCTTGAAGTTGTTTCTCTTCATTATTTAATTGGTAATCTTGCATTTGCTTTTTTTGCAACAATGCCTGATATTCTTCTTCGGCTTTACTTTGTCCCATTTTAGCCGCTCTCGATTGAAACAATTGTGCCTCAACTTGAATTGCTTGTTGTAAGCTATCAGCTTTTTTATTGAAGGTTTCTATTTTAGCCTTAAACTTTTCTTCAAAATCTTTTTTCTTTTGATACTCATTAACAACTTTGGTATTATCTACAAATGCTATTTTTTGTTCTTCCTGACAAGATGTTATTGCCAAAATAAAAAACAATACTAGGGTTACTTTTTTCATAATTTCATTTTCGAATAAATCTTTGCAAATGTAAAAAAGTTAAGGTGTGAAACGGACTTTTTTATAACTATATATAAAATCAATAAAGTTTTAGCGCCCTATTAATATTTTCAATAAAAATCAAAGCCAAATAAAGCTGTTTAACGCCCTTTTCTGAATTAAGCGACAACTTATTGTTGGCTCGGCCAAAACGTCTTTAAAATCACTCTCAAGGGCTAGTTGTTCTGTTTTAAGACGTATATTAAAGAAGAGTAGTCATTATTTCGTTTTGCCTTATAGTTCGACTTAAGACCAATCAAAAAAGCCCTAATAGGATTCATAAATCCAGTCTTGTATTTTTCAGAAAGCAAACTAACATAATAGGCATCAAAAATTAATGGTACAGTTTTAGTAAGTTCAAAGTTCTCCTTATGAAATAGTTTGTTAATTGATTTTCTTGAAAAATGCCAAAGGTGCCTTGGAACGTCATACGCCGCCCAAAACTCTTTATAGTGAGCTGCATCATAACTTTTATAATTAGGAACCGCAATAATTAACATCCCATTTGGCTTTAAAAGCTTCCTAAAAAGTTGAATATGCATTTCTAAACTTGGCAAATGCTCTAGAACGTGCCAAAGTGTAATAGCATCAAAAGAGTGTTCATTCAGGCTGGTTAGATGATTTATATCAAAAACGTTTTGGTTAGTTTTGCTATTTGCAATTTTTCTTGCTTGCTCATTAGGTTCAATCCCAGTAACTATCCAGCCATCGGTTAAGGCCGTTTTTAAAAAATCACCTGTTCCGCAACCAACATCTAAAAGATGTTTTGGTTCTGTTCCAAATGAATTGATAATTCGTAATTTCTTTTTTAAGGCCCTAGATCTTATAAGATGATAAACTCGCTCAAATAAATTCCGTTTAGAATCCGTGTGGGATATATAATCTTCGCTTTTATAGTACTTGGAGAGTTGCTCTTCTTTTGGCGCTGGATATGTTTCTAGCATATCTAAGTCTTCATTTAATAATAGCTCAAACTCTTCTCCTGAAACCGAGAAATCTTTGACTTTTAGATATACAGACTTATCCATTCTTAAGGAAAATTCTATTAAATAAATATGGAAAATGTTTCACGTGGAACACAATTTATCTTCCTAAATATACCAGTAATACCGAAATATCATTTGGCGAAACACCGCTTATCCTCGAGGCCTGAGAAATGGTAACTGGTTGTATTTTCTCAAGCTTTTGGCGTGCTTCCATACTCATAGATTTTAATCTGGTATAATCAAATCCATTTGGGATTTTAAGATTTTCAAGTCTATTGAGTTTATCCGCATTGTTTTTCTCTTTTTCAATGTAGCCCGCGTATTTGACCTGTATTTCTGTTTGCTCAATAACTTCAGGATCTAGCCTGTTTTCTTTTATATAAGCATCTACTGCTTTAAATTTTCTAACATCATCAATTGTTATATTGGGTCTTGCAAAAAGTCTAAACATTTTATCTTGCTGCTTTACAGGCGCAGAATTTTTAGACTGTAAAACAGGGTTTGCTTCGTCTGGCTTAACACTCGTGTCCTTAAAAAATTGAACAAAAGCATCAGATTTACTTTGCTTCTCTTCCATTCTCCTTAGTCTATTTTCCGAAGCCAAACCAAGTTTATGACCCTTTGGCGTAAGTCTAAAATCAGCATTGTCTTGCCTAAGCAATGTTCTATATTCTGCTCTCGACGTAAACATTCTATAAGGTTCCTCTGTCCCTTTTGTTATTAAGTCGTCTATCAAAACCCCAATATAAGCTTCATCTCTTTTTAAGGTAAAAGCGTCCTTTTCTTTCACTTTCAAACTAGCGTTTATGCCAGCCATTAATCCTTGTGATGCCGCTTCTTCGTAGCCCGTGGTTCCATTAATTTGACCAGCGAAAAATAGTCCATCAATTAGTTTTGTTTCAAGTGAATGTTTTAATTGAGTCGGTGGAAAATAATCATACTCAATAGCATAACCTGGTCTAAAAAATTTTACGTCTTCAAAACCAGAAACTGACTTTAAGGCTTTAAATTGCACGTCCTCTGGAAGAGAGGTTGAAAACCCATTTACATAAACCTCAACAGTTTTCCAGCCTTCTGGTTCAACAAACAACTGGTGCCTATCTTTATCTGCAAACCTGTTAATTTTATCCTCAATTGATGGACAATATCTTGGACCAACACTTTTAATTCTTCCGTTAAACATTGGTGAACGATCAAATCCTTCCTTTAATAAATCATGAACCGCAGGACTTGTGTAGGTCATGTGACATGACCTTTGTTCTTCTAAAGGTTTTGTTATGTCTAAATATGAAAATTTTTCAGGGTTTGGGTCACCAGGTTGCTCTATCATTTTAGAGTAATCAAGAGATCTTCCGTCAACCCTTGGTGGCGTTCCGGTTTTCATTCTTCCAGAATCAAAACCTATGTCAATAAGTTCTTCGGTTATTCCAGTCGCTGCGCGTTCCCCAGCACGTCCTCCGCCAAAATTCTTATCACCAATATGAATTAAGCCATTTAAAAAAGTACCATTTGTAAGTACAACTGTTTTTGATCTTACCTTAATTCCTAGAGATGTCTTTACGCCAACTATTTTGTCCCCTTCTATTAATAAGCCAGAGACCATTTCCTGATAAAAATCAAGATTCGGTGTTTTCTCCAAAAGCAATCTCCAATCTTCAGCAAAACGCATTCTGTCACTTTGAACCCTAGGACTCCACATTGCCGGCCCTTTAGACTTATTAAGCATTTTAAACTGAATTGCAGAGGTGTCTGACACAATGCCGCTATAGCCACCCAACGCATCAATTTCTCTAACGATTTGCCCTTTTGCTATTCCTCCCATTGCCGGATTACATGACATTTGGGCAATGTTTTGAAGATTCATTGTAATCAACAATGTTTTACTGCCCATATTTGCAGCCGCGGCCGCGGCCTCACTACCAGCGTGCCCAGCTCCAACAACTATAACATCATAAACATCATTAAACATTGTTTTACTATTTGGTCGTTCCACGTGGAACATATTGAATTTCTAAACAAAAATTTTGCAAATATACATCGAAATGCCAATAAACACTAATACTGCTTTATATAGTAATCTTCCTTAGACCGCATAATCTTCTCGTCTGATTTTGATTTGTCCTTGTAACCACAAAAATGAAGGATGCCGTGTATAATAACCCTTAACAGTTCTGTGTCAAAATCAACATTAAATTTCTGTGCGTTTTCACTCACCCTGTCAATAGAAATAAATATATCTCCATGTAGCTTATTTCCTACCCGATAATCGAAGCTAATTATATCCGTATAAGTATCGTGATTTAAAAATTCAATGTTAATGTCTAGCAGGTACTGGTCAGAACAAAAAATATAATTTATATCTCCTGCGCTATACTGTTCCTCTATTATTACGTTTAAAATCCAATTTCTAAGGCTTTCCTCATTATCAAGCTTAAAGGTTGTTTCGAAATTAAAATTTACCATCTGTGCTATTGAAATAATCCTGAATTTTTTTCTTTAAATGATTACGCAGGGGTAGTGGTTGACGATTAAGTATTTCAGTAGTGTTAAAATACCGCTTAGCCGCAGGTATTTGGTTTAAACTGTTGTTATTATATTCTTCTTTATTTGCTTCGGATTCTCTCTTTGTGTCTTGGCCTTGCATAAATGTAGCATTTTCAAGCTTTAATAACTGATGTTGTAAATCCATCATTTTCTGTAATGTCTGATTTGTAAATCCATAATTCAACAGGTCTAGTTCCACTTCCTCCATTTGCTTAATTAATTCACCCGCAGATTTTATTTCCCCTCCCTGATTGATTTTATCCTCTAGTGCTTGTCTTAACATTTGCTGTTGCTGGTATATCTTATACAGTTCTTCATTCTGCTCTTCATTTCCACCTTCTCCATAACCATCATTATTTCCATCTTCACCGTTTCCGTTCTTTCCGGATTTACCGCTTTTTCCGTTCTTGTCGCCTTCGCCTTCAAGACCGCTATTGGAATCTCCTTCTCCATTTTGTTGGCCATTTTTACTATTCTCTCCGCCCTTGCCCTCTTCTCCGCCTTCTTGGCCATTCTCGCCTGAATTACCGCTTTGACCCTGTTCGCCCTTTTCGCCCTGATTGCCTTCTTTTTCGCCCTCACCCATTTCGCCTTTATTACCTTTTTCACCTTCCTTCTCACCTTCACCATCCTTCTCGCCTTTACCTTCATCACCTTTCTTCCCTTGTTCATTTTTCTTAACGCCCTCTTCCATCTGTTTGTTTAACTCTTCTTGAGACATTATAATATCCTGTAGCTGCTGACCCTTTCCTCCGCCCGGACCAGGAGAAGGATTCATCGACATTTCCATGTTGTCCAGCACATCGCTTAAAAAACTCGCTAGTTCATTACTAGCAGTAATTGCATATTGTTGAGATGCAATTCCTTGATAAAGTCTATTTTCTGTTAGTTGACCTAAAGATTTATCAATATTAAAATACACTTCAGTAATTTGAGAATTTACCTGCTCGGAAATCTTTGGTTGCCTCAGTGATAGAGCAAACAAACTATCGTCAACATGTTCAAAGTGTTCTCTTAAATTACTTTGCTCAATTATGTACTTACCGTATTTATTGTTATCAATATTTATTTCTTCAAATGTGTTCATTAACGATTCCTGGTCAAAGGAATACAACAATAGGTTCTCTAATATTTGTCTAAGCATATCAATATCTTCAGAGGCTTGTTCACCGCCACCGCCACCTCCTGAAAGAGATTTCTTCATCATCTCACTTAGTTGCTTCATTTTCTTGGCCGCCTTCTTTTGGCGTTCATTTGCATTCTTTAGTTGCTGTTCTGACTCTGGCGTTTGTTCACCTTCCATCTTTTCAGCTTCTTCCTTTTTCTCTAAAGACTCCTTAGCTTCTTTTTGATCATAATTAATTTCACTTTCAATAAACTCATCTCTTGGTACATTCATCGGTTTTTGAAGCCTTCGATCATCACGTTTTAACTCTTCAATATCCTTTTGAAGCTTATTGAATTCATCATTCAACTTCTCTTGGTTTTCCTTGGTGTTTTCATTGTTATTTTTAGCTTGTTTTTCCTGCTTTTCAGACAATTCTTCAAGTTCACTTGCAATTTTTTCCGTTTTTTTCATAACATAAAAGCGTTTTGTAAGTTCCAATAGCTGTTTCATGCTACGCTTTTTGTTTTTGTTCTGTTTTGCTAATTCCTCGAGTTTTTGAGTAAACTCTTCCTTGTTTATTTTGTCTTTCAACTCTTCAAGTTCTTTAAGCAATTCTTCATCTTGCTTAAGTTTTACCTCATTTTCTTTTAGGCGTTCCTTTAAATCCTTCTTAAATTGGTCTTCTTCCTTCTTTTCCTTTTGAAATTCCTCAAAATTGTCTTGTAGTTTTTTGTTGAAGTTTTTCATCAACTGCTCCTGTTGTTTTTGACGCTTTAAAAACTCTTCGAACTTCTTTTTGTCATTAAAATTAAGTTGTTCTTTTTCCTTTTGAGTTTTTGAAAACTCTTCAAGCTTCTTGTCTTGTTCTTGAAGCTTTTCAAAAGTTTTACTTATATCATTAATTGTCTTGTTCTGTTCTTGTAATTGTTTTTGTTCTTCCTCTTCTTTAGTTAACTTTCTGTAGTTAAACACACTACTTTTAGTGCGCTTAAATTTATTGATGGCATCGTTGTCAAAAACCTCAAAATATAGTTGGTAGCTAACCCCTTCTTCTAAATTTAATTGACTGGGGAATGCACTCACAAACTCACTGAAATTTGAACTTGAAATTGTTATGGGAAATAATTCTTTTTTCGATTCATCATTTGTCGGATAATAAACCAAATGAAGTTTTGTTAATCCGTGGTCATCACTAGCTTGTCCGTAAAAATATAAACTATTCTGGTCTAGCGTGTCTTTTTGTGCCTGTACCTTGAGCTCTGGATAAGCGTCCCTTATAACACTAATGTTGTAAGCTAAATTTTCATAATCTTTAAGGTCCTTGTTACTGGTTGAAACCCTATAATTATAATTTCTAAATAAGCGTTTTGAAGCCGTAAAATTATCGTTATTTCTTGCCGTGAACCTTAATGTGTCCTCAGCGTATATATTAACCGTATTTGTGGATTTAGTTTGTGCTTTCCAAGTAACCTTTGTTCCTTCAGGTATCACCGCCGACCCAGTACTTTTTAATATTTCATCTTGTTTTTTAGTGTGGGCAGGATAATCCAATTCCATCTCAAAATTAACCAGATTCGGAGTGTTAATAACCTCAAGAAAATACGATTTTGAAGTAACGCCGTTTGCGACTAAAATAAACTCTATGTTTTGGTTTAAAAGACTAAAAACAAATTGAAACTCGCCTGGCGCTATTGGCTGTAAAAAATACGACTGACCACTAAACATAATTTGTGCATTCTCTGGAATAACAGTCCCGGCGGTCTTTATTTTTAATTTAAAATCCTTGCTTTCTATTGCTTTTAACGACTCATTAAGAACAAAAAACTGAAACGGAGCTGGCGGTTCATATGCTGTCTTATAGTTCACTACACGATCGTAACTATCGCTAAACCAATTTATTTTGCCCGATAAAAGTGATACGGCTATAATTGCAATAGGAATTGCCGCATATTTTAAATACTTAATATTTGACTTAAAATTAATTGCCGTTTGAAAAGGAACCGGTTTAAGTTCTAGCGCCTTTTGTTCGATGCTTGCGACCAATAAATCAGATTGTTTAGCGCTTTCATTAAGCTGAAGCACATTCAGTAATTTATCATTTACTTCAGGAAAGTGACTGCCAATAAGTCTCGATGCCATTTCATAATTTATGCCTTTTCTTAGCTTAAACAAGTGGGCTAACGGAATTGCTATAAACTTAACAAATAGAACCAGCTCTACAGTAATAAATGCCCAAAACAAAAATGTTCTTCCTAATGGGCGAAGCCATAACATATATTCAACAAAAAGCACCACAATAAAATAAAGCAAGCCTGTGGCAAAAAAGAGTATGGCGCCTTTCAGAAGTTCATTTGTATAGAACTTCTTAATAAAGCCTTCGAGTTTACTTTTTATGGTTTCAAAATTACTCATACCGTAATACTAACTTACTAATCTACAATTTTATTTTAATTGTGTTTTGCCTAAATTTGGTAAGATTGTGTTAATTTAGGAAACCCTATTGTTAAAATAGATGAAAGACCTTAAGTATTTAGCGGCGTTTTCCATACCTACAGTTGCCATTATCGGACTAATTCTTAGAGGCGGATGGGTCTGGGCGACGCCTGTTTTTGCTTTCGTTTGTATCCCAATTTTAGAGCTTATTTTTCCTGTAGATAACAAAAACATGGGGCCTGTAGAAGTTGAATCAAAACTAAAAAAAACATTCTTTGACTGGTTGTTGTACTTGAATCTTCCAGTGGTTTATGGTGTTTTAATATATAGTTTATGGTTAACTTCAAACGAAACTCTTTCAGCCAATGAATTTATAGGTCTAATATTCTCAACCGGTATTGTTTTAGGTGTGAACGGTATTAATGTTGGGCATGAATTGGGGCATAGGCAGGGCACAAATGAGCGTTTTATCGGCAAGGCATTGCTTCTACCCTCATATTACATGCATTTTTATATAGAACACAATCACGGTCACCATCTGCATGCCGCAACCATTGAGGATCCTGCCACGGCCAGATATAATCAATCGGTATATTCATTTTGGTTCACCTCAACAATAAGGCAGTATATTAATGCTTGGAAGATTCAGAACAAACTTCTCAAAAATAATAATCGCTCGTTTTTATCCTTCAAAAATGATATGTTGTGGTTTACTGTTTTAGAAATCTGCTATGTTTTATTGGTGTTGGCGGTATTCGGCCAAAAAGCACTGTTGTTTGCGCTTTTGGCAGGTGTTGTTGGTTTTATTCTACTTGAAACTGTTAACTATATTGAACACTACGGGCTGTTGCGGTTACGGACTAAATCCGGTCGATATGAACGCGTAAAAGAGGTACATTCTTGGAATTCGAATCATGTCATAGGGCGCATTGTGCTTTACGAATTGACTAGACATAGTGACCATCATTATAAATCCACAAAAAAGTATCAAATATTAGATTGTCATGATGAAAGCCCGCAGATGCCTTTTGGCTATCCAACATCTATGGTGTTATCAATGTTGCCGCCCCTTTGGTTTAGGATAATGAATAAGCGCGTTCCAAAAGAAATGATTGTTTCTTAGACTTGTAATTGCTTTGTTGTAAAATCTTATCAAGCTATCTTTGTGCAATAATTTAATGTTATGTCCAAAAATGTCCGCGTGCGCTTTGCGCCTAGCCCAACCGGCCCATTACATATTGGTGGTGTGAGAACCGCTCTATTTAACTATTTATTTGCTAAAAAGCATGGCGGAGAATTTGTACTTCGTATCGAAGATACGGATCAAAACAGGTATGTCGAAGGTGCTGAAGAATATATTGTTGATGCCCTAAATTGGTGTGGCATTCCTTTTGATGAAGGGCCCGGGAAAAATGAAAAATTTGGGCCATACAGACAAAGCGAACGTGAACATCTTTATGAGCAATATACAGACCAATTGATTGCCCAAGGGAAAGCGTATTATGCCTTTGATACTTCTGAACAATTAGATGCGCATAGAAAAGACCATGAGGCAAAGGGTAAAACCTTTATTTATAATTGGCACAACAGAGAAAAAGGGCGTTTGGTGAACTCTTTAATACTTTCTGAAGAAGAAACAGCCGAAAAACTAGAGGCTGGAGAACATTATGTTGTGCGTTTTAAATCACCACAAGACAAAACCCTGAATTTAAAAGACATTATTCGTGGTGATATTACTATTGACACCAATGTATTGGACGATAAAATCCTTTTTAAAAGCGATGGTATGCCAACGTATCATTTAGCAAATATCGTAGACGATCATTTAATGAAAATTTCCCATGTTATTAGAGGGGAAGAGTGGTTGCCTTCATTAGCATTGCACCAATTGTTGTATGATGCTTTTGGTTGGAAAGCACCAAAGTTTGCTCATTTACCGTTAATTCTTAAACCAACTGGAAAAGGTAAGCTTAGCAAACGTGATGGCGACAAAATGGGGTTTCCTGTATTTCCATTAGAATATAGTGTGCCTGACGGAACAGTATCTCGAGGGTATAAAGAAGAGGGGTATTTCCCTGAGGCCATGGTGAACTTTTTAGCATTTCTAGGCTGGAACCCAGGTACAGAGCAAGAATTATTTAGTCTGGATGAATTGGTAAAAGTGTTTGACCTTACAAGGGTTCATAAAGCTGGTGCTCGCTTTGACCCTGACAAGATCAAATGGTTTAACCACCAATACATGCAAGAACAATTAGATTTAGACTTGGCCGAACAATTTAAATCTTCACAGCCCGAGTTAGAGCCTATTGATATTAATTACATTGCTTTGGTTGTTGGTTTAATTAAAGAGCGTGCCACTTTTGTTAATGATTTTTGGGGCTTAAGTCATTTCTTTTTTGAAGCTCCAAATGGTTACGATGAAAAAGCCGCAAGAAAAGCGTGGAAAGAAGATACCGATACAATAATGCAAGAACTGGTAGCTGTAATTGAACAAACAGAAGCCAATTCTGCTGAAGCACTTAGGATCGCCATAAAAGATTGGATTACTTTTAAAGAAATTGGTTTTGGCAAAGTAATGATGCCACTGCGCTTAGCTTTGGTTGGCGCTTTAAAAGGTCCTGACGTATTTGATATTATGTTTTTAATAGGCAGGGACGAATCTATTAAAAGAATAGAGATTGCTATTGAATCTTTTTAACTCTTTTAAAACGTAATAAGGACTATAAAATTAATCATACTTTGATTTCCCTTGAAATCTGTGTTTTCAGAATTTGGCCCAAATTCAGAATCGTTACCGTTTAGTTTATTTAAGATGTTGGTAAAACCATAGATATATTGCGCTCTAAATTTAAAAGCTCCAAGCCCAAGAGTGGCTCCTATAGCACCGTTGGCGTTGATTTGTGACACCTCTTCTAGTTCATTTGCAATTAAGCTGTTGCCGTTGTTTAAATAGATAAATAGATTTTCTTCATTGTTTGATTGCATATCAAGCTCTCCATTATATTGTAGCATGGGTCCGGCATCAATAGTAAGTAGGTTGGGGACAACCTTGGCATGAAACAAAAAGGCCAATTGAACGGCAAACAGATTGTATTCAACCTGCTTATCCACAACCAGGTCTGTTTCAGATTCATAGCCAGATATTTCGATATTGTTTTCAGAAATCTGCAACCCATAGCTCACATTATACCATTTGTTAGGAAGGTCACCTGTTGCCGAGGTGCTTATAATCCAACCTTTTCCCGCATTTGTTTTAAAATTATCTGTGGAGATATCAAATTGGGTTAACCCGCCACCTATCGCAATACCGTTTTTAATGATATAGCTCCTATGTTGTGCGTTAAGAAGTGTAACAAATAGTAGGCTAAAGAGTACTAATAATGTGTATTGGGTTTTGTTCATTGAGTTTTTAGCTAATTAAACAAACCTAACTAAAATAGTTTAATATTACTTACTTTTAATAATTCATATTCACTAACCTAAAATATCACAGTTATGGATCAATTTATTTTAGTTCCGATTATTTTTATCGGGCTTGTTATCTTAATTTCTTCATTTTTTATAGTAAAGCAACAAACCGCCGCCATAATAGAACGTTTTGGTAAGTTTCAAAGTATACGCCATTCGGGATTACAGCTTAAAATACCATTAGTTGATAGAATCGCCGGTAAACTAAGTTTAAAGATTCAACAACTGGATGTTATTATTGAAACGAAAACGCTTGATGATGTGTTTGTGCGATTAAAAGTCTCTGTACAGTATAAAGTTATTCGTAATAAAGTTTATGATGCTTTTTATAAGCTCGATTATCCGCATGATCAAATTACCTCTTATGTATTTGATGTGGTGCGTGCCGAAGTACCAAAAATGAAGCTCGACGATGTCTTTGTTCGTAAAGATGATATTGCTATCGCAGTTAAAGCTGAATTAAATGACGCGATGATGGATTATGGTTACGATATTATTAAAACCTTAGTTACAGATATAGATCCTGATGCGCAAGTAAAAGAAGCCATGAACCGTATTAATGCGTCAGAGAGAGAGAAAATCGCCGCACAATTTGAAGGTGATGCGGCGCGAATACTTATAGTTGAAAAAGCTAAAGCGGAAGCAGAAAGCAAGCGTTTACAAGGCCAGGGTATTGCAGACCAAAGGCGTGAAATTGCGCGTGGACTTGAAGAGTCTGTAGAGGTTTTAAATAAAGTTGGCATTAACTCTCAAGAAGCTTCTGCCTTAATAGTCGTTACCCAGCATTACGACACGCTACAGGCCATTGGCGGAGAAACTAATAGTAATCTTATATTGTTACCAAACTCACCTCAAGCGGGTAGTAATATGCTTAACGATATGGTGGCAAGTTTCACAGCAAGTAATCAGATTGGTGAAGCTATGAAAAATGCTCAACAGAATAAGGGCGAATAGTTTTTAAACCTCGAAGCCTTTGCTTCGAGGTTTTTTATTTTAATGCCAAGCACAGAGTATGCCACCCATTATTATTAAGGTTACTATCCAATAACCAGAATTAACAAAAATATATTTAGCGCTTTTGCGCTCAAAAAGCGCTATTGTGCCAATAATTGGTAGCGCTCCAAACACTCCAAAAATTCCACCGTGCAAAGCACCGTGTTTAAAGGTTCTAAAAGCATTGCCGTAATCGTCCATAAAAGCTTGAAATGAGGGTAAAACACCCTCCGCGGCAGGGTCACCACCTATCATTCCAAATGCGCCCCATTGATGATTGGTAAACTGCATTAACAAAACGCTTAAGATTGCGGCAAAGACTAATGCCAATCCAAAGATTACACCCATTTTACCGGTTTTCATTTTCTCTTCAGTCATACCGGACTCTCTCATCCAAACATTTCCGAAGCCGAATTTAGGATTGTACCACACTGCTCCAATTACTAATGCGGCAACAGCTGCAATGGGAATTGCTACTGGGTTAATTGGTAATTCCATAATTTAAATTGATTTATAGTTAGTGACAGAAAGGTACAAAAAAGCCTCTAATTAGTACTTTTAGAGACTTGGTGTCATATTTTGAAGATTAAATATCACTGGCTTCTGAAACCAGCAATTGGTTTTTATCCTCCAACGCCTTGGTTATAAATTCCTCAATTTTTGCATTTCTATTTAAGCCATTTTTTAGCATTTCTTTTAAAACAATCATTGTTGCTATACGAGTCCCTGCCTTTTTTACTACAGTACCAAACAGGGGTTCAAGTTCATCATATGAAACTTCTTTTGCTAATTCGAGAATTTGAGCTTTTGCCTTCAGTTGTTTTTCCTCTGGAAGATTGGTGTATTTCTTACCCAATTGTTGAATAACACTTAGTGCTGAGCGTTTCTGCTGTGTTTGTTTTGGTTTATTGTGGTTGTTTTTTTGTGGTTTTGGTTTTTGTTTCGCCCAACTATCCCTCAATCCAACCGTTTTATTAAAAACTAAGGCTCCCTCTTTTGAGTCTTGATCAACTACAAAATATCCAATCCTTTGAAATTGAAACCTCTCTCCTGCTTTGGTTTTGGAAAGGCTTGGCTCTAAATATCCTGTTTTTACCTTTAGTGAATTGGGGTTTAAAAACGACATGAAGTCCTTCTCTTTATCACCATCAGGAGATTCGTGCATAAATAAACGATCGTATTCTCGTATTTCTGCAGTAATGGCATGCTTGATAGAAACCCAGTGGAGTGTGCCTTTTACTTTTTTTGAGGTGTCAGCATCAAAGGTACAATGCACTTCTATTATTTCTCCCCCATGATCTTTAATAACACTATTGGCTTTAATTATATATGCATTCTTGAGCCTGACTTCTCCACCTAATTTTAATCTAAAAAACTTATTGCCAGCTTCTTCTTTAAAATCCTCTTTTTCAATATAAATTTCTTTAGAAAAAGGTACTTTTCTATAGCCTGCGGATTCTTCTTCTTGATTGTTTTCAGCATCTAACCACTCCTCTTCGTTTTCTGGATAATTAGTAATAACAACTTTTAAGGGGTTTAAAACCGCCATTACTCTGTTTGCTGTTTTATTTAAATCTTCACGAATACAGAATTCTAACAAGGATACGTCAATGATATTTTCTCGTTTTGCCACACCAACTTTCTCAATAAAATTTTTAATTGAGTTTGGTGTATAGCCACGGCGTCTTAAGCCAGATATTGTTGGCATACGAGGGTCGTCCCAGCCCGAAACTATTCCTTCATTTACTAAACGCAACAGTTTACGCTTACTCATTATAGTGTAACTAAGATTTAAACGAGCAAATTCACGTTGTTTTGGAGGAAGCGGTAGCTTGGTGTTAGAATATTCATAAACATTGTCTCTAAACCAATTATAGAGCTTCCTGTGTGGTTTAAATTCTAATGAACATAAGGAGTGTGAAATTTGCTCTATGTAGTCACTTTCACCATGGGTCCAATCATACATAGGATAAATACACCAATCGTCTCCTGTTCTATGGTGGTGAGCATATAAAATGCGGTACATAATTGGGTCTCGCATTAGCATATTAGGATCTTCCATGTCTATTTTGGCACGTAAAACATGTGTGCCTTCCGAGTATTCGCCGGCCTTCATTCTGGAAAATAGATCTAGATTTTCCTCAACAGTGCGGTCACGAAAAGGACTATTTGTACCAGGCTGTGTCGGTGTCCCTTTTTGCTGTGCCATTACTTCAGAAGACTGACTGTCTACATAGGCCTTCCCGTCTTTTATTAATTGAATAGCCCAATCATAAAGCTTGTCAAAATAATCTGATGAATATAGCTCATTCTCCCATTTGTAGCCCAACCAAGCTATATCTCTTTTAATTGCATCAACATACTCCTGTTCTTCTTTTATTGGGTTGGTGTCGTCAAACCTTAGGTTTACAGGCGCATTATACCTCTCTCCCAGCCCAAAACTAATGCTAATAGCTTTTGTGTGGCCAATGTGCAAATATCCATTGGGCTCAGGAGGGAAACGAAAACGCAACTTGTTTTTTGGTAAACCATTAGCTAAGTCTTCCTCTATGATATGCTCAATAAAATTGAGTGGTTTTGAATCTTCTGACATTGCAAAATTTTAAAGCGTAAAATTAAACAAATTGTAACATTAAAATACTATTCGCTACCTATAGAATAGAAACAACCAAAACTAAAAATTATGAATTACACATGTCCAAAGTGCGACAACACAACCTATGATGTTGGGGAAATGAGAGCAACCGGTGGAACATTATCAAAAATCTTTGATATCCAAAACCAAAAATTCACATCTGTTACATGCAAGAAATGTACATATACTGAGTTTTTCAAAACAAAAACAAGCGCCATTAGCAACGTCTTTGATTTCTTTACAAACTAATTATTTATCATAAAGGTTTTTTGCTCTTATCATAGTATTTTTGCAACATGGGAACTATTAGGGTGAAAAATATTAGGGTTTTTACTAATCATGGGTGCTTAAAAGAAGAAACCCAGATAGGAAGTGACTACAGGGTAGACCTAGAAATAAAGGCGAATCTTTCTAATTCAGCAGAATCAGATAGCCTGAAAGACACTGTTGACTATGTTTTTTTAAACAAAGTGGTTAGAGACGAAATGTCTATTCCGTCAAAATTATTAGAAACGGTCGCAAAACGAATTCTAGATAGAATATTTGAAGAGGAAAATCTTGTAAAAAAGGCTACGGTATCGGTAAGTAAAATAAATCCTCCAATTGGCGGTGATGTTGAGATGGTTACCATAAAAATGTCGCAGAAGCGCAAAAAATAACTTATAATTTTTATATTTGCTCACCTTATAAAGGGCGTCTTGGCCGAGTGGCTAGGCAAAGGTCTGCAAAACCTTGTACAGCGGTTCGAGTCCGCTAGACGCCTCAAAAAACCCCTTTTTACAAGGGGTTTTCTGTTTTAATTAATTTAGAGATTCCATATAAGAAATTAGATTGGCCACACTTCTTGGCTCCTTATAGTCTACTTTATTTGATTTCTTATAAGAATTATATTCTTTTTTAAGATTAGCATATAGTTTTTTAATGTCTCTAAGCGTTTCAAATGTTATTTCTTTATCATCCTTGGTAAAGTGATATCTCAATTTCAATTCTGCCACATAAAGCTCCGGTAATTCTAAATTATAAAATATACCTTGGTTTCTAACTTGGGCGGCAACGACAGTTGTGCTGGTTTGACTGGAGCTACCATATGCGTTTCTGTTTTCCGTGTTCGACTTTAACACACAATAGTACTGTACAAAAAGAACAGCGTTAGAATTTACGAGTAATTCCATAAACTTTCCGTATCTGTTTACAAATTTGCGATTCTTAACATAAAGCGTATCTGCATTTCTGCTCAAGTCATTCTTTAATGGCATTAGCCTGCCGTCTTTCTGTAATATTATGCTTTCTGTTAGGGCATTATAGTTTAAAACACCTTTACTTCTTTCGCCATTTTTTAATAGAATAATACCTTCGGTAAATTCTGGAAATACATAGTGTTCTGTTCTGCTTTGAGCGAAACCAGAATAAACGGAGAGGGTAATTAGGGTAAGTAAAACGCGCTTTTTCATATTATAGTTTTCAACTTTTAATTGATGTTTAATTCTTTAGGTTTAACCTTTTCGATTTGCTCTTTGCTCTTTTCATAAAGTTCTGGAAATAGTCCTTGGCTTAACAATAATACTCCAAACCCCAAAATAACTAACGCTACTATCTTTTTGGTTTTAAAAACGCGCCTAGGAGTTAGTTTATTCTTAAGTCTTTTAGCCAGCGCTATCTTAATTAGGTCCGTTAGGAAATATGTAATCAACATCGTTGATATAAAAATAATAACGCCGTTTTCTGAGCTGGTTAAAGACGTGCCTACAACTATAAACCCAAGCCAACCCAATAAAACTCCTATATTAATAAAGTTTAATAAAAAGCCTTTTACAAAAAGTCTACCATAGTCCTTTTTTGGCAATTCTATTCTGCTATATTCTTTAACTATTGAACGAAATGATCTCGATGTTTTAATGAAAGAAATAACACCATATACAACCAGAAGCACGCCTCCAAAAATAAGAAAGTTTGGATCGTCTTTAATTTTATCAACCAACTTGTTAGTGCTGAAAAAAGCCAACGCAATAAAAACGACATCTGCAAAAATAACGCCCAGATCAAAAATAACAGCGCTTTTAAATCCTTTGGTTGCTCCTGTTTCGAGCAAGACAAAGAAAACCGGACCAATTGTAAAGGCCAGGATAATACCAAAAGGAATTGCTGTTAATATATCATCGAACATATAATAATTGCCGTTTAAACAAATGTAATAAATCTTATATGATTACATGCGCTTAATACGACCACCAAATACACGGCTTTCATCCACTTTTTTAGGATCTCCATAAATAAAAACATCACCACCAGCTCTTATCCTAACATCAACAAATTCTGTTGCATTAACATATGCTTCTCCAGCAGCGTTTATACTAACATCTGTCTTTTCGGTTATAAGCGCTTCACCATTTACAGTACCTCCTGTATATATAGATACATCTTGGTTTTTAGATTGACCAGTAACATTAATAATGCCTCCTGTTACAGCCCTAACGGTCGTATATGAAGTCTTTAAATCCACTGTAATTTCTGCACCTTCTTGTGTTCTTAACTCAACCTCAAATTGTTCAATGGTTTCTTTAACCATCACCTTTGCTCCTTCATTTGCATCAATCTCATCTACATTAGTAAAATATAGATTTACAACAGTGTCATTACCATCGTATATTTCCTCTATATTCATTCGAATTTTTAATTTACCGTTTTTATTTACTACTTCTACATCTTTTCTGTTCTTTCCAGAAATCACAACCTTATTCTCTTTTGATTGAATCATGTTTAAGTTTATTAAATCATAAACCTTAACGGTTGTAAACTCTCCAATTGTTTTTTCTACGGTCTCTTGAGCAGTTAAGGTAATACCGAAAATAAAGGATAAGATTAATGTGAGTTTTTTCATAATAGCTAAATTTATATTTTATTCTGTGACTTTTACTGCAGTACCGGTTACTGATACCATTGCATAATTACTTGTTGTTAATTCTATTTCAACTTTTATGCCAACAACAGCATTTGCTTTTAATTTTCTAGCATTTTCTGTTAGTGTTTTAAAGGCATTTTCTTTGACCTCATCAATACTAGACTGTATTGCTTTATAGTATTTAGAGATGCTAAAGCCCATGGCAAGTTTTTTCTCGTTAATAGACACTCCAGTAACAATACCTAAATAGTCAACTATTTTATAGCCTTCAATAGAGTTGGTTGTGGTTAAAATCATAATTATTGTTTATTACACAAAATTAATCTTCATCAACCGCTTTTCCAATTAAGTAGAAGTCTAAATGTTTTTTTACTAAATCTGTATTTTTAACCTTTACAATAACTTCTTCTCCAAGTTGATACATTTTATGATTGTGACGACCAACCATTGCATAATAATCTTGATCAAAGTCATATGTATCATCCTTCATATCTCTAACGCTTACCATACCTTCACATTTGTTAGATATAATCTCAACATATATTCCCCAATCCGTAACACCTGAAATTACACCTTTAAACTCTTCGTCTTGGTGGTCTTGCATAAAGCGTATTTGCATGTATTTAATAGAATCTCTTTCTGCCTTGGTGGCTAAATATTCCATATTACTACTATGCTTACATTTTTCTTCGTAGATGTCTTCATTCGCAGATTTACCACCATCTAAATAGTGTTGTAACAAGCGGTGCGCCATTACATCGGGATAACGACGTATTGGTGAGGTAAAATGACTATAATATTGAAATGCTAATCCGTAATGACCTATATTCTGTGTTGTGTATTCTGCTTTAGACATGGTTCTAATAGCTAAGGTGTCTACAAGGTTTTGTTCCTTTTTACCTACTACATCAGTTAGTAATTTATTTAATGATGAAGCTACACTTTTTCTGTCCTTGAAATTTAATTTATGACCAAAACGGCCAACCACTGTCTGTAGTTGCGCTAGTTTAGAATCATCTGGTTCATCGTGTACACGATACACGAATGTTTTCTTAGGATTCTGCTTTCCAATAAATTCAGACACTTTTTTATTTGCTAATAACATAAACTCTTCTATAAGTTTATTAGCATCTTTACTTGTTTTAAAGAATACACCAACAGGATTAGCCTCTTTATCTAGATTAAATTTTACCTCAACCTTATCAAAAGATATTGCACCTGTGCTCATTCGTTTAGTACGCATTTTTTTTGCCAATTCATCAAGCTTTAAAACAGCATCTGCAATAGATTGATCTGTGTTGTAAGCCTCACCTGTTAAAGCGACTTCTTTTGGAATGGAATTAGTTTTAGTTTCAATAATTGATTGCGCTTCTTCATAAGCAAATCTTGCGTCTGAATATGTCACAGTTCTACCGAACCACTGATCTTTAATTTCACAATTATCGTTCATTTTAAAAACAGCAGAAAACGTGTATTTTTCTTCATGAGGGCGTAAAGAACAGGCACCATTAGATAAAATCTCAGGTAACATTGGTACTACTCTATCTACAAGATAAATAGATGTTGCTCTTTCATAAGCTTCATCGTCTAAAACCGTATCTGGTTTAACATAATGCGACACATCTGCGATATGAATTCCAATTTCGTACAGCCCATTCTCTAAAACTTTAAAAGAAAGTGCATCATCAAAATCTTTTGCATCTTTTGGATCTATGGTAAAAGTTAAATCTTTACGCATATCTCTTCGTTTTGCAATTTCGTCTTCAGTAATTGAAGTATCTAATTTATTGACATATGCTTCAACTTCGTGAGGAAACTCATGAGGTAAACCATACTCAGCTAAAATTGAATGAATTTCTGTACTGTGCTCTCCTGGTTTACCTAATACTTCTACTACTTTACCATAAGGTGAGCTTGCTTTCTCTGGCCAATCGGTAAGCGTAACCAAGACTTTATCTCCATCTTCAGCTTTTTTTGTTTTATTAATTGGTACAAAAATATCTGTATACATTTTTTGGCTATCAGCCACAACAAAAGCAAACTTTTTATTGTCCTGAATTTGGATTGTACCAACATAATCTGACTTAGCTCGCTTAATTATATTAGTTATCTCGCCTTCATGCTTACCGCGATGTTTTCTTTTATAGGCATAAAACTCAACTTCATCACCATTTAAGGCTTTATTTATATTATTTGAAGCAATAAAAACATCATGCTCAAAATCATCACTAATAACATAACCATTTCCTTTGGCAGATAAATCTAAAATACCTGTAAAATATTCTGTACTAACTACAGCTTTAAATTTACCGCGTTCTACTTCTTCTATTTCTCCTTTTACTTTGAGCTGCGCTAGTTTTTTAATGATTTGGTTGCGACTACTAGCGTCATTAACACCCAGCTTAGCTGCAATTTGTTTATAATTAAAAGTTTTGTTTCGTTCTTTTTTTAAAATACTTAGAATTGTATTTGTAAGGTTGGAAATCTTATTGTTTCTAGATCTCCGTTTTTTCTTTCTTGTCATTTAATTTGTAATCATATTCTTTTCCTAAAAGTGTTAGGAATTCTTCATTTTTAACTTAATATAGGTGGAAGTGAAGATATTAAGTTTGATGCAAAGCTACACTAATAAAATTTAATAGTGTTTAGTAAAGGTTAAATTAATAAAAAATACACTTATTAACACTTATATAGATATTATCATTTTTCTTTTAAATTTTAAAAAATAAAATGATGGTTATTATAGTCTGTTTATAGTTACGATAACTTTTTATAGTTTTGTTTTGATATAATATAGTTTACATTCTATTAGAACATAATTAACATTACTATTATTTGTAATTGATTGATAAATAGGAGATTTTGATTTATTATAAACAACTGTTAATAATAGATGTTAATAGTTTTTATTGATATTTTATATAATATTTTTTGTTCATTTCCTCTTGAGGTGATAATGATAACTTCCTTTTAAATATTAGCTAACTAATTTGGTTTATAATATTCTATTTTGGTTTGAAAAAATAAAGAGATAATCCTAATTTTTCTTTTTATAAGTTGTAAACAGTTATTAACATGTAATCACATATTCTATTAACCAGATTTAAAAAATTGTAACTTTGCACTTTATAATTAATAGCTAAAATAATGACCATTTCAATTGGAAACGACCACGCAGGACCTGAGTATAAATCTGCAATTATAGAACACCTTAAAGGTAAGGGTTATACTATCAACAATTACGGTACAGATACAACCGATAGTGCAGATTACCCAGATTTTGTTCATCCTGTTGCAAGTGATGTGAATGACGGTAAAGTGGATCTAGGGATATTGATTTGTGGTACCGCTAATGGTGTTGGTATGACAGCCAATAAATATCAAAATGTAAGAGCTGGTGTTTGTTGGAATAGTGAAATTACTGAATTAGCTAGACAACATAACAATGCTAATATAATTTGCATACCAGCAAGATTTACTTCTATACCACAAGCTATTAAAATGGTAGATGTATTTTTAGAAACAGAATTTGAAGGAGGCCGTCATAAAAGACGTATAGATAAAATTCCATTATCATGTTAGATGGGTCATTCTCACTCTCATAATCATTCTCACCATCACGATATAAACAGTCGAAATTTATTAATTACTATATTCTTAAATATAGCCATCACGATTGCTCAAGTTATTGGTGGATTAGTTTCTGGTAGTTTAGCATTGTTAAGTGATGCATTACATAATTTCAGTGATGTTATATCTCTGATCATTAGTTGGATTGCTAATAAATTAGTTAAGAAAAAAGCCTCTTTAAAACGTACATTTGGATATAAACGTGCTGAAATATTAGCCGCTTTTATTAATGCCTCTACATTAATAGTTGTTGCAATTTTATTAATAATTGAAGCTATTGAACGCTTCAAAAATCCTCAAGAGATTGAATCTAATCTTGTTATTTGGTTATCTATTATAGCAATTTTAGGAAATGGGTTTAGCGTGTTATTACTTAAAAAGAATTCTGATGATAATATGAATCTTAAGAGTGCTTATCTTCATTTGTTAACTGATATGTTGGCAAGTGTTGCGGTTTTAATAGGTGGTCTTTTAATGAAATATTATGAAATTTGGTGGATTGACAGTGTATTAACCTTAGCTATTGCAATTTATCTTGTAGTAATGGGATGGGATTTATTAAAAAACTCATTTAAGGTATTAATGTTATTTACACCAGATTCTACTTCTGTAAAGTCTATAGTTGAAGATATACAAACGATTGATGCTATTAAAAATGTACATCATGTTCATATTTGGCAATTGAATGAAGAGGAAATCCACCTTGAGGCACATATTGATTTTAATAAGGATATTACATTATCAGAATTTGATATTATTTTAAATAAAATTGAGGAATTAGTTTACCATAAGTATGATATTAACCACATTAATATACAACCAGAATATGGTAAATGTGATGCTAAAGACGTGATAGTTCAAGATTAAATTATGCTTAAAACGAAGGTTAAAACATTTCAGGAATTATCAACACAAGAACTCTACGATTTGTTGCAATTACGAAGTGAGGTATTTGTTGTTGAGCAAGATTGTGTATATCAGGATGTTGATGGTAAAGATCACAAGGCACTTCATATTTTAGGTTATAAAGATGATGTCTTAGTGGCATATACAAGAGTTTTTCAACCAGGAGATTATTTTGAAGAGGCGAGTATTGGAAGGGTAGTAGTTAAAGAGTCTCAACGCCAGCATAAGTTTGGTTATGACATCATGAATGCTTCCATAGAAGCGATTAAACAGAAATATAAGATTTCAAAAATTAGAATTTCGGCACAAACCTATTTAAAAAGTTTTTATAATAATTTAGGTTTTAATGAAGTAGGAGAGGAGTACCTTGAAGACGGTATACCACATATCAATATGCTAAAAATTTAATTAGCTGATTTGTCAATTTGAGTTACCTGTATTTCTACACGTCTGTCGTATGCTGGTTCACCTCCAAGCGGAAATTTTCGTTTCAGACCAACATATCTCATTCTTGATCGGCTTACGCCTTTTCTAGCAAGAAAATCGTAAACAGTTTTTGCTCTTGCTACCGATAAGTTACGTTTTTTTGTTTTCCTATCAATAGCATCACGAGCACCATAAGTACAACACACATGGCCTTCTACTGTGAAATAAATATCTTTACGTTCTACCAATACCTCTGCGATTTTATCAAGGCGATTCTTAGATTCTTTAGTGAGATAACTATAACCTGTTCTAAACAATATGTTTTCAAGAAGAATTTTATCTCCTTCTTTTAAATCACCCTTAAGCTTTTCTTCTGTTGTTTTTTTAACCGGTTTTTTAACAATTTTTCTCGGAGGATCATAAGGTTGGGCAATAATTTCTACTTTACGATTTAAACCTCGAATTTTACTAAGATTCTCTTCAAACACAATATTTATTAATATTTCGCCCTTACCATCAACATTTGTGATTTTAGACTCATCGAATTCATTGTTTGAGAACACTTCTTTAATAGCGTCTGCGCGTTGTTGAGAAAGAACAAGGTTGTAAGAATCACTACCCCTATCATCACAAAACCCATATATAGAAACCTTCTCGATATCTAGATTCTCAATATCAGATAAGAACAGTAATAGCCTACTGTGTTCCGTCTCCGGAATTTCATATTTATCTGTTTCAAAGTATACCTGGTGCTTTAGCTCTTTTTGTGAAAAAGAGAGCTGGAAACAAAGGCATAATAAAATGAGTATAGGTTTCATTTTGTTTGAATTTTCTTAAATATTTAAAAATTCTATAATGCTAAATATAAATAATTTTAATTTTTATCTCAAAATACTAGCATATTGCTTAGGGTTATTGAGAATACTTAATGCTTTTTTTATCTCAGAATTGTTGGCTGTGTAGTACGTATATAATCCTTCACTGTAGAAATAACGTTTAATAATCTCGTCGGTCAAAAGTGACTTTAATTGTGTTTTATTTGCATCAATTGCGTTAGATTTATACGACTGTATAGCTACAGATAAATTATGAAATTCCGAGTCTATAACACCCTCTAGTTCTTCTTGGTCAGCAACTGCCATTGCTTCATTAAATGCTTTTTCGGTTTCGGTTTCAAAATTAAACCCCGAACTTTTTAAGTAGTTTTTGAATTCTCTAAATTCTGAATCTGGAAGTTGAAAGCTATTGAGATCATTAAGAGTATTATCATAGTAATAATCAGTTGCGAAATTAAAAACCAGGTTTTCACTTAATATTGCTTTTGTAATTGGTGTTTGTTTGGCAAATTCTACTTCAATATCTGGCTCAACTCCGCCACCATCAAATACTTCTCTACCGTTACGTGTTTTAAAGGTATTGTAGTTTTCTTTCTTTACCCTTGTAGCTTTACCGTTTTCATCCCTGTTCCAATAATCTAGTGCTTGTATACATCGTCCCGAAGGCGTATAATATCTAGAAATGGTAATCTTCATTTGTGTCCCATAGGTTAGTGCCTTGGGACGCTGTACTAGACCCTTACCAAAGCTTCTTGTGCCCACAACAACAGCCCTATCAACATCTTGTAAAGCACCAGAAACAATTTCACTGGCCGAAGCGCTTCTACCGTCTATTAATACAACCAGAGGGATTTCTGTATCGACAGCATCTCTTCTTGTATAATAAGTTTTGTTATATTTTTTTACCTTAGACTTTGTTGTTACTACCAATTGATTTTTAGGTATAAAAATATTTGTAACATTAACAGCTTCATTTAATAATCCTCCGGGATTACCTCTTAAATCTAAAATTAATTGAGACGCACCTTGATTCTTTAATGCCCTAAGCGCACTTATGGTTTCCGAAGATGCCTTATTATTAAATTTACGCAACACTATGTAACCGGTTTTTTCGTCTACCATAGAGTAATGAGGTACTGCTTTAATTTCGAGAGATTCACGTATGATCTTAGCTGTATTTGTTTTCCCTTGACGCCTGTAGGTTATTATTACCTCTGTACCCGCTGCGCCTTGCAATAGATTAGCAGCATCATCTTTAAAATCTGCCACAACAACATTATCAACTTTTATAATCTCATCACCAGCCTTAAGACCCGATTTATCAGCGGCATAATCTTTATATGGCTCTACAATTATTAGCTTATCCTTAAGCGTTAAAACTTTTGCGCCTATACCAGTATAGTCTCCAGCATTATTAATCCTAGAAGCCTCAACATCTTGTTCGTTATAGAATTGAGTATAAGGATCTAAATCATCTAACATACTCTTTATTGCGGTATCCATGAGATCACCAGGATTGGTGTCATCTACATAGTTCATGTTGAGCTCCTTAAAAAGCGTTGTGAATATTTCTATTTGCTTAGCTATTTCAAAAAAGTCATTTTTAAATGCCGTAGTACTAAAAAACACTAAGAGCGCTAAAACAGGAATAATTAATCTTTTATGTAGTATTCTTTTCATTAGTTTGAGGTTTTATCAAGAAATTTTTGAAATAACAACTTTACGGTTTCATTTATACTTGCAAAAGTTGTTCCATCCTTACTAAGGTACAAAATCATAAACGCATAAGATGTTGAACTATTGTTAAAGAAATTTGGCTTATTGAGCCGATAAGCCTCTCTCAATAGTCTTTTAATTCTATTTCTAGAAACCGCTGCTTTATGTTGTTTTTTACTGACTGACACACCGGTCTTAAGAGTGCTATTGTCTAAAAATTCCGTTTTAAGATAGATTAATCTCAAGGGGTAAACAGTAACAGCCTGCCCCTCGTTGAACAACTTCTCAATGAGTTTTTTGCTTTTTAATTTATCTTTATTACCGTACTTAAAAGACATTAGGTCATAAATTTATTATCTGCCAATTCGCCCAACCCAAAGAAGACTATCCTTATGAGGCTATGATAAAAATCATATTTTTAGCCTTTTTATTAGAGTAACTTACATAGATTAATCAATACTAGGCTTTAAATATGGGACATTTGGACGTAAAACAACTTAAAAGCCCCAAAGATAAAGCATTATATATACACCATTTAGTAAAAGATTTGGAAGTTTTAGATATAATGCTGAAAGAAGGAATTATAGAAAAAGAACCCATAAGAATTGGTGCCGAACAAGAGTTTTGTGTTGTTACCAAAGACTATTTTCCCAACGACAACAGTATTGATTTACTCAGAGAAATAAATGATGATCACTTTACAACTGAGATAGGAAAGTATAATTTAGAAATCAACTCAGATCCATTGCTTCTGCAAGAAGACTGTTTCAGTCAACTACAAAACCAAATAGAAACTCTTCTAGAAAAAGCTCAGAAAGCAGCTAAAAAAAAAGACTCCAAAATAGTATTAACAGGTATTTTGCCGACCTTAAGATTAAAACACATTTCTGAAGATTATATGACGGACAGACCAAGATATAATGTATTAAATAATGCGCTTAAAGATTCAAGAAGAGAACATTTTAATATTCATATAAAAGGTGTTGATGAGTTAAATCTTATCCATGACTGTGTTATGTTAGAAGCCTGTAACACAAGTTTCCAAACGCATTTACAAATAGATCCAGATGAATTTGTAGATAAATATAATTGGGCACAAGCGATAGCGGCGCCAGTATTGAGTTGCAGTGTTAATTCTCCAATTTTATTTGGCAGAGAGCTATGGGCAGAAACAAGAATTGCGCTTTTTACACAAAGTATAGATACCAGGGCAAATTCGTTTATACATAACGAAAAACAATCTAGAGTTAGTTTTGGGGCTGATTGGGAGCGCGGCACTGTTACGGATATTTTTAGAGATCACATATCGCGATTTAGAAGTTTGCTTACCTCAAACGAACACGATGATAGTATGGCTTTATATAAAAAGGGTGTAATCCCTAAATTGAGAGCCTTACAATTGCACAATGGCACTGTTTACAAATGGAATCGTGTTTGTTACGGTGTTGGTGGTGGCAAACCACACTTAAGAATAGAGTGTAGGTATATACCATCAGGACCAACATTAACCGATGAGGTTGCTAATATGGTGTTCTGGGTTGGATTAATGATGGGTCAGCCCGAACACTACAAGGAGATACACAACAAAATGGATTTTAAGGATATAAAAAATAATTTCTTTAAAGCGGCAAGAAACGGTATGGAAACCCAATTTAAATGGAACAACGATTGGATCGCGCCAAAAGACCTCATACTAAATGAGCTTTTACCAATTTCAAGGGTAGGATTAGAGAAAATGAATGTTAATGAGACGGATATTGATAAGTACCTTTCTATAATTGAGAGACGTGTAAAATCGATAAATGGCTCTCAGTGGATGGTAAATAATTATAGGCAATTACAAAAAACAAAAAACAATTTTGAAGCCTTACAGAATATTTCAGCCTATATGTTCAAGCATCAACTAGACGGTAGCACCGTTGATGGTTGGGGCATATTTAACCCGGATGACAATTTAAAAATTGACTTGAGCAGAATTGTAAAGCACAACATGAATACACAAATAATTCTCGTAGATCAAAACGATAGTTTAGAATTGGTTAGTAATATTATGCGCTGGAAGAAAATACACCACCTACCAGTAATTAATAAAAAGAAAGAATTGGCGGGTTTATTAACGTGGACAGACTTAATAAAATTAGGAAATAAAGACTTACTTTTAAGGGTTAAAGATGTAATGACTAAAAACCTAATAACCATATCACAAGAGGCGCCCTTGGAAGACGCCAAGGCACTTATGAAAAAGCATGATATTAATTGCTTACCAGTAGTTAGAAACAAAGAACTTCTGGGAATTCTTACTTCTAGTGATTTTTAAAATGCAAACAACGATTAAGTCCCATAAAGAAACAAAGAGCTCGCCAAACAGGATTTTTCATCATTTAAAAGGAAAACATCCAGGGGCAACTACAATCTTTTTCGGAGGCATCCATGGTAATGAATACGCAGGTGTAGATGCGCTCAACAGGGTACTTAACCGAATTGATACAAAGGAGCTACACGGAGAAATTTTTGCTGTATATGGTAATATAAAAGCACTCAAAGAGAACAAACGTTTCTTAAAATTAGATTTAAACCGAATTTGGACTATTGACAAATTAAGGAACCTTGAGTTGAAAACCGAGTACGAAGAAGAAGAGAAAGAGCAGATAGAGCTTTTTGAAATCATCAAAATGATTTTTGCAACCTCATCATCCCCAAAGTACTTTATAGACCTTCACACGACCTCAAGTAAAAGCCTTCCGTTTATTACTATTAACGACGCTATGATAAATAGGAAATTTTCTCAATGCTTTCCTGTTCCTATTGTTCTTGGTATCGAAGAATATCTAGAGGGCCCACTTTTAAGTTATTTGAACAAATTAGGCTACGTGTCACTAGGTTTTGAGGGCGGACAGCATGTTGATCCTCAGGCAATCAAAAGCTGTGAAGCATTTATACATTTAACACTTAGACACACAGGCCTGATTAAAAATGATGAATTAGGCTCCATAGATGAGTTTGAGAAAATTTTAATAGATGCCTCAAAGAATGTTTCATCAATTTATGAGGTAATATACAAACACCACATACAGCCCAAGGAGCGGTTCGTAATGGAGAAGGGTTTTGAGAGCTTCCAGAACATAAAGAAGGGTACTTTTTTAGCCACTTCTAATGGCGAGAGAATTTATTCTGAGTATAATGCAGAACTATTCATGCCATTATATCAAAACTCTGGTAATGACGGCTTTTTTATAATTAGACAAATCCCTAATATATTCCTAAAACTATCCGCTTTTTTAAGACACATAAAAGCCGATAGTTTATTAACAGTCTTGCCAGGTATTACGTGGTATAATAAAAGACAAGGTGTTTTAAAAGCCAACCTAAGGGTAACAAGATTTATGGCTAAATCAACCTTTCATTTGTTTGGCTACAGAAACAAACAAATTGACGAAACACATTTATTGTTATACAATAGAGAGCGTGTTTCTAAAAAGGAGATGTATAGAAAAGAAAAATGGTATTAAAAAAATCCGCAAACTGTTATAGGTGCGGATTTATCATTTTTGTATTGTTAATTTGCCAAACTGTAAATGTTGTTTTCTCTCTTAACGTCTGCCATTAATTTTGAACTATCAATTTCAACAGTCTTAACGTTTTTTCTTGTGCTTAGCGCATAAGTGGGCATGGCCCAGGCCCAATCTGAAACAATCGTTGCATCTGTCGGTTTTTCACCACGCATCATTTGAAGCGGGATATAAAACTCTTCCGTTGACCCATCATCATAGGTTACGGTTAAATCGATAGGCATTGGCATTAGACCAATACGCTCTAAAACAATTTTGTTGCCGTCAACCGATTTTACACCATAATCAATAGTATTTGTGGTTTGACCAAAATCAATTAAATACCAATCTAGTTCTAAGTCTGTAATACGCTCAGCGGTGCGCACAATATCCATGGGTTTAGGGTGTTTAAATGAAAAATCGTCAAAATACTTTTTAATCGTTTTTTTAAGATTTTCTTCTCCAATCACATATCCAAGTTGAGACAAAAACACGGAGCCCTTACTATATGCCGCGGTTCCGTAAACCTGATTATAAGCGTATCTATCAGCATGTGTTGTTAGTGGTTGCTCATGTCCTGAGTTCGCTAAAGAAATATAACGTCTATAGGCGCTCTTAAATGGATTTTTGTTTGTGTTCTTTTTTAACGCATTAGTAGCTAAGGTTGAAATATAACTGGTAAACCCCTCATCCATCCACTCATGCTTTGCTTCGTTACTTGCCAATAAAAATTGAAACCAGGTATGGGCCATTTCATGTGATGTAACACTCCTTAAACTTCCATAATTACGCTCTCCCGTTATGAAAGTACACATTGCATACTCCATGCCACCATCACCCCCTTGTATAACTGAATACTGATCGTATGGATATTGTCCAATATTTTCACTAAAAAACGCCATTAATTTTGCTGTGTCAGGCTGTAGTTTTTTCCAGCTTTCCAAATACTTTCGATCCATTGTTCTTTTATAGTAAAAATGAAGCATTGGACCATTTGGCACCTTAAAGGTGTCGTGAATAAAATCTGGATCTGCAGCCCAAGTAAAGTCATGAACTTTTGGCGCCTTAAAATGATATTCTTTCTTGCTCCCCTTGGTTTTAGGCGCGCCCTGTAAATAACCTGTGCCACCTACAACATAATCGGCATCAATTAAAAGTTTTACATCAAAGTCACCCCAAACACCATGAAATTCTCTTGCGATATAAGGGTCTGCGTGCCAACCCTCATCATCGTATTCTGCTAATTTTGGATACCATTGCGCCATTGAAAGCGCCACACCTTCTTTGTTGTTTCTTCCAGAACGGCGAATTTGAATAGGGACCTGTGCTTCAAAAGCCATATTAAAAGTTACTTTTTCACCTGGTTGAATGGGCTTGTTCAAAACAACCTCTAGCACAGTCCCAACAGTTTCGTGTTGAATGGGTGTTCCGTTTTGCTCTAATGAGTTAACCTTAATATAACCTATTTCATCAGGCTTAAGTTTACTAATTCTATCACCAATTTTAGTACTTGGGTCAGCAATAGTTCTAGACCGCACATCCATTTCGCTTCCAGGCTGAAATGCATTAAAATATAAGTGATAATACACCCTATTCAAAACGTCTGGCGAATTGTTAGTATAAACTAAAGTTTGCTTTCCCGTATATTGATACGAATCAACATCCATATCTATTTCCATAGAATAGTCAACGTGCTGTTGCCAATATTCAGGATTAGTATTAGGTTTTATAATATTGCTGATCGTGGTATTCTCATTTGCACCACAAACAAATACGATTGTGATACAAACAAGATTCATTAAAAATCCCTTCATAGTCTTATTTTAGTTTTGAGGCCATAATTAATGCGTTGTATGCATTGACAATTTTACCAGATTTTGATAATTCTGAAAAAGCTTTTACGTTAGATGCGTCACCGCCCACCACTACTTTGGTGGTTAAGGGCAAACCAGAATCTAGTATTACTTGTTTAACTTGTGAAGCTGATAAATTAGGGTATTGGGACCTAATTAGAGCGGCTATTCCAGCAACACCTGGAGCGGCCATAGAGGTGCCGCCTTTAAAGTCATATTCATTTTCTGGTGTTGTTGAGTAAACAGATGATCCTGGTGCAAAAACATCCACGTTTTTCTTCCCATAGTTTGAAAAACCAGACACCATTTTTGATCCATATTTCTCTGTCAAAGAACCAACTCTGATATAGTTGTCTGATACTTCAACAAAATTTACATTATCATCTGGGAAATTTGGTTCTACATCCACGTTATTGCTGTCATTTCCGGCAGCATGTACAAAAACAACATCATTGTCACCCGCATATTTAATAGCGTCTCTTACCCATCCGCTATGAGGTGAAAATGATTTACCAAAACTTCCATTAATAACTTTTGCACCATTATCTACCGCATAACGAATTGCTAATGCAACATCTTTGTCGTATTCATCACCGTTAGGAACGACCCTCAAAGACATTATTTCAACATTATTAGCCACGCCATTAGCTCCCTTACCATTATTTCTTTCGGCAGCAATTATTCCAGCAACATGTGTACCGTGTGACTCGTTTTTGACCATTGGCTTTACGTTACCATTGCCATAACCGGTATCAGACAAATCATTTATGTTATCATTTAATTTTCTCCCCTTAAAGTCTTTATTCAGGTTATAGTTAAGACGTTCATTAATACTGACAAGGGCGCCATCAATTTCTGTTTTTGCATCCTGCATTGTTAACCCGTTTGCATTGATATTATTTGCTATCTGCACCGCTTGCATAACATTTTGGTCTTCAGATTTAATTTCGTTGACCTCTGCTATGGTATAGTCGTCTTTACCAAGAACCTTGGTTAGGGTTTCATTTGCATTTTTAACAGCTTGTGCAATCTGATCGTATTGCGTTTTTCGATTAGTCCACAATTGGTAGTCTTCTTCATATTGTTTTTTGGCTTCTTCAAATCTAGGATCAGATGTATTTCCAGAAACGATTAAACGCACAAACTCTAATTGCTCGTTGTAAGTATCGCCAAGGAAATTCCAACCATGAATATCATCAATATATCCATTTTTATCGTCGTCCTTTCCATTATTTGGAACCTCATCCTTATTGGTCCATAAAACATCATCTAAATCTTCATGGTCAATATCAATACCAGAATCTATTACGGCAACAACAACTTTATTACCCTTTTTGTTTTTAATAATCTCGGCATACGCCCTGTCAACGGCCATTCCGGGAATAGTATCTCTTTCTAGGTCTAAATGGCCCCAATTTTTTTTCTCCGAGTCAGTTAAATCAGCAACCTTTAACGGTGATGTGTCAATATTCTCAATTGGTGTAGACAGAATATCTGCAGTACTGCCGCAACCAAACAAAACAGCTAACATTAACATTAAGGATCCAATAAGTCTCTTACTTAAATTCATAAACATTGTTTTTAATTAAATATATCATTACAAGTGAAGGTTTCTTTTAAGCGAACACCTTTCTCGGTATGTTGTACGGTTATTATTTCGTTGTGTGCATCATGTTCTAAAAAAAGATAAAAATTATGATTTGCCGCTAAATTGAGAAATTTTTCTTTTTCGTCTAGTGTTAGCAACGGACGGGTGTCATATCCCATTACAAAAGGAATTGGCAAATGACCAGCTGTTGGCAATAAATCTGCCATGAAACAAATGGTTTTGCCTTTATATTTTATCATAGGAATCATTTGTTTGTCCGTATGGCCATTGGCATAGAAAATATCAAAACCAAGTGTAGAATCTCTCAACAAATCTTTTTTTGGCAAGTCAACAAATTTAAGTTGCCCACACTCTTCCATTGGAAGAATATTTTCTTTTAAAAACGAAGCTTTTTCTCGCCTGTTGGGCTGGGTTGCCCATTTCCAGTGATCTGCATTGCTCCAAAAATGAGCATTTTTAAAGGCAGGCTCTAATAAGGTTTTGTCTTTATTCCATTGAATACTGCCACCACAATGATCAAAATGAAGATGTGTCATAAACACATCAGTGACATCTTCTCTACTAAATCCATATTGAGCTAAGGATTTATCTAGATTGTCATCTCCCCACAGAAAGTAGTATCCATAAAATTTATCGCTTTGCTTATCACCCATACCTGTATCAATTAATATTAATCGATTTCCATCTTCAATTAACAAACAGCGTGCCGCAATATCAATCATGTTGTTACTATCAGCAGGATTTGTGCGTTGCCATAAAGACTTTGGAACAACGCCAAACATAGCACCACCATCTAGTTTAAAGTTACCAGCATTTATGGGGTATAAATTCATAATTGCGCAATTTACCAAATTAGTATTTAATTGCATTTGTTCTTTAGGATTTATTAAGATTTTTTGAGTTGTAAAAAAAAACCTATTTTCGAGGACATCAAAAATAATTAAGAATGATAGAATTAGCGGGCATCATTATACTTGGGATATTGGCGCAATGGGTGGCTTGGAAATTTAAAATTCCCGCTATTTTACCCTTAATTTTAATAGGCTTATTGGTTGGGCCTTTAGCCGCAGAATTTTTAAGTGAGGATGGGGCCAAATGGATTGAACCCATTTGGAATGGTAAGAAAGGTCTTTTTCCTGGTGAGTCGTTATATTATTTTGTCTCTTTAGCTATTAGTATTATTCTTTTTGAAGGAGGCCTTACGTTAAAACGAAGCGAGATACGAAACGTAGGACCTGTAATCACCAAGTTGATTACGCTGGGAGCAGGAGTGACTTTTTTCGGTGCGGCAGTATTGGCACACTATTTATTTAACCTTACTTGGGATTTGTGTTTTCTATTTTCAGGTCTGATAATTGTTACCGGACCAACTGTAATAACCCCAATTTTAAGAAACATTCCTTTAAAAAGAGATGTTTCAGCAGTATTGAAATGGGAGGGCATTCTTATTGACCCTATTGGTGCCTTGGTAGCCGTATTGGTCTTTGAGTTTATTTTTGTTGGGGGCGAAGTTGGCTTTACCAAAACTGCACTTATAGAATTTGGTAAAATTGTACTATTTGGAACTACATTCGGCTTTACCTTTGCCCACGCCCTGGTTTTTGCTATCAACAAAAAATTTATTCCGCACTATTTGTTAAATGTCGTGTCCCTTTCAGTTGTTTTATTGGTATTTGTTGAGTCAGAAATTTTTGCACACGAGTCTGGTTTATTGGCCGTCGTTGTTATGGGAATGGTCGTTGGCAACAGCAAACTAGACAACATTAAAGAACTACTTTATTTTAAAGAGTCCTTAAGCGTATTGCTTATTTCAATTCTCTTTATTCTTTTAGCAGCTAACATAAACTATGAAGATATGTTATTGCTTTATCGCTGGGAAACGGCCGCTCTATTTCTTGCCGTGGTTTTCTTGGTTCGCCCTTTAGCTGTGTTCTTAAGTTCTTCGGGCTCTAAGTTAAAAGCAAACGAAAAGCTATTTATAAGCTGGGTTGGCCCAAGAGGTATTGTTGCGGCAGGTATCGCATCGTTATTTGGCAGTAAACTTAGCGCTGAAGATGTTGTTGGTGCAGAATACATTACACCTTTAGTGTTTATGATTGTGCTGGGAACAGTGTTGTTAAATGCCACAACAGCAAGATTATTTGCCAGAATATCGGGTGTGTTTTTAACTAAATCAGAAGGAATTTTGATTGTTGGAGCATCTAAGGTATCCCGTCTCATCGCCCAGTATTTGGTTGAAAACGACAGACATGTTGTACTTGTAGACAGTAATCAAAAAAACGTTAGCGAAGCGGAAGCCATGGGAATTGAAGCTTATACAGAAAACATATATTCTGACAACCTCACAGATAACGTTGAGCTTAATGACATTGGCTTTTTATTGGCGCTCACAGGCAATGCTGATATTAACAGATATGCTGTAGAAAAATTTGGCAATCAATTTGGTGAAAACGGCTCGTTCAGACTTGCTTCAAAAACTGAATTAGAAGCTGGAGAAATTTCAACAGAAAACGGGTTGTTTACATTATCAGATGATTTTAACAATTTGATGGAAGTTTGCGAGGCATATCCAGAAATACGCGAAGCAAGCATTAAGGACATTGAAGACTACAACAGGCTTCTTGAGAAAATCAAGGCTAATAATTCTCAAATACCATTGTTTGTCAAAACAAGCAAAGGAATAATACATATCATTCCGTCTATTGATGATGAAATTGAAAAAGAAATAGATTCTAAAAGCAGCTTGGTTTATTTAGGTAAATCAATGGCTTAATCATTCAACTTTAAAACAGCCATGAATGCTTGTTGAGGGATTTCTACATTACCTACCTGGCGCATACGCTTTTTACCTTTTTTCTGTTTCTCGAGTAGTTTTCGCTTACGAGAAATATCACCACCATAACATTTCGCGGTAACATCCTTACGAAGTGCTTTAACTGTTTCACGAGCAATGATTTTTGCACCAATAGCAGCTTGTATAGGAATATCGAATTGTTGACGCGGAATGAGCTCTTTCAATTTTTCGCACATCTTTTTACCAATGGTATGTGCATTATCTGCATGAATTAAAGCCGAAAGTGCATCTACCGGTTGCGCATTTAATAAGACATCTAGGCGTACTAATTTAGAAACTTTCATTCCTATAGGGTGATAATCAAACGATGCATAACCTTTAGAAACCGTTTTTAAGCGGTCATAGAAATCGAAAACAATTTCGGCCAAAGGCATTTCAAAAATTAATTCAACACGTTCTGTGGTTAAATACGTTTGATTAATAATCATACCGCGCTTTTCAATACATAGGCTCATGACATTACCCACAAAATCTGACTTGGTAATGATAGTTGCTTTAATAAAGGGCTCTTCAACGCGATTAATAGTGGATGGGTCCGGTAAATCACTTGGGTTATTAACGATAAAGGCCGCATCTGGTTCTTTATTGGTGTAAGCGTAATAAGATACATTGGGTACAGTTGTAATTACTGTCATGTCAAACTCACGCTCCAAACGCTCTTGAATAATTTCCATATGCAACATTCCTAAGAAGCCACAACGAAAACCAAAACCTAATGCAGCAGAACTTTCGGGCTGAAACACCAATGAGGCATCATTGAGTTGCAACTTCTCCATTGAATTACGAAGTTCTTCATAATCTTCAGTATCTACCGGATAAATACCAGCAAAGACCATTGGTTTTACATCCTCAAACCCCTCTACAATATTAGTTGTTGGATTTGCAAAGTCCGTAATGGTGTCACCAACCTTAACTTCTTTTGCCGTTTTAATTCCTGTAATTAGATAACCTACATCACCAGCTTTTACACTTTGTTTTGGCACTTGATTTAATTTTAAAGTACCAACTTCATCTGCAAAATACTCCTTACCTGTAGCAACAAATTTGATTTTCTGACCTTTTTTTATTTCACCATTAAATACCCTAAAATAAGTTTCAACACCTCTAAATGTATTATAAACAGAATCAAAAATTAAGGCTTGTAATGGTTCGTCAACATTTCCTTTTGGAGCAGGAATTCTCTCAATAATAGCCTTTAATATATTATCAACACCAAAACCTGTTTTTCCACTGGCGTGAATCACTTCCTCAGGATTACAACCTAATAGATCAACAATATCATCTGTTACCTCTTCTGGATTAGCACTTGGTAAATCCACTTTATTTAATACCGGAATAATTTCTAAATCGTTCTCTAATGCAAGATATAGATTAGAAATGGTTTGTGCTTGTATACTTTGTGCCGCATCCACAATAAGTAATGCGCCTTCGCATGCAGCAATAGAGCGCGATACTTCATACGAAAAATCAACATGACCAGGAGTGTCTATAAGATTTAGCACATATTTCTCACCTTCTAATTCATAATCCATTTGTATAGCGTGAGACTTAATAGTAATACCACGCTCGCGCTCCAAGTCCATACTATCTAGCAATTGATCTTGTTTTTCACGAGCTGTAACAGAACCTGTATAATCTAGTAAACGGTCAGCCAGGGTGCTTTTTCCGTGGTCTATATGTGCAATAATGCAAAAGTTGCGAATGTTCTTCATCTATCTTTTCTGTAGCAAATTAGAGGAATGCAAATATAATTGAATTCTTGTGCTTTAGAGCATCAATAACAACAATAAAAAAGCTGGTTCTTGTGGGAAAACCACAAGATAAAGTTAAAAACAATTTATATCTTGCGCTACAAACCTAACTAATGATAGCCCTCCAGAGAATTCTTTTTATAGTGATCTTTTTGTTGTGTTTTTCCAATGCAATAGCTCAAGAGTTTTCTGTTTCTGGTACTGTTGTTGATACTCAAAAGAACCCAATTGAATTTGCTAACGTTATTATAAATAATGATAATGGCGAATTTGTTAAAGGAACCTCAACAGACGACAAGGGTTATTTTCAGATAAGAAATCTTCCCTCTAATACATATGACCTCATTATTAGTTTTATTGGCTTTGATAAGTTTAAGCAGAAAATTGTTTTAACGGGTAACTTAGACCTAAGAAACATTGAGCTAATTGAATCTGCAGAGACACTTCAACAAGTTGATATTATTGCAAAAAAACCAACAGTTGTACGAAAACCAGATCGACTAATTTTTAATATTGAAAACACTGCGCTAATAGAAGGATCAACCTTAGGTGTTTTAAAAAGCACGCCTGGAGTAATTGTTTCAGATGGTGGTATTAATATTAAAAATGCACCCGCAACTGTATATATAAACAACCGTAGAGTACAATTAACACCTAATGAGTTAATTCAACTATTAGAAAGCTCACCAGCAAACAGTATTAAATCTGTTGAGGTTATAACCAATCCTCCTGCCAGTTATGAAGCAGATAGCGGGTCAGTTGTAAATATTGTAATGAGTAGGAATTTGGTTACTGGATATAGAGGATCAATTTTTACAAATTACACCCAAGGGGTTTTTCCAAGATATAATGCAGGAACCAGCCATTATTTTAAGAATAATAAGATTAACCTCAATCTTAATTATAGTTATTCGCAGAACAAGATTAACAGAGACCAAGATGATAAAGTGAATTTCCTTGACGCTAATAATGAAATAGATGAGATTTGGAGGTCTAAGATTAATCGAAATACCTGGTCTCAAAACCACAACCTCAATTTAAACTTTGATTTTTTTATAGACGAAAACAGCACAATTAGTCTCACAAGCACTGCACTTTATACGCCATATTTTAAATATAAAATTGCAAATAATACTAACATTTTTGATAGTGGAGAAAATTTTCTATCTCGCTTTACGGCCGACAATCTCTCTAGAGACGACAAATTTAATATAGGTACAGATTTAATATTTAGCCACCAGTTTAGTGACAAAGCGGGCATAGTGCTAAACGGTCACTATACAACATACAGCTATCAAAGAGATCAAAATGTATTAAGCAATTTTTTTGATGCCAACAACACGTTTATTAATGATTCGGAATTTAATACGCTGGCCAACCAAGACACAAACATTCTTACAGGAAGCATAGATTTTAATTTGGCAACTGACGAAAGCTCAAGCCTAGACCTCGGGTTAAAATACTCAAATGTAAAAACCGATAGTGATATTACGAGGGTTGATATAATTAACAACCAAGAGGTTATTAATTCTGACAACTCTGATGCTTTTACATACGATGAAAAAGTTATTGCTGGATATGCTAATTATAGTAAGTCTTGGAATGCATGGGAGATAAATTTGGGTTTAAGGGTAGAACAATCAAATATTGATGGTGAGTCACGAACTCTGGCTCAAAAGAATACCCAGAACTATATTAATTGGTTTCCTAATGTAAGCATATCTCATAGTGTTTCTGATAATTTTTCAATATACAGCAACTATAAGCGAAGTATCGGCCGGCCGGATTTTAGAAGCTTAAATCCCTTTACCTTTTTTATAAATGAAAACACTGTTGTTGTAGGAAACCCAGACTTGTCGCCGGCTTATTTTGATAGTTTTAAACTAGGAATAAATTTCTTAGACCACTTTACAATAGAAGCCTATTATACAAATTATGACGGTGATATCATTGAGCTTCCAAGACAAAACAACACAACAAATATTGTTGCCTATACACCAACCAATCTAGAGAAAAAAGTAGACTACGGCTTAGACTTGGTATTTGATTATAGTATCTCAAACAGATGGAGCCTTTATGCCCTCACTTCTTTTTATAAAATGACAGAGGAATCTGATTTTGGAGAAGGGTTTGTAAAGCAAGAACAATGGTCTAACTATAGCATCTTACAAAACAATTTGACACTTTTAGAGGATAACAGTTTAAATATTGATGTAAATCTTGAATGGTCAAATAAAAATCTATTGAATTTTCAAACGGTAGAGAATAGGCTTATTTCATCTATCAACATCTCAAAAGCTATATTCAATAAAAGGGGTGTAATTTCTTTGGGTGTTGAGGATATTTTCAATTATCAAGATTTTGAAACCTCGATAGCCTATTTAAATCAATCTAGTTCAAGATTTCAAAATTTGGACAACCGTTTTGTGCGCCTTGGGTTCCGCTATAAATTTGGAAACACAAAATTATCGACAAATGAGCGCACCACCGATGCTGAAGAACGCGAAAGACTCAAAGATTTAAATTAATCCTAATCTTGCCATTCAGCTATAAAAAGATTGGTGTCTCTACCACCACCATTATTTCTATTTGAAGAGAAAGCCAAATATTTGCCATCATTGGAAAACACAGGAAACGCATCAAATGTTTCTCCATGAGTTACACGAGTTAAATTTTTTCCGTCGATATCGATTAAATATAAATTAAAAGGAAAACCGCGCTCTGCTTCAAAATTAGATGAGAAAAGTATTTTCTCTCCTGAAGGGTGAAAAAACGGACTCCAGTTAGCGTTGCCTAAGTCGGTGAGTTGGCGCAAATCGGTACCATCGGCATTACAAATATAAAGCTCCATCTCTGTTGGCTCTACCAAGCCTTCAGCAAGTAATTCTTTATATTCTTTTATTTCTTGTTCGGTCTTCGGACGAGAAGAGCGGAAGATCAATTTAGTACCATCTGGAGAAAAGAATGCACCGCCATCATAGCCAAGCTCATTTGTAATTTGTTTTACTTCCGTACCGTCTATATTCATTGTATAGAGTTCCAAATCGCCACTTCTGGTTGAGGTAAAAACGATTTTATCACCTTTAGGTGACACGGTTGGCTCTGCATCATAACCAATTTCTTTTGTCAGTTGCTTTACAATAGTACCCTCTAAATCTGCGACAAAAATGTCGTAACTATCATAGATAGGCCATATGTATTTACCATTTTTACGTAAAGGTGTCTCAGGGCATTCATCTTGTTTAAGGTGTGTGGATGCGTATATTATGTGCTTATTATCTGGTAAGAAATAGGCACATGTCGTACGCCCTTTTCCAGTACTTATCATTGGAGGAGCAATGCTGTCAGAAAAAGTTTCATTAGCATCCATTAAAAACATCTGATCACAACCAACACCCCATTTAGTATTATTTGATTGAAACACCAATTTCTTGTCGTCAAAACTCCAATAAGCTTCTGCATTATCACCACCAAAAGTCACCTGTCTAACAGATTTAAAATGTTTCTCTTCTGGATATATTAGAGGGTTGTCATTTACTTTCACATCTGTTGATTCCGATGGAGTTGTTTGGTCCTGATAAGAGGTGTCATTTTTGCAAGATGAAAAAGAAATGAAAAGTATAAGAAGTACAGTAATTTTCTTCATGTTATTTTATATAATAAATGGCTTTTAATACCTAATTTTGTGCAAAAATAAGACTTACAGATTAATTGAAGTATCAAAGGAAATTTGTTTAAGAAAAATTTTAAATTTTAATCTTCGTCAAACATTAATTTTAAAGACATATTACAATGAAAAATCTGATTTTATTATTGGTTTTAGTTAGTTTGATCTCATGTAAAAATGAACCAAAAATTGCAACGAACAATATAGAGAATGATGTAACCTTTTTAGCTGATGACAAGTTTGAAGGTCGGCAGACAGGTACTGAAGGAGAGGCTAAAGCATCAGCATATTTAGTAACGAGATTTAAGGAATTGGGGCTCGAGCCAAAGGGAACGGAAGAATATTTACAACCTTTTTCATTTAAGCCAAAAACAGACCCGCATAAAGAGGTAGAATTTACCACTAATGCAGACAGTACCATTACGGGTAATAATGTAATAGGTTTTATTGATAACAATGCAGAGACAACAATTGTTGTTGGTGCGCATTACGATCATTTAGGTTATGGTGGCGAAGGATCGTTGTACAGAGAAAAAGATAAAGCTATTCATAATGGCGCTGACGATAACGCTAGTGGTGTGGCAATACTCCTAAACTTGGCTGATAGATTGAAAATTAAGAATGATCAATCAGAAATAAAAGACAATAACAATTATTTATTCATGGCCTTTTCTGGAGAAGAAATGGGGTTGTTGGGCTCAAATTATTTTTCAAAGAACCCAACAATAAGCGCAGAGTCTATTAATTATATGATTAATATGGATATGGTGGGTCGTATGAAAGCCGATAGCACACTAGCAGTATATGGCGTGGGCACTTCGCCAATATTTAAGCAAACTTTAAAGGCTAACAATGAGAAATTTAAACTTATTGAAAACGAAAGTGGTGTTGGCCCAAGCGATCATACTTCCTTTTATTTGATAGATGTACCTGTATTACATTTTTTTACAGGTCAGCACGAAGATTATCACAAGCCTAGCGATGATTATGATAAATTGAATTATGAGGGCATGAATCTTATTTCAGATTATATTTTTGATATAATCAATGATTTAGATGACAACGGAGAGTTGGCATTTAGAAAAACCAAAAACGAAAGCGAGGAAACCCCTAGATTCAAGGTTGGTTTGGGTGTGGTCCCTGATTATTTATATGACGGAAAGGGAATGCGTATAGACGGTACAAGAGAAGATACCCCAGCTTACAATGCGGGTATAAAAAAGGGAGATGTGGTAATAAAACTTGGTGACAGTACGGTTACTGACATGATGAGCTATATGAGAGCATTATCAGTGTTTGATAAGGGAGATGAGGCAGATATCACGTTAATGCGTGGAGCGCAAAAGATAGAGACTAAGGTTAAGTTCTAAGCAACATCTCATAAGCATAACTGATTTTTATTTAAATTTGAAGAAAAAGATTGCCTTTCTTCAAATGAAAAAGATAGCCGCGTTTTGCTGTCTATTTGTATTGTTGTCCTCGCTTAATTGCGACAACGAACCTGTAGACTTTGATATCAGCACCTTAAATGCTAATCCAAAAATTCTTGGAGAATGGTATCTCGTAGAATTTAATACCGAGGTGTCTTATTCTCCGAATCCAGAAGATCAATCTTCAAATACGGAAACAAAAGTTTTTAGTACTTCTTCTGATTATACGATAACTTTTGACGATAATAACTTTAGGGTTAGTGGTGATTACACTTATAATTCTAGAGTAAAAGTTAACGGTATTGAGGAAACTAGTAATTTTTATACCAATACAGGTATTGACTCCACTCATGGATATTCGCTAAACAACGATGATATATTTTTTGAAGAATCCCCTTTTGATATTACCACTCAAGAAGAAAATACGATTTATTTACAAGGTGAACAGGTCAAAAGGTTTATGATTTCAGAAAACGGAGAGACCCTAATACTTTTTCAAGACGTAACTTTGAATAACACAAACGGATCGATACCAGATGGAGTAACAGTAACCAAAAGGACATCATCGATCTGGACTAAGGATTTCACTGTTTTTAGCTGTCCACTTAGAGATGCAACTCGAGGAGCTCAAATAGCTTACAGCCAAAGCAATGAAGATATTCAATTGTGTCTCAATTATAGGCGAGCATTAGAAGACCAGATTATTGAATGCGGAGATCCAGACGGTGGTTTGGTTAATATTATTGACCAATTGGGCAATTGTGGGTTATTGTCAGCAGACGTATTGAGAGTTACGGCGGGTTTGCAGAACATTGATTTTGCAAACAAAACAATATCTTATTCAAATGAAGTAATATCGGTTTATGGATCTGCCCTGTTTGGCAACCACAGCCTCTCATTTGAATTGCCAGAGCACGTAACAGGAATAGATACCTTTTTGAATTTTGTAATAAAGGTTGATGGTGTCGACTATTTCCCCTATTATCCCGGAGTAAACAATTTCAGATTTAATACACTAATTAGTAGCAACTTTTCTTTAAATGCTGTTTTTGAAGGAACTGTTATCAATGCCCTAGGCGAAGAACTCACCCTGTCAGTGGGTATAATAGATGTTAACTACTAGTCAGTTCTTTAAAAAGCCTTAGTTTTGCATCAAAAAAAATTAGACCTTGGTAAAAATTGCTGACATAGAATTAGGAGAGTTTCCATTGCTCTTAGCGCCCATGGAAGATGTAAGCGACCCTCCTTTTCGCGCTTTGTGTAAAGAGCAAGGTGCTGATGTTGTGTATACTGAATTTGTATCTAGTGAAGGCCTAATTCGGAATGCGGCAAAAAGCGTGATGAAGTTAGATATTTATGAAAAAGAGCGCCCTGTTGGTATCCAAATTTTTGGCGCTAATTTGGAAAGCATGCTCCAGACAATTGATATTGTTGAGAAATCAAACCCAGATATAATTGATATCAATTTTGGTTGTCCTGTGAAAAAAGTTGTTTCTAAAGGGGCTGGAGCTGGTATCTTGAAAGATGTATGCTTAATGGAAAAGCTGACGGCAGAAATGGTGAAGCGCACCAATCTTCCAGTTACTGTAAAAACACGTTTAGGTTGGGATCACGACTCTATAAAAATTGTTGAGGTAGCAGAGCGTTTGCAAGATGTGGGTATAAAGGCTATAGCTATTCATGGCCGAACAAGAGCTCAAATGTATAAAGGTAATGCGGATTGGAAACCTATAGCCGAAGTGAAGAATAATCCAAGAATGCATATTCCTGTTTTTGGTAATGGTGATGTAAATTCTCCTGAAAAAGCTGTTGAAATGCGTGACGACTATGGCTTAGATGGCGCCATGATTGGCAGAGCCTCAATTGGCAACCCGTGGTTTTTTAAACAAGTAAAGCACTATTTTAAGACAGGTGAGCAATTAGCACCAATCACTTTACAAGAGCGTGTCCAAGCGGCTTGTCGTCATCTTCAAATGTCTATAGACTGGAAGGGTGAAAAACTTGGTGTTTTTGAGACAAGAAGGCATTACACAAATTATTTTAAGGGCATACCTAATTTTAAAGAATACAGAATGAAAATGGTTACTAGCGACCATTCTGAAGATGTGTTCGCGACCTTTGATGAGGTTTTGGAAAAATTTTCAGATTATCAATTTGTCTAGTTAAGCCTTTATTAATTGCTTAGTAATTCGCTGTGACGCAATCCTCGAGGCAACAATTCCTAAAATAAATATTGTTGCAATTACAATAAAAACATTTGTTAATTTAAATACGACAGGGTAAGGTAAATCAGGTGTTAACATTACCAATTCTAATTTTTTCTGAAGAAACACCACGGCAACTCCGATAACTACTCCTATAACACCGCTAATAACCGTCATTAAGCTACCCTGCAAAAAGAAGATTGATTTAATGGATTTGGTTTCTGCGCCCAAATTGAAAAGGGTATTTAACGAACGTTTTTTATCTAGAATCATCATAATTATTGCACCGATAACATTGAATAGAGCAATGATAATTACAAGTGTGAAAATTAGATAGATTGCTAAGTTTTCTGTATTCAACATTTTATAGAGCGCATCATTGAGTTGTTCTCTATTTTTAATTATAAAGGTGTTTGAAAACAGATACTCAATTCGCTCCCTAATCACACTTTCGTTTGCGCCTTCGATGAGTTTTAATTCTATAGACGAATATTGATTGTCGTTATAATTTAACAAGGTTCTTGCTAAAGCAATGTCGGAGTATATGAATTCATTATTTAATTCTTCGTTGATATCAAAGAGACCAACATTGTTAACATAAACAGAGTTGTAGGCACCTTTTAATGAGTTAAATTGACCCCTGCCTGGTTTAGGCACATAGAGCGATAGAGGCTTTAGAAAATCAAAAACACCAAAAGACAGATTGTTGGAAATTCCCCATCCAGAAACCACTTCATTATTTCCATAAGCAATCCAATTTCCACGAGACATCATTGAATCTACACTTGTAACATTTAGATAGCTTTCATCCACACCTTTAAGCGTTGCCAATAGATTTTTATTTTCTGATTTAATAATAACACGTTCCTCAATAATCATTGAATAGTCGTTTACACCTTCGATTTTTAAGAGTTCTGATTTGTCTTTTTCTGTAAAAACAAACGATTTCCCTTTGTTTGCCATTAGTTTTATATCAGGATCAACGAAAGAAGAAAATTGAAGGCTGAAATCTTTTAAACCAGTAAAAACAGAAAGGACTATGAATAAGGCCGCAGAAGCAATAATTACACCTCCCGAAGCTATCAATGTCATAATGTTTATAGCGTTATTGCTACTTTTTGAGAAAAGGTATCGTTTTGCTATATATAATGGAAAATTCACCTAAGATTTTTTGCGCTTTCCTAACAGATCTGGATTGTTAATAGGGTCTTCATCACCTTTAAGAGAACGCTCTATACCATCAATATATTCTAAAGAATCATCAATAAAAAACTCTAGTTGTGGCATACGTCTTAATTGATGTCTTGTGCGCTGTGAAAGCTCGTGCTTAATCAAGGGGGTATTTGATCTTATACCTTCAAGCAAAGATTTCGCCTCTTTATTTGGGAATATACTTAAGTATACTTTGGCTACAGACAAATCTACAGTAACGTTAACTTTACTTACTGAAATAATAATACCTCTTAACCCACCATCTGATGCTGCTCTTTGTAAAACATCTACCAAGTCTTGCTGTAGAACTGTAGCTATTTTTTTCTGCCTATTACTTTCCATGATGCAAAAGTAGATGATATTTAAAGATAATAGTATTTTTATATAACAAAAATCATGTTTTTTAACCTTTAAAATTCCGTTATTTCGGAAACCAAATTAAACATTAATGAAAAAAATTGAACATATAGGAATTGCCGTTAAGGATATAGAAGCATCAAATAATCTTTTTGCACTTCTATTTGACAAACCACATTATAAAATTGAAGATGTGGAAAGTGAGGGTGTTAAAACCTCCTTCTTTAAGTGTGGCCCAAATAAAATAGAGTTGTTGCAAGCAACCAACGATAACGGCCCAATTGCAAAATTTATTGAAAAGAAAGGCGAGGGGATTCACCATATAGCCTTTGCCGTTAAGGACATATATAAAGAAATAGAACGATTAAAATCTAGTGGATTTCGAATGATTAATGAAGCGCCTAAAAAGGGAGCTGACGGAAAGATTATTGCCTTCTTGCACCCTAAATCAACCAATGGTGTGTTGATTGAATTATGCCAGGACATAGAGGATTAATTGATTTTTTTTTCTTGTAGGGTTTTAAAATATATAGTAATATTGCACACTCTTTAGAAATAAAGAAATTGACGATAGTCAATAGGTCCTATAACTCAGTTGGTTAGAGTATCTGACTCATAATCAGAAAGTCCCTGGTTCGAGCCCAGGTGGGACCACAAAAAACCCTTCATCCGAAGGGTTTTTTGTTACTACAATAATATTGGGTTTAATATGACGTTTTAAACCAAGTGTTTATTAAGTAAAAAACCCTATTTTTTAGCACTTCATCGATAATATTTGCCGTTTAAAGACGTTTTTTTAATATAAATTGTTTTGATAGCTCAGTTTTTTTGTTACTTTTACAGCGTTATTAGCAATATGGAGAATAAAAATATGTTAGCCTCAATCTTATTTTCTCTCATAGGCTTTATGTCTATGGCACAGGGAGCTACGCCTCCACCGCCAATGCCACCGCCACCTCCCGGCCTTCCTATTGACAGTGGTGTGGTTATGTTATTTCTTGTTGCTATTTTTTTTGGAGCCTATAAAATATTACAAATAAATAAGCAAAAAGCTTAATTGCGCAGTTCATTAAGACGTTTTACGTATTTACCAATTACATCAAACTCAAGATTTACAGTATCTCCCACTTTAAGAGTTCCAAATGTTGTATGCTCATAGGTATAGGGTATAATTGCTACAGAAAATTGATTTGGTTTTGAGTTAACGACAGTTAAACTCACGCCATTGATTGTAATAGATCCCTTTTCTATAGTAATATTATCCGCGTTAGTTCCATATTCAAAGGTAAATAGCCAGCTTCCGTTTTCTTCACTAACAAAAGTGCATGTTCCGGTTTGATCTACATGGCCCTGAACAATATGACCATCTAATCTATCACTCAGTTTCATTGCTCGTTCAAGATTTACCTTCCCTCCTTTATTAAGCATGCCTAAATTCGATTTGTCTAAAGTTTCTTGAATAGCTGTAACCGTATATTTATTGTCGTCTATGTTTACAACGGTTAAACAAACACCATTGTGAGCTAAACTTTGATCAACTTTTAATTCTGAAGCTATTGTCGAGCTAATTGTGAGGTGAAGATTACCACCTTCTTTCTTTAGTTTTTCAATTGTTCCTAATTCTTCAATTATACCTGTAAACATCGTTGTGCTTTATTTAGTTAAATTTGTATTTGCAAAGTTAAGCACATAGCTTAAATCCGCTATTAATTTTATTAAAAATATAGGGTAATCAATTGTAATGAAAAGGGAGGAAAAGATTATAGTAGGAATATCAGTAGGAGATTTAAACGGCATAGGACCAGAAATAATAATTAAGACCTATGAAGACTCAAGGTCTCTTGATTTAAATACTCCAGTTGTTTTTGCCTCTGGGAAGACCATGCAATTTTTTAAAAATCATTTTAAAAGCAAAATAAACTTTTTTAATATAGATTCTCCAGACCAAATAGTTCATGGTAAGGTCAATGTTGTTAATGTTTGGAAGGAACCTGTGAAAATTGAATTTGGTAAAGCAGATAAAAAAATCGGAGAATATGCAATTAAATCATTGCAAGCGGCAACAAACGCTCTCAAAAACAACCAAATAGATGTATTGGTTACGGCACCAATAAACAAATATAATATACAGTCAGACACATTTAATTTTCCTGGCCATACAGATTACCTAGCCCAATCCTTAGAAGGAAAGAGCCTGATGTTTATGGTTTCAAATGATCTTAGAGTTGGTTTATTAACGGACCATGTTCCGTTAAAAGACGCCACAGAACACATAACTGATGAGTTAATAAGAGAAAAATTAAATACGGTAATACTTTCTTTAAAGCAAGACTTTGGGATAAGAAAGCCAAAAATAGCATTATTGGCCATAAATCCACATGCTGGCGATAACGGGGTTATTGGTAAAGAGGATGATCAAGTATTACGACCTACCATCGAGAAAATAAGAGATGAAGGCGCTTTGGTTTATGGTCCATATTCTGCAGATAGTTTTTTCGGATCAAATAGTTATAAGTCGTTTGACGCGGTCATAGCATCATATCACGATCAGGGCTTAATACCTTTTAAAACCATTACTTTTGGAGAAGGTGTTAATTATACCGCCGGATTAAATAAAGTAAGGACGTCACCAGATCATGGCACGGCCTATGAAATTGCTGGTAAAGGCACAGCAGATGAAAGCTCATTTAAACACGCTATACATACAGCAATACATATTTTTAGAAACAGAAAGGAGCATAGGCACTATAGTAAAAACCCTTTAGAAAAGGCTTCAAAATAGATATAAACATTTTTTGTTAATATCTACGAGTAAATAAAGTAAAATTTATATATTTGCAGGCTCAAAATGAGTGGGTAATGAAGGCAATGAAAGATTATATTATTCCTTTTACAGGTCTAAAAATAGGAGAGCACCATTTTGATTATCAAATTGATAATACGTTCTTTAATAATTTTGAATATATTGAGTTTAATGAAGTCAATGTTAACATTGATTTAAAGTTTCTCAAAAAAACAACACTTCTAGAGTTGTATTTCACAGCTTCAGGGGAAGTGAATGTTAATTGCGATCTTACAAACGAACCGTACAACCAACCAATTTCAGATGAATATAAGCTGGTAGTTAAATTCGGAGATTCTTACAACGATGAAAACGAAGATATACTAATTGTACCTCATGGTGAATATGAGATTAATGTATCTCAATATATTTATGAACTTATCATCTTGGCTGTGCCGGTAAAACGAGTACATCCAGGCATTGAAGACGGCACATTAAAGTCTGAAATACTTTCAAAATTAGAAGAATTAAGCCCGGAAAAGGGAAATAAAACAAAATCATCAGAGGATATTGATCCTCGTTGGAATAATTTAAAAAAACTATTAACGGATAAATAACATTTAAAATGGCACATCCAAAACGTAAAATATCTAGAACAAGAAGAGATAAAAGAAGAACACATTATAAAGCTTCTGTACCTCAAATAGCAACTTGCCCAACAACTGGTGAGCCACACTTATATCATAGAGCACATTGGCATGAAGGAAAGCTTTATTACCGAGGCCAAGTATTAATCGATAATTCTGCTGGAGACGAAAATTTAGCATAACTATTATGCGCGCATATAATAAAACGCTCACTTGTGAGCGTTTTTTTTATATAAATTTTTTGAATAGGTCAAAAACCACTTAATTTGCATAATTATTTGCCAAAAAATGCCGAAAAACGGTCAAAATTGATTGATTTTTGCCTTTTTTCAATACTTTTAATTAATCTAAAAGCTAATAATGAGTAAAATCACGGCGGCAATTACAGCTGTAGGAGGCTATGTTCCAGACTTTGTATTGTCTAATAAAGTTCTCGAGACTATGGTGGACACCAATGACGAATGGATTACTACAAGAACGGGAATAAAAGAGCGTAGAATCCTTAAAGAAGAGGGCAAGGGAACCTCATTTTTAGCAATAAAGGCAGCTGAAGATTTATTAAAAAAGAGAAATTTAGACCCTAAAGAGATAGATCTGGTTATAGTTAGTACAGCTACTCCAGACATGAAAGCAGCGTCAACAGCAGCATATACAGCAACTCAAATAGGAGCGGTAAATGCTTTCTCATATGATTTGGAGGCGGCCTGTTCAAGTTTCCTATTCGGTATGTCAACAGCAGCAGCTTACATAGAATCCGGTCGTTATAAAAAGATTCTTTTAATAGGTGCGGATAAAAATTCATCTTTCATCAACTATAAAGATAGAGCCACCTGTATTATTTTTGGTGATGGTGCTGGAGCAGTTTTGTTTGAGCCAAATGAAGAGGGTTTGGGACTTCAAGATGAGTTGTTGAGAAGTAATGGCGAAGGCCGAGAGTTCTTACAAGCAACCTACGGAGGTTCATCTTACCCAATAGATGAGAATACATACAAAGATGGTAAGCACTATGTTTTTCAAGACGGAAAAACAGTTTTTAAAAATGCTGTTTTTAACATGGCAGATGTTGCTGAGAAAATTCTCAAAAGAAATAACCTTACAAACGACGATATTGCCTGGTTAGTAGCGCATCAGGCGAACAAAAGAATTATTGATGCTACTGCTAATAGAATTAATCTTGAAGATGACAAGGTTATGATGAATATTCAAAAGTATGGCAATACAACATCAGCTACCTTACCACTTCTATTATATGATTATGAAACTCAGCTTAAAAAAGGAGATAATATAATTTTTGCTGCTTTTGGCGGAGGTTTTACTTGGGGCTCAATTTATTTTAAATGGGCCTATAATTCCTAACAAATCAACTAACTAACAAAAAAGTCTAAATACTATGGATTTAAAAGAAATTCAAAACTTAATTAAATTTGTTGCCAAATCTGGGGCGAGTGAAGTTAAGCTAGAAATGGATGACGTTAAAATTACTATTAGAACGGGCTCCGATAGCGATACTACAATTGTACAGCAAGTTCCGGTTCAAGCAACCGCACCTGTAATTCAACAACAAGCGCCACCTCCAGTACCTGTTGCGGCAACTGAAACTCCTGTCGCACCCGCAGCAACTACTGATGATTCAAAATACATTACAATTAAATCTCCAATTATTGGTACATTTTACAGGAAACCTTCACCTGACAAGCCAGTATTTGTTGAGGTTGGTACAGATATAAAAGAGGGAGATGTTCTATGTGTTATTGAGGCTATGAAATTATTTAACGAAATTGAATCTGAGGTTACAGGTAAGATCGTTAAAGTTCTTGTAGATGATTCGTCTCCTGTTGAGTTTGATCAACCACTCTTTTTGGTTGACCCTTCATAACAATTGAAAATTCCAATCCACAAATCCAAGACCAGTTTATTGGAATTTGGTGTTTGGAAATAGAATTTTTAAATCAAATATGATGTTTAAAAAAATATTAATTGCCAATAGGGGAGAAATAGCGTTACGCGTTATTAGAACTTGCAAAGAAATGGGTGTTAAAACTGTAGCGGTTTACTCAACCGCAGATGCAGAAAGCTTACATGTTAAGTTTGCAGACGAAGCAGTTTGTATAGGTCCAGCTCCAAGCAGTGAGTCTTATCTTAAAATGTCAAATGTAATTGCTGCAGCGGAGATAACAAATGCTGATGCAATCCATCCTGGTTATGGATTTTTGTCTGAAAACGCAAAATTTTCTAAAATCTGTGAAGAACACGGTATAAAGTTTATCGGTGCATCAGAAGAGATGATATCTAGAATGGGCGATAAGGCAAACGCCAAAGCAACTATGAAGGCAGCAGGAGTTCCTTGCGTACCAGGTAGTGATGGTGTTATAGAGTCATTTGAACAATGTAAAAAATTAGCAATAGAAACAGGTTACCCGGTAATGTTGAAGGCTTCTGCTGGTGGCGGCGGAAAAGGAATGCGTGCTGTTTGGAAGCCAGAAGATCTTGAAGGTGCTTGGGAATCTGCTCGGAATGAATCGAAAGCAGCTTTTGGAAATGACGATATGTATATGGAAAAGCTTATTGAAGAGCCACGACATATAGAGATACAAATTGTAGGTGATTCGAGAGGAAAAGCATGTCATTTATCAGAAAGAGATTGTTCTATACAAAGACGTCATCAAAAATTAACGGAAGAAGTTCCCTCTCCATTTATGACCGATAAATTAAGGGATAAAATGGGTAAAGCAGCAGTTAAGGCTGCTGAGTATATTAAATACGAGGGCGCGGGAACTGTAGAGTTTTTGGTGGATAAACACAGAAATTTCTACTTTATGGAAATGAATACACGTATTCAGGTAGAACACCCAATTACAGAACAGGTCATTGATTTTGATTTAATCAGGGAGCAAATTTTAGTTGCTGCAGGTGTGCCAATTTCTGGCAAAAACTATACACCAAACCTACATTCAATTGAATGTAGGATAAATGCTGAAGATCCTTATAATGACTTTAGACCATCACCCGGCAAAATCACAACATTGCATGCCCCAGGAGGTCATGGTGTAAGATTAGATACGCATGTTTATGCTGGTTATAGTATTCCGCCTAACTACGATTCAATGATTGCAAAGTTGATTACAACTGCCCAGACAAGAGAAGAAGCCATCAACAAAATGAAACGCGCTTTAGATGAATTTGTAATTGAAGGAATAAAAACAACGATTCCATTCCATAGACAATTGATGGAACATCCTGATTACTTAGCAGGAAATTATACTACTAAGTTTATGGAAGATTTTGAAATGAAAGAAGAAATTGAAGATTAAATAAAAAGCTCCTAAATTTAGGAGCTTTTTTTATGCAATGAATTTATCATACTGGGAAATAAAAACTTGGTTATCTAATGTAGACTTTACTGTCATCGGCAGTGGTATAGTTGGTTTAAGCTGTGCTTTAGAATTGCGACGAAAGCATCCAAAGGCCAAAATCATAGTTCTGGAAAAAGGAATGTTACCGCAAGGAGCAAGTACCAAAAATGCAGGATTTGCTTGTTTTGGAAGTCTTAGTGAAATCATTGACGACTTACAATATCATTCAGAAGAGGAGGTTTTAGACCTAGTTTCCAAACGAATCAAAGGCCTAAAACTACTTCGAGAAACCTTAGGTGATAAAAAAATAGACTATAAACCGTTTGGTGGCTATGAGCTGTTTATAAAAAAAGATCTCGAGCTCTATGAAACATGTTTAGATAGGCAAGATGATATCAATGCCTTATTAAAACCGATTTTTAATACCGATGTGTTTTCAATTAAACCTAACAAATTTGGGTTTAACCATATTGCAGATCAATTAAGTTTCAACAAGTTTGAAGGTCAAATAGATACAGGAAAAATGATGGATACGCTTATCAAAAAAGCCTACAAATCTAGTATCAAAATTTTGAATAATTGCCATGTTAAAAATGTCAGTGATGACAATGGAAAAGCTCGTATTCAAACAGACATTTTTGAGTTTAAATCCAATAAAGCTCTAATTGCAACTAATGGTTTTGCATCAAAGCTAATAACCGAAAAAGTAAAACCAGCGAGAGCACAAGTTTTAATAACAAAACCTATTAAAAACCTTCAAATACAAGGAACATTTCATTTAGATAAAGGCTATTATTATTTCAGGAATATCGACAATAGAATTCTATTTGGAGGAGGCAGAAATATGGATTTTAAAGGCGAGGAAACAATGGATTTTGGCCAAACAGATCAAGTTCAAAATAAATTAGAAGAACTCTTAGGGTCTACAATTATTCCTGGCGTCGATTTCGAAATAGATCATCGTTGGGCGGGAATTATGGGAGTGGGTAAACAGAAAAAATCAATTGTAAAACAATTGAGTGGTAATGTTTATTGTGGTGTAAGGCTAGGAGGTATGGGAGTTGCAATTGGGAGTTTGGTAGGTAAGGACTTGGCAAACCTTATAGAATGAGTATTAAGCAAAAACTGTATAGTAAATGTGAAGATGCTTTAAACCGTCGTTTGGAAGTTTTACAGCAAGCTATTTCAGATATTCAGAATAATCTTCAATCAGAAACAAAAAGCTCTGTAGGTGATAAGCACGAAACAGGAAGAGCTATGCTTCAACTAGAAAGAGAAAAAGCAGGTCAACAACTTGCAGACATTCAAAAGCAATTTGAATTACTTCATAAAATAAACCCAGAAACTAATCAAACCACCATCGCTTTAGGCGCTGTGGTTTATACCTCTCAATCTCAATATTTCTTAGCCTTAAGCGTAGGGGAAATTAAGATTGATGGGCAACAGTTTTTTGCTATTTCGCCTGCAACACCAATCGGTCAATTATTACTATCTAAAAGTAAAGGTGAGGCTATCCAATTCAGGGATCAAGAGATTAAAATTCTAAATGTATTATAGAAAAACGTTAAATCATTTTAAAGTGTTTTGGTTGTGCAGTAACTTAACAAAGAAAAAATAGTTTCTATGCAACGCCTTTTAATTGTCTTCATTTGTCTGTTTAGTTTTGGAACTGTAAACGCTCAAGATTCGAGTGTAAATTTTATTATTAAAAACCTTGGCGTTAATGTAGATGGACACTTTAATGAATTTACGATTTCAACTGATTTTAATTCGGAAGGTGAGCTGAATACTATTGCAAGCACAATAGAAGTATCTTCAATAGAAACAGGTATTGAGAGTAGGGATGAACATATTTTAGAGGAAGATTATTTTGATGTGAAACAGTACTTAACAATTACCTTAAAAAGTATTGAAATAAAAGTGGTAAAACCTAACCATTACGATATAGAAGCCAGTTTAACGATTAAGGGGAAAACAAAGAAAGTAACAATTCCGGTTACTGTTCAAAAGATGGATGGTAATTATAAAATTACGTCATATTTTGAAATCAATCGACGCGATTTTGATGTTGGTGGAGGCGGTTTTGTCATGGGCAAAATAGTTAAGATTAATGTGACGCATTATCAACATATCTAATGCAAAAACAAAGCTTCGATGTTATAATTATTGGTGGTGGTTTAGCCGGATTAACAAGCGCAATACACTTGTCTAAAAACAACATTGATGTTCTACTTATTGAAAAGAACAGTTATCCAAAGCACAAAGTTTGTGGTGAATATATATCTAATGAAGTACTGCCATATTTAAAGTATTTAGGGTTTTCCCCCTTTGATTTTGGTGCAAAACCCATTTCAAAATTCGAATTAACAACACATAACAATAAGAAGATTGAAGCAGAATTACCACTAGGAGGATTCGGGATGAGCAGATACGAAATGGATTTTCAGCTCTATCAACTAGTACTAGAGCAAGGCGTTTCAGTATTGGAGGATGTTGCTATTGACGTTTCTTTTGAAGGTGATGAATTTCAAGTTAAAACGAAATTAAATCAAATTTTCACTTCAAAAATCACCATTGGCGCCTTTGGAAAACGATCTAATTTAGATGTTAAGTTTCAGCGCTCATTTATTAAAAAGAAATCACCATATCTAGGTGTAAAAATTCACGTATCTGGAAATTTTCCAGAAGACAAAGTAGCACTTCACAATTTTAAAGGTGGTTACTGTGGCGTGTCTAAAGTTGAAAATGGCCACATCAATTTATGTTATATTGCTAACTACGAAGCATTTAAAACATATAAGGATATAGAAACATTTCAAGAAAATGTGGTATATAAAAATAAGGCTTTAAAGAACGTATTTGATGGGTCAAAAGCTCAATTTGAAAAACCCTTAACAATTAGTCAGATTTCTTTTGAAACTAAAAGCCCTATTGAGAACCATATGATAATGTGTGGTGATTCTGCAGGAATGATTCATCCGCTTTGTGGAAACGGAATGGGCATGGCTATAAGAAGCGCACAATTAGCATCTGACCTTATAATTGACTATCTTCAAAATAAAATAACAGCTCGAACAGAATTAGAGCGAAAGTATTCTAAGAACTGGAAAAAAACCTTTAGTCTTAGATTAAAAGCAGGCCATAGCATTGCCTATTTGTTTAGGCAAGATTGGTTAGCACCAAAATTACTTGTAGTTTTAAGACGATTACCATTTTTGGTACCATTAATTATAAAAATGACACACGGAAACCCGATGAAAGTTTAATGAGCTTATTTGTTGACACAACATACAGAAGTACCGCAATAGAACTCATGGATGACTTTTCCATGAAAGGCGAATTACTTCGCGACACACTCGATAAGTTGGGTAAGATCAATAAATGGCTTGGTGGAAACCATGTGACTTTAGATGGTCTAAAGCAATTACTAAAAAATCAACCCAAGGAAAAAATCTACACTATTATTGATTTAGGTTGCGGTCATGGTGATATATTGAGATTGGTTGCGGAATACGGTAGAAAACAGGATTATTCGTTTAACTTAATTGGTGTAGATGCTAACCAGGATGCTATTGATTATGCGGTTGAGTTATCTGAAGATTATGATGAGCTGTCGTTTAAAAACTTAGATATTTTCTCTGAAGAATTTCAAAGATTAGACTATGATATTGTGTTGTCTACTCTGTTCTTGCATCATTTTAATCAAGATGAAATTCATAAACTTTTAAATACGACAATGTCAAAAGCAAAACACGGTATTGTTGTAAATGATTTACATCGTAGCAAAATAGCCTATGGTTTATTTAAATTATTAGGCTTGGTGATTTCAAACCACATGATAGTACAAGATGGATTAATTTCAATTTTAAGAGCATTTAAACGTAAAGAATTGGAGAGTATCTCGAAGCAGTTAAATCTTAAATCGCAAATTCGTTGGAAATGGGCATTCCGTTACCAATGGCTAATTAAAACCTAAATGGCAGTAAGAATAACATCGGTTGCAAAACAACTTCCAAAATATACGAGAGAAACCAAAGATATTTTACCTTTTGTAGAACTTTGGTTAGAAGGACAAGAGGAGCGTTTTAAGCGAAAAGTCCTTAAGATTTTTGAAAACGCAGCTGTAGATAAGCGGTATTCTATAATGGATGCAGAAGAAGTGTTTTTAAATACCTCTTTTGAAGAAAAGAATGATATTTATACTAGAGAATCTATAAAGTTGGCAGAAAAAAGTTTGCTTAAAGCTTTAGACAAAGCCAATTTAGAGCCAACAGATATAGACTATATTATTACAGTAAGTTGCACAGGCATAATGATTCCTTCTTTAGACGCATATCTAATCAATCGGCTAAAGTTGAAACAGGATATCGTTCGTTTACCAGTAACAGAAATGGGATGTGCAGCCGGAGTTTCAGGAATTTTATATGCAAAGAATTTCTTAAAGGCAAACCCCAACAAACGCGCTGTTGTTATTGCGGTAGAATCGCCAACAGCAACATTTCAACTCAATGATTATTCCATGGTAAATATTGTGAGTGCTGCTATTTTTGGAGATGGTTGTGCTAGTGTCATTTTATCGTCATACGAAGATGAGGATGGTCCAGAAATTATGGACGAAGCCATGTATCATTTCTTTGATGCTGAGCATATGATGGGATTTAAACTTAGGAATACAGGATTGCAGATGGTTTTAGATCAATCAGTACCTCAGACTATAGCAGATCATTTCCCCAACATTATTCATCCTTTTTTAGAAAAGAATGGTTTAACAATTAAAGACATTGATCATTTAGTGTTTCATCCTGGAGGTAAAAAAATTGTCCAAACAGTTGAAGATTTATTTGGCGATTTAGGAAAGAATATAAACGACACAAAAGAAGTTTTAAGATTGTACGGCAATATGAGTAGTGCTACTGTACTTTATGTTTTAGAACGTTTTATGGAGAGAAATTTACCTAAAGGCGATAAAGGGATAATGCTAAGTTTTGGGCCTGGTTTTTCAGCTCAGAGAATATTATTAGAGTGGTGATATGAATGAATTTAAAGATAAAAATTATTGGGCTTTGATTCTTGGAGGGAGTAGTGGCTTAGGGTTGGCAACAGCTAAAAAGCTGGCCAAGCACGGTATGAATATTTGTATTGTACACCGAAATTCTAGGATACAAGAAGATGCTATTTTAAAGGAATTTAAAAGCATTAATCAAGAAGATATAAAATTCAAGGCGTTCAATAGTGATGCATTTAAATTAGAGAAAAGAAGAGAAATTATTCAAGAATTACATTCTCTTTTAGGTGATAGCCAAAAAATAAAAGCGATGGTTCATAGTGTTGCTAGGGGCAATCTAAAACCTATGGTTTCGGAGGGAAGTGCCGAACTAAACCAGGATGATTTTGCATTAACTATACAAGCTATGGGAATTAGTTTGTATGATTGGACCAAAGCTATTTTTGAAGCTAAATTATTTTCCGAAGATGCGAGAATTCTAAGTTTTACTAGTGAAGGAAATTCAAAAGCCTGGCAGAATTACGCAGCCGTTTCAGCAGCGAAAGTAACCCTAGAAGCGATTACTAGAAACATAGCACTAGAATTTGCGAAGTATGGAATTAAAGCTAATTGTATTCAGGCGGGTGTGACAGACACGGCTTCACTGAGAATGATTCCAGGGAGTGAAAAGATTATTAAATATACCTTAAAACGAAATCCCTATAAGCGCCTAACCACACCAGAGGATGTGGCAAACGCTGTTTATTTATTAACTAAGGATGAAGCGTCTTGGATAACTGGAACAATAATTCCAGTTGATGGAGGAGAGCATTTGAGTTAAAAATGAAAGCATCAGAAATCATATCACTTTTACCTTATCAAAAACCTTTTTTGTTTGTTGATGGTATAAATGATTTATCTAAAACTGGAATAATAGGGTATTATACCTTTAAAGAAGACGAAACATTCTATGAAGGACATTTTAAGGACAACCCAATTACACCAGGTGTTATCCTTACAGAGTGTATGGCACAAATTGGCTTGGTATGTTTAGGGATTTACCTGTTGAAAGATGAAGTAGAAAATACCAAGAAGCCTCAAATTGCTTTAACAGCTCATCAAATGGATTTTTATTTACCAGTTTTACCAAGCCAAAAAGTCTATGTACATTCAGAAAAGGTAGTATTTCGATTCAATAAATTAAAATGTAAGGTGAAGATGCTCAATGAAGAAGGAGAATTAGTAGCAAGAGGTATAATTTCGGGAATGTTGAAAGTATGAATCAACGCGTTGTCATAACAGGTATGGGAGTAGTTGCACCAAACGGTGTTGGTGTTTCTGAATTCACTGAGGCCCTAAAAAATGGAAGATCAGGAATCACATTTCATCAAGAACTAAAAGATCTTAATTTTTCTTGCCAAATAGGTGGTGTTCCAATTATTACCGACGAATTAAAATCAAAATATTTCACAGATTTACAACTACGCGGTTTTAATAGCTCTGGAATATTATACGGTTGTATTGCTGGCATTGATGCCTGGAAAGATGCAGGATTTGACATGGATTCAAATAGTGAGCTTGATTATGATACTGGGCTCATTTTTGGTACAGGAACATCAGGTGTGGAAAAGTTCAGGGAAGCGATTTATAAGCTTGATGATGGTGATGTTAGGCGCTTAGGCAGTACTGTTGTACTACAAACTATGGCAAGTGGTGTAAGTGCGTATTTAAGCGGCATGCTTGGATTGGGTAATCAGGTGACCACAAATTCTTCAGCATGTACAACAGGGACTGAAGCAGTTTTAATGGGTTATGATCGTATTAAAAGCGGAAAAGCCAAACGTATGTTGGTAGGTAGTTGTAGTGATCACGGACCATATGTTTGGGGAGGATTTGATGCCATGCGTGTGATGACTTACAAGCACAATGATAACCCAGAAAACGGTTCTCGACCCATGAGTGCTTCAGCTTCAGGTTTTGTTCCTGGAAGTGGTGCAGGGGCGTTGGTTTTAGAATCTTTAGAAAGTGCACTAGAACGTGGTGCAACTATTTATGCTGAGGTTTTAGGAGGAGAAGTTAATTCTGGAGGGCAACGCCAAGGCGGAACATTAACGGCACCAAACCCTGAAGCAGTACAACGTTGTATTAAAAAAGCTTTAAAGAATTTAGAAATAGGCCCTGAAGAAATAGGTGTTATTAATGGTCATCTTACCGCTACGTCTAAAGATGCTCTAGAAATTGAGAATTGGACAAAAGCTTTAGGAAGAAAACACAAGGATTTTCCTTTTATAAATTCCACAAAATCTTTGGTGGGACATTGTCTGGCTTCAGCAGGATCAATAGAATGTGTTGCCAGTATCATTCAGCTTAAAGAACAATTTGTCGCTCCAAATATCAATTGTGAGGATATAAACGACGGTATTAAAACATTAATAGATGTTTCGTGTATTCCAAAACAATCTATAAATTGTAATTTTGAAGTAATTGCAAAGGCCAGTTTTGGTTTTGGCGATGTTAATGCTTGTGTTTTATTTAAGCGATTTATAGCGTAACTTTACATTTCAAAATTCCGCTATGAAAAACGAAGAATTAATTGCCAAATTAAAGACTATAGTTGCACCTTATGTTCAAAATGAGGAGGCTTTCAAAAACTTATCTGAAGACACAGATTTTGTAAAGGACCTTAAGATAAACTCGGCTAATCTTGTCGATATCATTTTAGATATCGAAGACGAATTTGATATACGCCTAGAAAATGAGGATATGGAGAAAATGCTAGACGTAAAGTCTGCCATGGGCATTGTAACTTCAAAATTAAACAGCTAATGGTTGGCAATGATATTGTTGATCTTAAAGAAGCACAGAATGCTTCAAATTGGCAGCGTCCACGATTCTTAGACAAACTATTCACGGAATTAGAACAAGCATTTATCAAGGGTGCTAAAAACCCATTTTTAATGGTTTGGCGATTATGGAGCATGAAAGAAGCGTCGTATAAATTATATACCCAAATACATCCGAGCCGTTTTTTTAATCCTAAGAGTTTCGAATGTACTGTAGTTAACAATTCCGGGTTTGTAAAATTCAAAGATTTCCAATATTATGTTGAAACAAAAATAACTTCCAACTATATTATTTCAGAAGCTAGATTAGAAAGACAGAAACTGAATTCTGAAATTATAAAATTTATCACCACTGATTATAATAACCAAAGAGAGGAATTAAAATCGAAATTATTAGGTACTGTTGGTAGAGCCTACTATTTAAAAAAGAACGAATTCAATATACCTACATTAGTTTGCGGAAAAGAACAAATTAATTTAAGCTTAACCCATCACGGCAATTATGGTGCATATGCCATAGGATAATTATGAAACGACTGAAACGCATTATTCCTGTTATCATAAAGTTTAGAAATCCAATCATTGTAGTTTTGGCAGTATTAATGGCGGTTTCTGCTTACCAGACACTTAATAAACTAAGTGTAGACAATTCGCTTTCCATATGGTTTTTAGAGGACGATCCAAGTTATAAGGCTTACATTGATTTTCAGGAAAACTTTGGTTCAGATGAAATTTTTATTGTTATGCTTCCTGTTGAAAATGCTATTGGTGAAGCAGAAGTAAACAAGTTAAATGAATTGCACCAGTCCGTTGAGGCTTTACCTTATGTAAAAACAACGTTTAGCATCGCCAAGGCAAAATATCCTATTTACGTCAATGACAATATAAGATTTGATGATTTATACAATCCGAAACGTAGTGAAAAAGGCTTAAAAAGTCTGTTTTCAAAGCTTTCAAACATCACCTCGCAATTGGTGACTAAGGATTTTAAAAATCAATTGTTTTATATCCAAATGAAGCCTACGCCTACCATTGAGGAAGACCGACAAGAAATCGCCGTAGAGATTAAAAGTGTTATTGACCAAACCTATTCGGACTATTATCTTACAGGTCCTCCAGTATTAAATGAGGCCTACAGTAAAGGGATTTACAAGGAAAGTTTAATCTTCGGGATTCTTACGATTCTGGTAATTACGGTTCTGCTTTTGTTCTTATTACCAAGCAAACGGTATCTGCTTATAGCGCTTCTTTCGGTTGCAGTTCCTGTTAGTTTATTATTTGGTTTAATAACATCATTAGGATTTGCATTGAACATGATATCTATGCTCATACCCACTATTCTGATGGTCTACAGTGTTAGTGATGCGGTTCATATTATAAATATTTATCATAAAGAAGGACTCGCAAACACATCGTTTTCAAAAGTCGATTTGTTGGCTATTTCAATACGAAAGAGTTTAACACCTTGTTTTTATACAACATTGACTACACTTGTTGGTTATTTTGCGCTCTATTTATCACCATTGCCGGCGTTTAAAAATATGGGTGTATTTACCTGTATCGGTTTGGTGCTAAGCTTTTTATTAGTTTATATTATTACGATTATTGGTTTTAGTTTTATGAATTTAAATTTTGAAAAAGCAAAACCAATTCTAAGCTTTAAAAGCTATTCTCAATCTGGTTTTATTGAATGGCTAAACGGATTTACAAGTCAGTATAAAAATACTTTAATCGTGTCGTTTACAGCAGTGCTGTTATTTGGAATCTATTCTATATTTCAAGTGAAAATTGACACAAATTCTCGTGATTTATTAGCCGAAGGAAAAGCAAAACAAGATTTAAGAGCAGTAGAAGTAGAGCTTGGAGGAAGTAATAGATTACAACTCAATATAGCAACAAAAGAAGGTGGTGAAATTTTAAGTAAAGAAGCTATTGAAAAGCTTGAAATCTTTCAGAATAAACTCGAGGCAAATCCGCTAATATCCAATCCCGTTTCAGTAGTTACAATTAAATCGTTTTTAGAACAAAGAACACCAGTATTGTTTCAATCAAATGTATCAGAAGTAAAACTTAAGAGCACATTGAAGGATGTTGACACTAATGATAATAGCTTCTTTAAACTCTTTTCTGAAGATCTGTCAACAGCAGGTTTTACGCTTACCTTAATGGAAATGAGAACTTCTGAATTAGAACAAGTTCTTGATGAGGTTGAGGAAGCCTTTAAATCGTCGTTCGATACGGATAAATATGAGTTAAAAATTAATGGCTTTGCCGTGGTCTTTGCACAGTTAAACAACTTTATTTTAGAGACCCAATTTAAATCCTTTTTTGCTGCATTTTTTGTGGCATTTCTTTGCCTTTGGGTGTTTATAAAAAATTTAAAAACAACAATTTTAGTACTTATTCCAAACATTTTACCTTTGGCAATATTAGCAATTTTTATGAGCTTGTTGGATATTCCATTAGACGTTACAACAGCCATGATTACACCTATAATGTTGGGTATTGCTATGGATGATACTATTCATTTAGTACATAAGTATAGACGTAGTAAGTATATTACAGGCTCGCCAAAAGAACGCATGGATAATGCGATGCGCTATACAGGCAGTGCATTGATATCTACAACTATTGCATTGGTTGGGGGTTTCCTAATTATTGCGTCTAGCGCAACACCATCTGTACGAGATTTTGGGCTGCTTTGCGCGGTTACGGTGTCTATGGCTTTAATTACTGATATCTTTTATTTACCAGCTTTATTGAAGAAATTAGACAGATAATTTATCGGTCTATCTCGAAGTAAATTGTACCACCAGTTTTAAGACTAGTCAGATGGGTTATAAATATTGATTCTGATTTATACTTGGCTTCAATCAACCAATCTTTGCCGTTGAAATAGGAAGTTGTTACAATAGCCTTGAAATTGGACTGCTCTACAATCTTAAGTTGATGCGCATAATATATTTTATCGTCAACAACTGAAAATTCTTCGAAGAATGAAGCCACCAAAGGTAATTTTGGGTTGTTATAAATTTTTTGTGGTGTGTCTTTGATAATGATTTCTTTATTATGAAGTACCATCATCTTATGTGCAAAACCTAAAACATCATTTTTATCGTGTGTAGCAACAACGCAACTAATCCCTTTTTCTCTTAGGTAACTAAATATGCTTCTTCTAAGCGATTGTTTTTTGAAGTTATCTATATGGCTAAAGGGCTCGTCTAACAATAGAATCTCAGGCTCTTTGGCCAACGCTCTGGCCAATGCTACACGTTGCTTTTGTCCGCCGCTTAAATTCTTAACCTTGGTTTTTGCAAAAGCATCAAGTTCCACAACTTTTAGTAATTCATCAGTGCGTTTTTGTCTTTGTTTAGGATAGAAGCGTGATAAGTATTTCCCAATATTTTCTTCAACAGTGGTGTAAGGCATTAGATCAAATTCTTGGGTGACATATTTTATAAAATCATACCCAACAACCAGATTAAACGCAGGGCCTAGAATTTGTTTGTTGTTCCACCAAACCTCACCTTCCTTTATATCATATTCGCCATAAATAAGCTTTAGCAAGGTGCTTTTTCCCGAACCGCTTTCGCCAATGACAGCAAGAGTTTCACCTTTTAGAACATCAAAACTTATTTTGGCTAAAACTTTAGTTTTGGTATAGGCAAAGGAGACATTTTTTACTTGAAGCATGTTGCAAAAATACCATAAAAAAACCGCTTGATTTCTCAAACGGTTTTCTTTAATAGTACCAATTATTTTTTTATAAACTTGTGTTTTGACGTTTTTCCATCAGATTCTAGCCTAATAATATACATGCCACTTTCTAGCTGAGAAACATCAATTGTACTTAAACTTAATCTTTTATTTAAAACAATTTTACCATGTATATCAAAAACTGTTGCCAGTTTATTTGTAAGATCAGCTGTAGTTTCAATTGTCAATACATTATCAACAGGATTAGGATATATAACTAAATCGTCTATTGTTGTATCATCAACACTTAAAAAAGACCCTTCAACAATGTTATGTGTCGTATTGCTTGTCGGGTTTGGTATGTTATCAATAATACCAGAAGGCCAATAAACAATTATATTATCAATCTGTGTTTGGGACCCTAATCCAAAATGTGTGTTCAGACTACTCATAAATTCAAAACCTTCACCACTTCTCACATCTCTAATCTGAACTCCGCTTGGAGTATGAATTTCAACTCGAGCACCAATACCATTAATATTACTTACGTTTCCAACCGTATTAATTTTTACCCAGTTGTTAGAATTACCTTGATTATAGTATCTAATTCCGTTATAAAATGCATCAATAAACCCATCATTATTTAAGTCGCCAAAGGCACCATTTTTATAATTAATTTGATTTGGATCTGCATCTTCAAAAGTTAAATCACCTTTTCCATATAAAATCGTACCATTAGCGATTATATCTAAAAAGCCGTCATTATCTATATCAAAGGCAGAGCTTTCCCAGCCAGTTGGAGCAGTTGATACTCCAGCGCCAATAGTTACATCAGTAAATGTGTAATCATTATTTGGATTGCCGTCATCAGTAAATCCATTATTCCTCATCAATTTGTGATCACCAGAACTTGCACCAACAAAAACATCCATATCACCATCATTATCAAAATCACCCCAAGCTGATGACCATGTTTGCATTGGGTCAGCTAGTCCAATTGAGGCCGCATTTTCACTATATGAATCATTACCATTGTTAGTTAACATCATATTTGTACGTCTTTCTTCAGACCCTCCACATTTTGCAATAAACAAATCTATATTTCTGTCGTTATTGTAATCAATCCAAATAGACCCATAGTCACCTCCAGAAGGAAAATTGCCCAATGAATATGGGGCGCCAACTGTGACATCTGACTGATAGAATGTCAAGTTTCCTGTTCCGTCATTTATGAAGTAAACGTTTGGTTCTACATCATGACATACAAAGGCATCTAAATTTCCATCATTATTAATATCTACGAAATTTGAACGTTGAGAGAAAGTATATTGAGTTGTTGCTTGCTGAGTAAAACTCATACCATCATTACTGGCCTGCATAAACGAAACACCACTCCCAGCACCATAAAGCAAATCTGTTTTACCATTAGCATCAAAATCTGCCGCGGCAATACTCCAACTCGGTAAAAAATTCGCGTTTGGTGTAGCAATATTGATATTGGTAAATGAACCATCACTGTTTTGTTTCTGGATATTAATATTTGAAGCTGAAACTGTAACTATATCATCTAAAAAATCACCGTCCATATCTACTACTGCCATATCATAGGTGCCACTCACTGTAATTGGTTGAGGATTATAATTTATTCTTGAAGGAACTTGTGTTGTAAAGGTAAAAGGACCGGCAAAATTCGAAGTTTCACTACCACAATCTGCCTTTACATAGAAATCATAAGTAGTTCCTGGATTTAGAGAATTTAAATTATAACTAGAACTATTTAATCCATTAATTGCATTTCCTGAGCCTAATGCAAACCCGTTAGTTCCCCATTCTAAGTTCCACAGTGATGCAGATCCATTTTCAGTCCAATTTAACGTAGCGGAATCAATAGTAACACTTGAAGCATTTAAGTTACTTGGTGAAGGGCAAGTAGATCCTTGTTCAATACAGATATCTGCCGCTCCTGTTTGCTGATCTCTCCATATAACTGCATAATATGTATTACCAGGCGTTAATCCTGTTATTTCACCTGAACTGTCACCAGCATCAAAACTATTATTGGTACAAGTTGAAACCGCATTTCCACCGCAAGAATCGTAAATCTCTAGGCCTATGCTATTAGCAGAACCACTAAAACGAAAAACAACCGACCCTATAGTTGGAGCTGTAAAATTTATGAAGTATCCAAAATTGCCAACATTGTCACAAGTTGGGTTTTCATTATTTGCATCAATATCTGCCGCAACATTAAAATCAAAAGTGGTTGGTGTTGCACCATTACAATCTGTCACAACAGGAAGGTTTAATGCTGAGACACATGAACCACCAGGAGCCGTAGTAATGAAATTATAAGGCCCAACAAAGTTTGAAGTATCTGAACCACCACAATCTGCTTGAACATAAAAGTCATATGACACACCTTGCGTTAGCCCTGTTAAGTCATAATTTGTTGTCGCTAATCCATTAACACTTGTGCCTGTGCCAGAAGTAAAACCAGTAGCTCCCCATTCTATATTCCATAAATTAGCCGTTCCATTTTCCGTCCATTGCAAATCAGCTGTAGTTTCAGTGATATTAATAGCGTTTAAATTAATTGGCTCAGGACAGGTTGGTGGTGCCATAGAATAAAGTATTGGTGAAGTAAAACAATAACCATAACCCCAAGACGTGTTGTCTTGGTAATAAATTCTATATCTAAAGTTAGCTAATTGATTACTTGTGAACGCAGCAATATTTAATATTGGATGATTTAAACCGGTAAAGGTTCCGGCGCAATAATTTGAAGTTGGAGCACCAGAAGTACTAACACTGTATATATCTCCCCAGTTAACCCATTGAGAAGCATCTGCATCCCAATATTGTATCGTTAATGTTTCAGTTTGGAACACATTGAAAACATAATCAGTTTCTAAGGTTATCCAAATTTCACTAGCATTAAAAGCATTGGTTAAATTAATTACTGGTGATTCTGCAGCTAAGTCGTTGTTGGAACCACTTGTGGCATCGTCATCGTCAAAGGAGAAATTAGAAGATGTTGTTGTAGGATTTTCATAAAGATAAGTTGCATCATAATTTCCAGTAATAGACCAATTGGAATTTGGCCAACTTGCCGCTTGATTTAAGACCTGTGCATTACTTGCACAAAACATAAATACAGCAATAAAAATTAATGTAATTTTTTTCATAATTATATTCTTAGTCGCAATTAGTTAGTGAGTTTATCCATTCTTCAATTAATTCAACACCTTCATCATGATTAATTGTTCTGCCCAATAATGGCATCCTAAATGATTCATCTGTTGTGCTTAATCTATAATATAAAATTGAAAGATCGGTATCATTAGGTTTTACAATATCTGAATTTGGTATGAATTGAGTCTCAGGTTCTACACAAACTCCAATATTTTCACGATTATCGGTTAAATTATAGGCAAAGCGCATTGGTCTATAATTGCAATAGCCATTGTCTGAATGGCAATGTGCACAATTAATGTCTAAGTATGATCGTACTCTTTCTTCTAATGAATTAGAGTTATCATCCCAAGTAACCGTTGTATTAATATTCCCTGGAATATCAGAATCTAAATAACCAACACTAATTAATTTTCTTAATTGATTATCGGTTCCTTCATCATAGTCGTAATTCTTATTTATGTTTTGAGGTCTTAATCCTATTGGTGTTGGGCTGTCTGATTGATTATGGCAGGTAAAACACTCTGCTCTTGATGGAATTCTGTAATTAGTTGATTTAAGAGCCTCGCCCTCAAGCCAAGTTAGTTCCACAAGATCTCCATTGTTACTGAAGAATGCCTCGGTTTGTTCTTCATTCCATAGGTAGTTAGCAAAATCCCAACCTTCATCTGTTTTAAACATAATTCTAGTTTCTAAAATACGCTGGGTGTTGTTGGGCTGAATAGTATTATAAAAGAAGTTTTTTATAAGAAAAGTGCCTATTGGAAAATCTAATGGAGAATAATCATCAACATAATTAGCTTTAACTCCATTTGGCATCCAAATGAATCGCTTTTTCTTTGCATAATCAGAAAATAGAGGTGATATTAAATCATAAGGGATTACACCGAACGAAGGACTTAAGTCTCGTAAATCGCTTTCAAAAAAATTATAAGCAGACAGCGTTTGATGTGGTGTGCCGGAAAACACATTCACTACTGAAGAAGACGTAATTGTAATTGAAACACTTTCTGTCTTACAATTTTCTGAATTATCACAGATTGTATACTGAAAAGCATCTTCACCAACTAGATTAGGAGTGGCTTTAAATATTAAGCTATCATCACTTGGGTCATTTGAAGTTCCATTATCATTACTAATAATTATGCCCTTTTCAGGGTTTGAAAATGAAAGTTGTCCTAAACTGGGTATGTTTTGGTCATTCTGAAAAATAAATATTTCTATCTGTGAATTTTGAGCTAATACAACAGAATCGCTATTAGTGTCAATTTCAAGAATTGCGGCACTGTCATCCGTTTCGCATGAAAACAACAACAGACAAAGCGTGATAAAAAAATTATAAAAGAAATTCTTTTTCATCCAACCATTTTAATGAGGCAATTAAGCAAGAACACCTACGGATTCAGTACTCAACACAAAATTTTGGTCCCTAAAGCTAGTCTTTTTTTGACAATTCGTTGATTTCGGAATTATTGTAGAGTAAAACACCTACTGAAGGACTATTGTAAAAAGGTAACTTAACCTTTGATCTTTTCATTCAGTTTGCTAGGTAACACATCAAAACCCATATTGTATAATGTAAATCCAAAAACATCAACAGCTTGTTCAATCTGCTTTGAGACCGGAGTTCCAGCCCCATGGCCAGCATCTGTTTCTATTCTGATTAAAGTTGGGGCATTACCTGACTGCTTGCTTTGTAATTCTGCAGCAAATTTAAAACTATGTGCAGGAACAACCCTATCGTCATGATCACTGGTTGTAATCAATGTGGCAGGATATTCAACACCATCTTTAACATTATGTACAGGCGAATATCCTTTTAGATAATTAAACATTTCTTTACTTTCCTCAGCTGTACCATAATCATATGCCCAGCCAGCACCAGCAGTAAACGTATGATAACGTAGCATATCCAGAACTCCAACAGCTGGTAAAGCAACAGACATCAGATCTGGTCTTTGTGTCATAGTAGCGCCAACGAGTAAGCCACCATTTGAGCCGCCTCTAATTGCTAAATACTCAGAGGAAGTGTATTTGTTATTAATTAGATATTCCGCAGCAGCAATGAAGTCATCAAACACATTTTGCTTCTGCATTTTTGTGCCTGCATCATGCCAAACCTTACCGTACTCACCACCACCGCGCAAATTGGGAACAGCATAGATACCGCCTTGTTCCATCCAAACAGCATTTGTTATTCTAAAACTTGGCGTAAGTGAGATATTAAAACCACCATATCCATATAAGATAGTTGGGTTCTTGCCATTTAGTTTTAAGCCTTTTTTATGTGTAATTATCATTGGTACTTTAGTACCATCTTTTGATGTATAGAAGACTTGTTTGCTCTCGTAATTTTCAGAATTAAAATCTATACTTGGTTTTCTGAATAATTCAGAAACACCATTTTCTATATCGTATTTATATATGCTTCCTGGAGTGGTGTAATTTGTAAAGGAATAATACAGTTCCTTTTCCTTTCTTTTTGCACCAAATCCACCAGCCGAACCTACTCCTGGTAGTATAACTTCTCTAACCAGATTTCCATCATAGCTATACTGAAAGACCTTTGAGACCGCATCTATCATGTACACTGCAAAGAAATAACCACCAGCCGTAGAAGGTCGTAATACGTTTTTTGTTTCTGGGATAAAATCCACCCAGTTTTCAGGTGAAGGATTTGAAGCATCTACAGTAACAACCCTTTGGTTAGGAGCATTCAGGTTTGTCATTAGGTATAATTTAGAACCTACATTTTCTATAAGATTTGTGTCAGAATCTGTGTTTCCCAAAACTTCAATCAATTGAGAATTAGGCTTCGAAAGATCTTTAATATAAAGTTTATTTCCAGTAGTGGAAACCCTAGGAGTTATCACTAAATACTTGTCATCCTCAGTTACACCTGCGTAGATATAACGATGTTTTTCTTCTGGAGTTCCACCGTAGATTAATCGGTCTTCAGACTGTTTTGTACCTAGCTTGTGATAGTATACTTTATGCTGATCTGTTTTGGCAGAAAGTTCACTACCAACTGGTTTGTCATAACTAGAATAATAAAATCCTTCATTTTTATACCAAGACATTCCACTGAATTTAATATCAACCAATGTGTCCTCCACAATTTCTTTGGATTCCACATTCATTACTAGAATCTTTCTCCAGTCACTACCACCTTCTGAGATCGCATAAGCCAAGATCTTTCCGTTTTTAGAAAAGCTCATACCACCAAGTGAAATTGTACCGCCTTCTTTAAATAAGTTAGGATCAATAAAAACTTCAGCTGTTTCTGGATTACCGCCTTTTTTATATCTGTAAATTACTGATTGATTTTGAAGACCATCATTTTTGGAGAAATACGTGTAGTCACCTTCATTGTATGGTGCACCAATTTTTTCATAGTTCCATAATTTTGTTAGGCGTTCTTTTAATTGCTCTCGATAAGGTATGTTGTCTAAAAAACCAAATGTGGCCTCGTTTTGAGTTTTAACCCAGGCTTCAGTTTCTTCACTTCTGTCATCTTCTAACCAGCGATAAGGATCTGCTACTTGTTCTCCAAAGTATAAGTCTACCGTATCAACCTTTGTAGTTTCTGGATAATTTACTGAGATAGAATTCAATGATTTAGAATCTTTTTTACACGACACAAAAATAGTCACGGCGACCATTAATAAAAGTATTTTTCTCATTCTTTAGTTTTTGATTTAGAACAAATTAAGTATTGTCACAAGATAACTAATTCTCAACTTTTAGCCAATAAGGCTAAAGCCTCCTTTAAAATCAAATAAATGTGAAGAACAATTTAAAAACAGTGTCAACTAACAAATTAATTAATTGAAACACAGAAAATTATCGCAATTATGATCGCTATACAAGATTGTTATTTACCAGGTACTCGGCTATTTGAACTGTATTAGTGGCTGCACCTTTTCTTAAGTTATCACTCACAACCCATAGATTTAAACTGTTTGGTTGTGATGTGTCACGCCTTATTCTACCAACAAATACATCATCCTTACCATTTGCATACATTGGCATTGGATATACATTTACGTCAAGATTGTCTTGAATAGTTACGCCATCTGTATTGTTTAATATTGATCTTACCTCATCAAGATTAAAATCGTTTTCAAACTCAACATTAACAGCCTCACTATGACCACCAGCAGTTGGAATTCTTACTGCTGTTGCAGTAACTGCAATAGTCTTATCACCTAATATTTTTTGAGTTTCCCTAACCAACTTCATTTCTTCTTTGGTGTAGCCATTTTCTTCAAAGACATCACAATGAGGAATGGCATTTTTATGTATCGGATAATGATAGGCCATATCTCCTTTTTTACCAACTATTTCATTTTCTAACTGTTCTACAGCTTTAACTCCAGTTCCTGAAACTGACTGATATGTTGAAACAACAACACGCTTAATTTTGTATTTATTGTGAAGTGGCGCCAATGCCATAACCATTTGAATTGTAGAACAATTTGGGTTGGCTATAATTTTGTCTTCCTTTGTTAATTCTCTAGCATTAATTTCTGGCACGATTAATTTTTTAGATCGATCCATTCGCCATGCTGAGGAATTATCAATTACTGTAGTGCCAATTTCTGCGAACTTTGGAGCCCATTCTAATGATGTGCCACCACCAGCTGAAAATAAAGCGATATCTGGTTTTTCTTCAATTGCTGCGGGAATACTAATGACCTCATGAGGTATTCCTTTAAAGTCAATTTTCTTACCAACAGAACGTTCTGAGGCTACCAACAATAATTCATCAACAGGGAAATTACGCTCCTCTAATACTTTGAGCATTACATTACCCACTAATCCGGTTGCACCGACAACAGCTACTTTCATATTTTAAAATATTAGTGTCAGCAAAATTATAGTATTTCCTTAATAACAGATGGTGTTTTAGTGATAAAAATGTGATAAAAATATGGATGTAAAATTGCGATTTTAATATTTCAGGTAAAAAAGAACCCAGGCCTAATAGCCTGGGTTTTGTTATTAATTGTAGTGTAGCGGTGTCGCTAAACTTAAATTACTTCTTTAAAGCATCTCTAATTTCAGTTAATAAATCAACTTCTGATGGTCCTGCTGGAGCTGGTGCCTCAGCTGGCTTCTTAGTTTTGTTGTATGCCTTAACAATCATAAACATAACCAATCCAACAATTAATAAATTGATGATCGTGTTAATCCATGAACCATATGCAATTACTGCAGCACCCGCTTCTTTAGCAGCCGCAAGAGACGCATATTCTTTTCCGTCCATTGCATAGTGAAGGTCTTCAAAATTCATTCCTCCAGCAAAATAACCAATAAATGGCATTGCGATGTTTGAAACAAACCCGTTAATAACTGCGCCTAAAGCACCAGCCATGATTACTGCAACTGCGAAATCAATCACGTTGCCAGTCATAATAAAATCTTTAAATTCTTTTAACATAATGTAGTGTATTAATAGTTAGTTTAATATGTTAGTGTGACACTAATGTAATTAAAAAGTCACTAATTTTAACATTTAAATACTAATTTATGTAAAGTCGTTTAACACGATTGGAGATGGCCGTTAAAATTTCGTACGAAATTGTATGAGCAGATTCGGCCAAATCTGATGCCTTGTAGTTAGAGTCAAAGAATATAACCTCATCACCTTCCTTACATTCAATATTGCTAATATCTACCATTAACATATCCATACACACATTACCAATGATAGGTGCTTTTTGATTATTTATAACAACATAGCCTTTGCCGTTACCATAGATTCTTCCTATCCCATCTGCGTGCCCAATTGGGATTGTTGCTGTTTTTCCAAAACCTGATGCTTTATATGCGCGGTTATAACCTACAGTTTCGTCTTTTTCAATTTTATGTATTTGTGAGATAATGGATTTTAAGCTGGCAACAGGTCTAAGATTAATGTCTTCTTCGGCAGAGTTACCAAACCCATAAAGCCCTATACCACATCTTACCATATCAAAATGAGCTTCAGGATAGTTTATTAAGCCTGATGTATTACAAATGTGAAGCCATGGTTTGTAGCCTAGTTTGTTTTCAATATTCTCTGCTATTGATTTAAAGGAGGAAATTTGATTTTTTGTAAATAATTCTTCGTTAAGATCTTCACTTGCTGCTAAGTGAGAAAAAACAGACTTTACTTTGATGCTTTTAGTGGTATTTAATTTAGACATTATATAATCTACATCATTCTCCCAAAAGCCTAATCGGTTTAATCCTGTGTTGAATTTAATGTGCACAGGATAGTCTTTTTGTGCCTGTTTCTCTGCGACACTTATAAAGGCATTTAGAACCTTAGCGTTATATAAACTAGGCTCCAAGCAATGCTCAATTAAAGATTTAAAATTTACTGGTTGTGGATGCAACACTAAGATAGGTGTTTTAATACCTTTTTCTCTTAGTAAGAGCCCTTCCTTTACATAGGCCACCGCAAAATAATCAACACCTAATTCTTCTAAATGTTTAGCTGTTGTAACTGCATCGTTGCCATAAGCAAATGCTTTAACAACGGCCAAAAACTTAGTGTCTAGATTTAATTTTGATTTAAGATAATAGAAGTTATGGCTGAGCGCACCTAAATTAATTTCTAAAACAGTTTCTTGAGCTTTAGGCATCAGGCTTTTGTTCTTTAGAATTAATTTCTTCGGCATCATTAACTTTCATCTGCCTTACTTTGTCTCTCAACATACTTTTGTAATATGCCGCTCTACTCAAAGGTTCATATTCATCTACTTCACCCAGTAATACCAGGTCATCGCTTTTGGCCTTTCTATAACTGTATTGAGCTAAATTACCAGTTTTAGTGCAAATGGCATGTACTTTGGTTACATACTCTGCAGTTGCCATTAAATATGGCATTGGTCCAAAAGGATTGCCTTTAAAATCCATATCTAAACCCGCAACAATAACTCGTATACCACTATTTGCTAAATCATTGCAAACACGGACAATTTCATCATCAAAAAATTGAGCTTCATCAATGCCCACAACATCACATCCATCTGCCAATATTGGAATATTAGCGGCTGCTGGTACGGGAGTAGATCTAATTTCGTTAGAATCGTGTGAGACCACCATGTCATCATCATATCGCACATCCACAGCAGGTTTAAAAATCTCAACTTTTTGGCGGGCAAATTTGGCGCGTTTTAATCTTCGAATTAATTCTTCAGTCTTACCAGAGAACATCGACCCACAAATCACTTCAATCCACCCAAATTGTTCTTTATGATTTACCGTTTTTTCAAGAAACATTTCGTAATTTTAGCACTAAACGCAGTAATAATTCGTTTGTATAAAGGTCAATCAAAAATATTAAAAAACAAAAGCAAAAATGAAACATCTACTATTTAATTCTTATAATTTAAAAGAGTAAGAAGCAGATGGTTCATTCGGCTTTTAAAAACGCGCAATAATTAAGTCATGAAAAAGAAATTAGAATCAGAATTAATAAGCATAGCTCATCGAATTCTGAAGCTTAAAGGAAGAGAAGATGTAGATAGAATGCACGCCGAAGTATCAAAACTTTATGAAAAGTTAACGGTGCTTAAGTTTGCTCAAGAAAATTTTGAAGACAACATGCCAACCATTGGCAATGATTCTTCATTCTTTGATATGTTAGATACTGCTTTTAATAATAAAGTAAGTGATAATATAGAGATTGAAAACAAAGTTTATATCAATTTAGATGAGGTAGAGGACGATGGTATAATGGAGCCTGTTATGAATAAGATTAAAGACATGGTTGCCCACATGCCAGAAGAAACCAATGATACGGATGAGTTATTAGGAAACACCAAAACAAAAGAAGTTCCAAATACTATTCAATTTGAAAATATACCAACGGATTTTGGGGTAATTCCAGAATTTGAGCCTATTGAAGAAGCACAAAAACGAAAATCTTTAAACGATAAATTAAAGGGTAAACATCTTCAAATAGGATTAAATGATAAGCTTGCGTTTATAAAGCATTTGTTTGACGGCCAAAGCGAAGATTACGATCGTGTAGTGTCTCAAATAAATACTACAAAATCTTTAGATGAAGCTCAGAAACTAATCGTTGAATTTATTAAACCAGACTACAATAACTGGGAAGGCAAGGATGATATAGAAGGGCGATTTATGGAGCTTGTAGAAGGTAAATTCAATTAATTTATGCGCACAAAACAGATTGTGTATTGGATCACAACTGCCGTACTATGTGGTATTATGTTGTATTCCGCATCAATGTATTTTACAAATACTGAAATGGTTAAAGGTTTTTTTGAAAACTTCAATTTCCCAACCTATCTAGTGATTCCACTTGCTATTGTAAAAGTATTAGGTGTTGTAATGATTCTGTGGAGGCAAAGCAAATGGCTAACCGAATGGGCTTATGCTGGTTTCTTTTTTAATTTGATTTTAGCAACCTTAGCTCATCAATATGCTGGTGATGGCATAATTGGTTTTTCATTGTTTGCTCTCATAGCATTATTTCCATCTTATTTTTTGGGTAAATATATTAGAGATTAATGGGTAAATTATATTTGGTACCAACACCAATTGGAAATCTAAGGGATATTACCTTAAGGGCTATTGATGTGTTAAAGGAAGTGGATTTAATTTTAGCTGAAGACACAAGGACATCAGGTAAGCTCTTAAAGCATTATGAAATTTCTACTCCAATGCAGAGTCATCATATGCACAATGAGCATAAAACAGTGAATGGTTTAGTAGATAAATTAAAATCTGGTATGTCTATCGCCGTAATTAGTGATGCTGGCACACCTGCTATATCAGATCCAGGGTTTCTATTGGTCAGAGCTTGTGTTGAAAACAATATTGAAGTTGAATGCCTACCAGGAGCCACAGCATTTGTGCCTGCATTGGTGAATAGCGGATTACCCAATGACAAATTTGTCTTTGAAGGGTTTTTACCAGTTAAAAAAAGACGTCAAACACGACTTAATGTACTTGCAGAGGAAACCCGAACTATGGTTTTTTATGAAAGCCCACATAAATTGGTAAAAACACTTGGTCATTTCTGTGAATACTTTGGAGAGGTTCGTTTAGTTTCAGTTTCTCGAGAACTTACCAAGCTATATGAAGAAACAGTTAGAGGCACGGCAAAAGAAGTATTTGAGCACTACACCAATAAGCCACCTAAAGGAGAAATTGTCATTGTGGTAGAAGGGAAGAAGTGATGGATGATCTCCTTCATAACATTAGTCAATGCACAATTTGCAAACGGCACCTACCATTAGGGCCACGACCCGTAGTTACAGGACATCCAAAATCTAAAATTGTAATTATTGGTCAAGCACCAGGCACGAAAGTTCATGAGTCTGGTATTCCTTGGGATGATCAAAGTGGTAAAAAGTTACGACAATGGTTAAATGTAACCGATGAGCAATTTTACGACACCAAAAACTTTGCAATCATACCGATGGGATTTTGCTATCCAGGTAAAGGTAAGTCAGGTGATTTACCACCTCGACCAGAATGTGCTCCAGAGTGGCATAAACAATTATTAGACTTAATGCCTAAAGTGGAGTTGATTATTTTAGTTGGTGCATACGCACAAAAGTATTATTTAAAAGAAAAAGCGAAACGAACGTTAACTGATACTGTTGGTGAATATAAAATTTATCATCCAAAATACTTTCCTATTCCACATCCTTCACCAACTAACCGATTTTGGAGAAGTAAGAATCCCTGGTTTGAGGAATTGGTGGTGCCAGAACTTCAAAAAAATGTAAGCAATATTTTAGATAATTGACTTAGTAACGAGATCCATCATGTTTCCCAACTTCAAAGCCGTGTTTCCCCAAATATTGGTTACCACTTTCAATAGCACCCTCTTCAATATCAGTTCCCATAGAATCGTTCCAACGATTAAGATAACCAAACAATGAAATCACACCGAGCATTTCTACAATTTCACCTTCATCCCAATGCTCATACAACCGTGCTTTTATTTCTGCATCAACAGCATTAGGTACTTGACTAGCAGCTAGGCTAAAGTCTAAGGCAGCGCGCTCAGCATCTGAGAATGCAGGATGTGTTCTATACTCCCAAATATTGTCGAGTTGTTCCTGTTCAGCACCATAGCGTTCTGCAGCCCTAATAGCATGTGCCTGGCAATAGCGACAACCTGTTGAATTACTGCTCACCCAAGCAATCATTCTTTTAAGAGCTGAGGTTACCCTACCATCATTTGCCATAACCGCTTTATTTAAATTTATAAAAGCTTTACTAATTGCTGGTCTGCGCTGCATGGTTAGTACAGAATTAGGACAAAAACCGAGTGTTTCATTAAAGAATTCAGCTAGTTTTTTTGTTTCTAAATCGTGTTCTGGAGATAACGGAGTTACTAGTGCCATAGTTATTAAAAGTACTTAAAGTTTGAGGTGTCTAATGTACTTAAAGTACACCTCGGTTGCAAACTTAACTTTAGCGTATTTTAATCTTTTAAACCAATAGAACTTATTAACTTTAAGCACTTGTAACTTAGAAATTTTAAATATGATTGATAAAATCACAACACATTGGCAAGGTGGTTTAACATTTGAATCGGACAATCCAAGTGGTAAATCTGTGATAATGGATACTAATATTGAAGGTAAAACAGAACGCTTTGGCCTCTCACCTAAAGCAATGATGTTATCTTCATTGGCAGGTTGCTCTGCTTTAGATGTCATTTCTATTCTAAATAAAATGAACGAAGAAATAGATGACTTTAAAATTGAAGTTTCGGGAGAATTAACAAATGAGCATCCTAAATATTATCATTCTGTTGAGTTAGAGTATCATTTCTATGGTGCTCATTTAAATAAAAAGAAATGTCAGCGCGCAGTTGATTTATCGGTTGAGAAATATTGTGGTGTAATGGAAATGTTCAGGCAATTTGCAAAGATAAAAACCAAGGTTGTCTATCATATTGCTACAATACGAAATACTTTAAAACCATAAAAGCACCTACTCTAATTTATGCGTTGGACATTAAAACCAAAACCAGAAGCTTCCAAGATTGATTTACTAAAGGAGGCCTTGAATGTAGATGATATTGTTGCAAAATTATTATTGCAACGTGGTATTGAAACTTTTGAGGATGCAAAAACGTTTTTTAGACCTAGTTTTAATGATTTACATGATCCGTTCTTAATGAAAGATATGGACAAAGCTGTAACTAGAATAGAAGATGCAATTGCAAAGGGTGAAAACATATTGGTTTATGGTGATTATGATGTAGACGGCACAACTTCAGTAGCATTAATGTCTTCATATCTAAAAACAAGAATAGATACTGTTGCAACATACATTCCCGACAGATATGATGAAGGATATGGTATTTCTTATAAGGGAATTGACTTTGCAGATGATAACGATTTTAGCTTAATTATTGTACTAGATTGCGGTATAAAGGCAATTGAAAAAATTCAATATGCCAAAGAAAAGGGCATTGATTTTATTATTTGTGATCATCATAGACCAGGAGACATTTTACCCGACGCAATTGCTGTTTTAGACCCAAAACGCCATGATTGTGATTATCCATTTAAAGAACTATGTGGCTGTGGTGTAGGTTTTAAATTGATTTCTGCATTAGCTTCCAATCAAGGTCAGACGCCTGAAGATTTGATTGAATATTTAGATTTGGTAGCTACTGCCATCGGAGCAGATATTGTACCTATTGTTGATGAAAATAGGGCTTTGGCTTATTTAGGTTTGCAGGTAATTAATACGAACCCTAGACCTGGTATGAAGGCGATAATAGCTGAAGTGAAAAAGGATGAGTTAACCATTATTGATGTTGTTTTCATTATTGCACCTCGCATTAATGCGGCAGGACGAATGAAACACGGCAACCATGCTGTAACATTGCTGACTGAGACAGATTTTAATATGGCAGCAGCATATGCAGTAGATATAGATCAATTTAATACTGACAGAAGAGTAGCTGATAAAAGAATTACTGAAGAAGCACTGTTACAAATAGAAAAGAATAATAAAGAAGAGAAGTTCACAACTGTAGTTTATGATGAGAATTGGCACAAAGGTGTTATAGGTATAGTGGCATCTAGACTAACAGAAACATTTTATAGACCCACCTTAGTTTTTACCAAAAGCGGTGACAAACTTGCAGCATCAGCAAGATCTGTGAAAGGTTTTGACGTATATAATGCTTTAGAAGCCTGTAATGAATATATTGAGCAATTTGGTGGTCATAAATATGCTGCAGGATTGACACTTTTACCTGAGAACTATGACGCCTTCAAAGCAAAATTTGAAAGTGTCGTAAAAGAGACAATTGATCCAAAACTATTAACACCAGAGTTGAAAGTTGATTTAGAAATTAACTTGGATCAGGTAGATCAAAGATTAATGCGAATTTTAAAACAATTTGCTCCGTTTGGACCAGGTAATATGACACCAGTTTTCATGACTCAGAACATTAAAGATACTGGCTGGGGAAAATGTGTTGGAGAAGACAAAAGCCATTTGCGATTTACAGCAACTCAAAATGGATTTGAAAACATTGTCTGTATTGGCTTCGGGCTGGGCAATAAGTTAGATATAATTAAGAATAAGAAGATATTCAATGCAGCTTACACCATAGATGAAAACCATTGGAATGGAACGACAAGTTTACAACTGAAACTAAAAGATATAAAAGAATAAAATTTGGCAAAGAACGACCCTTACGCGGCTTTACGGTATAAAGAATTCAATATTTTTTTATTATTACGTTTTGCATTGGTTTTTGGCTGGTCTATGCAATTTGTGGTGATTGAGTGGCAAGTCTATGCCCTAACAAAAGACCCGTTATCTTTAGGTATTATTGGTCTTTGTGAATTTTTACCTGCTTTTTTTCTAGCTCCTTTTGCTGGACATATTGTAGATAAAAAAGAAAAACGAAATCTATTTGCACTATGTATAGGGCTCTTTTCATTAATAAGCTTTGGATTGTTTTGGCTGACCTCAGAAACTATTGAATCTTCGTGGGAAACCAGTAGTATTTTATATGGAATTTATGGATTGATTTTTTTTGGAGGTGTACTTAGAGCTTTTTTTGGCCCAACAATATTCTCGTTAATTGCACTAATCGTCCCAAAATACGTGTATCCCAATGCGGCAACTTGGAGCAGTAGTACATGGAAAGGCGCAAGTGTTTTTGGTGCTTTATGCGGTGGATTTTTAATATCTTGGATTAGTGTACACTATACACTTGGCATTATATTTTTATTAGTGATAATAGCGCTATTATTGGTCTTTTTTATAAACAGAAAACCGATTTTAAATAGCAAAACCAATGAATCTGTTAAAGAGAGTCTTAAAGCAGGACTAAAGTTTGTCTTTAATGACAAAGTTATTTTAGGGGCATTGACCTTAGATATGATTGCTGTTTTATTCGGTGGAGCTGTTGCTATATTTGCTGTATTTGCAAAGGATGTTTTAGATGCAGGCCCTAAAGCATTTGGATTATTAAATGCAGCGTTATCTTCAGGTAGTATTATAACTATGTTGGCCACGACCTACATTCCAATTACTAAAAGTACTGGCAAGAAGTTACTTGTTGCAGTATTTGGTTTTGGTGTTTTTATGATAATTTTTGGTGCTTCAAAGTTCTTATGGTTAAGTGTTTTAGCACTCTTTTTCTCTGGAGTTTTTGATGGCATATCAATGGTAGTAAGACAGACCATTTTACAACTTAAAACACCAGACGAAATGCGTGGTAGAGTGGGTGCTGTTAATTCAATGTTTGTTGGTTCTTCTAATGAATTGGGTGCTTTGGAGAGTGGTATAGCAGCTAGAATATTTGGCGCACCATTGGCTGTTGTTTTAGGAGGTACGCTGACCCTAATTACAGTTATAACAATGGGTATTAAAAATAAACCACTTCGAGAATTAGACTTACAAAAGGATATAGAAGAACACTATGAGGATGTTAAATCGTCATAAGTTTTAAGGTGCAGGTTTTTACCATCAAATTCGCCGTAGGTATAGTATTGTATCCAGTCACCCAGATTGACATATTTAGAGCTTTCATGTAATTCAATTTCTAACGGTAAATGCCTATGTCCAAATACAAAAAAATCGCGATGCTTATCCTCTAGTTTTCGTTTACTGTATTTTACAAGCCATTCATTTTCTTCACCTAAAAACTTAGCATCATCATCACCTGATATCAATTTGTTCTTTACCGATAAGTATTGTGCTATTTTAACACCAATATCTGGATGCAACCATCTAAATAGCCACTTAAAAAAAGGATTTGTAAACACTTTTTTCATTCGTTTGTAGCCTTTGTCTCCTGGTCCAAGACCATCACCATGACCAATAAAAAATGCAGAATTACCGATTTGAAATTCATGTGGTTTGTGAAAAACAGGGATACCAAGCTCCTCTTCAAAATAGCCACTCATCCATAAATCATGATTCCCAACAAAATAATAGATAGGAATACCAGCATCACTTATTTCAGCCAATTTACCAAAGGTCCTTGTAAACCCTTTTGGAACAACAGTTTTATATTCAAACCAGAAATCAAATAAATCACCGATTAAAAAAATTGCAGCAGCATCTTTTTTTATTTCATTTAACCAAGACACAAACTTTTTTTCTCTTGGCAATGAAGCTTCCTTGGTTGGAGCGCCCAAATGATTGTCTGAAGCAAAATAAACCTTCTTGCCAGAAGCAATTTCTATGTGAATAGGATTACTCATTGTCTGAAGCAAACCACTCAGCAAAACTCGTTGCAGTTTCCTGTAATTTTAAAGAATGTAAATTAATGTTGTCTGGAAGGCGTTTTTTAATCTTGACCGCAAAATCAATAACCATCATTTCGCTTGTAGGTTGGTAGTCTACCAACAGAACATTATGCCCTCTATCTTCAAGTTCTTTTGCGAGTTCTACATGAGGTGTGTTTTTGTTAAAGACGGTAGCATGGTCAAAAACATTTACAATTTCTTCTTTTACAATTTTTTTTAAATCACCAAAGTCTATCACCATACCAAATTTTACATTGGTATTATCTGAAATAGGAATCCCAATAACCGTAACGTCTAAACGATAACTATGGCCATGCACATTTTTACATTTACCATCATAGCCATAAAGCGCATGTCCAGTTTCAAAAGAAAACTGTTTTGTGATACGAATGTTAGTCATTAGCGTCTTCTATTTCTATTGAAAAAATATATAACAATTAATGCAATTGCTAGTATTAAAAAAAGATAATTACCCATCTATTCTTCTTTTATTCTGTTTTTGTTAAATCTGTAGATTAAGTATGCTATAACTACTAGTATTATAAAAGGCAACATGCTACCTATGAATACACCAATACTGTAATTGTCATCTGGAGCATCATTGATTTTTTGTTCAATATCAACCTGTTGTAGTATAAAAAATAGTCTAGTCAATTAACTTCAAATATTTGTTTCAAATTTAAACGTTTTCAGCTAGTGTTTTAAATGTTTTTCTGAATTTAATAATTAATGGTAATCCTCTAGCAATTATCCATAGTGTAAAAGCTGTGAAAATACCATATAGCTTGTAGTCTAAATTGTCTGTTATTAATATAACTGGGATAAATACTAAAAGAGTTGAAAATAAAAGCACATTTCTTAAGTATTGCATCTTGCCCAACCCTTTAAAAACACCATCGAATATAAAAGCTAAGGCACAAAGTGGTTGCATGGCTAGCACAATCCAGAACACATTATAGAATTCCTTTAATACTTTTTGATCATCCGTAAAAATACTCCCGATTGGGTTATATAAAAGAGCTCCAATTATAGCTATTATTAAACCTACAGAAATTCCATATTTAATGAGTTTATTACTCAAATCAATTAGGCTTTTATATTGTTTTGCTCCAAACAACTTGCCGGATAATATATTTCCAGCACTTGCATAACCATCAATTAAAAACGCCCCTAGAAACCAAAGGTTGATTGCTATTGTGTAAGCAGCAATATATGTTGGTCCATATTTAGTAGCAAAACTTGTCCCAAAGTAAAGGGCGACGTTTAATGCAATGGTTCTAATAAAAAGATTGACAATCATCAAAGCAAAACGTTTTATTTCCGGGTTAAAAGGAAATTTTACTAATAATGGAATATCTGTTTTAGCCAATAAGTAATACACAGAGAGCATTGCCATAATAACCTGAGCAATTACACTTGCATATGCAGCTCCTTGAATATGCATTGCAGGAACTATCCCTTCAATACCGTAAACTAGAATTATATCTAAAATAATATTCGCTACCGCACCAGTAATAGCAATTATCATTGGGTGAAATGTATTTTGAAGTCCCCTAAAAGTCCCAAAAACAGCTATTGTAAACAGTGTAAAAGGGAATCCAAATACTCTAATCTGGTAGTATTCTATACTATAATTTAATATTAGGTCTGATGCGTTATATAGTTTAAAGATTTGAGAAGCAAATGGGTAGGTGGCCAAAATTATTAAGATGCTTAAGGAGGTAATTAAAAATATTGCCTGCGCGGGTAAATTTCTTACTTCACCGAGTTTGTTTGCACCTAAGTATTGAGATACTATTGATGAGATTGCACTACGAGTCTGGCCCAGAACCCAAATTAGCATTGATAAAAACGTTGTTACAATACCGACAGCAGCCAGTGATTCAGTCGCATTTAAATCTATGTTACCAATAACGGCAGCATCCGTTAAGGATAAAATCGGCTCTGAAATACCAGAAATCAATGCTGGTATAGCCAATTTGTTGATTTGTTTAAGTGTTATTGCAGTGCTCAAAGGACTAATTCGTAACAATGAAAGGGATATACGCTTTGCTTTGGAAAGTAAATATCACCTAATCTTTTATAGCCACGAAGTTCGTAAAACTTTTGGTTTCTCTTGTTCTGTGAAAAGGTATCTAATCTAATAGAAGTATAGTTATTTTCTATGGCATAGTTTTCTGCAAAATCCATCAAATTTTGTGCTAAACCTTTACCTTGATGGTCAGGATGTACTGCCAATCGATGAATATAAATATTATTACTGTTTTTTGTTAACCACTTTATTGGAAAATACTCATCATCCATTAGGGTAGATATTACAATAGATCCTGCTAATTTATTTTCAATTTCCAAGACAAAAAGTTCATCTCTCCCAATATCATTAATAAAGGCAGATTTATTTGGGTAATGTTCGTTCCACTGATAAATACCCTTTGCTATCATAGTTTTAGCACATGCCTTGGTCATTGCCATTATAGATGATATGTCTTCTTGTGTAGCCTTTCGAATCATTTATAAATTGTACTTTTGCCTAAATTCTTTATTCAATGAAAACGATACTTGTTCCTGTAGGGTCTTCAAAAAACGCAAAATCTCATTTGCAATATGCCGTAGATTTTGCAAAAGCATTTGGTGCTAAATTATATGTAGTTCAAATATATAATGTTTATACCAAAGCAGGAACCATGATAAAAATAGATCATATCCTAGAACGAGAGTCTAAGATGTTCTTAAATGAGCTTGTATCATCAATAGATACTAAAGGAGTAGATATAAGTACAAGAACATTTAAAGGAAAATTAATTGATACTTTAGAGAAGGTTTGTAATGCTTTGGACGTAGACCTAATGCTTATTGAGCCACGTACAAATTCCATTAAGGATGAAGTGTATTTAGGAAAGACTTCTGGAAGAATTGTAAAACGAACTCAAATACCAATTTTAGTTGTTCCAGAAGATTATGTTTATAAGCCTATAGTTAAAATATTAATTGCCTTAAAATCTGCAATTATTAAAAAAGAAGGTGTTTTAAATCCTATAAAATCCATTAAAGGCCAATTTAAGGCAATTGCAAATGCCTTATTGGTAAAAACACCTTATCATAAAGAAGAGGACTTTGTATTAAATGATGAATTAAAAGAAATGTTAACCAACATTACTTATGCTGAAAGCCCAACGACTTTTCAAGCAGTTTTAGAGCATTATAAGAATCATAGCCCAGATTTATTATGTGTAGTAAGGCGTAAACGTGGTTTTTTCTCAAAACTCTGGGAAGAAAATACAATTTTGAAAAAAGACTTCCACAGTTCAAAAATTCCTGTTCTAGTTTTAAGTGGTATGAAATAATTTTTGGGGATGTAGCTCAGCTGGCTAGAGCGCTTGACTGGCAGTCAAGAGGTCGGCGGTTCGAGTCCGCTCTTCTCCACTAAAAGCGCAAGTTTTATTGCGCTTTTTTATTTGTGAATTCTTTAATAGAATTAATGGCACTGCTTAATTCAGCTGAGAGTTCATCTTTCTCCCAAGGATGTTTTGCATTAAAGACGTGGTCAGCACCCTTAATAACTTTTAATTTACAATTAGGATTCCATTTATTCAGATTCCTTCCTTCTTCGATGCTAACCGATGTATCGTTATCACCGTGAATTATTAGGTGAGGAATGGTTAGTTTTTTTATGGCAGATTCAATATTTAATCTTTCTTCATTAGCTTTAAAATCCTCGTAGAATTGATAATAGTGTGGCATTTGTTGCTTTGTTCTTCCATTAAGAACATATTTCACACCACTTTTTTTCCATTCATCTAAATCTCCTATAGTTGCTGTGCGTTTGCTAAAATCGCATACACTAGCCAGTGTAATTAATTTTTTAATTCTCAAATCTTCAGAGGCTTTAATTATTGAAATACCACCACCTCTGCTATGTCCAATTAGTATTATTTGATCTATATCAATATTTTGATGGTCTTTAAATCTTGTTTCAACCCAATCTATGACATCATTTAAATCATCTAGTTCTTTACTATAATTATTATTGCCAAACGCTTCTAAATCTGGAAAATCAATTGGGTTTGTAATAGTACCTCCATTATGAGAAAAATTAAATTTTATAAAACAGTATCGCGATTTTGCAAAGCTTTTTGCCATTAAATCCCAGGCACCCCAATCTTTAAAACCTTTGTATCCATGGCAAAATATAATTATTGGTTGATTGCCGTATATATCTGATTTAAAAACGTCAATTAAAATCGGTTTCTTCCCATGTCTTTCTAAAACTAAGTTTTTACTTATGTTCATTAATTTAATTCTTTTTCGATAAAATTTAACTGTGGATTACAAATTTCGGCAATCAATATTTTTAATTCAACTTCAAAATTGAGCAGTGTATCTTCAGTTATTACTTGATTCTTTGTTCTGGTTTTTGGCGATGTCTTTTTTCCAAATTTCAAGAACCCACTCTTTAGATTTTTAAAAGAAATAATACCGGCTTCAATTGGTAGTTGAAGAGAACATTGTTTGTGCATCATATAAGCGTAACACAATATTTGGAACGACTTACTGTATTTGTCATAATCTGAAGTTATGTCTGCCCACTCTACAATTTCTACCTTACCTTGTTCTACCTTGCCGGTTTTATAATCAATTATTCTTGTCATACCATTAAATTCGTCTACCCTATCAACAGTACCCTTTAATTTAATTGGAAAATCAAAACCATTAATATGTATATCTGTATTTGTTTCTGCTTCAACGGCTACAATTTTTATTTCATTTCCTGCTCTCAAACTTCCTATTTCACTGTTTACAAAAACCTTAATGTAATGTTGAGCTATATTAAAGATAATTAAGTTTTTACCTTTTGTAAAATCACCTTCTTTATACAAATGCTTAAAATGTTTTGTAACCGTTGGTTCTATTAGCAACATGAGTGATTCTAAATACTCTACAGTTAAAAACTGTCCAATCATTGGATCATAAAAATCTTTTAGAGTTTCGTGTATTACTGAACCTAGAGTATTGTAGGCTATATTTTCTTCAACATCTTCAAATTCTTTTATTTTCAGAATTTTTTCATAGTAAAAATCTATTGGGTTTCTTATATAATTACTTAAGGAAGATGGAGAAAAACCTTTTGAAGCAAAACTTTTAATTTCCTTTACGACTAATTCGGTTTTTGGGATTTCTAACAGCTCATTTTCAAGTTTAGGCACTCGTGGTGAGGCGATTAAATGTTTTACACTATGAATACCTTCAATTTCTAATTGAGTGATAAATCTACTTTTCTCACCACCATTTAATGCATCGCTTTCCGTGTTGTAAAGTATATAAACATTTTTAGCACGTTGTAATAAATGATAAAAATGGTACGTGTATACCGCGTCTTTTTCCTTAAATGTTGGTAAGTTGTTTTCAATTTTAACATCAAAAGGAATAAATGAATTATTACTCTTACCAGAAGGCAAAATCCCTTCATTAACTGAACTTATTATAACAGTCTCAAAATCTAACACTCTAGATTCTAGCATTCCCATAATTTGCAACCCTTGGAGTGGCTCGCCTCTAAAATCTAAGGTTTCCGTGTTTAACAGCTCTTTGTAAATGGTATGAAGCCCTAGAACAGAGTTAAGATACTTGTGGTTATCATTTAATGTTTTCATTTGGTTAAAAAGCGCATTAAATCTATATAAATACTCCAATTCAATGCTTCTACTGCTTTTCTTAGAGTCAACGGTTTTTTTAATTTTAAAAACTATCTCAGAGCATTTGTTCAAAGCAATAGTTGGATTATTCTCCCAACTATCAAACAACAAACCAATTAAATCTGCATTGCTTTTTGAGATATCTTTGAGTTTCGTTGTGGATATATAAGCTAAGTTATAAGCTTGTATATGACTTAGGATATTATTGACTGAGTTACCTGACGAAGTTTCAAATAATTGAAATAAGGAAGGGTGTGATAAAATACGTGTTACATCTTTATGATAATAAGATCCTTTATCATTCTTATGTATTGTAAATAAGGCGTCAAAAGCCGAAGCCAATGGAGCATATTTCAATGCTAGACCCATTGTTACATTTAGTTTTTCTACAGATTGAGGTAAGGAATTTAGAACTGGGATTAACAGATTTTCTTCACCTAAAATAACAGCTACATCTTCAAATTTTTTATTATTTGTATGTAATTCTTCCAATAATTGGCCAATATATTTTGCTTGCCCAATAAGTTTCGGAATACCTATAACTTGAATATCTTTTTTCTCTTGATAATTTTTACTCAACCAATTGAATGGTTGCTTTTTAAAATAATTCCATGAGTTTCTATGATGTCTTATAAATAAACCAGCATCATGAATAGGATCTTGAATGAATGCTTCATCAATGTCCCAATAAATATAAGCTAAGTCATTTTGTAGAAGTTCTTGGATAATTATAGATTCCGCCTTATTTAAGGCATTAAAACCAAGAAAAATATGGGTTCTAGAAGGTTTATTTTCAATATATATTTCTAGATTATCACATGCTTCCCTATATATTAATCCTTGATAACCGTTTTTGGTTTTCAGAAGATTCTCTGTAAATTTTGAATAATAATCTTTAAGCTTTCCCCAAAATTTTAAATGGTTCTTAATAAGGTCAGTTTTGTTTTCAGCCTTTGACCAATGGTTAAGTTCAATTATTGCACTTAAGTAGTCGAAAATTTGGTTTTGTTCTACAAGATGCCTGTCTATTTCATTAAAGTCCTGAAGCAAAGTTTGAGCCCATTTCGAGAATGATTCAAAAGCTTCAACTTCCTCATCGGGTGTTAGGCATTTGTAGGCGTCATAAAAAATAAAAAGTAAATCAATATTGGATAACGCCTTTAGTCCAGACAACTCCTCAACAAACTCTTCAATACTTTTAATTTCTGGTGAAAATATTGGCACATCAATCAAATCTGCAAGTTGATGTTTTAAAAATACACCAGCCCTTTTACTGGGTAGAATAAATTGTAGATCTTCAAAATTTAAGTTTTTATTCTTCAGATCTAATAGTACAGACTTTATAAAACTTACCATATAATAAAAATAAAAAACGCTCCGTATATTACGGAGCGTTTTTTATTTATTTATAAAGTATTTTCCTCTTAGTTATCTTTAATAAGAACAACTTCTACACGTCTGTTGTTTGCTCTACCAGAACGTGTTTTATTATTATCTATTGGGTTTGCTTCTCCATATCCTTTTGCATTTAATCTATCAGCAGCAATACCGTTAGCTATTAAATAATCTCTAACTGTGTTAGCTCTTCTTTCAGATAATATTTGATTAGAAGATTTAGATCCAACACTGTCAGTATGACCGTCAATAGAGAACTTAGAATTAGGATACTCTTTTAAAATAGCTGTAATGTTATCTAATACAGCCTTAGATTGATCCTTAATCGATGCTCTACCAGTATCAAATAAGATTGTCTTAGCATACTCATTTAAAGTCTTCATTACCGCTTCAGTTGGTGCTTGTCTTGGACAACCGTCTAATGCAACTTCACCAGCTTCATTCGGACATTTATCATCTTTATCTAATACACCATCACCATCAGTATCTGGCCAAGGACACCCGTTGTTTGCCGCTGGACCTGACTCATTAGGACAGTTATCGTCACCATCAGCAACACCGTCACCATCAGCATCTGGACATCCCATTAATGCTTTTAAACCTGCAACTGTAGGACATTTATCATCTTTATCAACAACACCGTCACCATCACTATCAGGACAACCATTAAATTCGGCTAAACCTGCAGTGTTAGGACAATCGTCTTTAGAATCTTGAATACCATCATTATCAGAATCAGGACATCCGTTAAAAATTTCTAAACCAGCTTCTTCTGGACACGCATCGTCTTGATCGTAGATACCGTCTTTATCAGTATCTGTACCACCAAATTTAAAAATAATACCAGCAGAATGTTGGAAATGCTTTGGTAAATAATCTTCAAAAGCGTGCTTGTACATAGATTGTACCTCTACACCTAATTTTTCGTTAAACCAGTATCTTAAACCTAAGTTTCCGTTTAATGTACCAGCGCCTACATTGTCTAACCAAGTATAACCACCACCTACACCAAGGAAAGGCTCAAATTTTTGAGAATTAATTAAATCTTGGAAACTGTAAGATATCGTACCATCTAAACTGTAATACGATAAATCATTAGCTGGATTAGTTTCTTCTTCTCCAGTACTAGAATTTAACCTTGTACCGAATTTATCAATACTGTTAATAGTACCACCAGCAGTAAAAGTAAAACCATCGCTTAAATATCTAGACACTGCAACTCTAGAAATTGTTGGGAAAATATTCCAGTGATCTGAAACATTAAAATACTCGTCGAAATAAGGCCCTTGAGGTAAATCCTCACCTACTGGATATGCATCAACTGCATTTGTCCCTAAGCTAATTGCCCATGGATTGTTTTTATCTTGCGCATTTGATGTGCTGAAACATACTAAAAGCACTGAAACAAATAATAATCTGCTAAGATTTTTCATATTCTAATTAATTTAATTTTAAGTGTTAATTGTTGGCAAAAGTAAGTTGTTAAATTTTATTAACAAAGACAAATATATAAAAATATTGTAAAAACGCCCTAAAATAGAGAGTTTGTAACCATTTTAAATAATATCTAAAGCTTTTCCAACCTCAACAAATGCCGCAATGGCTTTATCTAATTGATTTGGCTCATGTGCCGCTGATAATTGCACTCTTATTCTTGCCTTATCCTTAGGGACTACTGGATAGAAAAACCCAATCACGTAAATATCCTTTTCAAGCAACATGTTTGCCATTTTCTGTGCTAGTTTGGCATCATATAGCATAACAGGTACAATTGCTGAGTCACCATCAATAATATCAAAACCTGCGGCCTTCATGTTTTTCTTAAAATACTTTGTATTCCAATCTAGCTTGTCTCTTAAGGTTGTGTCGTTTTTTAACATATCAAAAACCTTTATTGATGCACCTACTATAGCAGGTGCTAGAGAATTTGAAAATAAATATGGTCTTGAACGTTGTCTCAAAATTTCAATAATTTCCTTTTTAGCTGTCGTATAGCCACCCATCGCTCCACCCATTGCCTTTCCTAAAGTACCTGTGATAATATCAATTCGTCCCAGTACACCTTTTTCTTCTAAGGTGCCAATACCTGTTTCACCAATAAATCCAGTCGCATGACATTCATCAATCATAACCATTGCATCATACTTTTCAGCCAAATCGCAAATTTTATCTAATGGCGCAACCAATCCATCCATTGAAAACACACCGTCTGTAACTATTATTTTATGTCTTGCACCATTTTCATTAGCTGTGATAAGTTGTTTTTCTAAATCTTTCATATCGTTATTTTGGTAACGATATCTAGCGGCTTTACATAATCTTACTCCGTCAATTATTGAGGCATGATTAAGTGAATCTGAGATTATTGCATCCTCTTTTCCTAATAGAGGTTCAAAAACTCCTCCATTAGCATCAAAAGCTGCAGCGTACAGAATGGTGTCTTCAGTACCATAAAAATCTGATATTTTTTGCTCAAGTTCTTTGTGAATATCTTGTGTACCACAAATAAATCTAACGGAAGACATACCAAAACCATGAGAATCTAATGTGTCTTTGGCTGCTTTTATTACCTCTGGATGTGCTGATAGACCTAAGTAATTGTTTGCACAAAAATTTAAGACTGTTTCTCCTGTGTTTAAAGTAATTTCCGCACCTTGAGGAGAGGTTATAATTCTTTCTTCTTTAAAAAGACCAGCCTCCTTGATTGATTCAATCTCTTTTTGTAAATCATTTTTTATTGCACCGTACATATTATTATAATTTATGATGCAAAGATACGAGCATTCAATTAGACTTCAATAACTTCTATATCTTCATTTATGTAAACTATGAATTTATGAATTACTTTGTAATTCATTTCATTTAGAACATTCTCATAAGCCAGTAATTGATTAGTATAGGATGATTTTTGTTGCCCCGTTTTGTAATCGATAATTACAACTTCATTTTTTGAATTAAAATTTAAACGATCGGGTCTCACTTGTTGCCCTGATTTTGTTATAATATCCTTTTCATTGAAGACTCTGTAATCATTTGTGAAATAGGCTTTTAATTTTTCATGATTAATTACCTTATTAACGACAATCTGAAGTAGCTTTAATACCTCTTTGGAAACATCTCCTGATAAAACCATTTCCTCGAATGCAAAAGAAACGTCTGCTTTTGTTTTTATTTTTGAAAGTAATTCATGGATTAAATTACCTTTCTCCATAGCTTTTTCTTGCTTAGTGTCCCAAAGCAGACCTGATTTAGTAATAATTTGGAGATTGTGATCTTCTTTCTTAGAAGAGATAAGTTTTAAGGCAACTGAATTGACTATGCACTCTCCTGTAGCCTTAATATCTTTTTGTTCGTTTAATCCAAAGTTAAAATCGGTCTCGTTTTCACTCCATTGACCTATAGACTGAAGATAGGATATTAACATACCTGAATATGTTTTGGTATTGAGTTCACCTTTTTTGTTAAAATCTTTTTTTGAAATAATATATAATTGATCAATAGGTCTTGTTAAAGCTACATAGAGAAGATTTATATTATCTAACTCTAATTGAGATTGATGAATGTCGAAAATAGATTTACCTGATACTCCAAAATTTTCAATGTCTTTGTTATAATTTAAAAGAAGGGTATCAAATCCTTCATTTGTATCACTGTCAACTGAAAACCAAACTTTTGGGTCTAGTTCTTTGTAAATATTTAATTCAGCAAATGGGAAAATAACAACTGGAAACTCAAGACCTTTTGACTTATGAATAGTCATAATGTTCACAGCATTTAAATTGTCTGGTGAAGAGATACCAAGTTTTTCTTTTTTCTGTTCAAAATATTCAATGAACTGGCCTATATCAGAGTTTTGTTTCTGGGTGAATTCTAAAACAAAGTCGAGGTAATATTGTAAAAACGCATCAGGTTTATTGTTTAGTTTAAATACCCTAATAATTTCCTCTATTAATTCGTAAAGCGGCAACTGTAATAAGTCAGCAATATCAATAAAATAACCAATTGATTTTAGACTATTAAACAGGTCACTTAGTTTTGTTCTATTATGTTTTAGATAAAAAGAATGCTTGTCATTTATATTATTTAGTTTAGAGATAAAGGTTAAAACTTCAATTTTTATTGGTGAATTATCTGGTTGAACGAGAAGCTTTATGAGGTTATTTATAAAAACAATCTTTTCGGAATTCTTTATTAACAGGGTTTCAGAGGAAGTTATTTCAATGGAATTTTCACTTAAATAATCAGAGACAATTACACCTTCATTGTGTTTTCTAACTAGCACACAAATTTCACTAAGTTTATATCCATTGAAAAGACATTGCTGGATCTTTACTAACACTTTCTTCGAATATAGAACGGAAGCTTCATCATCATCTTCTAGATTATCTATAAAGCTCAGATTTACATAGCCCGTTTTATTTATTGCTACGTTTTGTCTTGAATTTTGATAGAGTTCAGAATAATTATTATCAGAGAAGAAATTCCGACTTAAATAATCAAAAAACTCATTATTGAAATTTACTATTTCTCTGCTACTTCTATAGTTGGTATCTAGGGATTCTACTGAAACTTTAGTTTGAAAAGGATTATTGTTTCTATTATAAAGATCTATAAACTGTTCTACTTTTCCTCCGCGCCATCTGTATATAGCCTGTTTTGCATCCCCCACTAACATTAACGACCCATTGGCAGTAGAAAGTGCATTGTCGATTAATGGAATAAGATTATTCCATTGCATCACAGAAGTATCCTGAAATTCATCAATAAAGTAGTGCTTATACTTTTCCCCTAAACGCTCATAAATAAATGGTGTTGGTTGATCTTTAATTTCATTGCTAATGAGGGTATTAAACTCTGAAATGAGTAGTTTATTTTGTTCCTCCTTGATGGTTTTCAATTCAGATTTTATAGCATTTAAAACAGACAAAGGTGTTAGATTTCTATATAGACCTTTTTGAAGTTTTAGTTCATAATATAATTCTTTAGATTTTTTGAAAAAGCTAATAATATCAGGCTTAATAGCATCTAAAACCTCTTTAATATGATTTGTGGTAGAACTGACAGGATAAAGAGGCTTCTCTTCTAAGTTTAAAATCCAAGTCGCAGAATAATCTACCCTCAAATCTAAGCGCAATAATTTCTTGAAATAGTTTGGAAGGTAGGCTCTTTTACCACCTGTAAAATCAGAGTGTTCTATACCACTTTCAGCAATTAAAGTTAGAGTTGTTTTGGCCAGTTCGTTTATTTCAGTCTCAATAGATTTTATTTTTATAAACAGTTTTGATTTTAACTTTTGGAAATCGGTTAAGCTTTTATTCGCTAATGTATTTAATGCAATGAGATCATTTTCATTAACAAGAAGCTTAGAAATTTTATTAAAGTCATAGCTAACATCCCAACTTTTATCATCGTTTGCTTTTTCTATGGCAAAGTCAACTAAGATTTTGGTCAATTCATTGTCCGTACCTGCCTTACTAATTAAACTTTCAACAGCTTCAGACAATAATCTATCCTTATCTAATTCTACCTCAAAATTAACAGGAAGTTTTAAGTCTTGTGCAAATGTTCTAATAATGCGATGTGTAAAGCCATCAATTGTTGAAATATCAAAAGCACCATAATTATGAATGATGTGTTTTAAAATTTGCTTGGCCTTTATGTGAAGAGATTTGGGAGATATATTTAATTCATTACAGATAGTAACAAACATATCATGAGGTTCATTTATACCTTGTTCTGACGAAAAATGCTTAAGCATATTAATTATGCGCTCTTTCATCTCAGTAACAGCTTTATTCGTAAAGGTAATTGCTAATAAATGTTTGAAAAACTCAGGATTGTCTGAGGCGATTAAAATTTTTAAATAGGATTTGGTAAGTGTGAATGTTTTTCCACTACCTGCTGAAGCGTTGTATATTTTATATGCTGAGTTTTGCAAATGATTAATTTTATACCAAAATAGGGAATCTTAATAATTTATTTAGATTTTCTTATTCCCATTGTTGTAATTTTGTCAATAATGAATTATTAATATAAAACCAAGAAATTATGGCTTTTGAATTACCAAAATTAAAATACGCTTATGATGCTTTAGAGCCACACATTGATGCGCGCACAATGGAGATTCACCACTCAAAGCACCACAATGGATATACTACAAAGCTTAATGCTGCAATAGACGGAACGGATTTAGAAGGAAAATCCATAGAAGACATATTAACAAACTTAGATATGTCTAATTCTGCTGTGAGGAATAATGGCGGAGGATTTTACAACCACAGTCTTTTCTGGGACGTAATGAACCCAGAAGACAGAGGCTATCTATCAGGTGAGTTAAAAGATGCTATTGAATCAGAGTTTGGATCAAAGGACGCTTTTATTGAGTCTTTTAGTAAAGCAGCTGCAACTCAGTTTGGTTCTGGATGGGCTTGGTTATGCGTACATAAAGGAGGAAAAGTTGAAGTATGTTCTACATCTAACCAAGACAACCCTTTGATGCCAGGAGTTAGTTGCGGAGGAACACCAATATTAGGATTAGATGTTTGGGAGCACGCTTATTATTTAAATTATCAAAACAGAAGACCAGATTATATTTCGGCATTTTTTAATGTAATTAACTGGAATGAAATAGAAAGACGCTACGCAGAAGCAAAATAAATTTTATAGAATATTTATCTAAATTACCCAAGTCTTTATGGCTTGGGTTTTTTGTTTTTTAAAAGAGAAGTCCATGAACTAAAAGTTCTTATGTATATAAAATGAAAAAAGGTGAACAGAGAGTTCACCTTTTTTGCCCCAAATCTACCATAAACTTAACCTACTTATGTTATGGTGAATCAAATATAAGCGGACTATAATTTAACAAATGAATTTTTTGGATAAACGACCTATATATTAGTCTAAGAGTGGAAAGAGCAACTAATATTCACATATGTTAATTGCAAATCTAAATTATTTACAGTCATAACTTAAAGTAAAACTTTAATTAAGCCCATAAAAAAAGGTGAACATTGTTCACCTTTTTTTGCCCCAAATCTACCATGAACTTAACCTACTTATGTTATGGTGAGAACAATGTATATTTTATTTGTTAAAACGAAACAAATTTTGGATAAAATGCACAAAACATAGATGAAATACTTATTTTGTCGGACAAAATGGTAATTTATTTAAATTTAATAAGCACGTTCTTTATTGCCTTCATAGAAGTTTATAAAGGCTTTGTTTACAACACGGTTTCCTCCTGGTGTTGGATAATCACCTGTGAAGTACCAATCTCCTAAATGTTTAGGACAAGCCTTATGAAGATTTTCTACAGGTTGAAATATTATTTTTACCTCTGCTTTGACATCAACATCACTCAATAGCTCAGAAATTTTATTAGAAATCTGCTCATCTGAGAAATTGTTATAAATTTCTTTTACGTAGTTTTTTACATTTTTATCATTAATTCCTACTTGAGTAAGACATTTTTTATAAACTTCTTCTACAATACCATATTGATTAGTTTCTTTCAAAAGCACTAATGCTGCCCTAAAGGCTACCAAACTTTCTAAGTTGGCCATGTCAATACCATAACAATCAGGATATCTAATTTGCGGTGCTGAAGAAACTACAATTATTTTTTTAGGACCTAAACGATCCATCATTTTAATTATACTCTTTTTTAACGTAGTACCTCTTACAATACTATCATCAATGATTACAAGATTATCAGTTGGTTTAATAACTCCATAAGTTATATCGTAAACATGAGCTACAAGATCATCTCTGCTACTATCTTCAGTGATAAAGGTTCTAAGTTTTACATCCTTTATTGCAATCTTTTCAATACGAGGTCTTTCAGAAAGTATCTCTTCAACCTTATCTGAAGAAAGACTTCTTTTGCCACTAAGTATGACTTCTGTTTTTTTATGGTTGAGGTGTTCTTCAACCGTATCAATCATTCCGTAGAAAGATGTTTCCGCTGTATTTGGTATATAAGAGAAGACAGTATTCTTTGTGTCATTGTCAATAGCTTCAAGAACTTTTGGCATTAAAAGTCTACCTAACTCTTTTCGTTCTTGATAAATTTCAGCATCACTTCCTCTAGAAAAATAGATACGTTCAAAAGAGCAGGCTTTACGTTCTAACGGTTCTAGAATTTTTTTAATCTGTGTCTGACCAGATTTTTTAGTAATAATAGCATAGCCAGGATCTAATTCTACGACTTCTTCAAAAGGAACATTAAAAACGGTTTGAATAACAGGTCTTTCTGAAGCAACAACAACAACTTCATCATCTTTGTAGTAATATGCCGGTCTTATACCAGCAGGATCTCTTAGGACAAAAGAATCTCCATGGCCAAGTAAACCAGCCATAGCATAACCACCATCCCAATTTTTTGCTGCACGCCTCAAAATTTTACTAACCTTTAAACGCTTAGCAATTAGAGGAGAGCATTCAATTTTTGAATACCCTTCTTTTTTAAGGTCTTTATAGATTTTTGACACAGCATCATCCAAAAAGTGACCTATCTTTTCCATAACAGTAATAGTGTCGGCTTTTTCTTTTGGGTGTTGCCCAATCTCCACCAAATTATCAAAAAGTTCAGTTACATTGGTCATATTAAAATTACCCGCAACAATGAGGTTTCTATGCATCCAATTATTTTGCCTTAAAAATGGATGCACACTTTCAACACTATTCTTTCCAAATGTTCCATAACGCACATGGCCAAGCAGAAGTTCTCCTATGTAGGGTATATTTTTCTTCTGAAGTTCAACGTTATTTTGGTATTCAGGGTTTTTAGCGATATCAGAATTTATGCGATCATTAATTTGAGAGAAAATATCTTGAATTGGTTGTTGAGCAATAGATCTTACTCGACTTATATAGCGCTCACCGGGATTAGTATCTAATTTAATACTTGCAAAACCAGCACCATCTTGACCTCTGTTGTGCTGTTTCTCCATCATTAAATACATTTTATTAACACCATAAAATGCACTGCCATACTTTTCTTTATAGTATTCTAAAGGTTTTAAAAGTCTTATAAGTGCTATACCACACTCGTGTTTTATTGCATCACTCATTTTATGTAATAAAAAACGCGCTCTATTTCTGAGCGCGTCAAGTTACGTTAATTCTATATCAAATTGCGTTAGACTTTTAAATTGGTCTAAGCGTTTATACACTTCGTTATCTTTTAAATTCTGCATACGTTCAGTGCCAAATTTTTCTACACAAAAAGAAGCTAAGGTAGATCCGTAAATTACAGCGTTTTTCATATTTTCAAATGAATAATCTTCTGTTTTTGCTAAATATCCTGTAAATCCTCCAGCAAACGTGTCGCCAGCACCTGTTGGATCAAACACTTCTTCTAATGGGAGTGCAGGAGCATAAAAAACACTGTCATTGTGAAACAATAATGCGCCATGCTCTCCTTTCTTAATTACTACAAATTTTGGCCCCATTTCATGAATTTTTCTTGCCGCTACAACCAAGGAGTATTCTCCTGTTAGCTGTCTCGCTTCTTCATCATTTATAGTAATTACATCTATGTGCTTAATGGTATTATGTAAATCTTCTAAAGCACAGTCCATCCAAAAATTCATAGTATCAAGTACCACTAATTTTGGTTTTTTGGTCATTTGATTTAAAACACTCATTTGAGTTAATGGATGAAGATTACCCAACATAACAACTTCGGCATCCTTATAATCTTCAGGGACTTTAGGTTCAAAATTTGTAAGTACATTTAGTTCAGTAACTAAAGTGTCTCTAGAATTCATGTCATTATGATATTTTCCGCTCCAGAAAAAGGTTTTACCTTCTTCAACTATTTCAATTCCAGAAACATCAATGTTTTGGTTGGCCATATAGTCTAAATATTCCTGTGGGAAATCACCACCAACTACTGATACGACAGCAGAATTTATATTGAATTTTGATGCCGCAAGGGCTATAAACGTACCTGCGCCACCAAGGATTTTATCGGTTTTACCAAATGGAGTTTCAATAGCATCAAATGCTACTGTACCGACAATCACTAATTTACCCATTAAAGTAAGTTTGATTAAGGTGCAAATTTAAGTAAAATAAATTCCTTTGAAAATAATTACTCGCTTCATTAATTAAATGTAGCAAAAGCATCATTTATTTTATCAATTCTTAGCATTTTATAGTCTAAAATGTAGTTTTGGTAAACTCTCCAAGGAGCTTTATCTCCTTGATTTGGAAGTATGTTTTTTGCTCGATGAATATAACCTGAATTTAAATTCAACAATGGTGTTGGTTTAAGTTCGGCATCTTTTGTTTTTGGGCAAATAAACTGTAAGTTGTTTTTATCCATATATCTAAGAACACGTGCAATGTATTCACTGGTTAAATCGCTTTTTAAAGTCCAAGATGCATTTGTATATCCGACAAAGAGAAATAAATTAGGAATATCACTTAACATGCAGCCCTTGTAAACAAAAAGTTTTGAAATATCAATAAGTTGACCATCAATAGAAATACTTACTCCACCTAAAGGTAATATCCTTAAACCGGTTGCGCTTACAATGACATCTGCCTTTAGCTCTTTTCCAGATTCTAAAACAATACCAGTTTCGTTCAAGTGGTCTATTGTATCGGTTTCAACCGAAGCTTTACCTTCTCTGATAGATTTAAACAAATCACCATCTGGTGCCAAACAAAATCGTTGTTCCCAAGGGTTGTAATTAGGTGTAAAATGTGGATGAACAGGTACATCTCCTAGTTCCTTCTGTGCTTTTTTAACGATGTACTTTTTCATGGTATTCGGCCATTTTCTACAGGCATTAAAAAAGGCCATATCTAAGACCACATTCTTAATTCTAATAGCTTGATGTGCCATTTTTTTGGGCAATATGAATTTAAAGAATTTAGCCACCACATCTTTATTGGGTAGTGCTCCCACATAGGTTGGTGACCTTTGGAGCATGGTAATATGGCTTACAGTTTCTGCAATTTTTGGGACTATTGTTACTGCAGTTGCGCCACTGCCTATTACTACTACTTTTCTATGGTCTAATTCTAAATTTTTGGGCCAGTTTTGTGGGTGAACAAATTCTCCTTTGTAATCAGCTAATCCTTTATAATTGGGTGTATATCCTCTATCATAATTATAGTACCCACTGCAATTAAAAATAAATTTAGAAGTATAGGTGGTTCTATTGTTAGACTTGGTATGAACTGTTGTTATATACCATAGGTTATTTTTAGAATTAAAGTCGTACGAAATAGCGCGTTGATTATAAGTTATCTTGTCATTGACATTATATTCTCTAGAAGCTTCATTGAGATATTTTAAAATGGAGGGTGCATCTGCAAAGGATTTTGCATCATCCCAAGTTTTAAAAGAATATCCAAAAGTATACATGTCAGAATCAGATCGCACACCAGGGTATTTGAACAAATCCCAGGTGCCTCCAAGGGATTCTCTAGATTCTAATATTAAATAAGATTTTTCTGGATTTTTGCGAGTTAAGTGACATGCTGCTCCAATTCCCGAAAGCCCAGCGCCAATAATTATAATGTCATAAAAATCGTTATCCATCTTAATTCTATTTCCTGCCGAAATCTGCAGGAATCTCTCCCCAAGCTTTTGTTTCCCATTTAACAATAGTAGTTGAAAACTTATTTTCTTTTAACCAATTTATTGCTCTGTCCACCAATTCAAAAAGCGGTTTGTTTTTATCGGTTTTTTTAAGTTTTGTATTACAATTTTTCTTTTTAATCCAGCTCATTGCTGTTCTAGAGTCAGTATAGATAATCCGATTACTCTTTTTTTGTTTTAAAAAAGCTAACCCATGTACAATTGCTAAAAACTCTCCAATGTTGTTAGTTCCTTCTTCAAAAGGTCCTTGAATGAATAGTTGTCTTTTTGTTTTTGTTTCTACACCTCGATATTCCATTTTGCCCGGATTACCGCTTACTGCAGCATCTACGCAAATAGAATTTGGATTAGGTTCGCCTATTTTTTTTAGTTGTTCTTCTGAAAGTTCACTTTTAAAAGTCTTAGATTTCCCTATGAATTCTTTTGGCCCTTCCCTGTATGCCTTTTTAGCGGCATCAAATGTTTTGAAGGATTTGTACTGTGCCCCTTTAAAATTCTTAATTTGAGCTTTGCAATCGTCCCACGTCTCAAAAACACCAGCGTTATGACCCTTCCAAACCGTATAGTATTTCTTTTTCTTTTTACTCATTAAGCAAATCATTAACTACAATAGGAAAATGCTCCATTTCTAAAAGGTGAATTTTAGAGGCTACATCCTCTGGTGTATCTGATGGTAAAACATCACATTTTGCTTGAAAAATTATCGCGCCTTCGTCATAATTTTCATTTACATAATGAATTGTGATGCCAGTTTCTTTTTCATTATTTGCAACAACAGCTTCGTGCACATGCATACCGTACATTCCTTTACCACCGTATTTAGGGAGAAGTGCTGGGTGTATATTTATTACCCTATTGTTAAAATGGTCAAGAATAAAGTTAGGGAATTTCCACAAAAATCCTGCTAACACAATTAGATCTGGGTTTTGTAGTTTTAAGATATTTAGAATATCGTCAGACTTAGAAAAAGCGACTCTATTGAATGCCAATGCGCTAATATTTAACCTTTTACATCTTTCTAATACTTTGGCACGAGGATTGTTAGTCATTACCTGAATAACAGCGACATTATCAATGTTGTGAAAAAACTTAATTAAATTTTCAGCATTAGATCCGCTACCGGACGCAAAAATTACTACACGTTTCATATACTACTTATCAATGTACTATTATTCAAAACAAAAAAAAGAATAATAATTAACAATTAGACGCAATTCAGTAACAGATGTATCGAATTTTGCCATCTATGGGCACATTTTATCGGTAAAGATGTTTTTTAAAAATAAAGTTTTTTATTTTTGCGGTCTAATTAAAACTTAAAATTAAAAGATTATGTCAGACATTGCATCAAGAGTAAAAGCGATTATCGTAGACAAATTGGGTGTTGATGAAAACGAGGTTGTAACAGAAGCAAGCTTCACTAATGATTTAGGAGCTGATTCGTTAGACACTGTTGAATTAATAATGGAATTTGAAAAGGAATTTGATATTCAAATCCCAGATGATCAAGCTGAAAATATTGCAACAGTTGGTCAAGCTATTTCTTATATAGAAGAAGCTAAATAATAATTTTTTTATGGAATTAAAGCGAGTTGTAGTTACTGGTTTAGGTGCACTTACACCAATTGGCAATACCAAGGATGAATATTGGAATGCGTTAATTAGTGGTAAAAGTGGTGCCGCACCTGTAACGCATTTTGATGCGGAGAAATTTAAAACTCAGTTCGCTTGTGAAATAAAAAACTTTGAAGTTACTGACTTTATTGATAGAAAGTTAGCAAGGAAAATGGATAAGTTTTCGCAGTATGCAATGGTTGCTTCAGATGAAGCAATTGCTGACTCAAAACTTGATCTTGATTCTCTAAACAAATACAGAGTAGGAGTAATTTGGGGTGCCGGAATAGGTGGTTTAAAAACATTTCAAGACGAGGTGTTAAATTTCGCTGCAGGTGACGGTAGTCCACGTTTCAATCCTTTCTTTATTCCAAAAATGATAGCTGATATAGCCCCTGGAAACATATCTATTAAATATGGGTTTATGGGTCCAAACTATACAACTGTATCTGCATGTGCGTCTTCCGCAAATTCAATGATTGATGCTCTAAACACTATTAGATTAGGACATTGTGATGTTGTAATTACAGGAGGTAGCGAAGCAGCAGTTACTATCGCAGGTATGGGTGGTTTTAATGCTATGCATGCTATGAGTACAAGAAATGATAGTCCAGAAACAGCTTCAAGACCATTTGATGCGAACCGTGATGGTTTTGTGTTAGGTGAAGGAGCAGGGTCAATTATTTTAGAAGAGTACGAGCATGCAAAAGCAAGAGGCGCAAAAATATACGCTGAGGTAGTAGGGGGAGGATTATCCTCAGACGCTTATCATATGACAGCACCACACCCTGATGGGATAGGAGTTGTTGCAGTAATGAAAAATTGTTTAGAGAACGCCGGATTAAATCCTGAAGATGTAGATCATATTAATACACACGGAACATCAACTCCATTAGGTGATGTTGCAGAACTAAAAGCTATATCAGAAGTATTTGGCGACCACGCTAAGAATATAAATATTAATTCTACAAAATCAATGACAGGTCACTTGTTGGGTGCTGCAGGAGCTATTGAAGCTATCGCTTCAATTTTGGCTATGGAACATGGTATTATACCACCAACAATAAATCATGATACTGTTGATGAAAATATAGACCCAGAATTAAATTTAACACTCAACAAAGCTCAGAAACGAGATATTAAAGTCGCAATGAGTAATACATTTGGATTTGGTGGACACAACGCTTGTGTATTATTTAAAAAATTAGATTAAATCCCGAATGGGTTTCATTCGTAACATACTAAATTCCCGTTCTCTAGGAGACGGGAATTTTTTTTTGAAACTCAAAGACATCTTAGGATTTAAACCAAAATCAAAATCACTTTATATTAAAGCGTTTACCCATCGTTCTATGAATATTAAGGACAAAAAGGGTAATGCAATAAATTATGAACGCCTTGAATTTGTAGGTGACGCAATGCTTAGCTCCGTAATTGCCGCTTATTTATATGAGCAAGTACCTCATGGTGATGAAGGTTATCTTACAAAAATGCGTTCAAAGGTTGTGAGTCGAGAACATTTAAATGAGCTTGGCAAAGATTTAGATTTAATTGATTTAGTACAAAGTAGAATACCAAAATCTAACTTTGGGAATAATATTCATGGGAATCTTTTTGAAGCACTAGTTGGTGCTATTTATCTAGATAAAGGCTATAGGACCTGTGAGAGGTTTATTTACAAAAGGGTAATTTATCCATATGTTGATATTGAAACCTTAGAAGGCAAAGTAATCAGTTATAAAAGTTTACTTATTGAATGGTGTCAAAAAGAAAAGAACACTTTTGACTATGAGGTCTATGAAGATACTGGTAAAGATGAGTTAAAACACTTTTCTGTTAAGTTAAGTATTAACAATAAAGTAGTTTCTAAAGCACGAGCAACGTCTAAGAAAAAGGCTGAAGAAAAAGCTTCAAAGCGTGCGTTTTTTGCGTTTCAAAAGCAAATGACAAAGTTGATTTAGTTTCATAATTTTAACTTTACACTATTAACCAACACTACAACGTTTTCGTAATTTTTAAGGGATAAGATTAATTAAAAGTTAATCTATGTAACCTATTATTGTTCTATATTTACACTTAAAAGTTATAATTATATGGCTTTGCACAAACTTTTAGTAGATGATTTCTATGATGACACCTATAAGCTGATTGCAATTCATTGTGGTATTGAAGATTATCGACTAGCATATTTACTCAACAGAAATTTAGATTTAAAATTAAAGCGAAAGGAAGAAGATGTAGATTTAAAATATCTTGAATCTTCTTATAGTATTTTTGAGTGGAAAAATGACACTGAATATGTCACATGGAATTTAATTTCTAATGTTTGTAAAAAAGAAGAAACCAGTTTATATAGCACAGGTACGTTATTTGAAGACAGCAGTAAAGTATTAAAAACATTTCACTTAATAACAGAATTTAAAACTGTAGATTATTTTATAAAGATATCTGAGGAGATGCAGCATATTAACGAAAAGGTAATTTTAAACAAATTGCAAAGAGTGCCTCAGATAATAACTAGTTATACCGTAGATCCAATAAAATTGAGATCAAAAAACCATTTAATTTTTTAAATTGATGCCAAACAATAAGACCAAAATAGTAGCCACACTAGGACCAGCAACAAGCAGTAAGCAAGTACTGAAACAAATGCTCGATGAAGGCGCAAATGTTTTTAGAATTAACTTTTCTCATGCTGATTACGATGGAGTAAAGGAACGCATAAAGATAATTAGAGAACTCAACGAAGAATTTGGTTATAACGCTGCCATTTTAGCAGACTTACAAGGGCCAAAATTACGAGTGGGCGTAATGAAGGGTGAAGTTATAGTGAACGAAGGAGATGAAATTATTTTTGCAACAGGAGAACGATTTGAAGGTACTAAGGAAAGAGTATACATGACCTATGATAACTTTCCACAAGACGCTAAACCTGGTGAAAGAATATTGCTCGATGATGGGAAACTTATCTTCGAAGTTGTTTCGACAGACAAGAAAAGTGAAGTTAAAGCAAGGGTTATACAAGGTGGTCCATTGAAATCCAAAAAAGGAGTTAATCTACCAAACACAAACATTTCTCAACCAGCTTTAACAGAAAAAGATATTGAGGATGCCATTTTTGCCATTGGATTAAAGGTAGATTGGATTGCGCTATCATTTGTTAGACATGCGGAAGATTTAATGCAATTAGAAGAGTTAATCAAAGAGCATGGAGATTATAAAATTCCTATTATAGCCAAGATTGAAAAACCAGAAGCTGTTGAAAATATAGATAAGATTGTTGCTTATTGTGATGGGTTAATGGTTGCACGTGGCGATTTAGGTGTTGAAATTCCTGCAGAAGAAGTTCCATTAATTCAAAAGAAATTAGTGTTACGAGCAAAACGCGCTAGAGTACCAGTAATTATTGCAACCCAGATGATGGAAACAATGATTACTAGTTTAACACCTACAAGAGCAGAGGTAAACGATGTTGCCAATTCAGTTATGGATGGTGCTGATGCGGTAATGCTATCTGGTGAAACTTCAGTAGGTCAATACCCCGTGCAAGTAATTCGTCAAATGTCTAATATTATTAGAAGTGTAGAAGATTCTCATTTAATTGAAGTGCCGCAGTCTCCACCGCATATTAGAACCAAAAGATATATTACAAAAGCAATATGCTACCATGCCGCAAATATGGCAAATGAAATCAACGCCAAAGCAATTTCAACCTTAACCAATAGTGGTTATACAGCTTTTCAAATTTCTGCTTGGAGACCTGATGCACACATATTAGTGTTTACATCAAATAAGCGAATTTTAACACAACTTAATTTGCTTTGGGGTGTAAAAGCATTCTACTATGATAGATTTGTAAGTACGGATGAAACCATAGAAGACGTAAATGCAATTGCTTGTAAAAAAGGCTATTTAGAGGTTGGTGATATGCTTATTAGTTTAGCTGCAATGCCTATACAAGATAAGGGTATGGTAAACACATTACGCGTTACTGAAATAGAGAGTTGTAGCTTTTAGGTTAAAATTCAAACTTTAACTGTACGCTAATAGATTGCTTGTTGTCACTTTTATTTTTTAAAGTTGACTTATTTTCAGTATTTAAATTGGATAGTGAAATACCAAGTAATCTGACTGAGTTATTTAATTTATCTTGATATAGAAGCTCCTTAGCATTTTCTAAAATAATGGCTTTGTCGTTAATAAAAAACGGCAAGGTTTTACTTCTGGTTTGAAGAGTAAAGTCACTATATTTTATTTTTAAAGTAATTGTTTTACCAGAGACTTTACTTTTATCTAAACGATTTGAAACTTCAGTGGCTATTTGATCTAACTTTTCTAACATAAAAATTTCCGAGGATAGATTTTCGCTAAAAGTACGCTCTGCTGCCAAGGATTTTCTTATTCTATTTGGTTTCACCTCACTGTTATGGATGCCTCTCACAATGTAATAATACTGTTTGCCTGATTTCCCGAAGTTCTCTTCTAAATATTCAAGGCTCTTTGTTTTTAAATCCTTTCCTGTAAAGATTCCTTTTTGATACATTTTTTCTGCTGTGACTTTTCCCACGCCATAGAACTTCCTAATATCTAGGTCTTCTAAAAACTGAAATACGTCTTCAGGATTAACTGTTTTTTGACCATTTGGTTTGTTATAATCGCTCGCAATCTTAGCTACAAACTTGTTTATAGAGATACCTGCTGAGGCTGTTAAGCCAACTTCATTAAAAATACGTTGTCTTATCTTCTGCGCAATTAATGTAGCACTCGGGAGCCCAATTTTGTTTTCTGTTACATCTAAGTAAGCTTCGTCTAATGATAATGGTTCCACTAGATCTGTATAATCTAGAAATATCTTTCTGATCTGGCTAGAGATTTCTTTATAGCGATCAAATCTATGTTTTACAAAAACTAAATCAGGGCACAATTTTTCAGCTAGTCTTCCAGACATAGCACTTTTTACTCCAAATTTCCTTGCTTCATAACTTGCAGCACTAATCACTCCTCTTGCACCGCCACCTCCAACAGCGATAGGTTTACCTTTAAGACTTGGATCATCCATCTGTTCAACAGACGCATAAAATGCATCCATATCTACGTGAATTATTTTTCTTATTGGTAAATCATTATGCATAGTGTAAATTTACGCAATACCATGATAGAAATTGAACGTAAATACTTAGTAAACTCTTCCAAGTTTAAGGAAGAGGCATTTAACCACTATACTATTAAACAAGGGTTTTTAAACTCAGATCCTGAAAGAACAGTTAGAGTTAGATTGATCAATGAGAAAGGGTTATTAACGGTAAAAGGATTGTCTTCTGATAACGGATTGACGCGTTTTGAATGGGAAAAGGAACTAGGAAGAGAAGAAGCAGAATCGCTTTTGCTATTATGTGAAGTGGGCATTATTGATAAAATTAGATATGAGGTTAAGTTAAGTCAACATATCATAGAAGTAGATCAATTTTTTGGTGATAATGAAGGATTAATTATTGCAGAAATTGAATTGAATTCAGTTGATGACAAATTTGAAAAACCAATTTGGCTAGGAAAAGAAGTGACAGGAGATATTAAATACTACAACTCACAACTAAGCAAAAACCCTTATAAAGACTGGAAATTATGAGAGCTATAATTTAAGCTCAAATAAAAAAAGCTCTGAAAATTATTTCAGAGCTTTTTTTTAGCACATTTATTTTTGCTTATTATCCTTGTGGACCTCCACTAACAATAATAAACTCTGATCTTCTATTTTCTTGATGTTGCTCTTCTGTACAGCTTCCACCACATTCAACTTTAAGCTCAGATTCACCTTTACCTTCAGCAGAAATTCTTGATTCGTCAATCCCTTGAGATATAACATACTGTACAGTAGATTTTGCTCTACGTTCTGACAATCTGTTATTATAAGAAGCTGGGCCTCTAGTATCTGTATGAGAAGTTGCATTAACTACTATTTCTGGATACTTATTCATTATTTGAACTAGTTTATCTAATTCAAAAGCTGCTTGTGCAGTGATATTAGACTTGTCAAAATCAAAATATATTGGTTGTAGTTCGATTTTATCTTCAACAATTAACTTTTCAATTGGCGGAAGGAATACGCGAACTTCTAACTCCTCTTCATTTGTACCAATAACCGGTACTTTTCTGCTATCGTAATCAGCCATTGAAACTTCCAATTCGAAATTTTGCTCACATTCTACTATGAATTCAGCAAGGCCATCTCCATTAGTAGACTTAGTTGATACTTTGTTTCCTTCTGAATCTAATAAAGTTACTGATGCACCGTTTATCGGCTCTCGTGTTTTGTCATCTAAAACAGTTGCCATAACAAGAACATCACAAAGTGGCTGTAATTTCTTAAAGGCGTATACATCATCACTACCTTTACCACCATCTCTATTAGATGAAACAAATCCTTCTTCTGCCTCTTCATCAATGGTAAATGCAAAATCATCTCCATTACTATTTATAGGGATACCAACATTTCTAATAGGTGCTACTTTACCGTCAATTTCTTTAGTAAAGAAAACATCCATTCCACCAAGGCCTAAATGACCATTAGATGAAAAGTAAAGTGTACCATTGCTACTTATATACGGGAACATTTCTTGGCCTTCCGTATTTACTTTTTGCCCAAGATTTTGAGGTTCACCGATTGAACCATCATCATTAATAGATGCCTTGTAAATATCAAAGTTACCATAACCACCTGGCATGTTTGATGCAAAATATATAGTCTTACCATCTGAACTAACTGATGGGTTTTTTACAGAGTAATTTTTGCTATTCACTGACAAACTTTCAACCATGTCCCAATCAGAACCAAGTTTTGTTGCTTTAAATAAATATAATTGACTATATCTCACTTTTGAAATGGAGTCCTTTTCAAAATCTTTTTCAAAATAGCTCTCTCTCGAAAAGTATATTGTTTCTCCATTTGGTGAAAAAGACACTAGACCTTCATGATATCTAGTATTAATCTTATCGTTCATTAGTGTCGCCCCTTGGTATGAACCATCTGAATTTTTCGATAAAGAATAGATATCTAGAAATGGTTCTTGATTCCAACCATAAGTTTTGCGGTTATCATTTCTACTTGAAGCTATATACAATTTCCCATTGTTCATAGTGCCTCCAAAATCTGATTGCTCAGAATTGAAATCTGCATTTTGAACATTAAACTTTTTACCCTGTTCTAATATTTTAGGCAAATAGTTTGGATTTTTTCTAAATGCAGTAGCTCTATCATCAGAAGGACGCATGGAAGCAAATTTTTCCATTTGTGTATTAGACTCGTCATACTTTCCGTTAGCTTTTAGCATTTCAGAATACTTGTAAATCATTTCAGGATCACTAGCAGACTCCAAAGCTTTAGCATACCATTTCTCTGCATCTACTGTGTTAAAAACGTTATAGTAACATTCTGCCAATTGACCATACACATAAGCATCGCCATTACCTTTTTCGATAAGTTTATTGTAGCTTTCGGCAGCTTTTACAAATTCATATCTAGCAAATTGTTTATCCGCTTTCTTTGTATCATTGTTTTGAGCAGTTAAGCATAAGCTACTCATCAACGTAATAAATAATAGTGTTTTTAAGTTTTTCATTTTTGTTTAGCTTAACTGATTAGAAATATCTTGGTGAACGTGAAACTTTCTTTGGGAAATTAAGATCGAACAATAGCATTACCTCATGAGATGCCGGCGCATAAGCCTTTATCTCTGAAGAAATAGCATCATACGCATAGCCTAATCTAATTGATGGTGTAACTGCGAAATTAACCAAACCAGAGAACGAGTCGTCTAAACGGTAAGAGGCACCAATTTCGAACTTCTTAAAGAATCTTGCATTTAAGTTTAGATCAAAAGATGTTGGCGCATCAAAAGCAGACTTAAGCATAAAAGAAGGTTTTAACTCCGTATTTGGAGATAAATTAAATACATACCCACCAGTTAAAAAGTAGTGTTGTGTTTCTGACCCAATTTTATTTCCATTAGCATCTAAATGAACCGATGACAAGAAATTAGGGACTGATAATGACAAATAATAATTATCAGTATAATAGAAGAAACCAGCACCAAAATTTGGTGTTGTTTCATTTATACCAATTCCAAAAAACGGATCATTTTGATCTATTACCGAGACGTTAGAACTTGTTAAATTAATATCGTGGAACGTGGCACCTGCTTTAACTCCGAAAGCGAGTCTATGTGCGCCTCCTAATTTAAGTGTATAAGAAACATCTACATAAGTGTTAGTTTCTTTTACCGGTCCAATTTGATCTGCAATTACAGATAGACCAAGTCCTAAATTATTTCCAATAGGTGAGTGGCCAAAGAAAGTACCTGTCTCAGGGCCTCCATCTATTGCCGTCCATTGATTTCTATATAATAACCCAAACGACAAGTTTTCTCTAGAACCTGCGTAAGCCGGATTAATAATATTCATATTATACATGTACTGAGTGTACTGAGGGTCTTGTTGCCCGTAGGACTGTAATGCTAAGAGCAAAACCGCTATAATAGTGAGTTTTTTCATTATAATAAGTTGATTCAGTTAGTTGATTATCTATTAATATAAATCCATCCAGATTTAGACTTTGTTCCTCCCTCATATACCATGGTATAGAAATATGTTCCTACAGGAAGTTCTTCACCATCATCAGTTTGTCCTGCCCATTCATTAGAATAGTTATTCTTTGAATAAACTAAAGTTCCATTTCTATTGAATATTTCAAGTTTTGTAACATTAAAATATCTCAAATCTAGATTGTCATTAAATCCAGCAGATACTCCAGGAGATATACCTTGAGGGATAGCACAATTTTCAATTTCAGTAACAGTAATATTTGAAATTGTATTAGAACATCCTGTAGCATTAAAAGTAATTCTAGCAGAATAATCCCCTCCTTCAAATGCTTCGTAAGAAATACCATTTGCTCCTGAAACATCATTTCCATCTAATACCCATTGCACTGTAACATCTGAAGTACTGAACCCTTGAGGAATTATTGTAAGGACTACTCCAGATTCTGCAGCAGGACACAATAAAAACTCATTGGTATCTGTATCATAATAAAATAGGTTTGTATCAATAGAGCCTAATGGCACTACATTGACAACTAAATTGAATGATGTAGTTACAAAACATCCTGTTAGAGAATTTTCAGCTCTTACATAGACAGTAGCATCGCCACTTGAATATGGACTAGGAATTGCTGCCGTACCAGTATCAGCTTCAGCCTGAGACGTATGATACGTAATTGTCACATCTGTATCGGTTGAGATTTCAGCATCAATAGATGTTAAGTCAAAATCTGTAATTCCATCAACATTGCCATCTATATCATCACAGACTACAAAGTCAACAGGTTGATTAATTACTGGTATTGCAAGAACCACCAACTCTACTTCCGAAAGTTGTCTACAACCTAAGAAACCATTATTAAATGCGTCTGTATCCTCAACTCTTATTACAAGTGTTTCACCTGAAGAAGTATAAGGAGAGTTAACAGCATTCATTGCCTGGTTGGCATCAGCTGTATTTGTATAATAAGTTACAGTGAAATCAGGTCCATAGCCTAGAGATGTAGTTAATGCATCAAGATCGAATGCTTCACTTCCATCGCTTTCTGGGCCATCACAAACCTCTATGACTTGAGGATCCAAAGTACCAGGATCATTATACATATTTATTACAACAAATTGTGAGAAGGCATCAGCGCCACATTGTTCGTCAAATGCTTGTACTTGATATAAATCAGTTTCAGTAACCACTAAGGTGTCTGTTGTTTCTCCTGGTACTACGAAACCATTTTTATACCAAACATAGGTATCGGCAAATGGTGAATCTGCAATAATTGTTACTGTATCAAAACCACATACTGAAGCCTCAACAGGAGTACTTGGATCAGAATCTGTATCTACAAATACAACTTCATTACTTGTAATCTCAGCAGATATTTCTGCATCAATTGTTCCGTCTCCAGTATTTCCTACATTAGTTTGTTCAATTGAAATTACTCCAGCCCCATTCGAGAAGTTTGTCACTAATAGAACATATATTTCACCTTCAACTGCATTATCAATAGTTAAGTTTTCTATAGGCGCCGCTGAGTAACTACAATCAATAATATTACCGAAAGGATAAAAACCAGTATCTGGGTTATTCGAGAATGGGCAAGTAGGACAATCCACGAGTTCTATATCCATGCACCCTTCTTCAAGTGAATTAAATGGTCCCCAAATAGCAAAGTCAACATCCAATCCTGGTTCACCACCATCTTGAATACCATTGTTATTATTATCCTGCCATTGAACAATTTCGATTTCTATTAATCCAGATTCTCCAATCTGAATAATATTCCATGATGGGTTTGGTACAGATCCTAAACATGCTACGTCGGTTGGATCAGGAAGTCCTACAATATTAGAACCTACTAACGTACCACCTACAGAACAGAAGTTTTCTGCATTTTCACAAATCACATTTGTTGGCGCTTCTCTAATACATAAATCGAATGTGGATGTCTCTAATACACTACCTGCACTAAATACTCTTATATAGTATGTATTTCCAACAACTAAAGATGGTGTAATACTGGATGTTTGATCTGAACAATAAAGTTCAGTTAAACTACCGCACGTTCCTTCATAAACGGCATGATCTAGATTAGTTGTACCTCCTTGAATATTGTTTAAAGAAATGAATTCTACTTCATCTAATGCTGTAAACTCAAACCAAACATCATCGTTAGGATCTCCTGTACAAGTTCCAGGATCCACGCCAGAAGGCGTAGCAGCTAGGATTGTTCCAGGTGTTACTTGCTCACATAGATCAATATCATTAACAACCGCAACAGTTGCAGCATCACATTCGTCATTATCTGGAGGACATGCCAATACCGTGAAGTTGTCACTACTGATTATACAGTTATTGTCTTGCTCATTCATTACAAAAACCTTAACTGTACTACCAAACGGGAACGGACCTGCTTGATAAACTCCAATTGCAGTTGCTTGTGACGTTGTTGCATCAAGATTATTCGAGATTTCTAATGAGGTTGCATCTCCTAGGCTAGTAACATTGACATCTATAAAAAATTGATCGTTATCACAATCAGGCACCGTTGTAAAATCAGCTTCTGGCAATGTACATGTCAGCTCTAATATGTTTACAGTAAAATCTAGAGTAACACCCCAACTTCCATTATAACATGGATTAGGTGTTGCCTGACCCGCATCTGCTGTTCCAATACGCATTCTATGTTGTCCTAATGGAGCCGTTGCCGGCATTACAAATGATGCATCTAATGTTGTTGGATTAGCGTTTGTTGATTCACCTTGGAATACCAATTCTGAAGCATCAAAAACTAAATCATCATTAAAATCAATCCAAATATTAGTGTCGTATGTAAATCCAGTGGCAAATGTAATCTCAATTGTGGTATCAATTCCTTGGAAAACATTTACAACAGGTGAAGTTTGATTTTCATAAGTAACATCACCTAAACTAGGGAAGTCTACAATACCTATAGTAACGTTAGTAACCCCTTGACCATCATTACTTGTTGGAATAGACTCACAATAGCCGGTATAGAATTGGCTTGGTCCAGACCAAGAACTTAAATTAGACGGGTCACATTCTGCCTGTACATACCAATCATATAATGTATCAGAAAGTAATCCTGTTATTATATAAGGATTTGTCACACCTGTAACAACTGTACCTGTACCTTGAGCAAAACCAGCTGGGCCATATTCAATATTCCAAACCGTTGAGGTACCAGCTTCAGTCCAAGCTATTTCAGTAGAGGTTAATGTAAGGTTAGTAGATGTTAAATCAGTTGGTTCTGGACAAGTTGGAATATTTCTAACTTGGAAATTATCTACAAATACATCAATATCTTCTGGATCATTTACAGTACCTTCAGAACCAAGAATACCAAATTGTACAATTTGTCCAGCATATGGTGTTAAGTCAACTACTGGATGTATACCTGGAATAGGCACTACAGATGAATTGTCATATAGTAATAATTCTATCCAAGTTGCACCACCATCGTTTGTCATCAATAATTGAACAGTATCATCAGAGCCTAGAGTTCCGGCAACTGTACTGCTATTCCAATTTGTGATTGCAAAATCAAATTCAACTTGGAATGGTCCACCTGTTAAATCAAACTGAGGAGAAATAATCCAATCACTTTTACCTGCTGCAAATAAATTAATTTTATAAGCACCATCATCAGTTCCAATATTTAAGAACTCATCTGCAACCCAAGAGCCTCCTCCTAAATCAGTTGGGCCAGTTGTGGCGTCACCATTACTAGCTTCATCCCAACAATCGGGAATTATGGTTGTAAAGTTTTCTAAATAGTCAGGTACAAAAATATCACACAGTGTTGTAAACGTTGATGGGCCGGTCCATGAACTTAAATCACCTCCGCAATCCGACTGAACATAGACGTCATATGCTGTTATAGCGTTCAGACCTGTTGCAAAATATGGGTTTGTAACGTTCGTTGCAGTTGGAGTTCCTGTCGGAGCATCTCCAGCAGGTACAATTTCAATATTCCAAATGGTAGAAGTACCTGCTTCTGTCCAAGCAATTTCTGCACCATCTGGTGTAGGATTAGAAACTGTTAAATCAGTTGGTTCAGGACAAGAAGGAATATTTCTTACTTGAAAATTATCTACAAAAACATCTACATCCTCAGGGTCATTTACAGTTCCTTCAGAGGCATATATTGCAAACTGAACTGTTTGACCACTATTAGCGGTTAAATCCACTACTGGGTGAATACCAGGAATAGGTACAACAGAGGTACTATCATAAGTTATTAAAGGTGTCCATGTAGCACCATTGTCTGTAGTCATTAAAAATTGTACAGAATCATCAGATCCTAAAGTTCCTGCAACAGTACTACTGTTCCAATTTGTTATCGCAAAATCAAATTCTACCTGGAAAGGTCCACCAGTTAAATCAAATTGTGGTGAAATGATCCAATCACTTTTACCCGTTGAAAAAAGGTTTATTTTATATGCTCCATCAGCAGTACCAATATTTAAAAATTCATCAGCAAGCCAAGCACCATCACCTAAATCAGTTGGTCCCGTTGTTGGGTCACCATTACTAGCTTCATCCCAACAATTTGGAATAATTGTTGTAAAATCCTCTAAATAATCTGGTACAAAAACATCACACAAGGTTTCAAAAGTTAATGGGCCAGCAAAAGCACTTAGCTCAGTGCCACAATCTGCTTGAACATATACATCATAACTTGTAATAGCAGTTAACCCCATTGCTGTATAAGGATTAGAAACTCCAGTTGCTGTTGGCGTACCTGTTGGAGCATCTCCAGACATTACAATTTCTATGTTCCATAAGGTTGCCGAACCATTTTCCGTCCAGGAAATTTGAGCTTCACTAGATGTAATACCAGAAGCAGCTAAATCACTTGGAGTAGCACAAGCTTGAGAAATACCTCCAATTATAACATTAGGAATAGTATCATCAATGTTACTAGCAGTTGGTGGAGCAGTTGGGTCTGGATTTGTAAAATCACTGAAATAAGATATAGTTCGATTAGTACTTACTTGAGAATTATAAAAATCATCTCCAAAGGAATCATAACCTGCACTATTTTCCTCAACAGCAATAATTAAATTATCTGTCCCAGTATAGCTAAAAGGAGTATCTAAGGTCAGTGTTACCCATCCTTCAACACCCGGTGTGACAGTTATCCCACCAGCATAAACTTGAGTAAGAGAGGTTGATGGCTCCCAGTCATCAGTAGTCGCAAATTCAGTACGTGTCGATTCTGCCATGTAAATGATTAAATCTTGACTATTTGCTAAGTCTGATGTGCCACTGTAATACCACTGAACGTCTGTGATATCTCCAGAAGCATTGATTTCTGAAGCTAAGTATACCGTTTGTGCATAAGAGTATCCATAATAAGCTTCAAAAGGCGCATTTTCACCTTGTAAATTACCAGAACCAATTGCCACCTGGGCGTTGATCTGAAATAGCGTTAAAAAAAGCGAAAATAGTAGTAAAGTACTTTTTTTCATTATTAATTGGTTTGTTAGAAATTATTTAACCCTTTATAATTAACTGATTATAAAGGAGTTGTTTTATTACAAAATGAAAGGGGGCTGTAGGGAACAAAAATTCCGGTGATTAACCGAAATTTTTATGTTCACCCGAATATATAAAAATTGGTTATTAACACTATGTTAACAATGTTATAATAGATTAAATACACTTATATTCGATAAAAGGAGTGCGTTATTTTAAGATGATTTCAAGGTAATAAAAACTGGAAAGTGATCACTGTAACCACCTTTGTATTTTTTGCCAACATATGTTCTAAAAGGCTGACCTTGATATTTACCATGATATTGTGTTAAAGACTTTACGTCAAACACATCTGCTTCTTCGAATGACAATGAGGAATTCTCACTGTCAAAAAAATTGATTGAGAATAGAATTTGATCAAAAAGATTCCATTGAAAATTATAATTTAAGCTACCAACATCTCTAGACCATACGGTTTTAAATGGGTTGAAAAGACGACTTTCCTTTTCAAGAAGTTCTATACTATCATTATCTGGATTGTCATTAAAATCGCCCATAACGATTATCTTCATATTTGGGCTGTCTTCTTTCAAGGTATTTATGATTGAGTTCACCTTTTCTGCAGCAGCTATTCGTTTGTGCTCGGTTTCCTTTTCCCCTTCTCGTCTAGATGACCAATGATTTACAATAATTGATACATTTTCTCCATTTAATTTACCTTGTACTAATAATATATCTCTAGTATAATCCCGTAAACCTTCGTCTGTTTCTAAGTAGACCGAAAAAGTATCTGAGTCCTCGACCTTAAAAACATTATCTTTATATAAAAGTGCAACATCAATGCCACGTTCGTCAGAGGAATTATAATGAACGTATTTATAACCTTCATCTCTTAAGTTTTCGCTATTTATCAAATCTGATATTACTAGTTTATTCTCTACCTCGGCCAATCCAACAATAATAGGCGCTTCATGAGAATCGTCATTACCAATTTTTGAAATTACAGACCCAATTTTTCTCAGTTTGTTATAATAGCGTTTCTTGGTCCATCGCTTTTTAGAGGTTGGTAAAAAATCATCGTCATCACTATTAGGATCATTTAATGTGTCAAATAGATTTTCAATATTATAAAAAGCAACAGTATAAGAGTTTTGAGTATTAGTCATGGCAATAAATATATGACTTTAAAACATTATTTGTGATATTGCATTTGCTTAACTTTGTACTTTATATTATTTATGATTGAAAAGAAGGATATTGCATTAGAGAAGGTTGTTTTAGTAGGAATAATTACGCAAGACCAAGACCAAGACATATCTAAAGAGTATTTAGATGAACTTGAATTCTTAACTTATACTGCTGGTGGAGACGTTGTAAAGCGTTATACCCAAAAAATGAATATGCCAAATCCTAAAACTTTTATTGGTTCTGGTAAAATGGATGAAGTAATGCACTATGTAAAAGAAAATGAGGTTGGAACCGTAATTTTTGATGATGAATTATCACCTGCACAAGAACGCAATATTAGCAAGATTTTAAATTGTAAAATATTAGATAGAACAAACCTTATTCTAGACATTTTTGCTCAACGTGCACAAACTAGCTACGCAAGAACACAGGTAGAATTGGCCCAATGTGAATATTTGCTTCCACGACTAAAAGGAATGTGGACTCACCTAGAAAGACAAAAAGGTGGTATTGGTATGCGTGGTCCAGGTGAAACAGAGATTGAAACTGATAGACGAATAGTACGCGATAAGATTGCCCTTTTAAAATCAAAAATTAAGACCATTGATAAGCAAATGGCAGTGCAACGAGGCAATCGAGGCAAGATGGTAAGAGTTGCTTTAGTGGGTTACACAAATGTTGGAAAATCAACATTAATGAATGTAATTAGTAAAAGTGAGGTATTCGCAGAAAACAAATTGTTTGCCACTCTAGATACTACGGTTAGAAAAGTAGTAATAGGGAACTTACCTTTTTTAGTTAGTGATACAGTAGGTTTTATAAGAAAGTTACCTACACAATTGGTGGAATCTTTTAAATCTACATTAGATGAAGTGAGAGAAGCTGATCTATTATTGCACGTTGTTGATATTTCACACTCTAATTTTGAGGAGCATATAGAATCAGTGAATCAGATATTAGACGAAATTGAAAGTAAGGATAAGCCAACTATAATGGTGTTTAACAAGATTGATGCTTATAAAGCTGAACCATTTGATGAGGATGAAAACGAATTAGAGCGGACAAAAGCAAATTACACCATTGAAGACTGGAAAAATACATGGATGGCTAAACTAGGAGACAACGCTTTATTTATTTCTGCACTTAATAAGGAAAACTTAGATGAGTTTAGGAAAAGAGTTTATAAGGAAGTAAGAGAAATACATATAACAAGGTTTCCTTACAATCATTTTTTGTATCCCGATGTTGAGGATATTGCATAAAAAAGAGAGCTAGTTTAGCTCTCTTTTTTTAAAAATAAATTAGAGTCTCTATTAGAAGTTATAACTTAAACCAATTGTATAATACGATTGAAGATCGTTATCTGCGTCTTCTAAAGCTACACCTTGAAAGTTAGCAGCTTCTTGCTGATTGCTTCTTAATGCAAAATCAAAACCAACACCAATCATTTTCCATAATGTATAGCTAAATGAGTTAGTCCATGTCCAGTTTGATAAATCGCTAGACTTATAGCTTTGGAATGTTGAGAAGTTAGTTTTAAAATTAATAGCACCAATAGATCTTGTGTAATCAGCAACAATTTTAGCACCTGCAGAAGATTCAAAAACATTATCATTGTCAGCAAATACAAAATTGTAGTTTAATGGGTGGATTACTACAATCATATTCTCAATTGGAGTCCATGTTGCACCAACACCAAGGTCTAAATAACCAGGATCGTTGAAGTTGTCTAATAATGTAGTTCTATATTCCATTAAACCAGAAACAGCCCATTTTTCACTTAATTTTCTACCATATAAAGATGAAAGGTTAAATACATCAGTAGTAGCATTAAAATCATCACTATCAGTATCAATATCTTTGTCATCTAATTTTACCCAATTAAGGTTAGTTGTAAGTGCATTTCTCCAAAAATACTTGTCTTCAATTTTATTGGCGAAAGCATTTACCGTAAACCCAATGTTGCCCGAAGAGTTATTAGGAGTGCCTTGGGCATACCAATTGTTAAAGTCAGAAAGGCTACCACCAATTGTACCAAATGCACCAACACGCCATCCTGGCAATGCATCTATTTGTGCTTGTAGGGCATCTGCTTCTCCTTGGAATTTGTCTGCCTCTGCTTGCTTCTCAGCTTTTTGAGCTTGTAATTCTTCTTTTGTTTGTGAAAAACCAAAAGAAATGGCCAACATCATTACGGCCGATAAGATTAATTTTTTGTTCATAATTATTAAGTGTTAAGTAAATTATCCATGTTTAATTGTGCAAATATAATTGTTTATTGATTTTTTCAAATTTTAAAAACAACTGATATGATGTGTATTAGACCTAAAAAAATACCTAAGGTCACAATTTTTTCGAATTATTTTCTTTTGTAAAGAGGTACTGAAGAACATGCTTCACCAAACATAATGGATTTGGCGACAGGTTGTAATTTTTCGGTAAGCATAACTAATGCATTTGAAGGAACCGGTTTATGAGAACAACCTTTAATAATTACTGGCATATCTTGATATATTGAAGTATCTAGATTTGATATGATTGAAGTATATAAAATAGACTCCAAATTGTCTAATGTACCAATGACAATTTTCTTAGCATGATTTTTTAATTGAACAGTAATAAGCATATATGCCCAATCTGGTACAATGGCATCGGTAGAGCAATGCAATGCAATATAACAATCTTGGTATTGAGACCAATCATGTTGAGAAACAGAATCTCTAAAGTCTTTTTCTCTTAAAACTAAACCCTCAAGCAACCAATCTTTTATATCAAATAAGATACGCTTACCTTCAGGATAATAATCCTCAAGATCAATAACCTTAAGTTTGCTGTTTGCAACCCTATTTATAATTTCTTCTGCCATTTAAAGCATACCAAGTTCAAGTTTGGCTTCTTCACTCATTAAATCTTGAGACCAAGGTGGGTCAAAAGTAATTTCAACTTCAGCATCCTTCACCTCGTTAATAGACTTAATTTTTTCTTCTACCTCTAAAGGTAGTGTCTCTGCCACAGGACAGTTGGGTGTAGTTAGTGTCATGAGTATTTTAACGTCGAAATCCTCATTAACAAAAACATCATAAATGAGTCCAAGCTCATATATATCAACAGGAATTTCAGGATCGTAAATTGTTTTTAAAACTCTAACGATTTTATCGCCTAATACATTGGTGTCTATAGTTGTTTCGCTCATTTTAATTTAATTGTGTTTGGTACGCTATAGCGTACATTTTAAGTTGCTTTATCATGCTAACTAATCCATTTGCTCTAGTAGGTGATAAATGTTCTTTCAGTCCAATTTTATCAATAAAATCTGTATTGGCTTCAATTATATCTTTTGGGTGTTGCCCTGAAAATACACGAATTAAAATTGCTATTATCCCTTTTGTAATAATTGCATCACTATCTGCTGTGAAGTTTATCCTATCATCTTTCATATCTGCGTGTACCCAAACCTTACTTTGACAACCTTTAATTATATGATCATCGGTTTTATACTTTTCGTCAATTAAAGGCAATGTTTTACCTAAGTCTATCATATATTGATAACGTTCTTCCCAATCTTCAAACATTGAGAATTCATCAATAATATCATTCTGTACGTCTTCAATAGTCATAGTCTATTTCTTTCAGGCAAAATTACAAAAACACTATTGTTTAGTTACAATTTCTTTAATTGATAACACTTTATTAACTAATGCTTTAATTTCTTCTGGCGGATGACCATGATCAAAGCTCTGTGTTGTTTTTTCCATACCATTTTTAATTATGGTTAAGGTGGCAATAGGCGCACCGTCAAACAATCGTTTATCTGTTGGTGCTTCTAATTTTTCTAAATTTTCAAGGTTCAATTGATTCACTAATTCTTCAAGCTGATTTTGATCTTCGTTTGAACAACTATAATCATTAAATTCTTTTAATTCTCTATCTGAAGAAAGGCTAATTTTTGAATCTGAGATTTTGATAAAATCAAACGAACCTCTAGATAAAGCTTTATAGATTATTACTAAATCAGAGTTAGAAATAGCTTTTTTTATACTTTTTTCTGTCACAACTTTTTCCGCCTTTATAACAACAATGTCATCTGCATGAAATAAAAGCTGGTTGTCTATTAGCTCTAAACGATTAGACTTTTTTATTGTTGAGAAGAAATTGCGTTCCATTAATCCTATGTCCTTTCCACAAAACATTTTGGAAGATGCGATATCACTAAAACTTATTTTACTGTCTTCAAGAGTGTAGGTTCCAAAAAAGCTATTACAGCCTCCAAAACCAGTAATTTTGTTAGAATTAGCTTCAAAAGTGATCTTTAAAGTTTGATCTTTCATTATTTCATCACCCATTTCTTTTATTACATAACCGCCAGCAAGTGAGTCTTGATCTAAACTTTTAGCATCCATTGTATTTTTTTTTGAGTTGCACGAATTGGTAATGACCAAAAAACCAAATATGGAAAGTAGTATTTTCATTTTTATAGAATTGAAGTTAAAGATATTGTTTTTTTATCTTCGAAATCTATGCCAAAAAAAAAGGCACCCGAAAAAGGTGCCTTTTAACAATTTATTTAAAAGATATTAATTACCAGTAAACTCGTCTCTTGGTCCACCAGTGGCAAGTACTGAACGCATCCTTACTTTTTGACCTTCAGTGAATAAACCCATACAATCATCATCTGTGTAATCCATATAATTCTCTACCATATCGATAGAACGGCAGTGAGAAACTGTGCCTGGGCAACCATAATTTGGTCGATCTGATTTTGGTGTATCTGAAACGAAATCATCTCTGTTACATCTACCATCACCCCAAATATGTCTTAAATTTAACCAGTGACCAACTTCATGGGTTGTTGTTCTTCCACCATCAAAAGGAGCTGTTGCAGTTCCTGTCGTTCCAAAATATTGAGGTGAAACTACAACACCATCAGTAGAAGCACTGCCACCAGGGAATTGTGCATATCCTAATATTCCTCCGCCAATATTAGCGACCCAAATTGTTAAGTGCCCAGGTTGAGCAGGATAAACAGATTTAACAGCATTATTTGTTCCCCATTGCGATGTAGGATTTGCTCTTCTATCAATTGTTGCTAGAGTAAATGTAATATCAACATCCGCACCTCTATCTGGGTATGAATTTACATCATTAAAATTTGTGTCATTAAAATCTGCATTTAAAACAGAAATCTGAGAATTCACCTGAGAATCACTGATATTTTGAGAGCTATTAGCATAAACAACATAAACATATACAGGAATATTAATTGATCCTAAACCATCGTCTACTGGTGGGTCTCCACCACCATCATCTCCACCACCATTATTGCCACCACCATTTCCGTTTCCATTACCTGGTCTTAAATTATTGGCAAATCTTCTTGATCTTTCTTCAATGTTGTACATAGCTTGATACAAACCTGGGTTTTCATTTAACTGTCGGTTTAATACAGCCATTGTTGTACAGTTTTTACCATTAGCTACTTTTTCTGCTGTACCTGCCTCAAAAGCATCGGTATACAAATAAAAGTCTGACATGTCAACTTTTGATTGTTGCTCTTGTGTTTGATTTTGTTCATCTGAACAACCGACAAACAGTGCCGTAATAACAGCTAGTCCTAAAAGAGATTTTTTCATAAAAAATAGAGTTTTTTAAATTATTACGCCCAATATATGATAATTCAATATTAATTTAACAAAAATTAAGACTTTTATTGATAATACTCGATAAAGTGTAAAACTAAAAAAACACCACAAATTGTGGTGCTTTAGTTAACTTGTTAGTTTTTAATAGGTTATGAAAGCATCATAATTGACTTTTTTAATGCAGCCACAAAAACGTCAATCTCTTCTTTTGTATTGTAGAACATGAATGATGCTCTGACTGTTCCAGGGATTTTATAGAAATCCATTATGGGCTGTGCACAATGATGACCCGTGCGCAGTGCAATTCCCATTTTATCAAGGAGTGTTCCTAAATCGTAAGGATGGATATTATTGACATTAAATGAAATTACAGAGGTTTTATTTGTTGATGTACCATAAATTTTTAAACCTTCTATTTGCAATAATTCAATTGTAGCATATTCTAGTAACCCGTTCTCGTATTTGGCTATATTTTCAAAGCCAATTTTGTTCATATAATCTACAGCAGCACCGAATGCAATACCTCCACAAACGTTAGGTGTACCAGCCTCAAACTTATGAGGCAAATCTGCATAAGTAGTTTTTTCAAAAGATACTTCAGCTATCATTTCTCCACCACCTTGATAAGGTGGTAATTTTTTAAGCCATTCTTCTTTACCGTACAACATACCAATACCAGTAGGACCACAAATTTTATGCGCAGAACACACATAGAAATCAACATCTAGTTGCTGAACATCAGGTTTCAAATGCGGACATGCCTGTGCACCATCTATTAATACGGCTGCACCAACAGAGTGTGCTTTATTAATTATCTGTTCAATTGGGTTTATGGTGCCCAAAGCATTAGAAATGTGATTAACAAACACCAACTTTGTGTTTTCATTTAGAAGCGCATCGTATTCTGAAAGAACTAATTCGCCTTCTAAGTTCATTGGAATAACCTTAAGTGTAGCTCCTGTTTTTTCACAAAGCATTTGCCAAGGGACGATATTGCTATGATGCTCTAAAGCAGAAACAATAATTTCATCACCCTTTACCAATAGAGAGGCAAACCCATTAGCGACTAAATTTATACCATGAGTTGTGCCTGAGGTAAAGATTATCTCATAAGGATGTTGGGCATTAAAATGGTTTTGAATTTTTATACGAGCTTGCTCATATGCATCAGTTGCCTCTTGGCTTAAACTATGAACTCCTCTGTGAATATTTGCATTGTAGTTAGAGTAATAATCTACAATAACATCAATAACTTGCTGAGGTGTCTGTGATGTTGCTGCATTATCTAAATAAACAAGTGGCTTACCGTTAACTTGTCTCTTAAGAATTGGAAAATCTTCTCTTATGCGCTCAACATTAAATACCATTTCTTTATCTATCACACTTATTTAAAGATCAAACCCAATATTAACGCCTAATTTATTGGCGATAATTCTTGTAATGCGATTTTTAAGTTCTGGGATTTTCACAGAGTCTAATACATTATTACTAAAGGCAAACATTAACAATGCTTTTGCTTCCTTTTCTGGGATTCCTCTAGATCTGAGATAAAACATTGCGCTATCATCTAATTGTCCAATAGTACAACCATGTGAACATTTTACATCATCTGCAAAAATCTCTAACTGAGGTTTTGTGTTAATGCTGGCTTTATCACTAATGAGAACATTATTATTCGCTTGAAATGCATTGGTTTTTTGAGCTTCCTTTTCAACAACAACTTTTCCATTAAAAACACCTGTAGAACTATCATCGAAAATACCTTTATAGTCTTGATGACTTTCACAGTTTGGTTCAATATGATGCACCAACGTGTTATGGTCTACGTGTTGTTTGTTTCCAATTATGGTTATACCCTTCATGGTAGAATCAATACGCTCACCATTTTGATAATAGTTTAAATTATTACGTGTCAGTTTTCCACCAAATGAAAAGGTATGAACCTTTGCAATACTCTCTTGTTTTTGGTTTATAAACGTATTATCTATTAATGATGCAGAAGGTCTATCATTTTGAATTTTGTAGTAATCTACAATAGCTCGTTTATTCGTAAAAATCTCTGTAACACTATTGGTTAAAACGGGATTATCAGTTAAACTTTGATGACGTTCAACAATTTGAACATAAGAATTTTCGTCTACTACAACTAGATTACGTGGCTGAAGCATTAATGCCGATTCATTACCTGTTGAAAAGTGTATGATCTGAATTGGTTTTTCTACTAATTTATTCTTTGGTATATGAATATAAGCACCTTCAGCAGAAAAGGCAGTATTCAATGAAGACAGCCCATCTTTAGAAGCAATTTTATTAAAGTAATTTTCAATTACTAAACGGTATTTTGGTTTAGTAAGAGCCGCAGACATTAAACATACGTCTATTCCATCGTGTGTTGTCTTTGATAAATGAGAAGAATACTTACCATCAATAAAAATGATTTTATAAGAATCAATTTCATGAATAAAATACTTCTTTACATCTTTAAACTCAAGTGCTTTTTCGTGCTTTGGAAAAACACTATAATCGTGTTTTAAAACTGAATTTAAAGAGGTGTATTTCCAAGCTTCTTGTCGCTTGTTTGGGAAACCCTCTGTTTCGAAAGTCTTTATAGCTTCTGTTCTAATATCGTGGACAGGAGAATCTATGTCTACCATATTTTCAAATGCCATGAAAGAGGATACTAACTTTTCTTTTAATTCCATTAGCTTAATATTAAGCGTTTACTTCTTCTTTTACCCAGTCGTAACCTTTAGCCTCTAATTCGTGAGCTAATTCTTTTGTACCGGTTTTTACAATTCTACCATTGTGTAAAACATGGACAAAATCTGGCACTATATAATCCAATAATCTTTGATAATGGGTGATAACAATAACTGCATTATCCTTAGATTTAAGTTTGTTTACACCATTAGCGACAATTCTAAGTGCGTCAATGTCTAAACCAGAATCCGTTTCATCTAAAATGGCCAATTTTGGTTCTAACATTGCCATCTGAAAGATTTCATTACGTTTTTTCTCACCGCCAGAAAACCCTTCATTTAATGATCGAGATAAGAATTTGCGATCAATTTCAAAAAGTTCAGATTTTTCTCTGATAAGCTTTAGCATCTCATTTGCTGGCATATCTTCTAAACCTTTTGCTTTGCGAGTCTCATTGATAGCTGTTTTAATGAAATTTGTAACACTTACTCCAGGGATTTCTACTGGATACTGAAACGACATAAAGACTCCTTTATGAGCACGTTCCTCAGGGCCAAGCTCATCAATATTTTCTCCATCAAGAATAATTTCGCCTTCGTCAACTTCATACTCTTCTTTACCAGCTACAACCGAAGCTAAAGTACTTTTCCCTGAACCATTTGGTCCCATAATTGCATGTACTTCACCTGGCTTAACATGAAGATCTATACCCTTAAGGATTGCTTTATCTTCTACGCTTGCATGTAAATTCTTTATTTTTAACATTGTCTTTAATTTGCTAGTTTTATAACGTCGTCTTTATTTGGGTTTGGTGCTTCCACCATTAAAATTTCTTTTATTTCAAGATTATATTTCCAAAGGCTCGCCTCATTAGAATTCTCAATTCTTTTAACTCTTACCGTAACTGGCACAGAGGTATATTGATCCTCTTTAAAAGGTTTTACCTTTTCATTTAAGGACTTCATATTATCGTCTACGATTACGCCATAAATGTCATTTGCGGTTTGGAGCACCGCTGCATTTTTATTTTCGTCATACACAAAATCACCTTTCATAGTAATAAAGCCATCATTCGCATCATAAGATTTTGCTCTATTTTCCTCTAAGCTCACATTTTGCTTGGTGTCATTTTTACAACTTGAAAAACTGATTACTGCAATAAGAATGAATACAATTTTTTTCATAATTATCATTATTTATCCAACAGATCCTTCTAAACTAATTTCTAATAATTTTTGAGCCTCAACAGCAAATTCCATTGGTAATTTATTCAGTACTTCCTTGCTGAAACCATTAACAATAAGGGCAATTGCTTTCTCTGTTTCAATGCCTCTTTGGTTACAATAGAAAATCTGGTCTTCACCAATTTTACTTGTGGTTGCTTCATGCTCGATTTGAGCAGATTTATTTTTTGCTTCTATATAAGGAAATGTATGTGCGCCACACTCATTTCCCATTAATAAACTATCGCACTGAGAAAAATTACGGGCATTATTTGCTCTTGGGCTAATTTGAACCAATCCACGATAAGAATTCTGAGATTTACCTGCAGAAATACCCTTTGAAATAATGGTAGATTTAGTGTTATTTCCTAAATGTATCATTTTTGTTCCTGTATCAGCTTGCTGATAATTATTTGTTACTGCTATTGAATAGAATTCTCCAACCGAGTTGTCTCCTTTTAAAATACAAGAAGGATATTTCCAAGTCACAGCACTACCTGTTTCAACTTGGGTCCAAGAAATCTTGGCATTTTTCTCGCACAAGCCACGCTTAGTCACAAAATTGAAGACTCCACCTTTACCTTCGGTATTTCCTGGATACCAGTTTTGTACTGTAGAATATTTTATTTCTGCATCATCTAGCGCTATCAACTCTACAACAGCAGCATGGAGTTGATTTTCGTCTCTACTCGGTGCAGTGCAACCTTCTAAATAACTCACATAACTCCCTTCATCTGCAATTACTAAAGTTCTTTCAAATTGACCTGTACCAGCTTGGTTTATTCTAAAGTAAGTAGATAATTCCATTGGGCATCTCACACCTTTTGGAATATAGCAGAAAGAACCATCGCTAAAAACTGCACTGTTAAGTGCAGCATAGAAATTATCTTTCTGAGGCACAACTGTACCAATATATTTTCTAACCAATTCTGGGTACTCCTGTATGGCTTCTGAAATACTCATAAAGATTATACCTTTTTCTGCCAAGGTCTTTTTGAATGTTGTTGCTACAGACACAGAATCTACAACAACATCCATTGCAACACCTGCCAACTTCTTTTGCTCATCAAGAGAAATTCCTAATTTCTCAAAAGTGGCTAAAAGTTCAGGGTCAACTTCGTCTATGCTATCGTACTTAGGTTTACTGTTTGGAGCAGAATAGTATGAAATAGCCTGGAAATCTGGCTTTTCATAATGAACATTCGCCCAATCTGGCTCAGTCATTTCTTTCCATGATTTGAAGGCTTCAAGCCTCCATTCTGTCATCCATTCTGGTTCTTCCTTCTTCTTGGAAATTGCTCTAACAATATCTTCATTTAGGCCATTTGGGAAGGTTTCAGATTCAATATCTGTATAAAAACCATATTCATATTCTTTGGTTTTTAATTCCTCTCTTAAATCGTCCTCAGTATATTTACTCATGAGTATTTTTTAAAGTGAAAATGATTCTCCACAACCACAGGTGCGGTTTGCATTTGGATTATTAAAAACAAAACCAGTTCCGTTAAGTCCACCAGAATATTCTAAGGTGGTCCCTATTAAGTAAAGAAAACTCTTCTTATCAACTATTATTTTTATGCCGTTGTCTTCAAAAACCTTATCATCTTCAGCATGATTGTTATCAAACTTAAGATCATAAGAAAGCCCAGAGCATCCACCACTTTTAACACCAACTCTGACGAAATCAGTGCTTGGGTTAAAGCCATCGTCAGTCATTAGTTCCATGACTTTTTTCTTTGCTTGTTCAGAAACTTTAATCATATCGTTTAACTAGATTCGTTCTAAATTGAATGCAAATATACGATATAACAAGGCTTAAACCATATTTGCTAACATTATATTAGCATATGATTTCATAGAATTTAGCTATGAGCTATGAAGATAATTTTGCCTTAACCGTTTGCAATTTTAAGAGGTACAGTTCTCTTATAACAGTTTTGATGTGCAATTTAGGACTACTTATGTTTTCGAAATTTCCTTTGGCGTCTGTATTTACGACTATACCACAATGATTACAGGAGAGTTCTAAAGTATGATCTTTATTACTTTTTGTTTTAATGTAATTATGGCCAAATACGGCGCATGGTAATGTTGTATTAGGGTAGCTTTTCATAAGTTAGGTTCTTTGGGGAAAATCAATTTAAAGAAAAATTCATGTCACATCTGCTGAAATACAATATTTTTCGATGAAATACACTAAAATTTTAGAAATACACTAAAATTTTAGTTTTGAAAAGCAGGGTTGGTAATGAATGAGGGATCCGATAATGTTAGTAAAAAAGCTTTTAAATCTGCTTTTTCCTGATCTGATAATTGCACACCACCTTCATTGACTTTCTTCATTAAAGGATCAATAGTCGGTGAATCTTGCAGGCCTTCGCTATAATGATTAATTACTTCATCTAAAGTAGCAAACCTTCCATCGTGCATGTAAGGAGCAGTATAGACTAAATTCCGTAAAGAAGGTGATCTAAATTTACCATTGTCTGAAGGATCTCCTGTAACATGACCAAGCCCTAAGTCTGTGAATTGACTGTCCAATCCATTATTGTGAAAATCATTATCGGTCCATAATGGATTATTAGGATTTCCGTGACAATGAAAGCAGTCCCCTTTATCTTCTCGTAAAAAAATATCTAAACCATTAAGTTCTTGATTTGTTAAAACAGCTTCATTTTGTATATAGTCATCAAATTTTGAATTTGCGGAAATCAATGTTCTCTCAAATTGAGCTATTGCTTTTGTTGTTAGTTCTTTTGTAATCACATTAGTGTTAAAAGCGAGATCAAATAATTCTGGATATTCGGGATGTAGTTGCAATCTTTCTACAACGTTATCCCAATCGCTATGGAGTTCTATTGGGTTTTCAACAGGTTCTATAGCCTGTGTTTCTAAACTCAAAGCCTTACCATCCCAGTTAAATCGTTCGTTATAATTCCAGGCCAAATTAAAGAGTGGCATAGAATTACGTGTTCCGGCAATTCCGTCGATACCCACACTTGTTGGTGAATTATCAGCAAATGCGTTTTGTGGAGAGTGACAAGATGCACAAGATTTGGTTCCGTTAGCTGAGAGTATATTATCAAAAAACAGCTTTTTACCCAAGGCAATACCTTCTACAGTTTGTGGATTATCTGATGGAATTATTGGATCAATTATGTTTTCTGAAAAAATTTCAGGAATATCTAGTGGTTGTGTAGTTGGTGCATAGGCACTATCATCATTTGAACAGTTATAGGTTAAAACTAAGAGCCCAAATGAGAAAAGACTTTTCAAAATGCTATTATTGCGTGACATCACCTAAACTAAATACGTTTTGACCATTTTGATACATCAGAATTTGAGCAGAAGAGTTAGGCATAAGCATTTGATTTAAAACATTTAAGTCCCAAACATTAGGATTCTTAAACCACTCTGCTAAATTAGCCTTCACTTCAATTTCAGTATCATTTGTAATAGTTACCGCTCCAAGATTTACTGTAATAAATGTGTCTTGAGGAAATGTAGGGTTTGGTCCTGGATTATCAACCGCTCTAATTGCATGATAGTTGTAACCTTGTTCTTCCATATTAGAGTTTATGAACTTGCCATCTAACTGCATATAATGGTAGCCACCTCCTAAATTTTCTGGCACATTGAAAGATTCAGAGTTTAAGTCTATTAAATTCTTGGAATTATCCTCATTATCCAAACCAAATGTAAATGAAACGTTAGCATAATTTCCAACCGGAATTTGAGAATTTATACTGTAACTTAAACCATTGGCATTAGTAACATCCACTAGGTTATAGTTATTTAACGCTAAAACTTCATTATTAGTTGTTGTAAAGGTTATATCAGAAATGACGTATCGCAACCGCTCTATACTCAGGGTTTCACCATTTTCATTGGTAAATTGTAAGACATTAAAATCAGCATTGGTCACAGCTATTCCATCCCAATTGTGATTAAAAACAAAAGTTTGGGATACTTGTGTTGATTCGCTGTCACCGCTATCGTCACTTTCACACCCAAAAAAGCAAAAGCCTATACAAAGTGGTAATAGAATTTTTTTGAGCATTTGTTATTGAATTTTTATAATTAATAAATCTGAAAATCCTTTGTTTACTAATATGTCGCCATCATTACTTGCAGTATCTCCAACAGCTATTATTGAGCCATCATTTAATTCTGCAATATCATAGGCAAAATCAATATTTGATCCACCAATAGTTCTTTCCCAAAGCTGTTCACCATTTGCATTAACCTTTATGATCCAAGCGTCATTTTGACCTTTATTTGTTGATACATCAAAATCATTACTACGCGAACTACCAGAGAGTAAAAAATTTCCATCTTGTGAAGATTTAATTGATCTAGCAACATCAAAATTGGAACCTCCAATTGATTTTTCCCAGATTAAATTGCCTTCTGGTGTCATCTTAACTAGCCATAAATCTGCACCACCTTTATTATTTGAAACGTCCATATCATCACTTCTGGTATCACCAGTAATTAAATAATTTCCATCACCAGAAGCAACGATCGCTCTACCCTCATCGATCTGAGTGCCTCCTAACGATTTTTCTGAAAGAAGAGTACCGTTTGCCGAAATATCTAATACCCAATAATCATAAGAACCAATATTGTTTGAAATATCGGTATCGTTGCTATCAGAGCTACCAATTACCAAATATCCATTATTTTCTTTTTGTATTATCCCGAATGGTGTATCGGTAAAGTTTCCTCCATAATAATTGCTCCATTCTAGTTCGCCTAATTGGTTTACTTTAATCACCCAATAATCTCCACCTGCATGTCTGTTATCGACTCTATTAGTTGCACCCTGTCCTCCTGATGCTGAGATGTCTATTATACCTGAAAGTAAAAATCCAAAGTCATTAGTTTCAATAATAGAAATACCTGAATCTCCGCCTTCAAATCCAAACGAATTTTGCCAAACCAAGTTGCCAGTAGAGCCTAATTTTAATAGCCAAAAATCTTGCAAACCCGCATTATTTTCAACATCACCATCGTCACTAAAACTAAAACCTAATACCGCATAACCACCATCTTGAGTTTGTATAATACTACTTCCTCTATCATCGCCGCTACCTCCAAAGGTTTTTTGCCATTCAATAGTATTTTGGGAATTGTATTTTATAATCCAATAATCAAAACTAGTATCTAATTTGCCAATTACATCGCCATCATTACTTTGCGTATATCCCAACACCGCATAACCACCATCATTGGTGCTAATTACGGATTGACCACTGTCATTATTAGAGCCACCAAAAGTTTCAACAGCCACCACCTCAACGTTATTTGCAATTAAAGTTCCATCGTCATCAGAACAATTAAAGAGAAGAAGAAATCCAAGCAAGTATGTAATCTTACCAAATTTCATAGTGTCAATTAGGCTTTACTACAAAAAGACCACCTTCAATATCACTAATAATAATATTCCCACTTTCAAAGTAAGGATAGATATTCCAAGCGCCATTGAATGCTGTATTATTGTGAGGTATATATGTATCAAAAAAGGCAGATTCTGTCATTACTCCAGAAGCAATACTAGTTATATCTATAACTCTAAGACCAGCAGAATAATTCGCAACATAAAAACTATTTCCAACTACATAACCATTATGATCTATAGCTTCTGTAGGTCCAAAATAATCCATATGGAATTGAGGATTATCTAAATCAGTGAAGTCAAACACTATAGTTCTAGAATTTAAACCAAAATTAATTTCATCAACTTCGTCACCAAGCAAAAAATAGGTCATATCCTCTGTAAACCAACCTTGGTGAGTATATCCAATATTACTGTAGTTTATTGTAGAAATCTGAGTTGGTGTATTTTTATCTGTAACATCTACAAGAACAACTTCATTAATATTGCTTCCAATAAGTATTTCTCTGCCAGCATAGTCATTATCAGGTCCGTTATAAGTAATAACCTGTGCATCGTGAGAATAGGCATCATTAGCATAGCCTCCTGCAGCAACAGGATTTAAAGGGTTTTGGATATTTACAAAATGAGGCCCGCCAGAAAAAGAATCTGAACCTACTGCATATGCAAAGCCACTATCTTCATTAATTACAATATTATGTGCACTTCCAAATCCATTATAAACAGCATCTGCATCAAATATTTCTGGAGGGCTCGCAACATCTCGCAATCTTGTTAAATCAAAAACCTGCATACCATGACCAGGTGCCTCACTTACTATAAAAGCATGATTAGAAAAGGTCTTAACATCTCTCCACAAGCTATTCACTGTTGCAGTTGGAAGTCGCCCTAAAAAAATTGGTACAGATGGATCTGTAATATCAACAAATGCTGTACTTGTTGTTGTACCTACTAGAGCATATTCTTTACCGGTTTCCGGGTCTGTCCATCCCCAAGAATCATTTCCTTCTGCACCTGCACCACCGAGTTCTTCATTTGAAATTTGACTCATTAAGTCGATACCATTGCACGGATGACCATTTGCAAATCCATTTTCACAAGGAAATTGTGGCGTAAACTCAATAGTATTGTTGGAGGTTGTGTCATCATCAGAACAACTATAGACAAAGAATACAAAAGAGAAAATGACTAGTGCTGACGTGAAGATTTTAATGGAGCGTTTCATAATCTTTTTTTAGCAATTTACAGTAAATTTTACATTTGTATACAAATAGAACTTAATTATTGTTAGAAATACCTAACGTATTAAAAAACATAATATTTTTGCAATATGTTAGAAGATAAGAACCCACTACGCACTCAATTAAGTGAACTAGGAGAATTCAAATTAATTGAACACCTTACTCAAAACTTTAAAATTTCTCAAAAATCAACTGTAAAAGGCATTGGAGATGATGCCGCTATATTAAGTTATAACAATAAACAAATTGTTATTACTACAGATTTGTTGGTTGAAGGTGTTCATTTTGACTTGAGTTATGTGCCACTAAAACATTTAGGTTATAAAGCTGTTATGGTAAACCTCTCAGATGTTTATGCTATGAATGCAATGGCCAAACAGATAACAGTTTCTATAGCTGTTTCAAATAGATTTCCGGTGGAAGCTTTGGAAGAATTATATGCAGGAATTGAAACTGCCGCGAAGATTTATGATATTGATGTTGTTGGGGGAGATACAACCTCTTCTACTTCAGGATTAATAATTTCGGTGACAGCAATTGGAGAGGTAGAAAAAGGAAATGCAGTATTGCGGTCTGGTGCAAAACCAAATGATCTGTTGGTCGTCTCAGGCGACATTGGTGGCGCATATATGGGACTTCAGGTGCTAGAACGAGAGAAAGAGGTCTTTAAAGTTAACCCAAATAACCAACCAGATCTTTCAATGTATACTTATATTGTAGAGCGTCAGTTAAAGCCTGAAGCTCGAAAAGATATTGTTGAGTTATTATCTAAATTAGACGTTAAACCAACTAGTATGATAGATATCAGTGATGGACTTTCGTCTGAAATAATTCATTTATGCAAGCAAAGTAAAGTCGGTGTTGATTTGTATGAGAATAAGATCCCATTAGATCCTCAAGTGATTTCAACATGTGAGGAATTTGACATAGATAGTACAACTATAGCTTTAAATGGAGGCGAAGACTATGAATTACTTATGACGATTTCCCAAGAGGATTATCCGAAAATTAAAAGTAATCCAAATTTAACGGTGATTGGGTATATGACAGATGGAAAAAGTGGTATGCATTTAGTTACCAGAGCAGAACAGAAAATTCCAATTATTGCCAAGGGTTGGAATGCTCTTAAGAACTAACCAAGAACATTTTTTGGCTTCGCTCTAATCGTTTAGTGTGAATACGATTTAAAACAGCATTAATCTCTTTGAATTTTGGAGTTAAAGGGATAAACTTCCCATGTCCATCGATAGTCATTTCGGACTTGCAGTGCTTACACTTATATTCTTTAACGTGGTAAGTCACTTTTTTTGACACCTCGTAATCGTGACCAAATAATGAGCAATAAACATTTTTCATACAACTAGTAGTCTTTATGAAGATTAAGGATAAATAGGGAGTCCTAAGATAAAAAAACTAGTTATTAACAGGTTATTAACAATCAATAAATCGATGAACTGAATGATTTTTGCTTTAAACGCATTGATCTACTAGAATATATGCGTTCCAAAACAGAATTTATATCTTGGTATTTTGGAGTAAGCTCGACTAATTTACCGTTACTATCAGTAGTTAATTGCTTTTTGCAACATTTACAAGTATATTCTTTGACGTGGTTTGTTACCTTTTTAGATAATTTATAATTATGACCAAAAAAGTCACAATAAAGTTTGGTAGGCGTCATGGTAGATTTGTTTTATACTTTATTATTTGATTTGGGAGTATAAACTTAGAAAAAAAACTAACTAAAAACGGTAAAGAGGATTATTTTTCGATATAGTGTTTTAAAAAGTAAGATAATTCTGATTTATTTTCAATATGACTCATATGCCCTTCTGATAATTCAATTAACTCAATCGAAGTATTAATTATTGATTTTGATAACTCTTCTTCATTAACAAGAGCGTCTTTTTTACCAATAATTATATGCTTTTTACCATTTATACAATTTAGAACATCTAATCTATTTGGTCTAATTGCCATACCTTTTTGAGCGGCAATATACCCTTGGACTGTTGTTTTTAAGGCAACTTTTAATGCATCATTGTATTTTGATTTGAATTTTTCTTTGCTTTCAGGTGCGAAAAGTCCTGCAATGGATGTTCTTACCAATTGTTCATAACTGGTTTTTGCCATTTTAACTGCACGGAGCCTTAAATCTTGTCGTTCCTTGGAGTCACTTTCAAAAGTCGAATTCATTAGGCACAGATCTGAAATCAATTTAGGATAAAGATCAGCCAAAGCGAGGGCTACATACCCACCCATAGAGTGACCAATTGTTTTTACTGTTTTAATTTTAAGATGTTTTAAAACAGCATATACCGCTTCAGCCATATCTTCCATAGAATGTATATAACCTATAGAACTGGTTTTTCCATGGCCCAATAAATCGATTGTTACAACTTTATTTTTTTTTGAAAACTGTGGAATTAATTCCTCCCACATTTCTTTATTTTCTAGAAAACCATGTAATAGCAATAAAGGCTCACCTTCACCTTCAACATTAAAATGTACAGTGCTGTTTTTATAATCTAATTTCATTGCCACAAAGATAGATTTTTGCAATTTATCAAACCATCTAAAATCCTCTTACAAATTGTTATATTTGAAAGATTTCAAACTTAATCAATCATAAATGAAATTATTAAAACTCTCTGCATTACTGGTTATAACTATAAACCTTTCTCTAAATGCTCAATTAAAAAATTCTGAACTCGATCAATTAATAAGTGAGACCTTAACCACTTTTGAAGTCCCAGGGATTTCAGTAGGTATCATAAAAGATGGTGAGATTGTCTACGCCAAAGGGCATGGTGTTAGATCGCTAACCAATAAAAAAAATATGGACGACAACACATTAGTGGGTGTGGCTTCGAACAGTAAAGGTTTTACATGTTTTGCATTGGCTATGATGATTGATGAAGGCAAACTCAATTGGGATGATCCGGTTAGAAAGTATATCCCAGAATTTCAATTGAATGATCCTTGGGTAACAGAACATTTTACAGTTAGAGATTTGGTTACCCATCGCAGTGGCATGGGTCTAGGTGCTGGTGATTTAATGTTCTTCCCAGAGGGAAATGATTTTACTGTACAGGATATTATAAGCAACGTAAGATATTTAGAGCCCGAGAGTTCATTTAGAAGCAAGTTTACATACAACAATAACATGTTTATTATTGCAGGAGAGGTACTGAAGCGTGTTAGTGGTTTGAGTTGGGAAGAATTTATTGAACAAAGGATAATGAAGCCCCTTGGTATGAATAATAGTAGTGCATCATATAATAGGGTTACCGATAAGTCTAATATAATTGATGCACATACAAGAGCAGATGGCAAGGTGATTCAAATTCCGCACGATTGGAGCGAGACAGCAAATGCGGCAGGCGGAATTGTAAGTAATGTAAATGATATGTTGACTTGGGCAAAATTCTTAATGAATGATGCTGTCACGGAAGAAAACGAGCGTCTTTTGAGTAAAGCGCAATTTCATGAATTATGGCAATTGCAAACACCACTTAAAGTGAGACCAGGAGATTGGTATAATTCAAATTTTAAAGGTTATGGTTTAGGATGGTTTGTTACCGACGTTAAAGGAGGTCATAAACAAGTTTATCATACAGGTGGACTTATTGGAACGGTTACTCAATTTACTATGATTCCAGATTTAGATTTGGCAATTGTTGTGCTCACAAACCAAATGAATGGTTCTGCGTTTAATACCATTACCAATTCAATCAAAGACTTCTATTTAGGTTATGAGAACCGTGATTGGTTGAAAATGTATGGTGAACGCAATGCGGATTACTTAAAGTATAATGATAGTATTAAAGCTGAGGTCTTTACAGAGGTTGAAAAAATTAAAGCCAGCCCTATACTACCTGAACCAGATCAAATTATTGGTACTTATACAGATGACTGGTTTGGTGATGTGGTTGTTTCTCACGATGGAGAATCTTACAGTATACAATGTATAAGATCGTCTCGATTATTTGGTGAGTTAATGCCGTACAATGCAACAACATTTGTTGCTAAATGGAATGATAGAAGTTACGATGCTGATGTTTTTGTTCAATTTACTTTTGATGAGAACGGAAATGCAGTATCTGCTACAATGAAATACATTGCTCCGATAACAGATTTTAGTTTTGATTTTCATGATTTAGAACTCGTAAAGACTAATTAATGAACAATACTAAACGGATTCTTCTTTTCGGATTTGCACTTTTTGCAGGATTTTTTGGAGCAGGCAATTTAATTTTACCACCACTTTTAGGATATAATTCAGGTCCGGATTGGTGGTTAGTTGCTATTGGATTTTTAATCACCACTACGGTAATACCATTTTTATCACTTTTTGGTCATGCTAAATTGCAAGGCACGATGTTAGAATTTGGAAATAAAGTTTCTCCACTTTTTAGTTTGATTTATTGTATTGTAATGTATCTCATTATTGTTGCATTGCCAGCACCAAGAACAGCTGCCGTAACACATGAAATGGCCATTGCTCCTATTTTTGGAACGTCAGCCATTTGGACAAGTTTAGTCTATTTTTCACTAGTATTTTTGTTTGTGATTAATCGCTCTAAGGCTTTAAATATATTGGGTAAATACCTTACACCTATTATTGTAATTATGGTTTTGCTCATCATTATTTTAGGTTTGGTATCACCTACTACTGGGATGAATCCTTCAATTTTTGAGACTCCATTAGTTAATGGTTTATTAGAAGGGTATCAAACTTATGACGCACTTGCAGGTATGGTTATGGGAGGTGTGATCATAATTTCATTGAACAAAAACAATTCATTTTCTTATTCAGAAAAGAAACGAATTATTGCTAAATCTGGTTTTATAGCTATGTTTGGTTTGTTCATTATTTATGCTGGCCTTATTTCAATTGGTGCATTTTATAATGGTGAATTCCCTAGTGATATTACAAGGACAGACTTACTTCTTGGCTTAGCAGTAAAAACCTTAGGTAATATTGGCGCTACTTTTGTTAGTGTATTAGTTGGGCTAGCCTGTTTTACAACTGCGGTGGCGATAACGGTTTCTATTGCCGATTTTTTTGAAGCCCTATTTAACAATAATCATAAAGTATATGTAATTACATCGGTAATTTGTTGTCTGACAGGAATTATTGTTGGTAGCTATGAAGTTGGATTTATAATAGATATTGCCTTACCTGCATTAATGCTTATTTATCCAATTTCGATCGTACTTATCATACTTAATATTTTGCCGGATAAATATGCAAGCGCTATCATTTTTAGATTGGTAGTTATAATTACATTGATATTTAGTATTCCAGATTTTCTTCAATATCTCCTTCCTAAGGATACCTTAAAGCCGGTAACCGACAATTTACCGTTAGCAGGTTTAAACCTTGGTTGGGTGTTACCTGCAATTATAGCATTTATAATTGGCAATTTAATAACCAAGATTAAACCACGCTTAGATTCTTAATTGCGGAAAAGGCCTTGTCAACTAAATGATTTTCTACTAAAACAGTAAATTCGTTAGTGGTAGAAATTACCTCATAAAGCGAAATATTTTCCCATGCAAAACGCTTGAATATCTGATAATACAAACCGGAAATTTTTGAATTATTTTCAGGTAACCTTATACTTATTGCTGAAAGATTGTCTTGAGAACCAATCATTTTCTCTTGCTTAAAACTGTTTCGTACTGTTTGTTTTTCTGATTCTGAAACTACAATATTGCTTTCATAGATTCCCCTAGAAAAACCATAAAATGCTTTTGGATTCAGATTTGCTAAAACTGTAGTATGACTTTCAATTAAAGTAGAAGAATTCTGAAATGTAAAATCTAGTAAATTAGACCTTACAGTGATATCTCCTAATTCTTTAAGAACCAACTTAAGTTGTTGCGATTGCCGTAAATGCTTTGGTGGATTATAACGACGTAACGCCATCATTATAGCACCTGTCTTAACCGGTTTTCTTAGCATTTTACTAATAGGCTCCTGAAGCTCTTCAGACAGTGCTGAAAAATTAATTATTTCTCTGAATAATGCCTCTTCCAAAAATGGCTGAGTAATTAAAATCTCTTCTACGCAAGATGCGATTGTTTTCATTTTGTGATATAATTAACAATTTGTGTAAATGTAAACCATTTCTTTTATTTTTTATACTCTATTGTAATGACACTCTACTTTTGCTGAATAAAATTTCGAATTATGTTAGTTTATAAGTTTGGGGGAACATCTGTAGGATCTATAGTCAACATGAATCATGTTAAAGATATTATTGATTCTGAAGGAACTAAAATCGTTGTGCTTTCTGCAATGTCAGGAACCACAAATGCTTTGGTTGAAATTTCTGAACTCATTGAAAATGAGAAACAAATAAGCGCTAAAGAAAAGATCGATTTACTGAAAGAAGAGTATAATAACACGGTCTACAAGTTATTGAGTAATACTCAAATTAGAAAGGAGGTTGCAACATATGTTAATGCTATTTTTAATTCATTAAGAAATGCTGTTAACCAACCTTATGATCAACAATTGCATAATTTCATTGTTGCCAATGGTGAATTACTTTCAACCTATATGTTCAGTAGATTTTTACAACAAGAAGGGATAAATGCGCAATTATTACCAGCATTGGAATTTATGAGAATAGAGAGAAATAATGAACCAGATCTGTTCTACATAAAGCAAAACCTAAATAGATTAATTGAATCTTCTGAAAAAGCTGAGGTTTATATTACACAAGGATTTATATGTTTAGATGCAGATGGCGAAATCACAAACTTACAACGAGGAGGTAGTGATTATACAGCCACAATAATAGGTGCAGCGATTAAAGCGGATGAAGTACAAATATGGACAGATATTGATGGTTTTCATAATAACGATCCAAGATATGTAAATGAAACTTCCGCCTTATCAAATTTATCATATGATGAAGCAGCTGAATTGGCTTATTTTGGGGCAAAGATTTTGCATCCACTTACAGTTCTGCCAGTAAGAAATCTTGATATTCCTTTACGATTAAAAAACACCATGGCTCCAGATGCGCACGGGACTTTAATTACAAATCAAATACATGGTGAAGGTATTAAAGCCATTGCGGCAAAAGACAACATAACAGCAATAAAAATTAAATCTGTTAGAATGTTATTAGCTCATGGGTTTTTAAAGAGAGTCTTTGAAGTTTTTGAAAAATATGAGACTGCAATTGATATGGTTACGACCTCAGAAATAGCAGTGTCCTTAACCATTGATGACACTACTCATTTAGACTTTATAATTGAAGAGTTGCGAAAGTTTGCAACTGTTGCGGTGGATGATTATATGAGTATTGTTTGCTTGGTAGGGAATCAAATTATTTATCATCCGGATACACCAACGTTATTCCAAGTTTTACAAGATGTTAATGTTCGTATGATCGCCTATGGAGGAAGCAATAACAATATTTCTCTTTTGGTTAATACAAATGATAAAATGGAAACATTACAAAAACTGCAACGTTACATTTTTGAAAACGAAAAGCATTTAGTATTGTAAAGTTTAGTTGCAATCAAGTGCATACAAGGCTGATTCATCCTTGCTCCAATTCATTGGAATATCATTAAGTTGATTTTGATTAACCTTTATACAACTGAGGCTGTTTGAAGTACAATCTAAGGTATTTAAATTTTGCTGATTGCTAATGTCTAGATTAGTTATTGCGTTGTTTGCAATTTCTAATACAATAAGAGAATTGATACTACCAAAATCTAGATTGGTCATGTTGTTATTACTGCATTCTAGCCAAATTAAAGAATTGTTATTACTCACATCTAGCTCAGATAGTTGAGAATTATTATTACCATACAATAATTCTAAATTCACATTATTACTTAAATCTAAGTTTGAAATGGAAAGATTCTCACAACGAAAGATAGACAACATAGTATTATTACTTAGATCTATAATTGATAAAGGATTATTATCAACGGATAAGTTGATTAAGTTCTGATTGTTGCTGACATCAATAGTATTAATTTGGTTGTTATTAAAGGCCAACCCTTCAAGTGCTGTATTGTTACTCACGTCTAAAGACGTTAACTGATTGCCACCCAATCCAAGGCTTTTTAATGCTAAATTATTACTTACGTCTAAGCTGTTCAATTGACATCCTAAACATGATAGATGTTCTAGTAATGGATTATTGCTCACATCTAAATTTTCTATCTGAGCATCCCAAAGCAATAATTTTTTAAGCTTAGGGTTATTAGAAACATCAATTGAATTTAAGTCAACAAATCTGCAATCAAGATTTTCAAGTTCCGGGTTATTTGAAACATCTATACTTGTGATGTCATTATTATAGCACCATAATACTTTTAATAATGGGTTGTTAGTTACATTTAAACCCGTAAGTTGCGAATTGTCATAAGTGTATAATTCTATAAGGTTAGGATTATTACTTACATCAATAGAGGTTAGGCTATTAGCATGACATCTTAATATTTCTAAAGCAGTGTTTTGACGTACATTTAAATTTGAAAGACTGTTAAATCTGCTATAGCTACAGTCCAATTCTTTTAAGTTTAAATTATTACTTAAATCTAGGTTAGAGAGACTCTGTCCACTACAATTTAATATTTCTAAACCTGTAAAATATTCAATTCCGGTGAGGTTGGTAATATCATTACTTGTATCATCAAAATTATAATCAGGGATTTCTAATTCTAAGACATCAGCAACATTAGCTTTTAAGATCTTTCCATCTATAATATCATCATAACCTAAGTCAATTAAAGCTTGTTCAAAAACTGGGTCGGGAATATTACCTAAACTAGATGAAGAATCACCATCATCATTCTTGTCGCAGGAAAATTGAAGTAAACAAAAAACGAGTATTAGACTAATGATTTGAAAACGAGTATTCATTGAATGGTCTTATGATGAAAACTAAATTTACTTAAAATAATTTGAGTTACAATTGTTAATGTATTAAGAATCAATATTTCAAAAATATAACTAGCTTTAAACCTTACTAACTTTTGGCTTTAAGTCTAGGCAATGAAACTTACGCAATACGGTAACATTTACTTTATTAATTCTAAGGTAATATTTAACCCTAAACCGGTAAAGCCATCAATTATTGAAGCTTCATTTGAATTTGCCTACCAAATGGCATTTGGTTCTGGGCATCATAGAAATCATAGAACTGGTGGGACAGAACAACGTAGTGTCTTAGACATTTTTAGAAATACATTTCAAGGAAAAATAGCGGAAGGTTTAGCTTTTGAGGTTTTAGCTGAACAAGGTATTTTATGTGAACCAATTGACTATAGTATTCATGGTAAAGGTGTTTGGGATGATACAGATTTAGCCTATTGTGGCACGAAAATTAATATTAAATCTACTGCTCACTTTTCAAATTTACTTTTACTCGAAACTGAAGACTGGGACATGGATGGAACATACAAACCAAATAATAATTCTGAAGCTACATCGCTATATAATTATTTCATATTGGTTAGAATTAAACCTAGTACAATTTCATTATTTAATAATAAAGTGGACAAGGAAGTTTTAAAGCATGAAATTGATCAGCAAGATTGGGCATACGATATACCTGGATGTTGTAGTCTAAAAACACTTAAGCATATAATCACCAATGATTATGTTTTACTACAAAATTCTATGTTGAATGGCAAAACCAAAATGGACGCAGAGAATTATTACATTCAGACAGGAAGTTTAAAAAGTATTGATCTTTTAATTGCCAATTTAAAATCAATATCAGTTTAAGCTGTTTCCAAAAAATTGCCTAAGGTTTTCTTTTCAACAGAACTAAGAACTTGTAGTATATGTTCTGCCAATCTACTAATTACAGGAACACTTACAGAATTACCAGCTTGTTTATACAAATGGGAAATGGCTATTTCTGGCAATATATAATTATCATCAAATCCTTGAAATCTAAAGCACTCACGTGGTGTTAATTTTCTAAAACCATATGGTGTTTTAATCAGCGGAACATTATGTCCTCCTGTACCCATATTTGCTGTAAGCGTTGGGCAAACGTTAGATTTATTTTCTCTAACATATTGCCGTCTAAATTGATAAATAGTATCATCACGTCTCATGGTTTCTTTCAGCATTGGATACATATACTTATCCTCACCATAATAGTACTTATCTTCTACCTTTTCGTTTATGACAATATCTTGAATCGTTTGGGAGAGGCCTTCCTTTTCAGGAAAACTGAATTTAAAATCTTTAAAAAAGGAAGTATCTAATTCTTTGTCAAATGCAATGATAAAAATACGTTCTCTGTTATGAGGTACGTTGCCATAATCTTTGGTGTTTAATACTTTAGCATCAAAGCTGTAATTGCGCTTTTCAATCAGCTCTTTAATGACATTGAATGTGCGTCCCTTATCATGGCCAATAAGATTTTTTACGTTTTCTAGAAATAAAACTTTTGGTCGCATTTCATCAACGAAATCTAAAATTTTAAAGAAATGATTTCCACGTTTATCATCAAACCCTTGTCTATAACCAGCTACTGAAAATGGTTGGCAGGGAAAACCAGCAGTTAATACATCAATTTTATCTAAGGATGTTATATCTAATTGCATAACATCACCTTCCACTAAGTTGTGTTTAAAATTTTCACGATAGGTTTTACAGGCATTTTTATCAAACTCATTGGCCCAAGATAGCTCAAAGCCATTGTTTTGAAAACCCTTACATATACCACCAACGCCAGCATATAAACTTCCTACCGTATAAGATGTATTCATTAATTAAATAATTTCTTCAATTGGTTTTAAATCACTAAACCCAATAAAATTCTTAAGGTTTACAGAGTTAACGGTTTCGTTACTGGAATCTACCAGGTTATTTAGAATCATTTCTTTGTCGCCATAGCCACAAATACTAAAAGTAGATTTGTCTTTCTGAATCACAAAAATGATGGGATTACGAATGGTAGTAAATTCTAAAACAGGTAAGGAACCAAAATCAAAAACCTTAATATCGTAAATGCCATTTTTGCCTTGAATTTGAGGCTTAAAATCTTTTATGTTAAGCTCATCAATTGTTGTGATTTTAATATTCAGATGTTTTTGGCAAGCCACTAAACCACCATAATTTTTCAAGGTTTTGTCAAGAAATGTCTGTCCTTCGTAGCGATCTCTTAATTGATTTAAATTTTTTAATCCTAGTGAATTTAAAACAGAATCGCGTACCGCAAACTCTTCTTTCATTGACAATCTAATCTGTGGATATTGTCGTAAGAATTCACCAGTATGTTTTAAAAATTCTGTTATCAACCGTTTTTAATTATTTAAGAGGATTGCTAAGATAATGAAGTTATTGCTACTTACTATTCATTAAGTCTTCAATCTCATCTGCTTCAATAGGAATATTGTGCATTAAGTTAAATGGTTCTCCAGATTCTTGTATCACAACATCATCTTCTAATCGTATTCCGAAGCCTTCATCTGGTATGTAAATTCCAGGTTCAACCGTGAATACCATATTGGCTTGCATTGGTTCATGTAGTAATCCATAATCGTGCGTGTCTAATCCAATATGATGAGATGTTCCGTGCATAAAATACTTTTTATAGGCTGGCCAATCTGGATTTTCATTCTTTACATCTGCCTTGTCAATAAGACTTAAACCTAAAAGTTCAGAGGTCATTAATTTACCAACTTCAATATGATATTCTTCCCATAACGTACCTGGAACTAATAGTTTTGTAGCATCATTTTTAACACGATTTACTGCATTATAAACTGCTTTTTGGCGGTCAGTAAACTTACCTGAAACTGGTACGGTCCTTGTCATATCGCTTGAATAATTGGCATACTCAGCCCCTACATCCATTAAGATCAAATCTCCGGCTTTACACTTTTGGTTATTCTCTATATAGTGTAAAACATTAGCGTTGTTGCCAGAGGCTATAATTGGTGTGTAAGCAAATCCTTTTGAACGATTATTTAAAAACTCGTGCATGTATTCTGCTTCAATATTATACTCCCAAACTCCTGGTTTAACAAAGCCTAAAATTCTTTTAAATCCTTTTTCTGTAATGTCACAGGCCTTTTGCATAAGGTCTAGCTCAATCTGATCCTTCACAGAACGAAGACGCTGTAAAATCGGATTACTTTTTGCTACAGAATGTGCTGGGTACTTATCTTTTAACCAATTTGTAAACCGATCTTCACGGGTTTCAGTTTCAACATTGGCTCTGTAATGTTCATTTGTATTAATATAAATTGTATCGCATTGGGTCATTAATTCGAACATTATTTTTTCTAGGTCTTGAAGCCAATACACAGTCTTAATGCCGGAAGTTTCAAAAGCCTTTGCTTTTGTCAATTTTTCACCTTCCCAAACTGCAATATGGTCATTGGTTTCTTTTAAGAATAATATTTCACGATGCTTTTCTTTAGGGCAATCAGGAAACAAAACCAATATGCTTTCTTCTTGGTCTACACCACTTAAATAAAAGATATCTCTATGTTGTGCAAATGGTAAAGTACTGTCCGCACTTACAGGATAAATATCATTAGAATTAAATACCGCTAGGCTACTTGGTTGCATGTATTTAGCAAAGTTTTTCCGGTTTTTTACAAAGAGTTTAGAATCTATTGAATCGTATTTCATTTTCAAAAAATTTAGAACTCTAAAGGTACAAGAATCTGTTAAACTTTGTTAGCAAATTTTGTTCAGGATATTAGATTAGTTAATTTTCATGCTCTAAAAACCAACCATCATGTCATATTCAAAATTTCTTTCATTCGCCTTTATATTTTGTACACTTTTTTTAACAGCACAACAGCCTGCAACTTCTGCTGAGACAATAAAAAATGCCTTAGAGCAAAAAAGAGCAATGACAGAAACGTCATTAGTTAAAAACGTTCCATTTAAAAATATAGGTCCAACTATTATGAGTGGTCGTGTTGTGGATGTGGATGTTAATCCTAAAATGCCTTCAGAATTTTATGTTGGCTACGCTTCTGGTGGCGTATGGCACACAACAAACAATGGGACAACATTTACACCAATTTTGGATAGTTCGGACACACAAAATGTAGGTGATATTGCAGTGCACTGGTCCACCAGAACAATTTATGTTGGTACAGGTGAAAATAATGCTTCGCGTTCATCATATGCTGGGATTGGACTTTTAAAATCAACTAATAATGGTGAGACATGGGAGAATGTAGGATTGATGGATGCGCATCATTTTGCACCAATTCTTATTCATCCAGACAATCCTGATGTTGTTACGGTTGGTGTTACAGGTCATTTGTATTCTCCAAATACTGAAAGAGGTGTTTACAAAACAACTGATGGCGGTAAAACTTGGAAGAAAACATTGTTTGTTGATGACATGAGTGGAATTATAGATTTACAGCATAGTCCGAAAAACTATAATGTAATGTTTGCAACATCATGGACAAAAGACAGAAAGGCATGGAATTTTACGGGTTATGGCACAAATTCAGGGATTTATAAAAGTACAGATGCTGGTGAAACTTGGACCAAAGTATCAATAGAAAACAGTGGTTTTCCAACAGGTGAAGGTGTAGGTAGAATAGGTGTGGCTGTGTTTAATGATGATGTAGTGTATGCAGTACACGACAGCCAATTTAGACGACCAGATGAAGAGAAAAAATCTGATAAGCGTGGTTTAACAAAAGAAGATTTCAAGACCATGTCTAATGAAGATTTCTTGGCACTAGAGGATAAAAAATTGAATGTATTTTTAAAGACTAATGGTTTCCAAGAAAAATATAGAGCAGAGAACGTTAAACAAATGGTACGTTCTGGTAATGTAAAGCCTATTGATTTAGCAAAATACTTAGAAGATGCTAATTCTATGTTATTTGACACACCTGTTGTCGGAGCTGAAGTTTATAAAAGTGTAGATGGTGGAAAAACTTGGAAGAAAACCCATGAAGACTTTTTAGATGGAATTTACTTTAGTTATGGGTATTATTTTGGTCATATACATGTATCTCCTGCAAATGAAGACCACATTTATATCTACGGAGTACCTATTGTAAAATCTAAGGACGGAGGGAAATCTTGGTCATCAATTAGTGCAGAAAATGTACATGCAGATCACCATGCGTTGTGGATTAATCCTAAAAACCCAAACCATCTTATTGACGGAAATGATGGTGGTGTAAATATTACTTATGATGATGGTGAAAATTGGATAAAGAATAATTCACCTTCAGTTGGGCAATTTTATGCGATAAATGTTGACAATGAAAAGCCATATAATGTTTATGGTGGCTTACAGGATAATGGTGTATGGAAAGGCGCTAATAATGCGCGTGAAGATAAAGGTTGGCATCAACAAGGGCAGTATCCTTGGAAATCTATTATGGGTGGAGATGGTATGCAAGTACAAATAGATAACAGGAACTCAAATATTGTTTATACAGGATATCAATTTGGAAATTATTTCAGACTTAATTTAGAAACAGGAGACCGAAAATATATACAACCAAAGCATACCTTAGGAGAAAACCCTTATCGATTCAATTGGCAAACACCAATATTGTTGTCACCTCATAATCAAGACATATTGTATTTAGGTGGTAATAAGTTAATGCGTTCAATGAATCAAGGAAATGAATGGGAAGCGATAAGTTATGATTTAACCAATGGTGGTAAAAAGGGTAATGTAGCCTATGGTACAATAACTTCAATAAGTGAGAGTCCATTTCAATTTGGGTTAATTTATACTGGTTCTGATGACGGATTAGTCAACATAACAACGAATGCAGGTGGAAGTTGGACAAATATCGCAGGTAACCTACCAAAGGATCTTTGGGTGAGTCGTGTTGTGGCATCTCAGCATAAAAAAGAACGTGTTTATGTAACTCTTAATGGTTACCGTTGGGATGATTTTAAAGTTTATGCATATATGAGTAATGATTATGGACAAACTTGGAAAGATATAAGCGGAAATATTCCTGCATCTCCTGTTAATGTGATTAAAGAAGATCCTGAAAATGAAAATCTACTTTATGTTGGTACTGATAATGGTGCTTATGTTTCTTTTGATATGGGGAATACTTGGGAATTATTTTCCCACGGATTACCAAATGTAGCCTTTCATGATATTGTGGTTCAACCTGAAGCTAAAGATCTATTATTAGGCACTCATGGACGCAGTATTTATAAGACAAATATTGCTCCGCTACAAACGATGAATTCAAACCTTAAGTCTAATCCTATTACAATTTTCGATTTAGGTTCAGTCCGCCATTCTAATCGTTGGGGAAGTTCTTGGAGTAAATGGTTAGATGCTTTTGAGCCAGTAAAAACCATTCAGTTTTTTAGTAATTCTTCGGCCAAACAATCACTAAAGATATTATCTGAAAAGGGATCTGAATTAAATAGTATATCATTTGAGGCAGATAAAGGCTTTAATTATTTAGACTATAATTTAGAAATTACAGAAAAAGGCAGAAAAGCCTTAATGAAAGAAAATACGAGTATTGATATCAATGAATCGAGTAATGGAAAATACTATTTGCCTAAAGGAATTTATACAGTTAAAATAGGTGATGCAAATACCAAATTAGAAATTAAATAAGTTTTTATTTTGTTAAATCAAATGATTAGAATTGCATAGAAGGTGTTAAAGTTACCCTAATACTTTTCTCACCTTCTGTATTATGGTGATATTTAAACTTCACTAATCAATTCATCAATCATTCATGCTACGAAGCTTATTTGTTATTATAATCTTCTGTTTTTCTTTTCACACAATTAATGCTCAAAAGAATATTACTGAACAACTCAGTATTTTTCTAGACTGTCGTGTTTGTGATAGCGAATATCTCAGACAGAACCTTGGGAATGTTCAGTTTGTAAGAGATCAATTTTTAGGAGATGTTCACGTCTTTTTTGTGACTCAAAGAAACGGTAGTGGCGGAAGAAGTTATGAAGTAGAGTTTATTGGTAAGAAAGAATATGAAACAATAAATTATAAACTCATGTTTTCTACCGATAGAAACATGACTAGAGACGAGGTAAGACAGAGAGTTTTAAAGTATTTAAAATTAGGTTTAGTACGTTTTTGGATTGCAAAAGGAACGACTGAGGATGTAATAGTAAATGTGCCAGTACCAGAAGACGAAAAACAAAAAGTAGAAGATGACGACCCATGGAATTATTGGTTGTTTCAATTAGGCGCAGGAGGGTTTTTTAATGGTCAAGAGCAAAGTAGATTTAGAGATATAAACTTTAATGCATCTGCCAGAAGGGTGACCGAAAAGAATAAATTTTCGTTTAGAGCACGTTTTAGCGAAAGTCGAAATGTTTTTGAATTTGAAGGGGATGAGATTATAGGAATCAATGACAGAAAATCTATTCGTGTCAGTGATATTTTAAGTATAAATGACCATTGGTCCTATGGCTTTTTTGGTTTTATCGGATCTTCAACCTTTAATAATACTGACCTGCAGTGGACCTTTAGACCAGCACTAGAGTATAGCTTTTTTAATTATGTAGAATCTGCAAAAAAGCAACTAACTATTTCTTACAGAAACGGTATAAGATATAATGACTATATAGAACGAACACTCTTTAATGAGACAGAAGAATATCTTTGGGAACATGGAGTTCAAGTTGGTGGGCGAATAAATCAAGAATGGGGAAATTTTAATGCTGAGGTGTCATATAATCAATTCTTGAATGACACTAGTTTATATGCACTGAACTTTTTTGTGGGTACTCGTATTCGATTGTTTAAAGGTTTCAATTTTAATGTGAGCGGTAGTTATTCAATTACAAGAAACCAGATTAATCTACCAGGTGGAGACCTGTCTTTAGAAGAACTTCTTCTTCAGCAGCAACAATTACAATCTGGATATAATTATTTTGTAAATGTAGGCTTTAGTTATGCTTTTGGATCTATCTACAATACCATTGTAAATCCTAGATTTGATTTTTAGATTATAATCATTCTAAATAAATAATTATCACATACGTCAGTTGCTAATACGTGGATTCTACTGTATTTTTGTGCAACTAACAAAAAGATTAGATCTACAATGAGCGGAATTCTAAATTCGTCGATTGGAAGAAAGTTTGCGATGGCACTTTCGGCACTCTTCCTAATGATTTTTCTAGTAATGCATGTTTCCATAAACTTCACCTCAGTTTTTAGTGCGGAATTATTCAACGACATGTCCCATTTTATGGGAACAAATCCATTAGTACAAGTGTTAATGCAACCAATTTTAATAATTGGAGTAATTTTTCATTTTGTAATGGGCTTTATTCTAGAAGCAAAAAACAGCGCTGCCAGAAAAGTGAGTTATGCAAAGAACCAAGCTTCAGGAAACTCAAGTTGGGTATCTAGAAATATGTTGCTAAGTGGTCTCGTTATCCTAGCCTTTTTAGGAATACATTTTTATGATTTTTGGGTGCATGAAATGACTGTAAAATATGTTGAAGGTGATATGAGCGGGTTGATTGATCCAAACAATGCAGAATCAGGTTTCAGATACTATGAAGAATTAAGAGAGAAATTTGTAAGCCCTGTAAGGGTAGGTATTTATGTTGTAGCATTTGTATTACTAGCATTACACTTGTTACACGGATTTAACTCAGCATTTCAATCTATTGGAGCAAATAACAAATATGTTAAGAGTTTAAAAGGCTTTAGTAAGGTTTATTCAATCGGTATTCCTGCGCTATTTATTTTCATCGCAGTTTACCATCACTTTACGCATTAAAAAAAATCACTATGTCAATATTAGATTCTAAAATTCCAGAAGGCCCATTAGCGGACAAATGGACAAAACATAAAAATGATATTAACCTCGTTAATCCGGCTAACAAACGTTTAATTGACGTTATAATAGTTGGTACTGGTTTAGCAGGTGGTTCCGCAGCGGCTACACTTGCAGAATTAGGCTATAACGTTAAGGCATTTTGTTTTCAAGATTCTCCAAGACGTGCGCACTCAATTGCAGCACAAGGAGGTATTAACGCAGCAAAAAATTACCAAGGCGATGGTGATTCTACATATAGATTGTTTTACGACACTGTAAAAGGTGGAGATTATAGATCTCGTGAAGCTAATGTTTATAGATTGGCAGAGGTATCCACTAATATTATTGATCAGTGTGTCGCTCAAGGTGTACCATTTGCAAGAGAGTACGGTGGCTTATTAGACAATCGTTCTTTCGGTGGTGTTTTAGTTTCTCGTACGTTTTATGCAAAAGGACAAACAGGGCAGCAACTGCTTTTAGGAGCTTATGCAGCAATGAATCGTCAAATAGGTCGTGGTAAGATAAAAATGTATACACGACATGAAATGCTTGATGTGGTTGTTGTAGATGGTAAAGCAAGAGGAATTATTGCACGTAATTTAGTTACAGGAGAAATTGAGAGACATAGTGCACATGCTGTAGTACTTGGTACAGGAGGATATGGGAATGCTTTTTATTTATCAACCTATGCAATGGGTAGTAATGTTACCGCTGCATGGAAAGCCCATAAACGTGGTGCTTTCTTTTCAAATCCTTGTTACACACAGATTCACCCAACATGTATCCCAGTTTCTGGAGACCATCAGTCTAAATTAACGCTGATGTCAGAATCATTAAGGAACGATGGTCGTATTTGGGTCCCGAAACATAAAAAAGATGTTGAAGCAATTAGAAATGGCAGTTTAAAACCAACAGATTTAGCAGAAGAAGATAGAGACTATTACTTAGAGAGACGTTATCCTGCTTTTGGAAACTTAGTACCAAGAGATGTTGCATCAAGAGCAGCTAAGGAACGTTGCGATGCAGGTTATGGTGTAAACCAAACTGGTGAAGCTGTTTATTTGGATTTTGCTTCGGCAATTGAACGCTATGGAAAAGAACAAGCTTTTGTAAAAGGATTAAATGTAGAAGATAAAACAGTTATTACTAAACTTGGAAAAGAGGTTGTTGAAAATAAATATGGAAATCTGTTTCAGATGTATGAGAAAATTGTAGATCAGAATCCATACGAAACACCTATGATGATATATCCAGCTGTACATTACACAATGGGTGGCTTATGGGTAGATTATAACTTAATGACAACGATACCTGGATTATATGCTATCGGTGAAGCAAATTTCTCTGACCATGGTGCTAATAGACTCGGTGCATCTGCTTTAATGCAAGGATTGGCTGATGGTTATTTTGTATTGCCATATACAATTGGAGATTATCTAGCAGATGACATTAGAACAGGTCCTATACCTACAGAATCAAAAGAGTTTGATGACGCAGAAAAAAAGGTGCGTTCTGAAATAGATAAATTCATTAATAACAAGGGAACGAAATCTGTTGACCATTTCCACAAGAAGCTGGGTAAAATAATGTGGAATAAATGTGGAATGGCAAGAAACGAAAAAGACTTGAAGGAGGCTATTAAGGAAATAGCTGAACTTAGAGAAGAGTTCTATAAAGATGTTTTTGTACCAGGTACTGAAAACGAATACAATGAGGAATTGGCAAAGGCAGGTCGTGTAGCGGATTTTCTTGAATTAGGCGAGTTATTTGCTAAAGATGCTTTAGAGCGCGAAGAATCTGCAGGTGGTCATTTTAGAGATGAATATCAGACTGAAAGTGGTGAGGCTATGAGACGTAAAGAATTTCAATACGTTTCTGCATGGGAATACAAAGGTCAACCAAGTGAAGCAGTGCACCATAAAGAAGCTTTAGAATACCAAAATATAGAAGTGAAAGAGAGAAGTTACAAATAAATAGCTATGATGAATTTAACACTTAAAATATGGCGTCAAAAAGATGCAAATGATAAAGGAAAAATCGTTGATTATCCGGTAAGTAATATTTCTCCTGACATGTCTTTTTTAGAAATGTTAGATGTATTAAATCAAGAGTTAATTGAAAAAGGAGAACAACCTGTAGCTTTTGATCATGATTGTAGAGAAGGAATATGCGGTACATGTTCATTGTATATTAATGGTAGAGCACATGGGCCACAGACAAAGATAACAGCGTGTCAGCTTCATATGAGAAGCTTTAAGGATGGAGATACCATTTATATTGAGCCATGGAGAGCAAAGGCATTCCCTGTTATTAAGGATTTAATTGTAGACCGTACGTCTTTTGATCGTATACAGCAAGCTGGTGGTTTTATCTCTGTAAATACTTCGGGTAATACGCAAGATGCTAATGCTATTCCAATAGAAAAGGAAAATGCAGATAAAGCTTTTGATGCTGCCACTTGTATTGGTTGTGGTGCATGTGTTGCGAGTTGTAAAAATTCTTCGGCAATGCTATTTGTATCAGCCAAAGTATCTCAGTTTGCCTTATTGCCACAAGGACAGGTTGAAGCTACTGACCGTGTATTAAACATGGTAAAACAAATGGATGAAGAAGGCTTTGGAAACTGTACAAATACAGGCGCTTGTGAGGTAGAATGTCCTAAAGGAATATCATTAGAAAATATTGCTAGGATGAACCGTGAGTATTTAGCCGCGAGTTTTAAAGGATAACAAAAACCTGCAGTAGTAGGAAGTTTATAATATTTTTCCCAAGGTAATATCTTATCTTGGGATTTTTATTTTCATCAATTTTTCAAATGGATAATGCACTAGAATTTTACAAGAATCAAATAAAAAAGTATAAGGCCCAGTCAAAACAACTTTTTAACAAAATAGGCCTATTTAGTACCCTAAGATTGACTATTTTTTTATTGACGGTTTGTGGTATTTATTTATTAAGAAATAATTGGCAGTGGGCTCTTGGTATAGGTGTATTTGGTACAGGAATATTTTTAATTCTATTATCTAGATATACAGATTTAAAGCAAAAGCGTGCATTGTATAATCGCCTTGTAAAAATCAATGAGGATGAATTAAAAATTGCTTCAGGAGATTTTTATCATAGACCAAGCGGCATGGAATTTCAAAATTCTAAACATTATTTTAGTTTAGATATAGATATGTTTGGAAATGGTTCATTTTTTCAATACATCAATAGAACCGCAATTTCAGAGGCAACAGATAAACTAGTTAAAAACTTGTTGGCCAATAATATTGACAACATTGAATTACGACAAGACGCAATTAAAGAATTAGCGAAAAGACCAGAATGGAGACAACATTATACAGGAATTGCACAGGGTGTCTCAGTTGAGTATTCAGCTGTAAATATTATAAATTGGTTGAAGGATTACAAACCATTTTTAAACAGGTTTCATTATTGGTTGCCTATTGCCTTTAGTGTATTGTCTATCTTAATTTTAACATTTGGTATTTTAGAGCTAATACCAATTAAGTATGCAGGTTATTGGCTATTAATAGGATTGGGTTTAACCGGTGTTTACCTAAAGAATATAAATAATCTCGCCAAGAATACAGACCGCACAAAGAATACATTTAAGCAGTATGCACTTCTATTAGATCAAATTGAAACTCAAGAATTTCATTCTGAATTACTCAAAACACAGCAAGAAAAAATTAAAGCCGAAGACTTAAAAGCTTCTATAATATTTAGAAAGTTCACTAAAGCCTTAGATGCATTAGACAATAGAAATAATTTCATTTCTGCCATTTTTGGAAATGGTTATTTGCTTTGGGATATAATGCAGAGTTATCATGTTGAGCAATGGATAAAGAAATATGCACTTAAGGTAGAAGATTGGTTCGATGTTGTCACATTTTTTGACACCTATAATAGTTTAGGTACTTATGCCTTTAACCACCAGCAGTTTGCATACCCATCAATAACAAATAAGGCTGCTACTATTTCTGCTAAGTCACTCGGTCATCCACTATTAGATCCTAACAAAAGAATTGATAGTGATTTAGAGTTAGATAAGGAACAGTTTTTCATAGTTACAGGTGCAAATATGGCTGGAAAAAGTACATTCTTAAGAACTGTAGGATTACATATTGTTATGGCGAATGTAGGTTTGCCTGTTTGTGTAAAACAATCTAATTATAATCCTGTAAAATTAGTAACTAGCATGCGTACAACCGATTCATTGAAAGATGAAAGCTCGTATTTTTTTAGCGAATTAACTCGATTAAAATTTATTGTAGATACAATTGCTAACGATACCAATTACTTTGTAATCCTAGATGAGATATTAAAGGGTACCAATAGTACTGATAAAGCTATTGGGTCAAAGAAATTTGTAGAACGATTAGTAAAACTGAAAGCTACAGGTATTATAGCCACTCACGATTTAAGTCTTACGGAAATTGAAGCTGATATTGAGCCTATTAAAAACTATTTTTTTGATGCCCAAATCATTAATGACGAACTCCATTTTGATTATAAACTAAAACAAGGCATTTGTCAAAATATGAATGCAAGTTTCTTACTTAAAAAAATGGAAATCGTATAAATAAAAAACCCTCACTAAATAATAGCAAGGGTCTTTAATAATTTATTGTTGTTTCTTAAGCCTCAAATGGAGCTATAGAAACATAAGACTTATTGTCTTTTTTCTTTGAAAACTGAACTATACCATCAACTTTAGCGTGCAAAGTATGGTCTTTTCCTTGATACACGTTCTCACCTGGATGATGTGTGTTACCTCTTTGTCTTACGAGAATATTTCCTGCAATAGCAGCTTGTCCTCCAAAAATCTTTACACCTAAGCGTTTCGATTCTGATTCTCTACCGTTTTTCGAACTTCCGACTCCTTTTTTATGTGCCATTTTATTTCGATTTTATTTTATTATTAACTTAAGGCTGCAATTAAATCAGCTTTCTTCATTGAAGAAATACCCTTTATATCTTTAGCTTTGGCCATTTCTTTTAACTGAGCAACAGTCATTTTACTTAAATCTTGAGTTGCTTCTTCTTTAGTCTCAGCTTTAGGTTCTACTTTTTTAGTTTCTTTTTTTGGAGCAGCTTTCTTTGCTCCGGAAGCAGTAATACCTTCAATGACAATTTCTGTTAATGATTGTCTATGACCATTTTTAACTCGGTAACCCTTACGTCTTTTCTTCTTGAAAACGATTACCTTATCACCTTTAAGGTGTTTTAAGACTTTTGCACTTACTTGTGCTCCGTCTATAGCTGGGGCGCCTAAAGTAACATCGTTACCGTTTCCTATTAAAAGAACATTATCGAAAGAAACTTTCTTACCTTCTTCAGTAGATAAACGATTAACAAAAACTTTTTGGTCTTTTTCAACTTTAAATTGATGCCCTGCTATCTCTACAATTGCGTACATAGCGTAACGTTTTTATTATTTTGTTTAAAAATCAAATAGCTTTCTTTTCAGAAAGCGGATGCAAATATACTCCTAAATTCTTAATCTACAAACGTTTTAGGTGATTTCAAGAGGTTTTTAAATCAAGGTGGTTATTTACCGTAAAATAAGTCAAATTAATCTCACAATTTTCACATTTTATTTAGTAAATCCAGTCAAATGATTCCTTATTTTTGTTGGGCTTTGTGTAACAAAGCAATTCTTACGAAGACAAACACTAAAAACAATTTAATTTTTTAAAACATTGAATAATGAAAAAAAGCTTATTTACTCTGGCGCTTTTTATGTTTGTAGGATTTTATTCTACAGCACAAAAAGTAGAATTTGAGGAGTACAAATTAGATAATGGCTTGCATGTTATCTTGCATCAAGAAAATGCCGCGCCAATTGTAACAGTTGGTGTAATGTACCAAGTTGGCGCAAAAGACGAGGTAGAAGGTAGAACCGGTTTTGCCCATTTCTTTGAACACCTTTTATTTGAAGGAACAGAAAATATTGAAAGAGGAGAATGGTTTAATATTGTTTCTGCAAATGGTGGAAGAAATAATGCAAATACAACTCAAGATCGTACATATTATTATGAAACATTTCCATCTAACAAATTAGAAATCGGTCTATGGATGGAAAGTGAGCGTATGCTTCATCCAATTATTGAAAAGGTTGGTGTTGATACTCAAAACGAGGTTGTTAAGGAGGAGAAAAGACAGCGTATTGATAATGCACCTTATGGTAAGATTATATATAGAACAGGTGTTAATAATCATTTATTTAAGAAACATCCTTATGGAAGATCCGTAATCGGTTCGATGGATGATTTAAATGCAGCTAAGCTTGATGAGTTTATTTCATTTAATGAACAATACTATAATCCAAACAATGCAACTTTAGTTGTAGCTGGTGACATTGATGTTGAGGAAACAAAAAAAATGATCTTAGATTATTTTGGGTCAATTGAAAATAAAGCAGAGGCAAATAATAGAAAGCCAGTAGTTGAAGATCCAATCACCGAGACACGATATGCAACTGAATATGATGCTAATATTCAAATACCAGCATATATATTCTCATATATCACGCCTAAATCTGTAGATAAGGATGCATATGTATTAGATTATATTTCTTCAATTTTAACAGGTGGTAATAGTTCTAGAATGTATAAGCGTATGGTAGATCAAGATAAGGTCGCTTTACAAGTATTAGCATTTAACCAAGCGAATCAAGATTACGGTACTTATACAATGGGAGCTTTAATTAAAGGTGAACCAGATTGGGATAGTCTTAAGGCCACAATGGATGAAGAAATTAAGAAGTTACAAACCGAACTTATTTCTGAGAAAGAATATCAAAAACTGAAAAATCAGTTTGAAACTAGATTTGTAAATGCAAATTCTCGTATAGAAGGTATTGCTTCATCACTTGCAACATATCAAATGTTACAAGGAGATGCTAGCCGTATTAATAATGAATTAAATATTTATAATAGCATTACGCGCGAAGATATTATGGCGGTTGCAAACAAGTATTTAAATCCTAACCAACGTGTTGAAATAAAATATTTAGCAGGTTCAGAACCAGAAAGCGATAAATAAAATAATAAGTTTATAAACATGAAAAAATATATAATATTCACACTTTTAGCAGTCTTTATGGGAACTACCATTACTGCTCAAATTGACAGAACTAAAATTCCTGAATCTGGGCCAACACCAGAAGTAAATCTTGGTGAGGCTAAAGAGTTTAAACTAAAAAATGGTTTAACTGTTTTGGTTGTTACAGACTCAAAATTACCATCATTAAATTGGAATCTAAATTTAAATAACCCTCCCGTTTTTGAGGGTGAGAAAGCTGGTGTACAATCATTGACTAGTGCCTTAATGGGTAAGGAGACACAAATGACTTCTAAAGATGATTTTAGTGAAAAAATAGATTTCTTAGGGGCGAGCATGAATGTAAGTCCAAACGGTGGATTTGGTTTTTGCCTTTCTAAATATACAGATCAGGTATTTAGCTTGTTTGCAGAAGCTGCATTACAACCAAAATTTACCCAGAAGGAGTTAGACTTTGAAAAAGAACAATTAATAGAAGGTATTAAATCTGGTGAAAATAGTGCGGCTGCAATTGCAGGTAATGTAAGAAGCGCATTATTTTACGGAAAAAATCATGCAGCTGGTGAGATTATTACAGAAGAAACTGTAAATAACGTAACACTAGAAGATGTAAATAATTTTTACACGGAAAGATTTAAGCCATCAAATGGTTATATCTTATTCTCAGGAGATATTACTGAAAAAGATGCAAAATCATTACTTAAGAAGTATTTTGGTGATTGGGATAAAGGAAGTGTAGAAACTCCAGAATACCCTTCATTTGAGGACGTACCAACAACAGAAATTAATTTTGTAGATGTACCAAATGCTGTACAAACAGAATTAGCAGTTATGAGTGTTTCTCCTTTAAAAATGACTGATGAAGACTATCATGCAGCTTTAGTTACAAACTATATTTTAGGTGGTGCTTTTGGTTCTTATTTAAATATGAATCTTAGAGAGGCAAACGGTTATACATATGGCGCAAGATCTTCACTAGGTACAGGTAGATATTACAATTCTTCTTTTAGAGCAACGACTAAAGTAAGAAACGAAGTTACCGATAGCGCTGTTGTAGAAACCTTGAAAGAGATTAAGCGCATTAAAACTGAGCCAGTAGATGCAGAGGTATTAGCCAATGCAAAAGCTAAGTTTTTAGGAAGTTTTATTTTAGAATCAGAGGATAAAGCAGTTGCAGCTAGACGTGCTTTGAGTATTAAAACAAATAAATTACCAGAGGATTTTTATAAAAACTATATCGCTAATATCGATAAAGTTACAATTGAAGATGTACAACGTGTAGCTAATGAGTATTTAGCTGATGATAAAGCAAGAATTGTTCTTGTTGGTAAGGCGGCAGATGTGTTAGAAAACGTTGAGAAGATAGAATGGAATGGAAAAAAACTTCCAGTTAAATATTTTGACAAGGAAGCAAATCCTACAGAAAGACCTGAAACAGTTGTTCTACCTGAAGGGTTAACAGCAGAAACTGTTTTAAATAATTATTTAACTGCTATTGGAGGAAAAGATGCCATAGACAAAACAACGTCTTTAATTCTAAAGTATGAGGCATCAGCAATGGGTAACACTATTGTTAGTGAGGAAAAGAAATTAGATGGAAAGGCGTCTCAAGTTTTATCAATGGGAGGAAACCCTATGATGACAGTTATTATGACAAAGGATAAGGCAACAATGAACAAAAATCCTTTACCAGAAAACATGGCGACTGATATGAGTGTTTTGGCAGGACTATTCCCAGAACTTAACATGTTATCATCAGACAAAATTAAACTTGCTGGTATTGAAGCCGTAGATGGGAAGGACGCTTATAAAGTTGATGTTTCTGGAGACGTTATTTCACTTTCCTTTTATTATGATGTTGAAAGTGGTTTAAAGGTGAAGGAAGTTCAAACAACTAATATGCAAGGTCGTACCCAAAGTCAAGAAACCTTCTTGAAGGACTACCAGACTTACGAAGGATTGAAATTTCCAAATGTAAGAGCAGGAAGTCAAATGGGTCAGGTTATAGAATTTAAACTTATTGAAGTTAAAATTAATGAAGGTGTATCAGACGAAGATTTTGATTAATCCTTTAATTAATTATAATAAAGAGCCGGAGTTTTACTTCGGCTTTTTTTATGCTTTATTTCGTTTATTAGCTAAGTAAACACCAACCAATATTAGTATTGCAGCCATAGCTTGTATAAAGCTAAAGGTTTCACCATCTAAGATGCCCCAAATTAATGCTATAAGTGGCATAATATAAGTCACTGAAGATGCAAAAACAGGTGTAGATATTTGCACCAGTTTATTGTACACCACCTTTGCTATTGCAGTACCAAAAAGAGAAAGTATTGTTACATATATTAAGGACGGTAGAAATTCAGGGTGGTTAAAAGTTTTTTCAGCAAAGAAATCTGTGAATAGCAAAACCACAAAAGCAGGAACTATTATGAAAACATAATTTCCAGCAGCAATTGCAAGTGGTTTTACATCTTGCAAATAGCGTTTAATAATATTGGTATTTGCTGCATACATTAAGGTTGAGGCGATCACAAAAAATGCATATAAGTAATTTTGATTTGGGTTGAGTTCTGATCCTTTAGAGATCAATATAGCCGTACCAATAAAACCAATTATTACACCAAGAATTTGTCTTTTAGTTGAAGCGATTTTAAAAACCGCAAAGCCTAATAATATAGTATTAAGTGGCACAAGTGAATTTAAAATAGATGTTACTGCACTATCTATTTCGGTCTCGGCAATTGCAAAGAAAAATGCAGGTATAAAAGAGCCAAGTAAACCAGAAATCAAAAGCCATTTCCATTTATCTTTTGGTATTTCTTTTAATTTATAGAATCCAACAGAGAGTAAAATAACACCTGTTATTATTGTTCTTAGGGCTCCAAGCTGATATGCCGTTAGACCTAACAGCGCTTTTTTTATTAATATAAAAGAGCTACCCCAAATTATTGAAAGAATGATAAGGTAAATCCACTTACTTTTAGGGTTTTTCATACAAAAACTTGGTAATTGAATCACAAAAATCGTTAATTATTTATCAAGTAACAGCAAGATTTATTAGATTTAGGGCAAATTTAAGATTTACATTCTATGAACACATTTAAGAATCTTTTTGTCGTTGTAATTCTGGCTTTATTAATTACAGCTTGTAAGAACGATACACAGCCAGAAGTTAAAACTGTTGATGTTGAAGTAACCAATAAAGAGGTTTCTGAGACATTAGATCCTAATGCTACTTATGCCAAGGTAGAGTTTGGTATTGAGGGTATGACTTGCGCAATGGGTTGTGCAAAGACTATTGAAAAGAAAATGGCTAAAATGGAAGGTGTTAAATCTGCAAAAGTAGATTTTGACAAACGATTAGCTATGGTAGAGTATGATGAAGCAAAGGTGTCGCCTGAATCGTTAGAGGAAACGGTTACTAGTGTTGCTGATATTTACAAGGTTAAGGACATGAAAAAAGTTGATGGCTTTGAAGGCGAAAAGAAAGCTTGTAAAGCAGACTGTGACAAAGCTTGTTGTGCTAACAAGACCGAAGCAGAAAAGAAAGCTTGTAAAGAAGATTGCGATAAAGCTTGTTGTGCTAAAGAAAAACAAGGCAAGTAAAACATCTAGTCTATTAATATAATTAACGAATGCCTTCCTTTTAGGAGGGCATTTTTATTTTACCTGATAGAGAACAAATGCTAAAAGTAAACTAGCAAAAGGTAATGTCCAGATCAAGTAAATTGACATAGGCTTAGATTTGGACTTAGCATTTAAGACATTTCTTTTTTTACCGTTAAAACGCATCCAATTTTTAAAAATTATAAATACCCCAACAATGAGGAACAATGTCCAAAATTTATAAGACGACATGGTTATAAGTTTCATTTGCCTAGCAAATGCCATAAAGAATGTACCCAATAATAACAGTATTGATAGTTCTAAAAAATTAATATAAAATATGGCCAAGGTAAGACTGCGTCTACCCAATTTACCTTTGTAATATTTTAGGATTGATATATAATAATTATCTAACATATGTTGTTAAAAAAAGAAAAACCACATCTTAATTTACAAAGATGTGGTTTTTAATTTTATTCTGGTAAGATTAATTACCAGTAACAACTATATTATCTAAATGATATCTTGTTGTTGCGCTAGGATCTGAACCTTCATAGAAGAAACCAAATACTGCAGTACCATCAACACAAGAAATATTTACAGGTCCAACTGATTCAAAATCACCAAATGTACTAGAAGGACCTACAGGAATTGTAGCATCTAATAAAGACCATGTTGCTGTTGTTGGGTCACCAGTATAATCTGTAGAAACCCATACTGAAAGATTTGTACCATTATCAAAGTTTGCCTGAACATCGAATGAAATTTCTTCACCTGTAGTAGAATCCATATCTATTGCAGGAGTAACTAACCACACATTAGCTTCAGAGTTACCAGAGCTAAATGCAGAGATACGTGAGTAGAAATTACCACTAAAACTGCTAATAAACCAGTCTGTACTGGTACCATTAATATTTATATTATCCCATCCTTCAGAGTCATAAGTTCCAAAGCCTTCAAAATCTTCCTCAAAAATAACTGAACCACCTCCAGATGCACCTGTACATTCTAAGAAATCTGGATCACATCGGTTTTCATTATCAAAAACAATATCCTCAGGAGAATTAACAACAATCGTGTAGAAATCATCAAAGAAATCTCTAGTTAATACTGCTGAAATAGAACCACGGTTTGCAGGTAATGCTAAGCCTTTGAAATCTGAAAATGTACTTGTACTCATAATAACAGAAGTTCCATTAGCACAATTTTCCACAGAACGTTCACCATCAAATTCATCAGAGTCTTCAGCAGCAAAGGTTAATGGATTATCTCCTAAAACATCATTACGATTAAATTGCATGTCGCTTAATCTGATGAAAAGGTTTTCTAAGTCGTTAGAAAAATCACTTATTTCTACATCTAAAGGAATAATGGTTGCAACCTCAGGATCTAAAATAATATGCTCTGCTCTTTGAGAGGCAGCAATTTTATCAATGCCGTTTCCAGCTGCTCTTCCTAATTGTAAAACACCATTGTCCTCAGCAATTGTTAGTCCATCTAATTTAATAAATACTTTTCTGCCGAATTCATAAATCGTAAACAATGGATTTACATCAATTTGCACAACAACTCCTGCTGTTGGGTTTTCTGCCTTATCTTGTATAACTAATTCTTCGAAAAAGTTTCCACCTTCATCACTAGATATAACATAACCAGAAGTATAAACATCAAAGTCTGGATTATCTTCGAAAGTATAAGCTTCACCAGATTGGTTAAAGAAGCCTAATACAGCATCAATATCAATTATTTGATCGTCTGTATCAAACTCTACCTCATTTACAGTTAAATTAGGTAAATCATATTCATCATCTTCTACACAGGCTGTAAAGACTAATAAACCTATTAGTAAAAGTGTTAGTTTATTTAATTTGAATGTTTTCATTTTTTTTGTCTTTGTAAAGTTAAAGATTGTGTTTTAATATTTTAGAATCTTACATATACGTTTAAATAATATGTAGTTCCGTTACCATAGAAATAGCGATTTCCAAATACTGGACCGTTTTCATTAGATTGTTCTTGTATCTGACTTCTATAATCAACTCGTCTGGCTTGTTCAAAACCACCAGTTCTATATTCTTTATCGAATACATTGTTTATTGTAGCAAAGAATCCCAGAAAATAATCTCCTACTTTCCATGATTTACCACCAATAATATTTACAAGCATATAATCTTCAAATTGCTCTTGTTTCAATAATTCTCTAGCAACGATTGGATCATAGTCATTAAAACCATAGCCCGAGATGTTACCGCCTTCTCTATATCTATCTTCTGTAATGAGATCTAAATTAGTATTAAAACGACCAGATCTTTTAAGATTATTTACATCTACATATGCATTCGAAAAATGATTGGCTGTTACACCAATATTCCAAAAATCCGGGTCTCTATATTCAAATCCGATTTGGAAAGCTCGTTCTGGCCCTCCGGCAACATGATAATTCTCTAAAGCTACCTTACCATCACCATAAGTTAGGTCATTCTCAAAATCATCACCAGATAAGTACATGTTGGGATTATTAGTGAAAACATATTGACCAACAGACGCGGCACCCTTAAGTTTAATGGTTGGCGTTACTTGAGCCTCAATACCTAGCTCACCACCTACATGTCTGCGATCTACGTTAGTCAACACCTCTTGAACAAATGCTCCTGAACTCCCTTCTGTAAAATAAAATCCTATATCTGTACCGTCCTCAAAGGTTGAGTAAAAACCAGTTACACGAGCCTTTATAATTGGTGATCTGAAAATATAACTTGCATCTACTGTAGTTATAACTTCACTATTTAGTTCGTTAATTAACTCATTGTTTTGTCTTGCATTTTCAAATGTGTTTCTTATCGACGGGGCTTTAGTTAAATAAGCGGCGTTAAAATCAAGTAAATGTTTACCGCTTAATTTGTAAGTACCACCAGCTTTTAATCCAAAGTTTGAAAATTCTGCTTTATCGCTTTTACCAAATGAATTGTCAGCAAAATATCCGTTTTGATACAAACCGTTTCTTTGATAATCTGTATTAGAAACATTTGCCGCGACGTAAAAGTCAATTTTATTGTATTTAAATTGAGCTTGTGCGAAGGCACTAATTACGTTAGCATCTATTTCATAATTGTATTTATATCTATCACCTTCTCCCGCAATTCGGTTTGGGTTTCTAACATCCGATTGTGCAAGATTACTTAGGTTTTGATTTGGATCTGTTTCTTCCGCAAAAAAGTCAACATCTAAATAACCATTCGCACCAAACAAGTCCTTAATTGAAGCAAAGTTTTCACTTTTTAGTGTTCTATAATTTACAGCACCATTAAGTTTTATGTTTTCTGCTAATTCAGCATCTAATAATATATTTGCTGTTAATTGTTGGTCATCAATTCTGTCCTCTTGTAATGCATAAATTGCGTTATACCCGTTGGCAGTAGAGCTAACGTTTGCAGCATAGACATCTAACCAATTAAACTGACCATTATTAATAAATTCTTGCTCAGCTAAATAGGCCTGTTCATAATCATAAGCCGTAGGAGCATCATCTCTGTTAAGGAAATAACTTGGTAGTCTCTGATAGTATGTTGGGTCTGTATTTCTAGCACCTCCAATATAAGTGTCTTCTCCATTGAATTGTACTAGTCTCGTACCTCCATTATCAATTCTTGTATTACCAATTTGACCAAATTGGTATGCAACATTTGTATTTAATTTAATTGTAGATGAAACATCCCAAAAGTGATTAAGCATTAATATTGGCTCGTTAATTTCTCGCATTCTCGAGTTGCGTTCTTCTCCATTTAAATTCCCCCAAAACGGATTATATTGACGTCCTTTTAAATCATATACCTCTTCAGTTATTGCTGTAGATCGCCCACGTCTGTTCTTCGCATAAATACCTGTAAAATTTAAGCTATGCTTGTCATTAATTTGTTTTTCTACTGCTACAAAGAAAGAATTTGCATCGTACAATGTACCGTCTATATAACCATTTTCACCATAGCGTCTAGATCCTAGCACTGAATATGACCAGCCACCTTCTAACAAACCAGAATTATAACTTGCCATTACTCTTCCTTGATAACTTCTATTTGCCGAAGCATATGAAATACGGCCACCTTTTCGGTACTTAGAAGCGCGCATAATAATGTTATTTGTACCTGCTAAATCTCCAAAGGTATAGTCGTTTGCAGAAATTCCCATTGAGAATTCTTGGTTACGTTGTACATCGTTTAAACCACCCCAGTTTCCCCATTGAGGTCTTCCGTTAAACTGCTTGTTCATCTCAACACCATTGATTAGTACTTTACCATTGGCATTATCTAAACCACGTGGTCTAAAAAATGTTGCACTGAAATCAAAAGCAGCTGCATTGAGAAACACATCCCTAGAGGCTTGTAACAAACCTGAGATGTTGTCGGTTAATCCATCATCTTCGCTATTTAAATTATCATCCGATATTGAAATAATGAATAGATCTTTTTTGTCACTCGAATCAAAATCTAAAGTCATACCACTAATATCCACGGTTTGGCCTTCATTCACGATGATTGGGTAACGTTTGGTAACGTATCCTACTCTTTCGACCTTTAAAACCTGCTCGCCAAGAGGTACGTTTTCAGTAAAACTGAATTCCCCTTTAGCATCTGTTTTAGTTGTTTGTCCGGTCTCCTCAATAGAAATCGTTACATCAGGAATTGGTTCTCCTGTAGTTCCGTCTAGAACACTTCCCTTTACAATAGTTTGTTGTGCAAAACTCGAAAAGGTAAAGGCAATTCCAAACAGAAATAGTAAAAAACTTTTTTTCATGCCTAATTTTAAATTGATTGTTATGTTAGATTAAAATATAGTTATTTAAGGCGTCCAAATGTACATTATTTATAATAATTATATAATTTTGGCAGGCAATTTGTATACGATATAACAATAAGTTAATACAACCCTATGAAATTACTAAAATCGCTTCTACTTTTAATTGTTTTCGTAAGCTTTTTTAATGTAAACGCGCAAGAAGAAAAACGTTTTAAAATTCACACTGTAGCTTTTTACAATTTAGAAAATCTATTTGATACGATTAACGATCCATTAAAGTATGATGAAGCAAGTCCCATAATGGAACTTAAGGCGAATCGCTCTGAAATTTATAGAAAGAAAATTAAAAATATGGCACGGGTTATATCCAATATCGGAAACGATATGGCAAATAATTCACCAGCTGTAATTGGAGTTTGTGAGATTGAAAATCGAAAAGTTCTAGAAGATCTGGTTAATGACCCCTTACTTCTTTCTAAAGATTACGGCATAATTCATTTTGAAGGGCCAGATCGAAGAAGTATAGATGTAGCATTATTGTATCAGAAGGAATTGTTTCAGCCTGTAGAATCTAGTTCCCATGAATTATTGATTTACGATGATTTGACTAGAAAACGTGTTTTTACTAGAGATCAATTATTGGTCAGCGGTAAGCTAGATGGGGATTTAATACATATAATTGTTAATCACTGGCCATCCAGAAGTGGTGGAGAGGCTAGAAGCAGATCTAAAAGAGTTGGAGCTGCGAAACTGAACAAACGAATTATTGATTCCTTACAGTCAATAGACCCTTACGCTAAAATTTTAACCATGGGTGATTTAAATGATGACCCTACTAACGATAGTGTAAAAGAGGTTTTAAAAGCTAAGAAAGACAAGAAGAAAGTGCCATTAAAAGGTATTTATAATCCTTTTGAGAAAATGTTTACTGAAAAAGGTTATGGCACAACAGCATATAGAGATGCCTGGAGTTTGTTTGATCAAATAATGGTTACTAAACCGCTCATTGAAAGCGACTATTCTTCGTATCGTTTTTGGAAAGCAGGTATATACAATAAAGCTTATTTATCTAACAAAAGAGGACGTTGGGAAGGCTATCCGTTTAGAAGTTTTGCCGATGGTGGTTTTACAGATGGATTTAGTGACCACTTTCCGGTTTACATTTATCTAATAAAACAGGCAAGCGAATAAAAAAAGCGTCCAAACTTGGACGCTTTTTTTATTTACTAGAACCAGAGATTCCATGGTATTTTTGCTAAAACTAAAATCAATGCTAAGCTGTAGAATATTGCTAGCATTTTAAATTTAGGTTTAGACACTAATTTCTTTTTGTGCTTTGAATAACCAATCGTAACAAGTGCTACTGCAATGATCATTGTTATGGGATGCTCTATAATTAAATTTCTTAAATCAGAATTTTTCATTACTTCACCCATTCCTCCAACTTGTTCAATGGTGGAAAAGTAATCTTTCAAAAAGAATAGAACAATCCCAATTAATAATTGAATGTGCATTGTAATTAGTGCAAAAAGTGAAATCCTAAAGTCTTTGGCATCAAATTCTTTATCTCCAAAAAATTTAATTAGTGCATTAAACGTTGCGACAACAAGCACAAACAATACTAAGTAAGCCCAATAGGAGTGGATAAATTGAACGGTTTCCATAAGTGTTTAGTTAATTTTAGAGTACAAAAATAAGAATTTGAAGACTAAACGGTTTATTCCGCAACTGTTAATTTGTGCTTCAACTCGTTACCTAATTCATCCACAACAGTCAAGGTGTGATCTCCTGCAATTGGTAGAATGGCCATATCGTGAATGTCTTTAGTACTACCCACATAAATATCATCAACATACCAATAAAGCTCTAATTCTGGTCTTGAATGCGCTACTTTTAAAACAAGATCATTGGTTTTTCCGTCAAAGTCTTTTGGGAGGAATACGGTAGATTGTTGGTTAGGGTAAATAAACTCCATAGAAATATCGCGATCTTTTAAGCAATCTCCTCTAATAGACGGTAGTGGTTTATAAAATGGATTCTTACTCTTATAATAATAGGCTTGTAAAGGAGGCAATACAAACCATGATTGACTTTCAATATTTGCTACGGATTCGCAAGATGAGTTCACTTGAAATTGTTTTTTGCTATCTAAATGAACTAATCTATGGAAAGGACATGGTTTTGTTTTAATACCACTCGTTTGAATATGTCTTGTCTCAGTCTCATCGCATATAGTTGAGGCTCTATATCCACTTCTTTTGCAGATATTTACTTCTATCATTTCATCAAATGGTTGTGCGAACCATTCGCTTTTAGGTAGAATATCAAAAACATCAAATAATATTGGAGCTGCTGTTTGTACACCTACTAGTCCTGGTCTTCCTTCACTATCAGCATTACCAACCCAAACACCTACGACATAATTTTTCGTAGTGCCAATTGCCCATGCGTCTCTAAAACCAAAACTTGTTCCTGTTTTCCATGCAATCTCTTGCGATGAATCATAAAACTCCCAGCTTTCATCTTCCTCAGGGCGATTCACCTGTTTCATGCTCTCATATGTAAGGTAAATGGAGGCCGCATCAAAAATTGATTTTTCATTTTGCAATTCACCGAAATCAAGTGATTGATTTTTTATATAGATAGGCTTGCAAAATTCATAGGTGTAATATTGGCTAGAATAATCATTGAAATGATTTAATGTGGAAGACATTGCCGCATAGCTACTACACAAATCCCAAAGGTTGCTTTCTGCACCTCCTAAGATCAATGATAAACCGTAGTGGTTTGCATTATATTTTATATCTTTTAAGTTAAGTTTTTTGAGATAGTGATAAAACCTATCTAAACCAAAATTTTGAAGCATTCTAACGGCTGGGACATTAAGTGATCTCGATAAAGCCTCATTTGCAGGCACAGCACCATCATAAGACTGATTGAAATTTTCAGGTTGATAACTGCCAAATTGAGTTGGTACATCTGCAACCAACGTATTTGGTAATATATCACCTGCATCTAACATAGAGGCGTATAAAAATGGCTTTAAAATGCTACCAGTACTTCTAGGTTTATTCACAATGTCAACATAGTTTTGGTGGGTTTTATCGGTTGGAGAATTTCCGATATATGTCAAAACCTCTCGAGTATTCACATCTAATATTAAGACTGAAATATTATAAATTTCGTTTTGTTTTAATCTATCATAATGTTGCTTAACAATGGTGTTAGATTGGTTTTGAAAGGACACGTTTATGGTGCTTTTAATGCGTTTACCTTTATGTTCGTTTACTGTTTTCTGAAGTAAATGAGGGGTTATTTGTGGTAATGTGTAAGGCTTTATTGGTAGCTCTTCTGCAATGGAAAGCTCGTATGTAAGTTTATCAATCGTACCATATTCGAATAGTTTTTTTAAAAGTAAATTCCTCTTTTCAAATAAGCGTTTTTGATTTTTCCCAGGATATATGAGGCTTGGTGCATTAGGTAAAACTGCCAAAGTCGCACTTTCCGCCCAAGATAAATTGGATGCATTTCGATTAAAATAGCGCCATGATGCAGCTTCAATTCCAACTACATTACCACCGAATGGTGCATTGCTAACATATAGGTTTAAAATGTCGTCTTTAGATTGCCTAAACTCTAAGCGTGTTGCTAGAATGAGTTCTTTAAATTTCTCAAAATAACTTCTAGGTTGGCCTTTTCTTGATAAGCGAATGACCTGCTGGGTTATGGTGCTTCCCCCACGTTTTACAGTACCTGAATTTAAATTCTGCTTTAAGGCTTTAAAAATTGAAACAGGATTAAAACCAGGATGCTTATAAAAGTATTCATCTTCAAAAAGCAGAATACATGTTTTAAATTTTTTTGGAATACTATCATTAGATGGAAATCGCCATTGACCATCGTCTGCAATTCTTGCACCAAGAAGTTCGTTATTATTACTTGTTAAAACAGTTGCTGTTGGGTCTTTAAATAATTGCTTAGGCAAACAGAAATAATAGGCTATTAAAAGCAGTAAAATTGCCATTGATTTTACTTTATTTTGTTTTATATAATTCAAAAACCTATACATATACTATACAAAAGAAGAATAAATAATCATCTTATCGAAAAGTCTCTTTCAAAAGATAAATTCTATATATTTAAACGTGCGAAACTCTTATCTAGATCTTAAAATACTTATAATTTTTTGTTTTTCTTTTCTTTCAAAAGAAGCTTGTGCGCAATTGAGTTTTTGCCAAGGTAATTCTGGTGATCCAATCTTTTATGAGGATTTTGGTACCGGTACAAATGATGTTCAGTTGCCTCCTGGCACTACAACTTATGCTTATGCAAATGGTGCAGACCCAAATGATGGATTTTATGTTGTTACTAGTAATACAGATTATTTCGATTGGTTTGACGTACAGGATGTAACACCAAATGACACTAATGGTAGAATGTTGGTGGTTAATTCAGATTTTACTGCAGGAGAATTTTATAGAACCGATATTTCTGGTTTATGCGAAAATACAACTTATGAATTTTCCTCATGGTTATTAAATTTATCACCTCTAAATGGATTTTGCGGATCTAGTCTAATTCCAATCAATGTTAGATTTGAAATTTGGGATGATACGGATACTAACTTGTTGGCTTCTGGTGCAACGGGAGCAATTGGAGGAACATTAACACCTGATTGGAATCAATATGCATTAGTGTTTCAAACACTACCAGCACAAACATCTGTTATTTTAAAGATGATAAATAATGGTTCTGGTGGTTGTGGTAATGATTTAGCCATAGACGACATTGTCTTTAAAAGTTGTGGTGATTTAATTACGTCAGAAGACACTTCAGGAAATAATTCTGCAACAATTTGCAGTTCACTCACACCATTTTCTCAATCAATTACCGCTATACCAGATAATGTTGTTTTTAGTTCACATTTTTATCAATGGCAATCTAGTACAGATGGTATTAATTGGACAGATTTAATAGGAGAAACAACAGATGTTTTAAATATAAATGGAATAACCACAACAACATTTTACAGAGCCAAGGTGGCAGAATTTGCTTCTAATCTGACTAATTCAGATTGTATTACATTTTCGGATGTATATGAAGTCAATATAAATCAAGCACCTGCTCAACCAGCTATAGAGTGTTGGGAAACCGCAACATTTAACGACACTATTTGTGATTGGGTAATTACTGGTACACAACCAATTCAACCAGCAATAGAATGTTGGGAAACAGCAACTTTTAATAATACAACTTGTTCTTGGGAGGTGACAGGTACACAACCAGTTCAACCTGCTATAGAGTGTTGGGAAATGGCAACATTTAACAATACAACTTGTTCTTGGGAGGTGACAGGTACACAACCCGTCCAACCTACAATAGAGTGTTGGGAAACCGTAACTTTTAATAATACAACTTGCTCTTGGGAGGTAACTGGCACACAACCAGCACCACCTAATAATTTAGAATGTTGGGAAACCGCAACTTTTAACAATGCGACATGTGTTTGGGATGTATCTGGTACACAACCCGTCCAACCTACAATAGAGTGCTGGGAGACAGCAATCTTTAATAATATGACTTGCTTATGGGAAGTGACAGGAACGCAACCAACTCCACCGACTAATTTAGAATGCTGGGAAACGGCAACTTTTAATACTACAATTTGTGATTGGGAAGTGACAGGAAGTCAACCAGTTCAACCGGTATTAGAATGTTGGGAAACAGCAACATTTGATAATGTTACATGTACTTGGGAAGTCTCAGGAGTACAACCTGATGCTCCTACAAATTTGGAATGTTGGGAGATAGCTACATTTAATGATATTACCTGTTCATGGGAAGTTTCTGGTACGGAACCACAAGAACCTTCAGATTTATTGTGTTGGCAAAGTTCTGTTTTTAATGAAGACTTATGTGAATGGGAAATTCTAGGTACGCAACCGTTGGAGTTTAGAGATGAGTTTGTAGTTATCTGTGAGAACCAAACTATAGAATTAGAGGCTATATCTGATATTGTAAATCCAACTTATCAATGGGATGGTGGAGAGGATACGTTTTCTATTATAATTGAAAACGAAGGAACTTATGAAGTAGAAGTCACAGATGGCTGTTTCACAGAAATTATAATATTTAATGTCACTGAGATTGATTTACCGGAAATTGGGAATGTTATGTCAGACGGAAGCTCAATAAATATAAATATTCTAAATCAAGGTGACTACGAATATTCAATTGATGGTGTTAATTATCAGTTTAGCAATATCTTTAGTGGCGTAGAAAGTGGTTTATATACTATTTTTGTGAGATCTAATGTATGTAATACTGTGGTTACCACAGACCATATTCATTTTTATATTCAGAAGTTTATCACACCCAATGGCGATGGTAATAATGACTATTTTAACTTTAATGTAGCACCATATTTTAATTCTACAGAAGTCTACATATTCAATAGGTTTGGGAAATTAATTTTCTCGGCAAAAAATAATAATGTTAGATGGGATGGAACGTTTATTGATAACCCCCTACCTAGTTCTGACTATTGGTATAGAATAGTAATTGATAACCAAGAATTTAAAGGACATTTTACATTGAAGCGGTAAGCACTTTAATTATTAAAATCATATTCTCTTTCAACTTTACAAATCCTAACATTATACCAATTATACCATTTCTCTTTACCTGATTTTTGGGCAAATAGGTGTTCTGAATTTAGCTTCCAATTTTTAATATCTTCTAAACTTTCCCAATAGCTTACTGTAATACCTACTTCGTTTCTGGCTGTGTCCATGCCAAGAAATCCTTGTTGTAACTTAGCCAATGACTCCATTTTATGTGCCATTTCTGCATAGCCGTTAGTATTCTCTGTACGTGTTGAAGTAAATATTACAGCAAAATATGGTTTTAAATTATTCATAATTAACAACCCATGGGTATTTTAAATTCAATGATTTTCTCTGTGATATTATCATCAGAATCGGTAATTAATATTTTCAAGAATATTCTACTTGTTGAAACCGAAATCGGGTAATCTTTAATTGATTTGACATCTTTTAAATGTTTAACCCACTCTAATCCACAATAGTCCAATATCTCTTGTTTCAAATCGTTCATTGAAACATCAATAAACTTAGACCAATCTTCTTCGCTGTATGAAAGCGTTTTATACGTTCCACGATTAATCTGTTCAATTGGCTCCCATCTAGAATAGTAATGTTTCCATTCTGTTAGATCGCAATGAGGTCCCTCATTTGTTATTGAAATACTGTTTTCAAATTGTTGAAAGATACTAACTCTTTTATAATTCTTATTCTTAAGTAATAAGGTTTTGCCTTCAGGAGTATCACCTAATTCTACATCAACATAAACAGTGTCTGTGTCAAAAAATGACTTTACTTTAAATTCATCTGTACTTTTGAGATTCTTAATTTTTATATTTAAGCCTTTGTAATCAGCTTCAATACTATTCGTTAATTCTTTAGCTAAATAGCCATCAAACACATAGCCATATTTAGTTCTTGTTTTAATTTTTACCCAATTGCCTGAAACAGTTTTTCCACTATCTACAATTACTAGTTTTTCGCCAGTATTTTCTGATATTTCAATAGATTCACCATATTTAAGTCGTCCTATCTTTTCTGAGTTAACATCAGGTTTTTCTCTAATTGATAATCCATTGTCCGCGATAACATAAGCTTGTTCTTGTGCACATAAAAGTGTAGCATTAATAACTAATGCAAGTGCTAAAATTTGTTTTAAAAAGTTCATAATTTCTAATTTTTGTGTTGAACATTATTTGCGGTTTTTGTTCTGGATTTATTTAGTTTATGAAATATGTTTATTTGTTAATGGTAACCCATTGGCCAATATTTCTAACAAGATAATTGTTGTCATACATGGCCTCAGCTTGTGTTCCTGGTAAATAATAGCTACCGAGATATGATGCATTAAGCATTACACTAAATGTCTTTGTTCCGTATTTACCTTTGCGGTCCATCTCAAAATAAAAGTTAACTCTATCATCTCTTATGTCTGTATATCTTGCTTGGCTAACAGTTGTGTCACCAAAGTCCGTAAATCTTGTATTCACAATATCCCAACCAGAAGGGAAAACCTGTGTTAATGCAATATCTTTTACCCTACTACTAGTTTGATTTGTAATACTTATTGTTGCAACGAAATCTTGTCCTTGTTGAAGATTTCTAACGTCAATTTTGTTTCCTTTTAAGTCTTTATACTCAGTTGAAATTGAAAATCCTCGTTTTTCAGCAATTTCTTCTCCCAATTTCAATTTACCTGAATTTATTATACGAGCATAGATAACATTGTCTTTTGTATTGTTTATTGAAATACTGTTTACTCCCTCAACAACTTGAATGTTGCGCTGTGCAATACCGCTTTTAGCATTTATTGTTTCAGTTTTACCATTAATAGAATATGTAAGATTAAATGCCTTACCACCATTTTGTTTTATCATTTTACCCATTGCTAATAAACTGTAAGCTGTGGTTTGGGTGCTCATCCAATCTTTACTAGATAGTGATTTAGAAATTAGTTTTGCCAGATCATGTTTTTTGGCATTATCTATAATTAACATAGTCTCTAATGCCATGGCTCTATTTCTGTTTACAGAGCCATAGGTATAATAATTGTCCTCATCAGTTTCAAAGTTAATATTGGCCTCATTTGCGATTCGTTCACTAGCTTCTTTCTGACCTGCCAATGCATAGGCTGCTGCTAGACGCCATTTAGCATCATTTGATAATTCTTCGAATTCTCTCAATCTGTTCATGGATGCCAAATCTGGGCTACCAGATAATGCCAAGGTATAAAGTCGATAGGCTTGTGCTAAATCATTGTGATAACTGTAGCTTGGTCTCCAATTTCTTGATGCTTGTTTCTGGTAGGCAATCCAATTGCTTTTAAATGTTAATGGTAAAACAAATCCTTTTTTCTCTGCTTCGATCATAAAATGGCCAGCATAACTTGTGCCCCAATCATTAGCAGAATTTTCGCCTATCCAATAGCTCATCCCACCACTTGGCTGTTGAAACTGCCCAAGTCGTTTTATACCATTTTCAATATTGCTTTGAATTTGTCCTTTCTTTTGATCTGTTAAGTCAAAAATATCAGCTAGATATAATTGCGGAAAAACACTAGATGTGGTTTGTTCTACACAGCCATGAGGATATCTTATTAAATAACCAAGGCGTTTTGTAAAATCCATTGGTGGTAAGGTTGAAAATTCAATGGTAGCAGAATTCGTTCCTGACACACCAAAAGTGGAAAATTTAATATCTGTTGTACTTTTTCCTAATAGTTCTTTATCAACCAAGCGAGAGGTGTAAGGGTTAGGGTTTTCCACATCTATCTCAACTTTATAAGTTGATTTTTCACCATTACCTGTTGCAATAACCTCAATAGTGTTAATGCCTTTGGCCTTGGTTACATCTAATTCAAAATAAGCCATTTGTTCATCCGGCTTACTGAAATTTAGAGTTTGGGTTTTATTACGTTTTATAGTAATTCCATCACTCAATTTAAGTTCTAAATTTACAGTCTCAACCTTTTTCTCCATCGCGAAAACTGTAACTGGTAATGTAACCTTCTCACCCGGACTTAATTTGCGAGGAAGCGTCGCCAAAACCATTAATGGCTTTTTAACTAATACAGATTTTTCTACACTGCCATATGCTTCAAAATTGTTATTACCAGCAATAACCATAGCACGTACTGAGCCCACATAATTAGGCATTTTAAGGTTGTGGGTTTTGGTTTGTCCAGCACCAAGTAAAAACGGACCTAAATATGTAACTACTGGTTTAAAACGATTCGCTTTTTTGTTTTTTCCTTTGGTAGCATTTCCATCACCACCAATTGCAAATACTTGATCTATACTACCTGAGTAGGCACCTATTACATCGTCAAAAACATCCCAAGTTTTTACGCCCAAAGCTTCTCGAGAATAGAAACTATTCCAAGCATTTGGTGTTTTAAACCGTGTCAAATCTAATAAGCCTTCTTCCACTACCGCAATAGTATAAGTCATCGCCTTATTGTTTTTTTCAGAGATTTTTATGTCATAATTCTGCTTTGGTTTAATGACATCTGGCATACTGATTTGTGGTTCTAACCTTGTCTCGGGGTTTTCAACCATCATTGGTATAATACCATATAACCTTATGGGTAAGTCATTAGATGTTATGGCATGTGGTTGTAACAACGAAATATTTATAAACACATTTGGAGCCATGTCTGGAGTCACAGGTAGATCAATTGTTGTTTCTCCAGGTTTTGTTTTTACCCATTTATGATTAATTACTTTAGAGCCATTTTCTATACTAACAAGTGCTCGTCCTTCAGAACCAGATGGAAATGTGAGCTTTGCAGTTTCACCTACATTATAATTCTTTTTGTCTGTTGAAAACACTAGCATTTTTGCTGCTTCTTTATCTGTTGAAGGCGCATTAGACCACCAATTTTTATAGAAGTATGCTGTTCTACCTGTTGCATGACCGCTTTCTGGATCTAATATTCTTATGAGGTACCTTCCTCTTTCATTTTCTGGAATTTTAAGTTTAAAACTTCCTTTTCCATTACTATCGGTATTAATACTAAATTCTTGAACAGGTCTGTGGTAACTACTTGAAATATAACTTGATAAATTGTCGTAAGATGAATTCCACCACCAGCGCCATTCAATTTTGTAGACTTGTACCTCTAGGTTTGTTCTAGATGTTGCTTTGCCTTGCGCATTTACAGTTGCGACATCAAAAGTGTGATTTTCGTCTGTGAAATAGGAACCGTAATAATTACCTTTGGGAGATTTTAACCCAACAAAAGATTCATATGGTGCATAAGGTATTGTGAATGCATCTAGTGAAAAGTCACCACCATTTTCGAATGCTCGTATTAAAAATTGAGCATTTAACATACCTGGAGCATTGTTACCTACATTTAATTCTGCATCAATAGAGGCATTACCACGATCATCTAAATACCCTTGAAAAATATTAGACTCTTCGGTATTGAATTTTCGTGTTGGATCATTGAAAACATAGTTCTTATAGTCTTTAAACGCTGTATTGGTACTCGTAAATTTGCCTTTAATTTCAGCTTTAATATTTTTTGCAGGAGCTCCATGCAACCACGCAACATTCAACGTACCGTTTAATGGATTTTCTTTAGATAAAACCTCTTCTTTAAAATCAACCCTTATTTTTAATCGGTTGGGCTTAACTGTTTCTATCTTCAATGCTTTTGAAAAAGAAGCACCACCAACTGAGATATTCGCATTGTAATTACCGGTTTTATAATCTGTTGATGTTGGCACTTTAAAATCATAGAAATTATTAAGATTGTCTTGTGATATTTTTCTGTAAACCAGTTTACCTACTGGGTCGGTGATTTCTAATTTAATAGGATGTCTCTTTGGTAATTTACTAGCCTTGTCATTTAAAATAAACGTGAGGAATAAACTATCGCCCGGTCTCCAAACACCGCGCTCTCCATATATATAACCCTTTAGGCCACGCTGTAACCTATTACCGGAAACATCAAACTTACTGATAGAGAGTGAATTACCATCAAATAGTTTGATATAGCTTTTACTTTTCCCTTTTGTTATTATTGCGAATGTTGCACGTTTTTTTGCATCCATTTTTGCAATCCCTTCGCTGTTAGATTGACCTTCTGCAAGTTTTTGCTGTTGATAGTTATAAAGCGTTATGTTGGCATTAGAAACTGGATTAGTATTTAAGATATTAGTAACTGCAAAAAAGTAATTATTGTCATTTCCTTGCTTTGCTATTACGCCAATATTAGAACCAATTAAGTTGAGCGCAATTGACCTATTTCTGTAATTAAAGTAAGAATCTGTGCAAGGATTTTCTCTATCTCTCCATCTATAATTAGAATTTCTGTAATTGTAATTTAGGTTGTCCCAATATTGTTCTTCTAACAAATCCTCTTCTTCAGGAGTTAATTCTTGTGATGCGTAGACTTCTTCTTCATAATAGTCTTCATAATAATCATCTTCATCAATATCTGTAGTTTCAGAATTTGAAGTACAGTCGTATAATGAATAACTGCGTTTAAAACTGAGTTCTACTCTATAAATTGCTCCGGGATCTGCTTGCAGATAGTTTGTTAAATCGATACTATATGCTTTCCATTTACCAGTATTTTGAGCTTCATCTTGAATTAGTGTGATTGTTTGTTTAGCTATTCTACGACCAACTTGTTTAATGGAGTTTTCGTAGTTGCTATTCATATTATTTTCTTGAAGAAATTGTAATACATTATCTTCAAAAATCTTAATAACTCTAACATCAACCTTTTTAAGGTTAACCGCTTCGAAATTGATTTTTAAATCTGTTGAATTTGGCAATATTGAACCATTGCTTATTAACCTAACTTGTGGTTTTAATTCTTCAAAAGTTAATTGTTGTGAAAATGGTGTTTTTAATTTGAAATCATCGGTATTCTTAATTCCAGTAAATACATCGACTTGAATTTCACCAACTAATTTGGTATTGGGGTAAACTTTTAAAACGTTTCCATTTACAATGTATTTAGGATTTTGAACACCTTGAATGTTTACTAAACCTGAAAAATTTTGTTGCCGTTTTAAAGGGTCTGAGAAGTTAATAGATAAATATTGCTCTGGGTTTTGAATAACTTGAGTTTCAACTACTGCAAAGTTGTTTATTCCCGGTATGAGTATAGAATTCGCTCCTTTATTTTCGGCTTTAATAGGATCTCCATTCCATGAGACACTAAGCTCGCTGTCTTCTATTTGACGATTAATACTGTCAATTCTGAATTCAAAGTATTTTGATTGTTCATCTATTTCATTCCAAATGAGCTTTAAATCTTTTTTATCTTGTGTAACTTCGATTAAAGTTTTTGCATCATCTAATGAAATAACATCTGCAGACCTCAATTGGCCTAAAATATATTGCCATTCTTTACTATAGGATTGGAGACTGTTTGTGATAATATTGAAACTTGGTGTTATGGTTTTAAATTGAAACGTATAGTCTTCAAATTCTTGTGGGACAGTCTTGTAAATATCGTTAAGATTTACTGTTACCGCATATTCGGTAGATGGTTCTAGTGGTTCATTTGGCGTAAATATTATAGTGTGGTTATTTAAAGCTTGTAATTTACCTTGTACATAAGGCAAAAATTTAAGTAAGTCTGTATCTAATTCTTCATTAGCCTCCCAACCATCAACGTCATTGGTTAGGCTTATTTTGATAGGCTCAACAACAGAGACCAAACCTGAAGTTGTATAACTTATGTAATCCCTAAACTTAAAAATGTTATCTGTTTCAACAGGCTTTTTTTTACACGAAATTGCTAGAGTCAAGATGACTACAAAAGCGAGATACTTTTTGATCTGCATAGGGTTGATGGATTTAGAATGAAACTTCGACTTAAAAAGAGAGGTAGGTACTTTCTTGTTAATTAAGTACGCCTAGTTTTGAGCTTTTAGATTTTTAGCCGTTGTTAAATTGTTCTTAAAGTTAATGAACCCTTTATCTTAATCAAAGAAATACCAATTGAAGAATGATAGATTTAAAAACTATTCTTTCTCGTAAATACCAATATTGAGTTCTCCTTTATCATTCATTTGAGCTCGGTACATACCAGCAGTATTAAATTCTGCAACCATGCTGCCATTTTTATCAAGTGCTACAATTCCACCATCACCACCTAAGGCTTTAACTTTATCGAGTACAATTTTTGCTGCCTCTTGTAGAGAAAGGCCTTTATATTCTATCAATGCTGAGATATCGTGTGCGACTTGAGCACGTATAAAATATTCTCCCCAACCTGTACTTGAAACACCACAAGTCGCATTATTGGCATACGTGCCAGATCCAATTATTGGTGCATCTCCAATTCTTCCATAACGCTTATTTGTCATACCACCTGTTGAGGTTCCAGCAACGATATTTCCATTTTTATCAAGCGCTACACAGCCAACAGTTCCAAATTTAGAATTCTGAATGTCTTCATTATAAAAATTGATAAGCGCTGATTCCGTATCAGTATTTTTTTCAATCTTGGCTTGCTTTTCTTTAACTCTTTTTAAACCATTAAACCTGCTTTCAGTGAAAAAGTAATCGGGTTCAACTAAGGTTAAGCCTTGCTCTTCAGCAAAGGTCTCAGCACCTTTGCCAGATAGCATAACGTGATTTGATTTTTCCATTATAGCTCTCGCTAAATTAATAGGATTTCTTACTGTTGTTGTACCTGCTGATGCACCAGCATTTAAGGTTCTGCCATCCATAATGGAGGCGTCTAATTCGTTAGTTTCGGCGTGCGTAAAAACAGCACCTTTACCAGCATTAAAAAGAGGAGAATCTTCCATAACATTAATAGTCTTCTCTACAGCATCTAAACTACTGCCTCCATTTTTAAGTATATTGTGTCCAACTCTGATGGCCTCCTCTAATTTAGCTTTGAAAGAGGCTTCTCGTTCTGGTGTCATATTCTTCTTTAAAATTGTACCAGCACCACCATGAATTATAATGGCAAATTCAGCTTTTTCAGTCGTTTTTTGGGACTTGTTATTTGATGACAAATCGGTATTATTTGTTGACTCATTTTTACAATTAAAAAAAACCACTAAGGCCAGTAAAAATATAATATGTTTTTTCATATGAAGATAGTATTTTTTGGTGCAATAAAGTTACATTTTAATGTGAAGAGCCTCAAGTAAAACTGACAATTTATTAGTAACTTCGCATTAAAATTTAATAATTCACAAAAACTAAGTCAATATGGAAGCAGTTGCTACCAATTTCGGAATAAATGAAGCTTTACAACAGTTAGGTGTAAAAGCTATAAATGAAGGTACTTCAACAGGGTCTAACAATTTCTCAAACGGACCACTTATCGAGTCGTATTCACCTGTAGATGGAGCTTTAATTGCTTCTGTAAAATCAACAACAAAGGAGGATTATGAAAAGGCAATGGGCACAGCAATAGAAGCTTTTAAAGCTTGGCGTTTAATGCCTGCACCACAACGTGGTGAAATAGTACGTCAGTTCGGTGAAAAACTTAGAGAAAAGAAAGAAGCCTTAGGAAAACTTGTTTCTTATGAAATGGGTAAATCTTACCAAGAAGGATTGGGAGAAGTACAAGAGATGATTGATATCTGTGATTTTGCTGTTGGGCTTTCTAGACAATTACACGGTTTAACGATGCATTCAGAAAGACCAGGGCACAGAATGTATGAGCAGTATCATCCACTTGGTGTTGTTGGTGTAATTTCAGCATTTAATTTTCCTGTAGCCGTTTGGTCTTGGAATACTGCTTTAGCGTGGGTTTGTGGCGATGTTTGTATTTGGAAACCAAGTGAGAAAACTCCAATTTGTGGTATTGCATGTCAAAATATTATTGCAGAAGTATTAAAAGACAATGACTTACCAGAAGGCATCTCTTGTTTAATCAATGGTGATTATAAGGTTGGTGAAATGATGACAAAAGATACCCGAGTACCTTTAGTTTCTGCTACTGGTTCTACAAGAATGGGTAAAATTGTTGCTAAAGAAGTAGCAGGTAGATTAGGTAAAACCTTATTAGAATTAGGTGGGAATAATGCGATTATTGTAACGCCTGATGCCGATATTAAAATGACCGTAATTGGAGCTGTTTTTGGTGCAGTAGGTACCTGCGGTCAACGTTGTACAAGTACAAGACGTTTAATTATTCATGAATCTATTTACGACCAAGTTAAAAACGCTGTTGTAGATGCCTATAAACAATTACGAATTGGAAATCCACTTGATGAGAATAATCACGTTGGACCTTTAATTGATACAGATGCAGTAGAAATGTACAAGCATGCTTTAGAAAAGGTAATTGAAGAAGGTGGAAATATAGTAGTTGAAGGCGGTGTATTGTCAGGTGAAGGTTATGAATCTGGTTGTTATGTTAAACCAGCGATTGCCGAGGCTAAAAATCATTTTGAAATTGTACAGCATGAAACATTTGCACCAGTATTATACCTATTAAAATACTCAGGAAATGTTGAGAATGCCATAGACATTCAGAATGGCGTTGCTCAAGGACTATCATCAGCAATAATGACAAACAATCTAAGAGAAGCTGAGCGTTTCTTATCGCAAAGAGGTTCTGATTGTGGTATTGCTAATGTAAATATTGGTACCTCTGGTGCTGAAATTGGAGGTGCTTTTGGTGGTGAAAAAGAAACAGGTGGTGGTAGAGAATCTGGTTCTGATGCATGGAAGATTTATATGAGACGACAGACCAATACTATTAATTATACTACAGATTTACCATTAGCTCAAGGTATTAAGTTTGATTTATAGTTTTTTATCTGAGAAATTTATTTAAAAAGTCACATCCTAGGATGTGACTTTTTTGATAGTGATGACTCTTATATAAAGAAATTAAAGAGTTCTGTTAATTTTTGTATTTTAAACTATTAATAGATCTAATGGTCATATTACTATGAAACAAAGACACGTACTTCATCTGTATTGGAGAGCAGGATTCGGCTTAAAGCCGAAAGAATTACTTACGGTTTCAGAGCAAAGTAAGGAAACTGTAGTTAATGATTTGTTTCAAGAATCGCGTGATATTGTACCATTAGAGAAAGATCTTTCTTATTTGAAATTCTATCCTCAAAGTACCTTGAAGAACAGCAAGGATAAACGAATGGAACTTTTAAGCAGAAATAGAGAAGAAACAAGAATTTTAAATACTATTTGGTTAAAGAGACTTGAAACAACACCAAGAGTTTTAAGAGAGCGTATGACATTATTTTGGGCCAATCATTTTGTATGCAAGGATTTGGCGACAAATCATATCTTAAAATATAACACTACTTTAAGGACTCATGCATTAGGTAATTTTGGTGATTTTGTTAAGGCAATTTCTAAAGAAGCCTCAATGATTAAGTATTTAAACTTAAATCAAAATAAAAAAGATAGCCCTAATGAAAATTTTGCTAGAGAACTTTTAGAGTTGTTTACACTTGGAGAAGGCAATTATACTGAGCAGGATATTAAAGAATGCTCAAGAGCCTTTACTGGTTATCATTACAAATTCGATGGAAGCTTCAGATATATTAGGGTTAGACATGACAATGGGTCTAAGAAATTTTTTGGTGAGACAGGAAGATTTGATGGCGATGATATTATAGATATTATATTAAGTCAAAAGCAATGTGCTAAACATATTTGCGAAAAAATCTATGCCTATTTTGTGAACTCCGATATTAAGGAAGACCACATTAATAGAATGGTTGAGGTTTTTTATGGCGATTATGATATTGAGAAACTTATGCGCTTTGTTTTTTCATCAGATTGGTTTTATGATGATATAAATATTGGCACAAAAATCAAATCACCAATTGATTTACTCATTGGAATTCATAGATTAGTTCCGGTATATTTTACTAAGAGCAACGAACTATATAGGTTGCAGAATTTATTGGATCAGTTTCTGTTATTTCCACCAAATGTTGCAGGATGGAAAGGAGGTAAATATTGGATAACAACCAATAGTTTGATGTTGCGTATAAAATTGCCTTCAATGATTTTAGAAAAAGAAAGCTATACGTACCAATATAGAGGTAATCTAAAGAACTTACGGATTGTGTCCGTTAAGAATAAATATCAAGAAAAATTAACTGTGTATGTAGATTGGAAGAAATATAGAAAAAGCGTTAAAAAAGTATCGCTAAATACACTAAAAGACACATTAATATTATGTGATATTAATCAAGGGACTAAACGTTATATTTCAGGTTTTGGTAAACGTCCTAGCAAAAAGAATTTAGTAAAATTAATGTCCCTGCCAGAATATCAAATGTGTTAAGTATAAATGAGAGATAGATGAAAAGAAGAAATTTTATAAAAAATAGTGCACTCGCTACTAGTATGGCATTTGTACCAAGCTTCTTGAAGGCATTTGAAGGTGTATTTCCAAATAAATTTGGTCATAGAAATTTAGTTATCATTCATCTTATGGGTGGTAATGATGGGCTAAACACCATAGTACCTATAAACAACGACATATACTACAATGCTAGACCCAAAATTGCCATTAGAAAAAGTGATACTATTAAATTAAATTATGAAATAGGTTTTCATAAGAGTTTAGCTCCTTTAAAAAGACTTTATGATGATGGTCATTTAAGTATTATAAATAATGTTGGTTATCCAAATCCTAGCCGTTCTCATTTTACTTCAACTGATATTTGGCATACGGCAAGTGATCACGAAAACATATTGGAGTCTGGTTGGATAGGTAGATATTTAGATAATTATGGAAGAAAGCCATATAACGCTATTCAAATTGATGACGATTTAGCTTTAGCTTTAAGAGGGGAAAGATTAAATGGTATTGCCACAAAGCAGGCTAAACAACTTTATAGATCATTGCAAGAATCTGACTTCAATTCTATTTTATCTCATTACGATAATAGTCATTTAACTGAACACAACTTAGGTTATTTATATCAAACAATGATAGATGCTAAATCATCTGCAAGATACCTCTATGAAAAAACATTAGATTCTAAACTGTCTGAGAGCTATCCTAAAAAATCTAGTCTTTCTTCTCAATTAAAAGTTGTAGGTCAATTTATTAATTCTGGAATAGATACGAGTGTATACTATACAACTCTAAACGGATTTGACACCCATGCGTTTCAAAATAATAAGCATGAAAACTTACTAAAGGTTTATGCAGAAGCAGTAGATGCATTTGTTAAAGATTTAAAGCAAAACAACACATTTAAGGACACACTGATTCTAACCTTTTCTGAATTTGGAAGACGTGTTGAGCAGAATTTTAGTGATGGTACCGATCATGGTGCTGCAAACAACATTTTTGTTATTGGAAAAAATTTAAAAAGAGCAGGGTTTTATAATCAATTAGCCAATTTAAAGGACCTGGATGATAATGGTGATTTAAAATATGAAATTGATTTTAGGGAGGTTTACGCCACAATTTTAAATAATTGGTTAGAAGTTGATGATAGAAGAATCCTTAATAAATCATTCAGTAAATTAAACTTTATTTAAAGCACAAATAAAAAACCTTGCCTCAAAAAGGATTTAATCCTATTGCTGCAAGGTTTGTATAAATTGATTAATAGCACATCAAAGATGCACATAAAAATTATCTCAGGATAAAAATTATGATGAATGGCTAAAAAAAATGTATGACGTGTAATTTTTAACTTGAATTATCGATAACATGCAAGAAAGACGGTTAAAACAACTAAAATTACCGATTAAACTCAACTATACCTTACTTTTCTTAAAATACGAATAGTCTCCTTATATGAATTATAAAGAGTATTACTATATTTTTTAATATAGGGTTTTGCATAATCTAACTTTGGAAGTGCATCTTCAAAACCATTTAAGTAACAAATGAGATAACTAGCTGCTAAATTTTCCAGGTCAGCTATTTCATGATTAGCTAAACTTATGCCTTTTTCTAATTTTTCTAAAATTGAATTATTGGTATTATAAATATGATGTAAAACCTTTCTATTGAATTGTGGTGGTTCAAAAATAAGATTGGCATCTATAGAATAATTGGCATTATTATCAAAACTTATAGTTGTTTCTTCAAGTTTATAATATTTAAATGAATTTTGAAGACCAAGTCTTACATATTCTATAATAGTGAATGAGTGATCATCAAAAGTTATTGAAACTTCATCTAATGCTGAATAAAATAACCGAACCTGTTCGTTTATTAGCTCAATATCAACTCTTGAAAAAAACACTTCTTCTTTAACCTTTTTTTCGTCACCTGACCAACACAGCACAAAATACTCTTTAAATACCTTGTATTGAGGATTATAGTCCTGACGCTTGTTTAGAAAATCAAAAACACCATCCAGGGTTAATTTTATGTTGTTTTGAGCGTGATTTTCAATTGCTGAAACAATTTTAGAATTTACATCTTTGATTTCTATGTCAAAGACTTTAGGCATGCTCATACTACCATCTCTAAAAAAAACAGAACCACCATAATATTTCCAGATATTCTTTCTAAGGGATGTAATTTTATCGATCGGTCTTATCGTGACAAGACCGACTACCTTATCATCAGGTAAATGTGGAAAAGGTATATTTTCGTATTGAACTATTGGTGGATTAGTTAGGTAGGCATTTATTAGATTTTGAATTTTACTATCATCAAAAAAATCAGTTCCGATGATTTTATTGTCCTCATCCTGTACTCCTATAACTATGTATGAGTTGTTTTTTGGATTGCTGTTAGATAACGCACAGATATGTTTTAGAAATTTTGCCTTACCCTCTTTATAACTAATATCTACCTTTCTTTTTTTATCATAGAAACTATTCTCATCATTATGAGCGAGTAAGTTTTTTATAAGAAGACGTTTATTAATCATATTACAACAAGGTAATACAGGTTATGCTCAAGATTTTTTTAAAGTTGTTGAATTAGCTTGAGCTGTTGGGAAAACAAGAACATCAGCTAGATTAACATGTGCAGGTCTTGTAATTGCAAAATGAATTATTTCAGCAATGTCCTCGGCTTGTAACGCTTTGTAACCTTTATATACATTATCTGCTTGTGCCCCACCCTTAAACCTAACCTCAGAAAATTCGGTTTCAACCAAACCTGGATTTATAGCACTAACTTTAATGCCAAATGGATTAAGATCAATTCGCATTCCTTCGGTAATCGCTAAAACGGCATGTTTACTGGCACAATAAACATTACCCTTTGGATATACCTCCTTACCTGCAGACGAACCAATATTTATGATGTGACCAGAATTACGTTCAGTCATTCCAGTTATTATGGCCTTACTTACATATAATAGTCCTTTTACATTTATATCCATCATGGCATCCCAATCGTCTAGACTCCCATCTTGGATAGGGTCTAATCCATGAGCATTACCAGCATTATTTATTAAGATGTCGATAGTTTTAAATTCTTTAGGTATTGAAGAAATTGCTTCTAATGTTTTTTCTCTATTGCGCACATCAAAATTTAAAGTATGTACATCCGTTTCTCTAGAAAGTGCTTTTTCAATGCTATCAAGTCTTGTTTGGCGTCTACCACAGAGAATTAAATTAATACCATGTTTTGCAAAAACATGTGCCGTAGCACGTCCAATACCACTAGTTGCGCCTGTAATCAATGCTGTTTTTTTCATAATTTATTTATTATGGTACTTTATGCCCTTGACAAGCTACTAAAATTAAGAACCAGTCTTCTAGTTCAAGATTAATCTTTGTGGCTTCCATAGCTAGCTTTAACCTTTCCTTGTTGGTTGTACCTACAACAGGTATAATACCTGATGGATGCTTAAGTGTCCATGCTAGCAGCAGTTGATCTTCAGTAGCTTTATATTTATCTAGTAGTGCTCCGAGTTGTTTATGAATTCGTCTTGTGTGTTCATTATCTTCTCTGAAAACTGAACCCAATGGAGACCACGCCATAGGCCTTATGCCACAAGTTAACATATAATCTAATGTACCATTGTGCATTGCTGAATGATTAGTCAGAGAAAACTCTATTTGATTAACATCTATATCCATCCGAAGACCTACCATATCCATTTGCGAAGGTGTAAAATTTGAAACACCAAAATCTCTAATTTTACCATCTTTTTTGAGAACAGTAATAGCATCAGCAATTTCTTCAGCAACCATTAATGGACTTGGTCTATGGAGTAACAGTAAATCTAAATATTCTGTATTTAAATTTTTCAAGGATTCTTCAACAGACCAAATAATATAGTCTTTGTTGTAGTTATAGTGTTTAACTTTATTATCGCGATTTTCACATACGTATTGGATGCCACATTTAGAAATCAATTGAATATCTTCACGCTTTACACCAGAGTTGGCAAATGCTTTTCCGAAATCAGATTCTGTAGTGTATGCACCGTAAATATCTGCATGGTCAAAGGTGGTAATGCCATGAGCAATACAATGGTGCATAAGTGATTCCATCTCTTTTTTAGACATTTTCCTGCCCCAACTGCCCCAGGTCATTGTACCGGCAATAATTTTAGAATATTTCAAGTTAAAGTGGTTTTTAGGTTAATAGCGGTATTAAAAGTAAATAAAATAGATAGATTTTGTTCTTATTATGGAAAGAAGATTATGCCATTAAGTCTAATTGAAATTAAAAAAAGAATTTTATGATTATTGAAATCCAAAATAGTTATATTCAACGTAATTAAACATAGATTATAAATTTAATCAATATGAAATTTTTGAAATACTTCTTAATATTATTTACGCTGATTTTTATTTCCTGTGATGATTCTAGTAATGATGATATTAATGGGAAGGGGACTTTATCTATTCGGTTAGTTGATGAACCTGGCGATTATGAAAATGTCTATGTAGAAATCTTAGACGTTATGATTAAGTATGAGGGTTCTGATTCTCAAGATGATGAAAGTGGTTGGGATTCTGTCGGTATAGTTGAACCTGGCATATATGATTTATTAGAATTAACCGGAGGGACAAGTTTGCAACTCGTAGATAATGAAGAAATAGAAAGTGGAACAATTAAGCAGATTAGATTAATTCTGGGAGAAGAGAATTCTTTGGTTATTGAAGGCCAATCTGAACCAATTCCACTTAATACACCAAGTGCTCAACAATCAGGATTGAAAGTGATGGTTAATCAGGAAGTTCTTGCTGGGTTTAACTATGATTTTGTTTTAGATTTTGATGTTGATGAATCAATTGTTATGGCCGGAAATTCAGGAAATTATAATTTAAAGCCTGTTTTAAGAGCAAGTTTAGAAATAAATTCTGGGACAATTATAGGCAACGTTCAACCTAGTAATGTTATTATTGAAATTGAGGCGTCAAACGGTGCTGAAACAGCATCAACTTTTATTGATGCGGAAGGTGATTTTGAAATTCCTGGATTGTCAGAAGGCATTTATACTTTAACGATTACTCCAGACAATGACTCTATGTTAAATGTTCAAATTATTGAAAATATTGAGGTCACAATTGGCGATGTAATCGACGTGGGTAGTATTACCTTGCAGTAGTGTTAACAAAATTTTATTGAAAAGCGCGTTATTATTGGAATATCGCGCTTTTTTTTAACCAATTGTTAACAGCAACTAACAAATTATTTTAACACTTTGCATCTTCGAAAATTTTATTATTAAGTAGTTTCGATATTAAACCCTTAAAACATGGAAGAAACGAGTACAATTGATATCAAATCAATTAACGAGAAGATTGAAAAAGAAAGTGCGTTTGTTGATTTATTAACCTTTGAAATGAATAAGGTAATTGTAGGTCAAAAGCATATGATAGAACGTTTGTTAATTGGTCTACTTGGTCAGGGTCATATTTTACTTGAGGGTGTGCCAGGTTTAGCAAAGACTTTAGCAATTAACACTCTATCAAAGGCAATCGACGCTAGTTTTAGCAGAATACAATTCACACCAGACTTATTGCCAGCAGATGTAATAGGTACCCTTATTTACAACATTAAGGAAAATGATTTTTCAATAAAGAAAGGTCCAATATTTGCGAATTTTATTCTCGCAGATGAGATTAACAGAGCTCCTGCAAAAGTACAATCTGCATTGTTAGAAGCTATGCAAGAAAAACAGGTTACCATTGGTGATGAAACTTTTATACTTGAGAAGCCATTTTTAGTTATGGCAACTCAAAACCCAGTTGAGCAAGAAGGAACCTATCCTTTACCAGAAGCACAGGTTGATCGTTTTATGCTTAAAACTGTTATTGACTATCCCAAAATGGATGAGGAGCAATTAATAGTAAGAGCAAATTTAAAAGGCACTTACGACAAAGTGAATCCTGTAGTTTCATCAAAACAAATTCTTAGTGCACAAGAAGCAGTAAGAGAGGTCTATATGGATGAGAAAATTGAGAAATATATTCTCGATATAATTTTTGCCACACGTTATCCAGAAAAGTATAATCTAGCGGATTTAAAACCTCTAATTTCTTTTGGGGCATCACCTCGTGGAAGTATTAATTTGGCAATTGCGGCAAAGTGTTATGCCTTTATAAAACGAAGAGGTTATGTTATTCCAGAAGACGTTCGTGCTGTGGTACATGATGTATTACGTCATAGAATAGGAATCACTTATGAGGCTGAGGCCGAAAATGTTACTTCAGAAGATATAATTAATAAGATTGTAAACGAAATCGAAGTACCATAAATGAGTTCACAGTATTCAGTAAAATTCGTTCGAGCGCGAAAATATGCTGAATTAAACTTACTGAAAACTGAGTCTATCAACTGTAAACTGAGAAATGGATACCAAGGAACTTCTTAAAAAAGTACGAAAAATAGAGATTAAGACACGTCGGTTGTCTGATCATATATTTGGAGGAGAATACCATTCAACCTTTAAGGGAAGAGGTATGACTTTTTCTGAAGTAAGACAGTATCAATTTGGAGATGATGTAAGAAATATTGACTGGAATGTCACAGCCAGGTACAATGAGCCATTCGTAAAAGTTTTTGAAGAAGAACGAGAGCTTACAATGATGCTAATGGCAGATGTTTCAGCCAGTAAATTTTTTGGGACTAAAAATCAATTTAAGGATGAGATAGTTACAGAAATTGCCGCCACTCTTGCATTTTCAGCAACACAAAACAATGACAAAATTGGTCTCATTCTTTTTTCGGATGAGATTGAATTATACATTCCACCAAAAAAAGGACGTTCGCACGTGTTAAGAATTATTCGTGAGCTAATTGAATTTAAGCCTAAAAGTAAAAACACCAATGTAAGTCAGGCCTTTAAGTTTTTATCAAATGTTATGAAAAAGAAGGCCATTGTATTTGTCTTGTCCGATTTTATTGCAGATGATTATAAACACAACCTTAAGATTTCAGCAGGCAAGCATGACATAACAGGAATAAGAATTTATGATAAACATGAAGCAACAATTCCTAACATAGGAATGGTACAAATGGAGGATGAGGAAACTGGAGAATTATTGTTGGTAAATACAGCAGCGAAGAATGTAAGAACAAACTACGAGAAGTTTTATAAAGCAAAAGTCAATTACTTTAAAGATAGTTTTACAAAATCTGGAGCTGGTACAATTGATTGTAGAGTAGATGAGAGTTATGTAAAGAAACTCTTAGGGTATTTTAAAAGAAGAGGATAGGAAGTGATGAATTACGAGGAATACATAATGAATGGGATTAAATACAGGACTAAACAATTGATCTTGTTTGTGTTATTTGCTCTTTATACTTTGGTTTCCTTCGGACAAGTTTCTTCAAAAGTTGATACCACTCAGATAAGGATTGGCGAACAAATTAGTTACAAAATAAATGTTGAGGCAGATTCCTCTTCATTAGTTGTTTTTCCAGAGGGGCAAACATTTTTGCCATTAGAGGCTGTTGAAGCATCTGACATTGATACAACAAAAAACGATGCCAAGTTTTTGTTATCCCGAATATATAAACTTACTCAGTTTGATTCTGGTGCTTACACAATTCCACGTCAAAAAATAATTATAGGCGACAAACCATTCTTCACCGATTCACTGAAAGTAATGGTTAATACTATTGAAGTTGACACTACCAAACAAGGTTTGTATGATATTAAGCCAATAATTGAAGTTGATAAATCAGGAGGAAGTTGGTGGAAGTATTTATTAATAACATTGTTTGCAATTGGTCTAATTGCCTTCTTGTTGTATTGGTTTATTTGGCGAAAAAAGCCCTTAACAGAAGAAGAGGAGATTGCACTTTTACCTCCTTATGACCGTGCTAAAATGGCAATTAAGAAACTAGATGAGAATCAGTATTTAATAAAATCTGAAATTAAAAAATATTATTCTGAGCTTACGCTGATTATTCGTAAATACTTAGATGAAAAGGTATACAATCGTGCAATGGAAAGCACAACAGATGAACTCATTTTAAGACTTCAACTTTTAAAAGATGGTAATCAAGTACCTTTAAAGAAGGATACTATAAACAATCTACAATCTATCCTTAAGCGTGCAGATTTGGTAAAATTTGCCAAGTCTAAGCCAGATACTGCTTTAGCAGAAATGGATAGAGATATTATTGTTAAAGAAATAGATAATGTTAAAGCTAGTTTGCCAGAACCATCAGAAGAAGAAAAACTTTTAGATAGGCAATATAAAGAAGCACAGGAGCGCAAGAGGAAGCGAAATAAAATAATCCTTACTGTAGCTATTTCATTATTTCTAATTATTGCAACATTTGTAGGATTTGGAATTAAATATGGATTTGGATTTGTAAAGGATACAATTATTGGACATGAGAGTAAAGAACTTTTAGAGGGTAATTGGGTTGAAAGCGCCTACGGCTTTCCTCCTGTATGGATTGAAACTCCGAGAGTTCTAAAACGTGTTGATTCTCCTTTACCTGAGGAAGCCAAAGAACAAATGAGTATGACCACTTTTGTTTACGGTACAATGCTAGATATATTCAGTGTAGCAGTAAATACAACAACTCTTAATGTTCCAAAACAAACACCTCAGACAAAAGAGACTGAGAACCCAACATTCGATTTATTTAGGGTTTCAGAAGAAAGTATAAAAGGATTTGAATCTAAAGGGGCAAGAGATATTCTTGTGAAACGAGATCAGTTTATAACACCAAATGCAGCGGAAGGACTTAAAACTTTTGGGACATTTAATATTGTTATTCCAAATACAAATAAAATTGTTAATGCTGAGTATGCGCTATTCAGTTTTTCAAATGAAAATGTACTACAACAAATAATTATTACTTGGCCAGATAATGATGAATATGCAGATGAAATGGTACAACGTATAATTGATTCGATAGAGTTAAAACCAGATGAACCCGAAGAAGAGGACAACTAATGTTTGAGAATATTGAATTTTTAAATAAAGAACTATTCTGGTTGCTATTGTTAATCCCACTAGCAATAGTTTGGTATGTCTTTAAGCATAATAAACAGACAGCCGAATTAAAGATGTCTAGTGTTAAAGGGTTTAAATTGGTGTCATCTTTTTGGTCTAAGTTTAAACATATACTTTTTGCATTGCGATTAATAGCATTAGGGTTATTAATTACTGCAATTGCAAGACCAAGGACTGTAGATGTTTCAACAAGAACCAAGACTACTAGAGGTATAGATATTGTAATGGCAATAGATGTTTCTGCAAGTATGCTTGCAAAAGATTTAAGGCCTAATAGACTAGAAGCATTAAAGCAAGTGGCTTCAGATTTTATTGATGGTAGGCCAAATGATAGAATAGGATTAGTAGAATATGCCGGTGAAGCTTATACAAAAACACCAATTACTAGTGATAAGTCTATTGTTCAAAGATCTTTAAGAGATATAAAGTATAATACCATTATAGAAGGAGGCACAGCAATAGGAATGGGACTCGCTACTTCCGTAAATAGACTTAAGGATAGTAGGGCAAAAAGTAAAGTTATTATTCTTCTTACTGATGGTGTAAACAATTCAGGTTTTATCGACCCTAAAATAGCAAGTGAACTGGCCGTTGAATATGGTATTAAAGTATACACCATAGGTTTAGGAACCAATGGTATGGCTCTTTCTCCTATTTCAATAAACCCTAATGGAACTTTTAGATATGGAAGACAACAAGTGGAAATTGATGAAGAATTATTAGAGGAAATTGCAGATGTTACAGGTGGTAAATACTTTAGGGCAACAAATAACAAAAAGTTAGCCGAAATTTACAATGAAATCAATAAGCTTGAAAAAACTGAAATAGAAGAAAAGAAGTATTATAACTATGAGGAAAAATATAGACCTCTGGTACTTCTTGCTGGACTATTACTGATATTAGAACTAATTCTTAGAAATACAATATTTAGAAGTTTTGTTTAGACTAGATGAGAAAATATGGTTTTGGACATTGCTGGTAATACCAGTAATTATATTGTTATTTACTTTGTTGCAAATATGGAGACGTTCCGCACAGAAAAGATTTGCAGATAGCCACCTACTTAAAAGATTAAGTCCAAACCAATCATTATTTAAAAGCATATTAAAGGTGTTAGTCTTATGTGGTGCCTTTGCATGTTTGTCATTAGCCCTTGTAAATCCAAAAATAGGGACAAAACTAGAGACAGTTAGGAGTCAGGGTGTGGATATTGTTTTCGCTGTAGATGTTTCAAAAAGCATGTTGGCTGAAGATATTGCACCAAACCGATTAGAAAAGTCAAAACAATTGGTTACTCAGATCATTAATAGCTTAGCGAGTGATCGTGTGGGAATAATTGCTTATGCAGGTAAAGCTTTTCCACAGTTACCTATTACAACAGATTATGCTTCGGCTAAAATGTTTTTACAAAACATGAATACTGATATGTTGTCTTCACAGGGAACAGCAATACACGAAGCTATTCAATTGGCAAAAACTTATTATGATGATGAAGAACAAACCAATAGGATATTAATTATTATATCAGATGGTGAGGATCATGGAGGAGAGGCAGTAGACATAGCGGAAGAAGCTAGCGATCAAGGGATTAGAATTCTTACTGTTGGTGTTGGTGATGCTAAAGGAGGACCAATCCCAATTAAAAGAAATGGCATAATCTTAAATTATAAAAAAGATCAAAACGGAGAAACAGTAATTACACGATTAGATGAAACTACTTTGAGAGAGATCGCGGAGGAAACTAATGGCATTTACATTAATGGTAGTAATACAACAGAGGTGGTAGATTCCATTAAGGATCTTCTGGATAAAATGGATAAAAAGGAATTCGAATCTAAGCAAATTGCAGACTTTAAAGACCAGTTTCAATGGTTTTTAGGCTTAGGTATTTTTTTGTTGTTTATAGATATTTTCCTTTTGGAAAGAAAAACCGCATGGTTAAAAAAATTAAACCTTTTTAATGAGAACTTTTAATTATTCTTTAACGCACTCTGACAAAAGGGTTTGCTAATTTTAAATAAGAAACAGTAAAAATGAAATTCAATTTACTAGTTATAGCGTCATTAATAACTATTATGAGCTTTTCGCAAGAAAAATCAAAAGCTCAAATAGAAGCTGAAAAAAAGGCAACTAATTTAGTATATAAAGGAAACGAACTCCTAGGTGATGAGAATTTTGTTGACGCAGAAATGGAATATAGAAAAGCCATTTCAGAATCACCAAATAAAGCTGTTGGTGCCTATAATTTAGCACACTCCTACTATAAGAAAGGAAGTTTCGACGAGGCATTATTTAGAAGTCAAGAAGCAGCAAATAACGCAAAGACCAAAGATGAGAAGCATAGGGCGTTTCACAATATTGGTAACATATTGATGCAAAATGAACAGTGTAAGGAAGCGGTTGAAGCATTTAAGAATGCATTGCGCAACAATTCAGCAGATGAGGAAACCAGATATAATTTTGCTTTAGCCAAAGAGTGCGCAGAACAACAAAAAGATGGTGGTGGTGAGGATAATAAAGAGGATAAAGACAAAGAACAAGAAAAAGATAAAGAAGAGGAGGAAAAAAAGCAAGACGAAAATAAGGACGAAGGTGACAAGGACAAGAAAGATGGGGATAAAGAAGAAGATGAAAAAGGAAAGCCTAAAGATGATAAAAAAGATGATGGTAAAGGAAAAGATAACAAGGACAAGAATCAAAAACCTAAGCCAAAACCAGGGCAAATGTCTCCTCAACAGATTAAAAATATCTTAGAGGCTATGCAAAATCAAGAACAAAAAGTTCAAGAAAAAATAAATGCCGAAAAGCAAAAAGGGGCGAAAGTAAAAACTGAAAAAGATTGGTAACAGAACTGAGGTTTATTAATCATATGAACATTAAGCATTACATATCTGTTCTATTTATATTACTCATTACTGGTTTGGCTTCAGCTCAGGTTAAGTTTGAAGCCAAGGTGAGTAAAAAGAAACTTGGTGTTAACGAACGTCTTAGGATTGATTTTGAAATGAATAAAGACGGTGATAATTTTGTCCCACCGAGTTTTAAGGATTTTGATGTCGTTGGTGGGCCAAATACCTCAGTAAGCAACTCTTGGTTAAATGGGAAACGTTCTTATACCAAAACATATAGCTATTTTTTAGCGCCTAAAAAAAGAGGTAAATTCACTATTAGGCAGGCTACCATAGAGATAGAAGACGAAATTTACAAAACCTTTCCTATTACAATTAATGTTACTGCTGCTATAGATTCACCAAACGGAAATTCTGATGCTTCAGATATTGCTTCACAAAATATTCATTTAGTAGCTGAAGTTTCAAAGACAAATCCATATTTAAATGAAGCAATCACTGTAGTTTATAAATTATATGTTTCACCAGAAACAGGCGTAAGTAATTGGAGAGAGAAAGACAACCCTAGATATAATGATTTTTGGAGCCAGAATATTGATATAAAAGGTTTAAACATTCAAAAAGGATTGTACAAAGGAGAGGATTATAGATTTGTAGTATTGAGAAAAACCGTTTTATATCCTCAGAAAACAGGGAAGTTAAAATTAGAACCACTTGTTTTAGATATAACTGTTGAGGTACCAACAGGAAGAGCTGATATTTTTGGCAGGCCAATAATGACTAAAGTACCAAAAACAGTTACTGCAGGTAGTAGAACCGTTAATGTAAAACCATTACCAGAACAAGAGAAACCTTCCGATTTTAAGGGTGCAGTTGGAGATTTTAATTTTAAAGTAACAACGACTAAAAGTCAGCTCAACGCAACTGAATCATTACAGGCAAAAATTGAAGTTTCAGGAAAAGGAAATTTAAAATTATTTGAGTTGCCTAAATTATCTGTACCAAGTTCGTTAGAAGTATATGAGCCAGAACATAACGAAAATGTAAGAACCAGATTAAATGGAATGCAGGGAACAATTTCTGACACATATACGATTGTGCCGCAGTACAAAGGGAAATATCCTATTCCTACAATATCCTTTTCATATTTTGATTTAAAAACTGAAAGTTATAGAAGAATAACATCTGATGAATTGGTTGTAGATGTGCTAGAAGGACCTACAGCAATCGTTAATGGAAAAGATAATACCGAGTCAACTACTGCTAAACAACCTGTGAGACCAAATACAAACACCTTTGCTTTTATTAAAACAAAACCAAATTGGGAAAGTAAGAAGCGTACACCATTCTTTAAATCTACCGCGTTTTGGTCACTTTTATTAATGCCGTTTTTTGCTATTCCAATAGCTATTTTCATTAGGAGAAATAAGGATAAACGTGATGCTGATGTTCAAGGTAATAGAATAAGAAAAGCAGATAAACTATCTAAAAAATACTTAAGCGAAGCAAAAAAAGCACTTAAAAATAAGGAAGCTTTTTATGTAGCCTTAGAGAGAGCACTTCATAATTACTTAAAAGCAAAATTAAATATTGAAACTAGTGACTTTAATAAAGAAAAGATAGAATCTCTTTTGTCCCAACTCATGGTCGATTCTAGTACTATTTTAGAATTTATTTCAATATTAGAAAATTGTGAATTGGCACGATACACACCAATTACTCAAGATACCATGCAAAGCGATTATGATAGGTCTGCTAGAACAATTTCAACAATAGATAAACAGATAAAGTAGTATGAGAGCAATTACACTTATAGTATTTTGTTTTTCTTTTTTTGGCTATTCTCAGAACAATCAACTTTTTGAGGAGGCAAATGCACTATATAATGAAGGCAAATATGCAGAGGCAATTGATAAATACGAAAATATATTAGATTCAGATATTCATTCAGCTGAATTATATTTTAATCTTGCCAATGCTAATTATAAACTCAACAATATCGCACCAAGTGTTTATTATTATGAGAAAGCCAAATTGCTCAATCCAAACGATGAGGAAATAAAGAACAATTTAGCATTTGCTAAAAATATGACGATCGATGCTATTGATACTGTGCCAGATGTTGGTTTTACAAAAATTTTAAAGAATTTGGTCAATACCTTAAATGCAGATACTTGGGCAACGATAGCCATCGTTGGTGTATTTGTGTTCGTATTACTTTTTTTGTTATATCATTTTGCACATGCTACATCAAGAAAACGATTGGCATTTGTTATAAGTGTTGTAAGTTTATTTTTGGCATGCCTATCAGTCGCCATGGCATTTCAAAGAGTACAATTAGATAAAAGAGATAATCCTGCAATAGTTTTTGTACAAGAATCACGCGTAAAAGCAGACCCTAATAAAACAAGCGAAGAAGTTTTTAGATTACACGAAGGTACTAAAGTACAAATTTTGGATAGTTATGAGGATTGGAACAAAATTCAACTATCAGATAACTCCATAGGTTGGATACAATCTCAAGATATTAGGTTATTAAATGATTTTTAACTTAATTTAACAAATCAATACTGACGAAATCTTATATTTGTTAGTTCACAATCTATGATTTTTAAAAAGCTTACAGCGCTATTCATTGTAGTTTTATTTCTTACGATAATAAGTGCACCAACCATCATTTCTTCAATAGATAACTCTATTGATATTTCCATGTTCGATAGTTTAGGTGAGGAAGAAGAAAGTGAAAACTTTAAAATTCTCATTGAAAGCCAGACGGTTGATGTGGAACAAATAGATTTTTCGCTTTTAGAAAAAGATGGGATAGACTTTACGCATGGTTTATATAGTAAACCCCTTATAAATATTATTTCACCACCTCCTGAAGTAATTATTTAATTTTTTATCATAACTACATTCATTTATAAATAATCTCATAACTGCTTATAATATATAGTGGTTGTAAAATGCATTTTAATATGTTTAAAACTTTAAAAAATGACATACCAGCGAGTATTGTCGTATTCTTCGTCGCTTTACCATTATGCTTAGGTATTGCACTAGCCAGTGGCGCGCCATTGTTTTCTGGTTTAATTGCAGGTATAATTGGTGGTATTGTAGTAGGATCACTTAGTGGGTCTAAAATTGGAGTTAGTGGACCAGCTGCAGGTTTAGCAGCAATTGTTTTAGCTGCTATTGCTACCCTAGGAAGCTATCAGAACTTTTTACTTGCAGTAGTATTAGGTGGGATAATTCAATTAATATTTGGCTTTTTAAGAGCGGGTATTATAGGTTATTATTTTCCATCTTCTGTAATTAAAGGTATGCTTACTGGTATTGGTATAATAATAATATTAAAACAGATACCTCATTTCTTTGGCTATGATGCAGATCCAGAAGGTGATTTTGCATTCATTCAAATAGATGGAGAAAATACTTTTTCTGAAATTATTAATTCTATAAATTATATTAAACCAGGTTCGGCTTTAATAGGTCTTGTTTCCTTAGGAATATTAATACTTTGGGGAAATGTTCTTTCTAAAAAAGGTAAATTCTTTCAAATTGTACAAGGACCACTTGTTGCAGTCGTCGTTGGAATTATATTTTATGTCCTAACACAGTCTCATGAAACATTGAGTATAGATTCAACTCATTTAGTAAGTGTTCCTGTACCGGATAGTGTAGATTCTTTTTTAGGACAGTTTAGTTTTCCAAATTTTATGGAAATTACAAATCCAGAGATATGGATAGTAGCCTTCACGATAGCATTAGTTGCAAGTTTAGAAACGCTGTTGTGTGTTGAAGCTACTGATAAATTAGATCCTCACAAAAATGTTACGCCAACCAATCGTGAATTATTAGCGCAAGGAACAGGTAATATCATTTCTGGATTAATTGGTGGTCTCCCAATTACACAGGTAATCGTGAGAAGTTCGGCTAACATTCAATCTGGTGGTAGAAGTAAAATGTCAGCTATTATACATGGTTTCTTTTTATTAATATCTGTTATGCTAATACCAACCCTTCTTAATATGATACCGTTGTCAGTTTTGGCTGCTGTATTACTGATTGTTGGGTATAAACTTGCGAAACCATCACTATTTATAAAAATGTACGAATTAGGATGGAAACAGTTTATTCCTTTTACAGTAACGGTTCTTGGAATTGTATTTACAGATTTACTTAAGGGAATAGGTATGGGCTTAGCAGTTGGTATTGTAGTAATATTAATAAAGAGTTACCAAAATTCTCACTTCTTACATATTGAAGATAAAAGTAACGGGAAGCATAAGATCAAAATGACTTTTGCTGAAGAAGTCACCTTCTTTAATAAGGGTGCAATTTTGAAAGAACTTTACAGTCTTCCAAGAGATACATATTTAGAGTTAGATGTTAGGAATACTACATACTTAGATAATGATATTATTGAAATTCTGGATGATTTTGCTGTGAAGGCCAAAGAACGACATATTGATATAAAAATAGTTTCTAATAGAGGTATTGTAGAAAACCCTGAGAGTTTTGTAAAGTTTTTTAAACTAAAACCAAAAACAACTTAAAAATAAATTATGGGTAAAAAACTTAAAATATTGATTCTTTCAGATCTCAAGTCTAAAACGCCTATAGTTTTGAACAATGCAATTGCTTTATCGAAAATGCTAAATGCTGATTTAGAATTTTTACATGTTAAAAAACCGACTGAGTTAGTAAAAACTGCAAGTCAGTTATCAGCAGTGCGAGAAATTAATGAATACACAAAAATTGCAAAGAAGAAAATAAAAGAACTTTTAGATCCTATTTCTGAAAAGCACAAGACTAAGGTAAACTATAAGTATAGTTTTGGTAACGTGAAAAACGAAATTGAGAAGTATATTAAAAAGACTAAACCAGATATAATTGTATTGGGTAAACGACAATCAAGCGCATTAAGTTTTGTTGGTGACAATATTATTGATTTTGTGTTGAAGTATCATAAGGGAGCTATTTTTCTGGCATCTCATAATAGCAGTTTAGCGCCAGAGAAAGATTTATCTGTAGGGATATTTAACGAAGAAGAATCAAATCTTAAGGACAGTTTGATTGCAGATTTGGTTGAATACTCAACCTTACCTCTTAAATCATTTAAGATCGGCGTCAAATCGAGTGACAATGGGAGCAAAGATCAATTCTTGTCAAAGAAGACTATTGAATATGTATTTGAGGAAACTTCTGATGTCATCTCAACTATTTCTGGCTATATTCCAAAAAGTAAGGTAAACATGTTATGCGTAAATAGGAATAAACAATTCAACAAAAACAAAATCATTAAAGAATTAGTAAGAAAAGTAAATGTTTCACTCCTAGTAACTTAAATAGTTTTCAGAATTGTTAGAAATTAGAATCAGTGAATTAAATTTACTAACTTAATTTTGACTGTAGAATCACATATGAAGAATTTTTTTTCAAATTTTAAAGGTGATGCCTTTGGCGGAATTACAGCTGGGATAGTTGCTCTACCTCTTGCACTGGCATTTGGTGTACAATCTGGTTTAGGTCCTAGTGCTGGGCTTTATGGTGCTATTTTCATTAGTTTTTTTGCTGCACTTTTTGGTGGCACTAATACTCAGATATCTGGTCCTACAGCACCAATGACTGCATTAAGTATGGTAGTTATTGCTGGATTAATTGGTGCCTACGGAGGTAGTGTTGAAAGAGCTTTACCAGCGATTTTGACTGTATTCTTATTAGCCGGATTAATGCAAATAGGATTAGGTATTATAGGAGTTGGAAAGTATATTAGATATATACCTTACCCTGTTGTATCTGGATTTATGACAGCGATCGGCGTTATGATATTGGTCACTCAGTTACTTCCAATATTAGGATATAATGCCAGTACAGATGATGATTTTGTCAATAAGTTTAGACCAGAAGCAGAAGAGGTAATATTAGAAAAAATAATAAAAGACGAAGCAGTTGATGGTATATTGGTTCTAGAGGAGTTCAATAAAACTATTGAAAAATCAAAAGAAATCACAGAGGATGATATTGTAAAAGAATCAATAAATCTTGCGACCAAAGAGTCGAAAAGTGTAATGGGTGCTATAAAACTTTTACCCAGAGCGCTAAGTCAAATAAATTGGCTTGAGCTAATCCTGGCGTTAGGAACTATTTTTGTTATTTATGGTTTTAAACGGATAACCACAAAAATACCCAGTACATTGGTTGCGCTTATTCTTGTGTCTACAATTGCTATTTTAGGCAATTTTGATTATAAACCTATACCAACAATACCCCAAGAATTACCTTTACCAAGACTTGAGATTTTTACTAGTTTCAGTCTTAGTAGTATCTCACCATATATTTTTACAGCCTTGACACTATCTCTATTAGGTGCTATAGATTCATTACTTACGAGTGTGGTGGCAGATAATATGACAAAAACAAAGCATAAGCCAGATAAAGAATTAATAGGACAGGGAATTGGAAACACTATAGCTTCTATTTTTGGGGGTATTCCAGGTGCTGGCGCTACAATTAGAACGGTTGTTAATATCAATGCTGGCGGAAAAACAAGATTGTCTGGTATGATTGCAGGTGTTTTATTGTTTTTTATTCTTTTGGCTATGGCACCACTAGCATCAAGAATCCCTGCTGCTGTTTTGGCTGGTATACTCATAACGGTTGGTATAGGTGTTATGGACTATAAAGGATTAAGGGCCATACCTAATTTACCAAAGGATATCAAAATTGGACCATTGAAATTAAGTTCTGAGGTAATTATAATGTTAGTGGTATTAGTACTTTCAACATTTTGGAATTTAGTATATGCAGTTGGTATTGGTTTGATTATAGCCTCTCTTATGTTCATGAAGAAAATAGGTGATTTAACAGCAAAAAGAAGTGATGTAAAATCATTAAGAGAAGAAAGTTGGCCAGATGAAGCTAACTTTCCAAATGTGCTTAAGGAAGAGGTGTTTATTAAGCATTTAAAAGGACCATTGTTTTTTGGTTCAACTAGTGAATTTCAAGCACTCGCTTTGCAAATTCCTGAAACAGCTTCAATTGTAATAATGCGATTAGATAGGATGCAGTATATGGATCAGTCTGGTTTATATGCTATGGAAGATATGATTCAAGATTTAAAGATTAAGAATGTAGAAGTATTGTTCGTCGGACTATTAGAACAACCTAGATATATGATGGAACGAATAGATATTATTCCAGATTTCATTCCGGAAGAGCATATTTTTAACGAATTTCATTCCTGCCTCATTTGGATTATAAAAAACATAGAAGACAAGTATTAATAATATAAAAACAGAATAAAATGAAGAATAAAGCAATAACAAAAGATGTGCAAAGTGCATTTACACCAAATGCAGTTTTACAAGATTTATTAGATGGTAACAAAAGATTTGTAGATGGAAATCCAGAAGGTGCAGATAATGCTTCATTAGTAAACCAGACGACAAGCGGTCAATATCCAAAAGCTGTTATTTTATCTTGTATTGATTCTAGAGTGCCTGTTGAAACGGTATTAGATCAGGCTATTGGTGATATTTTTGTAGCAAGAGTAGCAGGTAATTTTGAAAACATAGATATTTTGGGAAGTTTGGAATACTCGTGTAACGTAGCTGGGAGTAAACTAATTCTAGTTTTAGGGCATGAAAGTTGTGGTGCTGTAAAAGCAGCATGTGATGGAGTAGAATTAGGAAATATTACTGCAATGTTAGAAAATATTATGCCTGCAGTAAGAAAATCTGCTGATGAAGTGGAAGGTGAAGCAAACTCATCAAACAAGGAATTTGTTGCAAAAACCGTAGCAAATAATGTTAGGTTGACGATTGAACGAATAAGAAATAAAAGCCAAATTTTAGCTGAAATGGAAGATAATGGAGAAATAGCTATAGTTGGGGGCGTTTATAGTCTTCACACTGGTAAAGTTGAGATGCTTTAGGCATCATTTTTACTTGGTTCCTCTTGTTCTGATTCACTTTTTATAAGGGTAGGAAATATCATTGGGGCTAATGATTTTACCGGTTCGTATAGTACACTTTCTTCTAGATCCTCCTTATCTAAAAAAGGAAGTGTTTTGTTAAGCTTATTAAACACAATTAATAGTATACTAAGAATAAGGCCAATTTTTAGCACTCCAAATACACCACCAAGTAATTTATTTAACATGCCCAAAGCTGCGAAATCTGCTAATTTGGTAAGTGCTTTACCAGCAAGACTAATTGCTAAAACAATTATTACAAAAGTAATGGCAAAAGCAACGATATTAACGGTTTTTTCACTCCAGTCTACTTTAGATTCTAGAAAACCCGTTGCAAAATAGCTAAAATGTATTGCCCCATAAATACCTAATACAAGTGCTAATAATGAGGCTACTTCTACAAATAATCCCTTCATAGCGCCTCTAATAAGACCAAACAATAAAAGGGCTCCTAAAACAATGTCAATGATACTCATAATTATAGCGGTTTAAGCAAATATAAATTAACTTTGCTAATCTTATAACGAGATTTGTAGTAGATAAATTATGGCAAGAGATGAACAATTAAAAGAACGCTGGGCATTAGTGGTAGAGAAGCTATCTGCACAATTCGCTGATGGTGATAGTTTAGACTTGGATGCTATTATTTATTTAATTGGTGTTCAGGAACTTGGTCAAATACACCGCGATTATAAAAAGGATCATAAGTTAGATTTAATGCACGTTGCAATATGTAAGCTATTAACACCATATGGTTTTTATGAGTTTGATTTTGTTGATGAGGATGGTTGGCCACACTATAAGGTCAAGGAGCAATTGCCTCACCTTAAAGCAGGTGAGCAAAGTGTGCTTATGAAAGAAGCTATTGTGAACTATTTTGTTGAAACAGAATATATCGATTAAGATTTTTTAAATTTGCGATCTGAAATTGGGACAGAATGATAGATAAATTAAAAGAACTCATTGCAGAAGCTGAAGCATTTTCAGCTCAGTCTAAAGAAGAAGTTGAAGCATTTAGAATCAAATACCTTGGTTCTAAAGGACTTTTGAAGCAATATTTTGCCGAATTTAAAAATGTGGCGAATGAGCAAAAGAAAGAATTTGGTCAAACCATTAATCAGTTAAAGAAAACAGCTGAAGACAAAGTAAATTCGCTTAAAGAGTCTTTAGAACAACAAGATGAAAATAAAGGGATTTATGGTGATTTGTCGCGGCCGGGTGAGCCTATTGCCTTAGGCGCTCGCCATCCAATTTCAATAGTAAAAAATCAGATTATTGATATATTTTCTCGTATAGGATTTAATGTAAGTGAAGGGCCAGAAATTGAAGATGACTGGCACAATTTTACTGCCTTGAATTTACCAGAGTATCATCCGGCAAGAGATATGCAGGATACATTTTTCATTCAAACAAATCCTGATATTTTATTGCGTACTCATACGAGTTCCGTACAAGTACGTTATATGGAAAATAACAAACCACCAATACGTACAATTTCTCCTGGGAGAGTTTACAGAAACGAGGCCATTTCTGCGCGCTCGCATTGTTTCTTCCATCAGGTAGAAGGATTATATATCGATAAGGACGTAAGTTTTGCGGATTTAAAACAGACACTTCAATACTTCACAACAGAAATGTTTGGTAAATCAAAAATTAGATTGCGACCTTCTTACTTCCCTTTTACAGAACCAAGCGCTGAGGTAGATGTATATTGGGGACTCGAAACCGAGACTGATTATAAAATGACAAAAGGTACAGGCTGGTTAGAAATAATGGGCTGTGGTATGGTAGATCCTAATGTATTGGAAAATTGTGGTATAGATTCTAAGGAATACTCAGGTTTTGCCTTTGGTATGGGTATAGACCGTATTGCTTTATTACTACATCAGATTAGCGATATCCGCTTATTAAGTGAGAATGACGTGCGTTTTTTGGAGCAGTTTAAATCGGCTTTATAGTTTGTGAGAAGAGATATTCAAATTCCTGAGGTTAAGGATGTATACATTGCTGTGGTGCAAGAAGAGCATTTAGAGTATAAAACAAAAGATTGGAATGTCTATATCATTAATGATAGTGTCAATGATTTAGACACAGTTCTTATTGTTTCTAAAGGGTTTTCGGATAGAAAGATTACACCACCAATGCGACATGCCCTAAAGATGCTTCCAGCTAGAAGTTACGCAAAAATCGAATATTTACAAGAAGCCGTTTTAGACTTGAACAACGAGTTTAAGGTAACTTTTTTTAAAGGGAATCAGATGTTCGATAAATCTTATTTATTCAGGAAGAATACCATAAACGATAAAGCTTTACGAACTTTACCTTTAATAAAGCTGAAAGGCGTACTAGTAAAATAGGTCCTTTTTATTAATCCAACTCATCAGTCAGTTGCTTAAAGACCTTTTTTGGGTTTTTATTCTCGTAAAGGATAGCATATACGGCGTTGATAATTGGTAGCCTAGTTTTCTTCGTGTTTTTATCGTTTAATAATTTAGCACTTTTAGTGGCATAATAGCCTTCAGCTATCATATTCATCTCCATTTGTGCAGACTTTACGGTATACCCTTTCCCAATCATATTTCCAAACATTCTGTTTCTAGAGAAAACCGAATATCCCGTTACCAATAAATCACCTAAATAAGCTGAATTATTAATATTACGTTTCATCTTGTGCATTTTATTTATAAAACGTTTCATTTCGCGTATTGCATTACTCATTAGCACACTTTGAAAGTTATCTCCATAGCCCAATCCATGAGCTATCCCAGCTGCAATTGCATAAATATTCTTAAGCATTACGGCATACTCTACACCTATAATATCATCACTTATTTTTGTTTTTATATAATGACTCGATAAATTATTTGCAATCGCCTGTGCCTTTTCGGCATCTGCACAAGAGATTGTTAGGTATGATAAGCGTTCTAAAGCTACTTCCTCAGCGTGGCAAGGACCAGCAATTACAGCAATGTTTTTAATAGGAATGTTATAAATGTCATGGAAATGTTCACCCACTAATAGACCAGACTCGGGTATAATACCTTTTACTGCAGACACTATGGTTTTTTGACTAATATCTACATTGAGTTTTTCTAATTCAGAGCGTATAAACGCAGAGGGAATAACAAAAATTAGCACATCTGCCCAAGTGGCAATTTCATTGATGTTATTACTTAATTTGAGTTGTTCTGGATGAAATTCTACAGAGCTCAAATAACTTGGGTTGTGTTGCTCGTTCATTATATGTTCTTTGGTATAAGCACTACGCATATACCAACCGACTTCATCTAAATTTTCACAAAGCATTTTTACAATTGCAGTAGCCCAACTTCCGGCACCAAAAACAGCATATTTAGTTGTTTCGCTCATAAAATTTCAATCGTTTAGACCTCTCAAAAATAAGGAAAGTTTTGTGGATAGACTAAAGTATTATCAGGTCAGTTGAGGTCAGTGATAATAAAGGATTAAGTGGATTTATTAAGCTTATTCTTCTATGCGTATTTAGATGCTTTATAGTTTTTGGCACACGTTTTGAAATTAACTATGTAATAACCTTAAAACCGTTGAATTATGAAGACATTGAAATTACTATTAGGTTTTGCATTGAGTGCAACTTTATTTACTTCTTGTTATACAGACGAGGTAGTAATAGTGGATAACAATCCAGGAGTATCATTAAATCAATTATTGAATTCTTATGAATTGTGGTATGTTGATATTAATGAAACTCAAGGTTTTGGTGAAACCCCATTTTTACAGATTGCTTTTACACTTTCGTTTAGAAACGGAATTCTTTTTGCTAATAATAATCTAGTAGATTTTGGTGTACAAGGTAATGGTTTTGGGGTACCAATAGGAGATTATGTTGCATACGACATGATATTAGATGTAGATCATATTATTAATGGTTTTGACAGTTTTGATGTCTATCAGATAAACAATAATACAATTGAGTTATATAACCCTTTTAATGATACGTCTTATTTCTTAAGAGGTTACCAGAGAAATAATTTTGACTACGATTTTATTTTCTATGATAACATACATTATTTCTTACAAGAATATGAGGCTTGGGAAAAAGTATATACGAGTGAGTTTGGAACTCTAAATGAGTTTGATAATGAAAATTATCTTCAGTTTTTATCAGGTGGTAATGACTCTACTTTTAGAAGTTCTCAGGATGTAAATATTTACGACCCAAATAACATTTATTGGGATTATACAGGTGTTTACGGGGTAGGAGATGTATCTGGAAACATGTACCTAAAAACTTTAACGTTAGATTATGATTTCTTTGACAATGAATTCTTTGAACTAAGCGTTATCAATGATGGAACCATTGAGTTATTGCATGCAGGTTCTGGTACTGTTTATGAGTTTGAAGGTGTAGGTTATATACCTTATTATAGAAGTTCTGATACAGCGGGTAAAATAACAAAAGAGGTTGATAAACCTAAAAAGAGAAAACAAAAAACAACTAAGGTAGATAACCCTAGGTAAAGTACAAGAGGCTAAATTTGGTTGGTTATTTAGTTTCAAAACGCTCAGAAAAAACACTTTGTTTTACTGAGCGTTTTCTGTTTTATTTCAAGTTATTTAAAAGTATCTCAAGATCTTCAAATGCATAAGGCTTAGCCATTATGATTTTATCTTTACTGAGCAGAAAATACATTGGTGTTGCCGCAATTCCATAAGTTTTAACAATAGGATTATCCCATTTTCCTAAACCGATAGTGTGTGTAAAATCAGGATATTTTTGGATTTCCTTTGTCCAATCAATAGAATCATTTTCAAGACCAAAAGCAACAACCTGAATGTTAGTTTTATTATCAACTAACTCTTTCACTTTTGGTAGTTCATTTAGGCAATGTCCACAACCACTACTCCAAAACACCAGTAAATAATACTCTGAACTATCAAGGCTATGAAGATCTGTTGTGCTTTCAATAGAGCTAATTTCAAAATTTGGTGATTTAGTTCCAACTGAAGTGTTTTTATATGATGTAATAGTTTCCGCAAGGACCTTATTTCCAGTATCGTTTGCCAATTTCAATAAATGGTTGTCTGTAATATAATTTGCGAGCTCATGATTTTCTAGACTCACAAATCGTTGCCATAAAACTTCAAGTAATGTAGTCTTTATTTCAGAAGCATCATTTCCAATAGCACTGGCAACATCATCCACATGAGTCTTGAAGGTTTCATTACTTGGGTTTTGTTCCATGTTAAAAACGTAAGCTGTAATTCTATCTACCAAGAATGAAGAGCTTTGTAGAAGATAGTTATTGAAGTCTATTTGGTTTAGGTAATGATTTTTTAATTTATTGGAATAGGTGGTTATATCCTCATATTCTAAGGGTATATATGGCTTATTGGCTAGGATAAAAGCAGATACTAATTTGTCATTAGCCAACTCTTCATAACCTTTTTGGGTATCACTCAAGGTTTTAAAAATAGCCCGAAAACCTTCTTCATCCTTTACGTCTTTTGAGTAATAATTACTTATGGTAATATTTACCATATCCATGCTTTTTAGATACGAATTCCATAGTTTGTTTTCATCTGAAGACTTAAATTCTACACCATTTTTATAACTAAAATTAAAATCAACTGACTCTTTACCGTCATAGATAAAGTCAAAGTTGTTTTCTTCTGGTGGAATAGCGTAAACGATTTTATAAATCCCTGGTGTTACGGTTTCATTAAGTGGTATTTCGAAATGACCTAAACTATCTAATTTTCCTCTGTTTACGTAATCCGCTCCTTCAGGTGTCGCTTTATACAAAAAAGCATAGGTAAAATCTTCTGATGGCGAAAAGGTGCCAGATACACTTTGAGAATAACTTAAAAATGGTAAGACAATAAAAGTAAGGATTAATCTTTTCATATTATGGATTTGTTATCTGCAAAAAGGCTTCAATAATTACGCCAATTTCTAATTTTTTAATTCTTTTTGGATCGTACACTTTCAATAAAAACTGTGGCTAGTATTAATGAACCTCCAACAAATGTATGTAATGTTGGTATTTCATTCAAGAAAAAGTAAGCTATAATAATACCGAATACTGGTTGTGCACTACCAATTATACTAGCTGTACTGGCTTTAAAATACTTAAGACTATTTATAAAAAGGGTATGACCTATGGCGGTTGTTAATAATGCAAGCAGTAACACATACGGATATTGTGTTTTAATGTTAGATCCCTCAAAGAAATAAAGACAAGGCAATAAAATAAATGCAAGGATACCAACTTGATAGAACATCAGCATGGTGCCATTATAATTTGTTGCATGTGTTTTTAATATCAGAATTCTTAAAGCGTAACAAATTGCAGATAGTAGTCCTAAAAGAATACCCTGAACCTGCCCGCTTTTTAAATCGAATTCTGGTGCGAGTATATAAATACCAATCAAAACAATGATACCTAATACTATGTGCATAGGGTCAAATTTAATTCTAGTAAAGATTGGTTCTAAAAGTGCAATAATTACTGGAAATGTAAACAGAGATAACATGCCAATAGCCACATTAGATAGTTTTAATGCATAGAAATATGTAATCCAGTGTGCTCCCATAAAAACAGAGGCCAAGAAAAAAGTCCAGCGATCCCTACCGCTGTTTATTTTTAAACTAATTTTTTTAAATAGACAAAAGAGCAATAAAAAAATGCCAGCCAAGGCAGATCGCCACCAAATAATTACCGGAGTTGGTAGGTCAATAAATTTTCCTAGCGCACCAGATGTACTAATAAATATTGTCGCTACCGTTAGCCACAATAAATGATTTATATGGCTTTTATCACTCATTTACATTAGATAGCGTTTCAAGAGCTTGCTTAATGGACTTCACATTTTCAAAAGTTAGAAGTAAACGCAGACCATTTCTAGTTTTTTTCTCTTTCATTTTACATTTGCCAGAATTCTTTTGTACAAACTGCAACACTTTGGTAAAAGCTTCACTCTGATAGAATTTACTATGTTGATCTTGTATGAAATAACCTATGAGTCTGCCTTGCTTCATTATGAGTTTTTCAATACCCATATTAACTGCGATCCACTTTAAACGCACACTATCTAATAAATCAGAAACTTGGGTTGGTACTTCTCCAAATCGATCTATAATTTCAGATTCAAACTTTAGTAGTTCTTCTTCGGTTTTAATTTCGTTTAACTTGGTATAAAGATTTAGACGTTCCGTAATATTGTTAACGTAATCATCTGGGAAAAGCAATTCAAAATCTGTATCAATAGTTATATCCTTTACATATTGTTTAGGCTTACCATCATCTTTATATAAATCTGCAAACTCAGATTCTTTTAATTCTTCAATCGCTTCATTTAAAATCTTTTGATAGGTATCAAAACCAATATCATTTATGAACCCACTCTGTTCACCACCAAGTAAATCACCAGCACCTCTGATTTCAAGATCCTTCATGGCGATATTAAATCCACTACCTAATTCCGTAAATTGCTCTAATGCGGTAATTCGTTTGCGCGCATCTGTTGTCATTGCCGTATACTCTGGTGTTATAAAATAGCAGAAGGCTTTTTTATTGCTTCGGCCAACACGTCCTCTCATTTGGTGAAGATCACTCAAACCAAAATTATTGGCATTATTGATAAATATTGTATTGGCATTAGGGACATCAAGTCCGCTTTCTACAATTGTAGTACTTACTAATACATCAAATTCACCATTCATAAAAGCCAGCATTAGTCCCTCTAACTTTTTACCATCTAGTTGACCATGACCTATGCCAATTTTTGCATCGGGTACTAACCTTTGAATCATACCTGCAACTTCCTTGATATTTTCAATGCGATTATGAATAAAAAAAATCTGTCCACCACGTTGAATTTCATAACTAATGGCATCACGAATTATATCTTCATTAAATCTAATTACATGACTTTCTATGGGATAACGATTTGGAGGTGGCGTTGTAATAACAGACAGGTCTCTTGCCGCCATTAAACTAAACTGAAGTGTACGTGGTATCGGTGTTGCTGTTAAAGTTAATACATCAACATTTTCCTTAATGGTTTTTAGTTTTTCTTTTACTGCAACTCCAAACTTTTGTTCTTCATCAACAATGAGTAGACCAAGATCTTTAAATTTTACTGTTTTATTTGCTAATTGGTGTGTGCCAATAATAATATCTATGCTTCCCTTTTCTAGGCCTTCTAAAGTTTCTCGTTTTTGTTTTGCTGTTCTAAAACGGTTAACGTAATCTACGGTTACTGGGAATTCCTTTAATCGTTCTGTAAAAGTCCTATGATGTTGATATGCTAAAATAGTAGTAGGTACCAAAATCGCCACTTGTTTGCCATTGTCTACAGCTTTAAAAGCTGCTCTTATAGCAACTTCCGTTTTACCAAAACCAACATCACCACAAACTAAACGATCCATTGGCCGTTCACTTTCCATATCGGCTTTTATATCTGCTGTAGAGGAGGTTTGATCTGGTGTGTCCTCGTATACAAAAGATGCTTCAAGCTCATGTTGCATATGACTGTCTGTAGCATATTGAAATCCTTTTTTTAGCTTTCGCTTCGCGTAAAGTTTAATGAGGTTAAAGGCTATCTCTTTTACTCTAGATTTGGTCTTTTGCTTTAGGTTTTTCCAGGCTTTACTTCCTAATTTATATATTTTAGGAGGTTTGCCATCTTTACCGTTAAACTTGGTTATTTTATGTAGTGAATGAATACTCAAATAGAGAATATCACGCTCACCATAAACTAATTTTATGGCCTCTTGCTTTTTACCCTCAACCATAATTTTTTGCAAACCACCAAACTTCCCAATACCATGATCAATGTGGGTAACATAATCACCTATTTCTAGATTGGTCAATTCTTTTAAGGTAATGGCTTGCTTTTTAGCATAGCCATTTTTCAAATGGAATTTATGGTACCGATCAAAGATTTGATGATCTGTATAAAATGCTATTTTTTGCTCCTCATCAATAAATCCTTGGTATAATGAAACAACTATAGTTTTATAATGAACTTGTTCCTCTGCATCATCAAAAATATCGTGAAAACGTTTTGCCTGTTGTTCACTTACGCAAGCAATGTAATTTGCTATTCCCTTTGAATGGTTTTCGTTTAAATCTTCAATCAATAGATTAAAGTGTTTATTAAACGCAGGTTGAGGTTTTGTTTTAAATTCTATGAGTTGACCATTCATTAAAACGGATGAACCAAATTCAACCAAATTATAATCTAAAAATTGCCTTTTTAGTAACTCGGAATCACAAAATAATTCTGATGGTGAAGCATGCTTTATCTCACTAGATAATTCCTTAAAGGTTTCTTCTGCCTTTTTGTAAAAATCATCGATCCTTGAAAAAATTAATGAACTGTTTTTTGAAAACACTACAGTTTTAGAGGAAATGTAATTAAGAAAACTTTCGCGTTTTTCCTCTATGAATTTGTTTGCAACATTTGGTATTATACTAACTTTCTTAATCCGTTCTGTGGATAATTGTGTTTCTACATCAAATGTTCTAATACTATCTACTTCGTCTCCAAAAAATTCAATTCTATAGGGTTCGTCATGAGAAAACGAAAATACATCTACAATTCCACCTCTAACCGAAAACTCCCCAGGCTCTGTAACAAAATCTACACGTTTAAACTTGTATTCAAAAAGAACTTCATTAACAAAATCAATACTTAGATTATTACCTACAGAAATTTTCAGTGTGTTTTTCTCTAATTCTTTTTTAGTAACTACTTTCTCAAAAAGTGCATCAGGGTAAGTAACAATTATAGCTGGTTTTCTTCTAGAGTTAATTCGGTTTAAAACTTCTGCTCGTAATAATACATTGGCGTTATTTGTTTCTTCAATTTGATATGGTCTCCTATAGCTTCCAGGATAAAACAGAACATCCTTATCGTTTATGAGTTGTTCTAAATCATTAAGGTAATAGGCTGCTTCTTCTTTGTCGTCAAACACCAACAAAAAAGGTTTGTCATTCGTTTTAAATACTTCTGACAAAACGATGGAAAATGATGAACCAACTAGCCCTTTAAGATGGGTGTTATTTTGAGATTCGGCAATAGCATTTCGGAGATTTTGCATTTGCAAAGTCTCTGCATAGGTTTTGGAAATTAATGCTTTGCTCAAGTTCCTTTATTAGAAGGTGCAAATATAAAATATTTGAACCGTTCCATAACGATAAATCCTCTGAATAGAATTATATTTGTAGCCATATTAATTAATGACTATTAAACTTATTTCTATGTCAATTTCAGACTTATATGATAACGAATTTAGAAAGCGAAATAAAGATCATTTCGCAGCAATTGTTAGAGTGGCCATGAGTGATGGTTTTATTTCCTATGAAGAAAAAAACTTTTTAGATCGATTAGCGCAGAAACTTAATATTAGTGATGAAGATTTTAAAAAAATCTTGAAAGATTACCTTTCTCATCCAATTAATCCGCCTGTGTCTTATGATCATAGATTAGAGCGATTATATGATCTTGCAAGAATGGTGGTTGTAGATAATATACAAGATGAAGAAGAAAAAAAATTGCTAAGAAAGTTTTGTGTCGCACTTGGGTTTCATGCAATTAACGTAAAGTACATTACAGACAAAGCATTAGAATTAGTTAGCCAAGGTCATGGTTTAGACGAATTTATTGATGGAATAAAAAACATGAATCAATAATCAATACGATTTAATAAAAAAGCGAGCAATTAGCTCGCTTTTTTTATGCGTTGCGCATAAATTCTTCGGCCTTTTCCACCATGTTTTTGCTTCCACAAATAAAAGGCACCCGTTCGTGTAATTCTGTAGGCTCTATATCCATTATCCTTGTAAAACCGTCACTGGCCTTACCATTAGCTTGTTCCGCTAAAAATGCCATTGGGTTACATTCGTACAACAAACGTAACTTACCATTTGTGTTTTTTGAACTCTTAGGATACATGTAGATTCCACCTTTAATCATATTTCGGTGAAAATCTGAAACTAAAGACCCAATATATCTTGATGTATAAGGTCTATCTCCTTCTTCTTTCTGACAGTATTTTATGTAGTCTTTTATTCCCCTAGGGAAGTGAATATAATTACCTTCATTCACTGAATAAATTTTACCATCTTCAGGAAATTGCATATTAGGGTGAGATAAATAAAATGAACCTATAGCAGGATTTAAGGTAAACCCATTAACACCATCTCCAGTGGTATATACTAACATTGTTGATGTTCCATAAATAACGTAACCAGCCGCAACTTGCTGACTCCCTTTTTGAAGAAAATCTTCAATAGTTACAGGGGTTCCAACAGGTGTTACACGCCTGTAAACTGAGAAAATTGTACCGACAGAAACGTTTACATCAATGTTAGATGAACCGTCTAGTGGGTCAATTAAAACAATATACTTGTTTTGATGGTTTTCATCTTGACTATTGATTGCTACAAAATGATCTTCCTCTTCACTTGCAATACCACAGACAATGTTTCTTTTTGTCATGGTTTGGATAAACTTCTCGTTAGCATAAACATCTAATTTCTGTTGATCCTCACCTTGTATGTTGGTGTCTCCAACTGCACCAATAATGTCAACAAGGCCTGCTTTATTTACCTCATGGTTAACAACCTTTGCTGCCAATCTTATAGAATTGATTAGTCTAGAGAGTTCTCCAGAGGTGTATTTAAAAGATGATTGATTTTCAATAATAAACTCACCGAGAGTTTGATGGGTATGAGACATGAAGCTTTATATTGATTAATTGACACAAATATCGTATTATTTTACAAACTAAAACGTTTTCGTAAATTAAATTAATTGTTAAGTAACGTTAGTTTTGAATTATATTTGAGTTCTTTTAATAATTGTATGCACCAACCAAGATTAGCAACCATTAAAGATATGCCAAGAGTTTTAGAACTCATCAATGAATTGGCAATATTTGAAAAGGAACCAAATGCTGTTGAGGTTTCCATAAAAGACTTAGAAAATGATGGGTTTGGTTTAGTTCCAAAGTTTACATGTTTTGTTGTTGAAGTTGAGAACAGGGTCGAGGGAATTGCCCTTGTATATCCAAGGTATTCAACATGGAAAGGTGAAGTTATACATTTAGAGGACCTTATTGTAAGTGAGGCTTGCAGAGGATTAGGTCTTGGTACCGTTTTATTGGATGAAGTAGTAAAATATGCTAAAAGTCTTGGGGTAAAACGTGTGAGTTGGGAGGTTTTGGATTGGAATGAGCCAGCTATAAAGTTTTACGAAAGCAAAGGCGCAAAAATAATGCGTGATTGGGACGTTGTTCAACTAGATAAAGAGGCAATCGATAATTATTTAAACGATTTATAATGCGAGTTTATAAATTTGGCGGTGCTTCTGTTAAAGATGCAGAAGGAATTAAAAACCTTGCAAAGGTATTAAATACGATAGGTTATGATAATACGCTTGTTGTAGTTTCTGCCATGGGTAAAACTACCAATGCATTAGAGTTGGTTGTGAAAAATTATTTTGAAAATAAATCTGAATTGCAAAGTGCTATTCACGATGTTATTAAATTTCACAATGAAATTCTCTTAGAATTATTTGAAAATGATCGTCACAATGTTTTTAGTGTAGTAAAATCATTATTTGATGAATTGACTCTGTTTTTTAAGAATAATAAATCACCAGATTACAATTTTGTTTACGATCAAACTATTGGTTTTGGTGAATTAGTCTCTACAACAATTATTAGTCATTATCTGAATGAAATTGGTCTAATAAACCAATGGATAGATGTTAGAGAATTTATAAAAACAGATAATTATTACCGAAGGGCAAATGTAAACTGGGAAACTACCCAAGCTAATATTTCGTCAAAATTCAATATCTCAAAACTTAATATTACTCAAGGATTTTTGGGTAGTGATGCAAATAATTTTACGACCACTCTGGGTAGAGAAGGTAGCGACTATACAGCAGCAATTTTTGCATATTGTTTAAATGCAACTAGCGTTACTATATGGAAAGATGTTCCAGGTGTTTTAAATGCTGATCCTAGATATTTTGAAAATGCTCAATTGTTACATCAAATTTCTTATAGGGAGGCAATTGAACTTGCTTTTTATGGAGCATCAGTTATCCACCCTAAGACGTTACAACCATTACAGAGAAAAGAAATTCCTTTGTATGTAAAATCGTTTTTAAATCCAAAGAATAATGGAACTATGGTTAGCAAGGGAAAAGCACTAGATCCTGACATTCCTTGTTTTATTGTAAAGAAAAATCAAATACTAATTTCGTTATCTTCTTTAGATTTCTCTTATATAGTTGAAGAAAATATCAGTGACATTTTCAATTTGTTACATCTCTATAAAATGAAAGTAGATGTCATTCAAAATTCAGCTATAAGTTTTTCCGTATGTATAGATAATATATACGGTAACCTTGAAAAACTATTACAACATTTAAAGGCTAAATTTAAAGTAACGAGTTATGATAATGTGAGTCTTTATACTATCAGACATTATAACAATGACGCAATAAGGGAATTAGAGAACGGTAAAACAGTTTTACTGAAACAATTAACACAGCAGACAGTACAAATTGTCACTAAATAAATAGTTATTACATTTGTTTTATGGGTAAGTCAACCGAAATGGGATTAGTAACCGCTAAGGAAGTAGCCAAAGCGATTAATGCTGATAAATATGGTTTTATAGGAACTTTTTTCGGATGGATTTTAATGAAAGTCCTAAAAATATCTACTCTCAATAGAATATATAAACGGAATAAACATCTTAGTAACCTCGAATTTTTAGACGGTATTTTGGATGAGTTTCAAATTAAATTTGAAATTCCTGAGGAGGACATGAAACGGCTTCCTAAGGAAGGACCATTTATTACAATTTCTAATCACCCTTTAGGAGGTATTGACGGTATTTTGTTATTAAAGCTAATGTTAGAGCAACGCGATGATTTTAAAATTATCGCGAATTTTCTATTACATAGAATAGAACCATTGAAACCTTACATAATGCCGGTTAATCCTTTTGAAGATAGAAAGGATGCAAAGAGTAGTGTTTCGGGCTTTAAAAATGCCATTCTTCATTTGAGAGAGGGAAGTCCACTTGGTGTATTTCCGGCAGGTGAAGTTTCAACCTACAGAGATGGGAAGTTGGTAGTTGACAAACCATGGGAAGAAGCGGCTATGAAATTAATACAAAAAGCAGAAGTGCCTGTAGTACCTATTTATTTTCATGCTAAAAACAGTAGGCTATTTTACAGGCTTTCTAAAATAAGTGACACTTTACGAACTGCTAAACTTCCTTCTGAATTACTGACTCAAAAACGTCGAGTTATCAAGGTTAGGGTAGGTAAACCTATATCTGTAAAAGACCAGAAAGAGCACGAAAGTTTAAGTGAGTTTTCAGAGTTTATGAGACGTAAAACTTATATGCTTTCAAAAACATTTGAAGACAAACCAAAGATTTTAGATAATATTAAATCTACAGTTAAAGTCCCTAAGCTTCCAAAACGAATTGTTACTCCAATTGATTCTGCTGTAATGATTAAAGAAGTAAACACCTTAAAGAAGAACGATTGCAGGTTATTACAAAGTAAAAATTATGAAGTTTATTTAGCTTCAGCAAGAGATATCCCTAATATACTTCGTGAAATAGGTAGGTTAAGAGAAATTACCTTTAGGGAAGTTGGTGAAGGAACAAATGAGGCTATAGACTTGGATACTTTTGATACTTATTATCACCATATGTTCTTATGGGATAACGATAAAAATGTTATTGCTGGTGCATACAGAATGGGACTTGGATCAAAGATTTTTGAACGTTTTGGTATCGATGGCTTTTATCTCCAGGATTTATTCCGTTTTGAACCAGAATTATACAAAATGATGAGTCAGTCCATTGAAATGGGCAGAGCTTTCATTATAAAGGAATACCAACAAAAACCGATGCCATTATTTCTATTGTGGAAAGGTATAGTGCATACAACGTTACGTTATCCAGAACATAAATATTTAATTGGAGGTGTTAGTATCAGTAATCAATTTTCAAACTTTTCTAAAAGTTTAATGATTGAGTTTATGAAATCTCATTATTATGATCCGTATGTAGCACAATATGTTCATCCTAAGAAAGAATTTAAAGTGAAATTGAAGGATGCCGATAAAGATTTTGTTTTTGATGCCACCGAAGCAGATTTGAATAAGTTCGATAAGATAATAGACGAGGTAGAACCTGGTGCTTTGCGACTTCCTGTATTATTAAAGAAGTATATAAAACAGAACGCAAAATTGGTAGCATTCAATGTAGATCCGCTTTTTAATAATGCAGTAGATGGTTTAATGTACATTAAAATTGCAGATCTGCCAGAAAGTACTGTAAGACCTGTAATGGAAGAATTTCAAGCTGAGTTAGAACAGAAATTCATGGATAACCATGACAAATAGACTAGTGCTATTTTTATTATTAATTCCAACTTTTGTGTTTTCTCAAACACTTACCGGTAAGGTAATTGACAAAGTTACACGCGAACCATTAGAAACTGCGTCTGTTTATTTTGACCATACTACAATAGGCACTACAACAGATGAAAATGGTGAATTTTCTATAACCTATAATGATGCGGTACAATCAAACTTGGTAATCTCCTTTTTGGGGTACCAAAAAGTATTGATCTCAAATTATAGAACCAAAGAATATATTAAAATTGAACTTGAAGCCGCTACAAATACCCTTGATGAAGTCTTTGTAAATTTTGATGATGCATTAACAAGACAACAAAAGCTAAAACTATTTAGGAAAGAATTTCTTGGTACATCTAGATTTGCAAATTCTTGCAGAATCTTAAATGAGGAAAATTTGATACTTTATTATGATGGGGAAAATAAAACATTGTATGCAAGTTCTGAGGTTCCAATAAAAGTTAAGAATAAGGCACTTCAGTATCAAATAGAGTTTGATATTATTGATTTTGAAGCTAGTTATAGAGATTTAGATTTTGAGGACCAATCCTTTGTTTTAAATTCGGTAACATATATTGGGACATCCTTTTACAAGGATCTTGCTGATAAAAAAAATGGTAGAGTTAACAGAAACAGAAATAGGGTTTATAGAGGTTCTGTACAGCATTTTATTAGAGCCTTATATAAAGAAGACTTATTAAACAATGGATATCAAATATTCAATGATAGAAAGGAAGTTGAGGCGTGGGATTTCATTAATATTTTGGATAGCGACATGCTAGGTATTAAAGAATTACATCTAAAAACAAAGGTAACTATACTTTACAAAAAAACCAGGCAATCTACCATGGAGCTTAAGACAGATCGAGTTTTTATAGATGCTTATGGTAACTATGCTCCAATTATCGGAGTTTACTTTACGGGTTATTTAGGTGACCAACGGTTAGGTGATACTTTACCGTCTGATTTTGGATTGGAAAAATAAAAAACCCAGTTTCAAAATCTGGGTTTTTATTTATTTATAGTGATTTAAACCAATCTTGAAATTGATTTCCTAGAAGGAATGTTGTTTTCTTCTCACCACCAAATGCTCCTATAAGACTCATTAACCAAGCAATAAAAAGAACTATAAATACTATTAGATTAAGAATAGGCACCCATGATGATACAAATGCAATAATTAAAAAACCTAGCATTTGTCTAATATAGAATGATCCGATTTCAGTTTTATTATTGCTGTTCATTACTAAGGCAATAACCCATCCAATTATCGTAAGATGAGCAATAATTGCAATATTCTTTCCGTCACTTAAAACTTCCTTAGCATCATCAGCAAACTCAGCCGCTTTTTCTTTTGCATCACCGGCTAACTCTTTAGCGTCATCAGCCAATTCACTTGCTTTTTGACTTATTTTATCTCCAGCTTTTTTGGCACTTTCTTTGGCGTCACCTATCATATCGTCTAGGTCGTCCTTTAAATCCTTATTATCGTCTGACATTTTTATTTTTTTTAATGATTAATAGTTCTATTAAAATTAGTAAAAAAAGAAGTCTTTTTATTGAAAAGCAGAGTCAATTGGCTCCCACAATTCAATTTTATTGTTCTCATTATCTAAAACCCAGGCAAACTTCCCATAATCATATGTCTGCATATCACCTACAATTGTTACACCTTCTTCTTTTAAAATCTTTAAAAGTGCCTCTAGATCTTCAACTCTGTAATTAAACATAAATGGTTTTTCAGAAGGTTTAAAGTAATCCGTATCATCTTTAAAAGGACTCCATTGTGTAGAGCAATCGTTTCCTTCTTTATCCTTCCACCAAAAGGTGCAACCATAATCATCAGTATTAAATCCTAAGTGTTTTCGATACCAATCTTTTGAAGCTTTTGCGTCTTTTGTTTTAAAAAATAAACCGCCAATACCTGTAACTCGTTTTTTCATATGATTATTTTTTTATAGACGTTTCATAAATATCTATCCATTCATCAACAGACATTTTGCCTAGTAACTCTTCAATTAATTTATAGGGGATGTCTTCAATTTTTTTAAATCTCACACAACTTTTACCCATATCTAACTTGTATTTGCAATGCTTAGGGTATTCTGTGACAAACCAATTGTACAATTCTTTTTTTGCATACATACCCATATGGTAAAACGCAATAAAGTTTTTTTGCGATGCCAAATTTAGAAATGGTAGTGGCGGAAAAGGTTTGCAATGATATCCTGCTGGATAAATAGATTTAGGCACAAAGTATGCTAACATTCCATAGCTCATTCCAGATTCTAGACCTTTAGGCATATTGTCCTTTATAAGGTTGTGCAGTTTTGTTATGGGTTCTTTTCTTTCATCAGGTAACTGGCTAATGTATTCTTCGGGTGATGTTGCTTCAGATTGCATAATGAGATTGATTTAGCAACATCTAAGTTAACAAAATTTAGTTTTGATTTTGTCTACAATAGTTTGAGCGAGTTTTATATTGCTTTCAATAGTCCAACCAGCAACGTGAGGTGTTAGTAAAACATTATCCGCATTAATGAGGTACTGAAAGGCTTCAGGTAGATTGGTTTTTTTATTTTTTCGCATCAACCTAAATTTTGGCTGGTCTACTTTAAACAAGTTTTCAAATGAAGATTTCTCATATTCTAATACATCTAAACCAGCACCTAAAATTTTACCCGATTCTAAGGCATCAACTAAATCTTCAGTCACTACGCTTTTACCTCGAGCCGTATTTATTAACCAAAACGGTTTTTTAAAATCATTGATGAATTTAGAATTCACCATATTGACTGTCAAAGGAGTTTGAGGTGTATGTAAACTTAAAACATCAGACTGCTCTTTAAGTAGTTCTAGGCTAACTTGCTCACAGTTTTCGTCACCAACATTTGGTTTTATATCATGGCATAAGACATTAACATCAAAACCTTTTAGTTTTTTAGCAAAGGCTTTACCCATATTCCCGTAACCTATTAGTCCAACCGTCTTTCCATCTAGTTCAACACCTCGATTTTTTTCCCTGAGCCATTTCCCTTGTCTTACCTCATCATCTGCCTTATTCAAATTATTAAATAAGGACAGTAGCATACCTAAAGCATGTTCGCCAACAGCATTTCGGTTTCCCTCCGGAGCTGATACCAGATAAATATTCTTTTCTTCAGCGTAGTCACAATCTATATTCTCTAATCCTGCACCAACACGACCGATAAATTTGAGCTTTGTTGCTTTGTCTAAAAATTGCTTATCAATAGAAAATCGACTTCGAATGATTATACCATCATAATCTGAAATTTTAGATTCTATTTCCTTTTTGGTAGATAAATAATCTTCATGATTAGTAAAGCCTAAATCGTTAAGCTGATTTATTAAGAGTTCATGGTTGCTATCAATATGAAGTATTTTCAAATCTTTGGGTATTCCGTTTGTGTTTTTTCATGCTGAACATTCCCTGTATGTGCTGTTGAAATTTTTTCGAATAGCAATACATGCACTTCCTCATTGTCTATGGTTTTAGGATTGTGTTCAATACCTTTTGGCACGACAATAACTTCGCCTTCTTTAACCACTTCAACTCGATTACGAAAATGCATGTGCAATGTTCCTTTAATCACTTGAAAAAGTTCGTCCTCATGTTCGTGACTGTGCCACACAAATTCACCTTTTAATTTCGCTAAAATCACTTGCATATCATCAACCACCGCAATTTGATGTGGATGCCAGTTTTTATTGAATTTCGAAAATTTTTCTTTGATGTTTATTGCTTTCATGCTCTAAAGTTACGAAAGCAAATTCGTTTAGATACCCAAAATCAATTTTGCTATCCAGAAATATAAAAGTATACCTAATATATCATTACTTGTAGTGATAAATGGACCAGTGGCTATGGCAGGATCTATGCCTCTTTTATTTAAGAATAAGGGAACAAATGTACCTATTAAACCAGCTATAATAATAACTGCAACTAAAGAAACAGAAATTGCAATAGCCTTGTCTAATTCGCCAATATATAACCAAACAAATAAGAATAGGAATACGGCCAAAATAACACCATTTAATGTAGCCAAGGACATCTCTTTTAAAAGTCTACCGTTTATACTCCCTTTAATGTCGTCATTTGCTAATCCTTGTACAATGATTGCGCTAGATTGCACACCAACGTTACCTGCCATAGCTGCAATTAATGGTGTAAAGAAAAATAATACCGCATATTGGTTAAATGCTTCTTGAAAACCCTCCATAATTACAAAAGCTCCAATACCTCCTAGGAGGCCTAAAAATAACCAAGGTAAGCGTGCTTTTGTGAGTTCTAAAATACTGTCATCAGAATCTACATCTTGGGTAATACCAGCTGCCAATTGATAGTCTTTTTCTGCTTCCTCTTTAAGTACATCTACAATATCATCAATTGTAATTCTTCCCAAAAGCGTTTGTGAATCATCAACAACAGGAATAGCTTCAAGATCATATTTTGCCATAATCTTGGCGACATCTTCTACATCTTCAATTACATTAACAGAATCTACATTTTCCTTCGCTATATCAGCAATTTTCTGATCGTTTTTGGCAACAATTAAATCTTTTAGTGATAATCGCCCAATAAGTTTTTCTTCCTTATTAACAACATAGATGGAATGTACACGCGTAACTTCTTTCGCCTGCCCCCTAATACGTCTTAGACAACCGGCAACAGTCCACGTTTCATATACTTTTACTAGTTCTTTAGCCATTAAACTACCCGCAGTATCATCTTCATATTTTAATAACTCGGTAATTTCTTCTCTATGCTCTTCATCTTCAATTTTAGATATAACCTCTTCTTGACGATCCTCAGGAAGTTCAGCAATGATATCTGCAGCATCATCTGTATCTAATTCCTCTACTTCTTCCGCAATTTCTTTAGCGGATAGATTTTTCAAAACTTTCTCTCTGGTATCTTCATCTAACTCGGTAAGAATATCTGAAGTTGTCTCCGAGTCGAGCAGTTTTATGAGGTATACAGAATCATCAAGATTTAACTCGTCTAGAATTTCTGCAATATCAGCATAGTGAAACTCATTGAGTAATTTAACAAGTTCCTTGTCGTTTTGATTTTCAACAAGGATCTCAACATTTTCAATAAGCTCATCTGTGAGCTGAAATTGTATGTTATCTTGAATTTCTTCCACTAGAATTTAAGGTAAATAAACTAAGACTTTGCGTTTTAGTTGTCGTCATTTTCAATTAAGCTCGTCAGTTTAATAAAATCTGAAACTCCTAATTGTTCTGGCCGCAGCCCAAAGATAGCATTTGCTTTTAAATTATCTGAAAGATTGAAAATTTTTAAGCTATTGCGAAGTGTTTTTCTTCGTTGCTGAAAACCTGTCTTAACAACACGAAAAAATAATTTTTCATCACATGGTAAGTGGTAGTTTTCTTTTCGCTTTAACAACAATACTCCAGAATCTACTTTTGGTGGAGGATTAAATACCGTAGGTGAAACTGTAAATAAATATTCTGCATCATAGAATGCTTGTGTTAAAACTGAAAGTATACCATATACTTTTGATCCTTCTTTAGAACAAATACGTTGTGCAACTTCCTTCTGAAACATTCCTGAAAATTCAGGTATTTGATTGCGCATTTCTAAAGTCTTAAAAACGATTTGTGACGATATGTTGTACGGGAAATTACCAATAATAGCGAATGGCTTATCCTTGAAAATCTCTTTCAAATCATATTTTAAAAAATCCTTTTCATAAATTCTATCCGCTAAATTGAGAAAGTGGTTTTTTAAATAATCAATAGATTCTGAATCTATTTCTATTACGTGTGTAGTAATGTTTTTTTTAAGCAAGTATTTTGTGAGAACACCCATTCCTGGACCGATCTCTAAAACATCGTGATAACCATTCAAAGATAGTGTATCAGCAATTTTTCTAGCAATATTTTCGTCCCTTAAAAAATGCTGGCCTAAATGTTTTTTTGCCCTAACTTGATTTTGATTTGCCAAAATATGTTGTGCTTATTTAAAGTTAACGGAATACTCGTCAATAATTTCTAACTCTGTTCTGAATGCCAACATTTTATCTGCAAAACGTTTCAGCCCATCTTGTCTTAATCTTTCTGCGTCTTGCTGATAATATTGATTTAGAGCTTCTCTATTATGTGCCTTATATTGTATGGAATAAGTTTGTCCTCCCATTTCCTCTTCAACCAAAACCTTGGAAAGTTTGGCCTCTGTAAACTTTCCTGTTGCCAGTACCTGCGGAATGTGTTCTTTTATCCAACCCAGCCATTCTGAATGCACAGAATCATCAATATTTACAGTGACATTATATATTATCATTGAAATTAGTTTTTAGTACGCGAATAGTATTTGGTAAAAGTAATGATATACACCTAATTTATAGGATCACCTCTTAACATTCTAAATTTCTTCCTAGCATCAATGAAGTAGATACTGTCTTCGTGCTCAAAAATTATCCGTTCAAAATTGGCTTTTGCATCATCTGGTTTGGCAAGATATGTATTATAAAGCTCTGCTAAATGGTACAAAGCATCATCCATTAGAATATCTTCCCTATAGTCTTTAATTATTAGTAGATAATTGGTTTCTGCTTTATTGTAAAGCTTCTTTTTCTCATATAATTTGGCTTGTTGGTATAAGGCTTGATCTATTATACTTTCACCTTTGTGTTCTTCTAATATTTTATCTAAGATTGAAATTGCTTTATCAGTTTTATTTTGAAATATGTAAAGATCTGCCTTAGCATATAATTTTAATGCTGTTCTTGTACTGTCTTCATATTTATTGTCAGAAATTAGAAGCTTAAGATCTAATGCATCATTGGCTATTAATTGAGAAGTAGATGATTTTAGAATTTTCAATTGAGATTCTGCCCAATCAAAATCACCTTTATAATAACTAGTCTTGGCTACTTTAAATCTAGCCTCTTGTGATATTGTACTATTTTTTAAATTAGCTTGAATTTGCGAATAAAAAATGAGCGCTTCATTGAATTTTTCTTGAAGCACCAAAATATCAGCCAGCAACAATTTTACAGTGGCTTCTTGAAACTCACTTATATTCAATCTCATACTTTTTCTAAGAAATTTAGTGGCAGCATCTGTGTCTTTTTGATAGAAAGCCAGAAACTCTCCATAAGCTAATTGTAGAGATAAGGTTAACTCTGAAAGCCCAAAAGTTTGAAAAAGCTCATTATATTTCTCATCGATTCGGATAAGTGATTTTTTATCAGCGTTCTTAGAATCAATTTCTAAGATATATTGATGAGCTGTGAGTGCTGTACTTGCATCTTGAGTTGTATTGAGTATATAATTGAAAATATCCTTTGTAGTTTCATCATCATTATCGTTAAGTGCAGTAATAGCAAGTTCAACGATGCGATCTAAACTTTCTGGATTACGTTTATAAAGGGCCTTTTCCTGGACAAAAGATTTAGCATATGCCTTTTCTTGCACGTATAACCAACTGAGCATTTCATACCAATATGGACTAGGATTTTGCTGTATTTTTTTTAAGAGTTGCCGTCTTAAAAAAACATTATTTTCATTGTCCTTATTCTCAGAGATAAAATCGTTTACAGCACGTTTTATGTTGTTAAGATAATTTGGCTTGTAGTCAATGTATTCAATATAATTTTCAAACATCTTTTCAACGTTACCTTGATCTCCATAAATTCTGGCAAGTTGAATACTATAATCTTTATCTGGAGTTAATTCTTTAGCCTTGTGGTATATTTCAATAGCTTCATCTAATAGTGAATGTTCTTCAAATTTTCTAGCAATACTATAAATGTAATTTGGTTTTTCGTCTATAGATGCTATTGCTTCATCGTATAGTGTCTTTGCCTTGTCTAAACTATCTCTAAGTTGATAATTATAACCTAACTCTACAATAAGTGTAGGATTTCTTCTTTTGGCCAACCTTTGTACAAGTATATCTTGGGCAATATCAAATTGCTCTAGTTGCTGATGGGTGTCAACTACTTTGAAGATGTAATTATAACTGTATGGTTTTTCTTTTAGGAGGTTTTGATATATAATTAGCGCTTTTTTAAACTCTCCTTTTTTATAATAACTATCTGCTAGAATTTCATTGTTTTGGGCATTTCCAAAATGAAGTCCGAGAAGTAGTACTATTGTTAAAAGGATTTTGCGCATACAATTCTTTTTGTAAATATAACAAATGGGCATTCCACATATTGTAAATGTTATTATAAAAAAATGCCTAAACTTAACGTTTAGGCATTTTGACCAGCAAAATAAATGTGCTATTAATCATTATTCGTTATAAATATGATTCAATTACTTTGTCTTGGTTTCTTTACTATTATTTTAATAATAATTTTAGTATTAAAACAAAACTTTGCTTACCATAACAACTAAAGTCGCGAGTAAAACGAGTCGTTTTATGTTTTTCATTTTTAGGTCAGTTATCGATTTGGATTACTAACATGACGAAAATAAATAAAATAAACGAAGAAATACATAATAAATCGATAAAAAACATGTTTTTTTAACAAAATATGCTTTTTAAAGGGTTGAAAAGGCATTACGAAATGATGTCAAACCCTGTATATGGTACCAATACTTTGGGGATTTTAATGCCATTTTCAGTCTGATAATTTTCTAAAATTCCGGCTAAAACTCTAGGCAAGGCAAGTGAACTTCCATTTAAGGTATGGCATAATTCATTTTTACCTTCATTGTTTTTAAATCGTAATTTTAAACGATTTGCCTGGAAAGTTTCAAAATTTGAAACAGAAGAAATTTCTAACCAACGATCTTGTGCAGTAGAAAATACTTCAAAATCATAAGTTAAAGCTGAGGTAAATCCTAAATCACCACCACATAGGCGCAATATTCTATAAGGTAATTTTAGTTCTTTTAAAATTCCTTTTACATGTTCTACCATGCCATCAAGTGCATTATAAGAATTGTTAGGGTGTTCAACTCTGAGAATTTCTACTTTATCAAATTGATGTAATCTATTTAATCCTCTAACATGTGCACCATAACTTCCGGCTTCTCTCCTAAAACAAGGTGTATAGCTTGTAACACAAATAGGTAAATCACTTTCCGATAAAATGGTATTTCTAAAAATATTAGTTGCTGGAACTTCAGCCGTAGGTATTAAATATAGATTATCTGCTGTTATATGGTACATTTGTCCTTCTTTATCAGGTAATTGACCAGTGCCAAATCCTGAAGCTTCATTAACCAAATGAGGTACTTGGTATTCTGTATATCCAGCTTCTGTATTTTTGTCTAAGAAATAAGTGATGAGTGCACGTTGTAATTTTGCTCCTTTACCTTTATACACAGGAAAACCTGCACCAGTAATTTTATTACCAAGTTCAAAATCTATGATATCATATTTCTTTGCTAGCTCCCAATGTGGTAATGCACCATCAAACAATTTAGGCACATCACCTTCTTTATAAACTTCTTCATTATCCTCCTCTGTATTACCAGATGGGACAACGATATTAGGAACATTTGGTATTGTATATAATAGGGTATTGAGTGTCTCAATTTTATCATTTAATTCCTGCTCTAGCGTTTTTGTATCCTCTTTTAGTTGCGTTGTTTTTTCTTTTAAAACATTTGCTTTTTGTGCTTCGCCAGATTTAAATAGAAGTCCTATTTCTTTAGATATGGTATTAGACTCTGCCTTAATATTGTCTAATTTAGTTTGCAATGCTCTTCGCTCTTCATCTAATAATATGGCATTATTTACCATCTCTGAAGCATCTATATTTCGCTTTTGTAAACGATTTATAATGTCTTCTTTATTAGCTCTAATAAACGCAACTTGTAACATATCTATAAATTTGAAATTATGCTGTTTAGCATACTAAAAAATGAAAGACAAAAGTAAAAAGATTTTAACCAGATAAAAACAAAACTAAACCTAATTTGAAGGCATTATCCAATCGTGATGTTTAAAAGGATGCCATTGCTCATTTGCCAAATCAACATTTGGGTCAATCAGTAGTTTTGATGGATGACCATTCACTCTAATGTATGTTCTTACATATACTTCGACACTTTTACCTTGTTTAGCGAAATCTCCTTTTAGGTGTTGTGCAAATTGCCAAATAACGTCTGGTTTTGTGCTAGCACTGTTTATTTGTTTTTTAGATAAATAGTCTTCTAACTTAACAGGTATTATCTCTTTTGTCTCTGTATCAATAATTTTATAGTTGGCTTTTCCACTCTTTGCTCTTAACATCATTCGCCATGAGAGTCTATGACCTTCCTCTGTCCATAAAACATCGTCTTTAAAAAAATGATGTCTTACAGGTAATGCAATGTGAATGGTAAAATAGACTATAAATAAACAAACTATAACATTGCCGTATTTAGGGATAAGGACTTTACCTTCCTTATAAAGCGGTTTATTCTTTAAAAAGATATTTTTAATCGTTTCTGGACTAAAAAAGAACAAACTAAATGCTAATGATAAATAAGGAAAAATTCCAATTTGAAATACAATAGAATTGAACAAATGGAAAAATATGGATGCAAAAAAAGCTATTCGCCGTGTTGGTTTAAATAGTAGTAATGGAATTATAAGACCATCAAACAAAATACCACCATATGCAATAAAATAATGTATTGGTTTCTGTTGAAGGAACTCTCCTATAATTGGATAATTGGCCTTACCTCTCATGAGTAATTCTATAACAGAAGTATCTAACCAATCCGGGTATAATTTTGCAATTGAGGCATAAGTGTATAGTATAAATAGTTGAATAACAAAAATCCATTTACACCAAGCAGGCATGGAAATCTGCCTTAAGGATGGTTTTATTTTTACATCTATGGAGGCATAACGATGTGCAGGCATCAATACCATTACAAAGCTCAGTATAAACAGCAAGTAATAATGATTATTATAAGATGATTTTTGCATCAAATAGGTTGATGTCCACATTACAGCAAACATGAGCATGCTAAATCTATATTTGTAGCCAACCATAATGAGTAGTCCAAAAATTCCCATTACTATGTAATAGACATACATCCAATTACCTGGCAGAGGCTGTAACCATTCAAAACCAATAAATGAAAACGTCAATTCCGGTTCAACGAGCGTACGTTTTACCCATCCTGTAAAAACAGCACCAACGGATTCTAAGAAGCACAATAACCCAAAGAAAATACGGAAGACGACAAGTCCAGAATTATCAATATGCCTGAATAGAAACTTATTCATTCATCTTTTTAATGTAATCTAAGGCATTTTTTTTATCTACGTTAAGTTGAGATTTAAGGGCTTCAATATTTTTGAATTTTTGCTCACTGCGTAATCGCTTAATAAATTCAATTTTCAAATTTTGATTGTATATGTCATGGTTAAAGTCAAAGAAATGAACTTCAATGGATCTACCTTTATCACTAATAGTAGGGTTAGTACCAATATTCATCATTCCGAATATACTGTTATTGTTGTATCGCGATTTTACAATATAAACACCATCCCTTGGTATGAGTTTGTATGATTCTTTTATGTAAATATTAGCTGTTGGGAAATCTAATTTACGCCCTAAACCTCTACCTTTTACTACCTCACCAGTAATGAAATAATTATAACCTAAATAACTGTTTGATAAGGAAACATTACCGTCATTTAATGCATTTCTGATTTTAGTAGAACTAACAGTAACATCCTTAATGTCTTGTGCTGAAATTTCTTCAATCTTAAAATTATAAGCCTTAGCAAATTCCTTTAAATCTTCAATATTAGCGCTTCTGTTTTTACCAAAATGGTGATCATATCCTACAACTATTTGTTTGGTATTTAATTCGTCAATTAGGATGCTCTTCACATATTCTTTGGCAGTAAAGTTAGCAAACTCCATAGTGAATTCTTTTACAACCACATCTGCAATACCATAAGATTTTAAAATGTCAATGCGCTCATCAATTGTGTTTAGTAATTTAATGGTATCATCTTTTTGAAGTACCATTCTAGGATGTGGAAACAAGGTTAAAACAATAGGTATGTAGCCTTGTTTGTCAGCAAGTTTCACTACTTTCTTCAATATCTTCTGATGCCCAATATGAATACCATCGAAAGTGCCAATGGTTGTTACTTTTGCTGATTTTGAAGTCAATCTCTGTGAATTATGAGGTTTTGATATTTTTAGGATATTCTACTAATCGTTTGTTTAAAAAATAATAAATTCGAGAAATTTTAATTCTCTACACAAACACTTATGAAAACAAAGCTACATTTTGTTTTGTCATTATCCATGTTTTTATGTGTATTTTCAGTTTTTGCTCAACAAAGTTATTGGGAAGAAACCAAAAGAACAGATTTGATTAATGATGGCAATCCCCAACTCAACCAAAAATTCTATCAAACCTTTAGATTAAATATTGATGAATTAAAAAACCAATTAGCAAGCGCACCATTACGTAGTGCAATTAGCAGACAATCCACCACCACAATTTATTTACCAAATGCTGATGGTAAACTTGAACAATTTAGAGTTGTTGAAGCACCAGTTTTATCAGAGGAATTATATCAATTATATCCTAAAATAAAGACCTATTTAGGATTTAGTAATGAAAACCCAGGTACTCGTGCTCGTTTTAGTATTACACCTCTAGGCTTGCAAACTATGATTTCTAGCCCAGGTGTACCTAATAGTTTTACAGTACCACATTCTCGCTCAAATAATTCAGATTATATCAATTATACTAGAGAAGTAAGAAAAGAAAACATAAAAGATTTCGATTGCATTACGCGAGATGAATTTTTCCCAATCGATACCTCCAATTTAACGAATAGAGATGCAAATGATCAGACCCTTAGAACATTTAGGATTGCAATTTCTACCACTGCGGAATACACTGGGTTTTGGGATGATGGAAATGCAGGTAATGGAGATGCATCTCAAGATGCTTTAGCACAGGTAGTTTCAACATTAAATCGGTCTAACGAAGTGTTTGAAGTAGATATGGCTGTAACGTTTACATTAGTAACTGGTACAGAAGTAATTTTTACCGATACAGCTACAGATCCTTATAATGGAAACTTTAATAGCGAAGTGCAAAACACCTTAACCAATATAGTTGGTGAGGCCAACTATGACGTAGGCCATTTATTTCATTTTGGCGGTAATAATGGAAGTGCAGGTTGTATAGGTTGTGTCTGTGTAGATGCAGCTAAAGGTTCTGGGTTTTCATCCCATTCGTTTTTAGATAATGATGGTGGGCCATATATGTCGGATTTCTTTGATATTGATTATGTGCCTCATGAAATTGGTCACCAAATGGGAGCAAACCATACGTGGTCATTTAGTAGCGAAGGAACTGGTGTTAATGTAGAACCAGGAAGTGGTACAACTATTATGGGCTATGCCGGGATCACTGGTCCAAATGATATTCAAGACCATTCGGATCCGTATTTTCATTACTTCAGTATTCTTCAAATTCTAGCGAATTTACAATCAAGAACTTGTTGGGTAGGTACTGCAATAAGCAATAATCCTCCAGTGGCTAACGCAGGTAATAATTTTACAATTCCTATTGGGACAGCATTTGTTTTAAAAGGAGATGCTACAGATGCGGATGTTGGAGATATCCTAACTTATACTTGGGAACAAATAGATAATGGTGTAACAACCTCTGGTAATTTTGGTCCCAACAAATTATCTGGTGCAGTTTGGAGGTCAAGGCCACCAAGTATTACACCAGACCGTTTTATGCCAATTATTGAGCGCGTAATTTCTGGTCAATTAACCGAGCAATTCCCTGTTGAAACGGTAGGTAATACCTCATGGGAAACCGTGTCAAACGTTTCAAGAACATTAAATTTTGCACTTACTGTTAGAGATCGAAGTGAAGCAAACGGAATAGGGCAAACACCACAGAGTGATTTTGATACTATGACCGTTACAGTAGACAATTCTGCCGGACCTTTTACTATAACATCACAAACTACGAATGAGTCTTGGGACGTAGATTCTGACCAAACTATAACTTGGGACATAGCAGGCACAGATTCAGGTGCTGTAAATACATCTAATGTTAATATTTTACTATCTATAGACGGTGGTTTTACTTATCCAATTAGTCTAGTTTCAAACACAGCTAATGATGGCTCTCAAGTTATTACGGTTCCAAGTCTGGGTGCTGAGGTAACAAATGCAAGAATAAAGGTAGAAGCGAGTAACAATATTTTTTATGCTATTAATTCTACGGATTTTACGATAAGAATCCTTGACGATATTGATGGAGATACAATTCCTAATTCAATAGATAACTGCCCGGAAATAGCAAATGTCGACCAGGCAGATTTAGATAACGATGGTATAGGTGATGTATGTGATGATGATATCGATGGAGATAGCGTACTAAATGATGTAGATAATTGTGTGGATGTTGCAAATACAAGTCAGGCCGATATTGACAATGATGGAATTGGTGATGAGTGTGATGATGATTCAGATGGTGATGGCATATTAAATAATGTAGATAATTGCCCACTTACACCAAATGTGAATCAAGAAGATAATGACATGGATGGCATAGGTGACATTTGTGATGACGATGATGATAATGATTCCGTATTTGATACAGAAGACAATTGTCCATTAGATTTTAATCCTGATCAATTAGATGTAAATAATAACGGCATAGGTGATGCCTGTGATAGTATGATAGTTTATGATGTTCTTACACCGAATGGTGATGGAATAAATGATACTTGGACAATACTCAATGCTGATAGATATCCTAATGCTATTATCAAAGTATTTAATAGATGGGGAAAAGAAGTTTTTAGCACTATAGGATATAATAATGATTGGAACGGAACATACAGTGGCAACACGCTTCCAACAGGTTCATATTATTATCAGGTAGACCAAAATGGCGATGGGACTGTAATGTTAACAGGGTGGATTTACTTAACATTTTAAGAGTATTTAAATTGAACACAATGAGACTATATAAAATCATTTTAATAACAATTACAATTCTTTTAATTGAGTCAATACATGCTCAACAAGAACCAAATTACATGTTGTATAGATATACAATGAATGTTCTTAACCCTGCATATGCTGGTGCTGATGGTAGTGATAATTTAACTACGAACTACAGAAATCAATGGGTAAATATTGAAGGTTCACCAGAAACTCAAAGTTTCTTTTACTCACGCACCATGAATGATAAAATAGGTCTCGGTTTATCTTTAGTAAGTGATAAAGTATTTGTTGAAAGCCAAACAAGCTTTAATATTGACTTTTCTTATAAATTACAGATTTCTAGAGAGGCGAATTTGTTCTTAGGATTAAAGGCTGGTGGAAGTACCTATAATATTGACAAGGGAGATCTCAATAATTATGGTTTGCAAGATGATCCGGTTATTGGAAATATTGATAGTGGGTTTAGACCAAACTTTGGTGCTGGTGCTTATTTAATGCATTATAAATATTTTGTTTCACTTTCTGTTCCACGAATATTATCGAGTAAAAGAATAGATGAGTCAGAAGGGAGAATAACACAAGCCACACAAGAAGCACATATATATTTATCTGGAGGTTACAATTTTACTATTAGTGATAATACCGAGTTTAGGCCATCTACAATGATAAGATACGTTGGTGGTTCTCCAATTTCTGTTGACTTAACAGGTGCCTTTAGGTTTAATGATAAATTTGAAGTAGGAGTAGCCTATCGTACTGACGAGGCATTTGGTGGTTTATTGATGGTAAATGCCTTAGATTGGTTAGATGTTGGGTATGCTTATGAAGGTTCAACAAGAAATGAAATCTCAAATAACAGTAATGGAACACATGAGCTATTCCTAAGATTTTATTTTAAGAAACAAGATTAATTTATTTCCCATTATATTCATTCATGGTATTATTAACACCTGCCAAAACAAATGACTTAATTAAGTCTACTGAGATGTTAAGACGTTCATCTAGTCTAGAATTTTCTTCCTCATCCCATTCTCCCAAGACATAGTCTACTTGTCTGCCTTTATTAAAACTATCACTTATTCCAAATCGGAATCTGTTATACTTTGTCGTTTGCAGTTTGTCTTGTATATCTTTTAGCCCATTATGGCCACCATCACTTCCTTTAGTCTTTAATCTAAGTGTTCCAAAGGGGATATTTAAATCATCAGTAACGACAAGTAGATTTTCCATTGGGATTTTTTCCTTAGTGAGCCAATACTTAACGGCCTTACCACTAAGATTCATATAAGTACTTGGTTTAAATAAAAATATAGTTCTACCTTTTAATTTAAAAGTTGTCATATCACCAAGCTTAACAGTCTCGAATGACAATCCTTCTTTTTTAGCTAAAAAGTCTAATATTTTAAATCCGATATTGTGTCTGGTATTAGCATATTTATCACCAATATTACCTAGACCAATAACTAAGTACTTTTTCATTGTTACTTCTTCATCTTTTTCAATACTACTATCAAAACCAAGCCAATTTTTTATTTTCTCCCACATCTATTCGTGTTTATGCAAAAATAAAAAAGCATTCTGTATAAGAATGCTTTTTTAAAATATCTAGTTAAGTAAAAACTACTCTTGAGCTTCAGTTGCAGGTGCATCTGTACTTGCTTCAGCACCAGCTTCAGCAGTTGCTCCTTCTTCAGCAGTTCCTTCTTCTTCATCTTCTTCCACTTCATCTACAACTGCCAATCTACTACGTCTCACCTGACAAACAACTGTGTTATCTGGGTGTAATAGTTTATAATCGTCATTCGTTAATTCGTGGATATATAATTTACTTCCAATTTTTAGTGGTGTAATATCTAATTCTATAAAGTCTGGTAATTTAGATGGAATTGCCTTAACTCTTAACTTACGGTAAGGTCTTCTTAAGTTACCACCATTTAAAACACCTAAAGAAGTTCCTACTGTTTTTACAGGAATTTCCATAGTGATTTCCTTGTTATCGAAAATTTGATAGAAGTCTACATGTAGAATTCTGTCTGTAACCGGGTGAAATTGAATGTCTTGCATAACAGCATTAAACGATTCACCGCCATCTAGGGCAATCACAACAGTATGCGCATCTGGAGTATACACTAACTTTGAGAAAGCCAATTCTGGTGCAGAGAAATGTAGTGGCTTGTCTCCTCCGTATAATACGCAAGGAACCTGACCAGCATTACGTAAGGCTTTTGTTGACTTTTTGCCTACGCTTTCTCTTTGAGATCCATTGATTGTAATTGATTTCATTTTTTGAAATTGTTTATTAATAATATTTATTTCCCTTTAAAAAGGGGTGCAAATTTAAGAATATATTGTTGAAATACTAGAGTTTACCTTCTTTTTTTAGGGTGAAATATTTAAAGACAAAAACAAGGTTTATCTATAAAATTTTCTAAAACTGTTTAAAGAACAAATTTATTACTAATGGATTGGTTATTATGAACGTTATTCATAACCTCAGCAAATAGATTAGCGCACGTTAAAACTTTGAGTTTTTTACTACTATTTTTAAGCGGAATTGAATCTGTTACAATAAGTTCTTCTAATGCAGAATTTTCTAACTTTTCATAAGCACCACCAGATAAAATTGGATGTGTACAAATTGCTCTAACACTTAAGGCGCCTCTCTCCATCATAAGATCTGCAGCCTTGGTTAAGGTTCCAGCAGTATCAACCATATCATCAACTAAAACAACATTCTTGCCAGTTACGTCACCAATTAATTCCATGTGAGATATAACATTGGCTTTTGCTCGTTGTTTATAACAAATTACAACATCACTTTGTAATGCTTTTGAGTAAGTATAGGCACGTTTAGAACCTCCCATATCAGGTGAAGCAATTGTAAGATTATCTAGGTTTAAACTTCTTAGGTAAGGTAAAAATATGGTCGATGCAAATAAGTGGTCCACTGGTTTTTCAAAAAACCCTTGAATTTGATCTGCATGCAAATCCATTGTTATAATACGCGTAGCTCCTGCAGCTTCCAACATTTTTGCAACTAATTTAGCTGCAATTGGCACTCGTGGTTTGTCTTTTCTATCCTGTCTTGCCCAACCAAAATATGGCATAACGGCAGTAATATGCCTAGCTGATGCACGTTTGGCCGCATCGATCATTAAAAGCATTTCCATTAAGTTTTGAGGACCAGGATGTGTTGAGCCAATGATAAAAATGCGTGTTCCTCTTATGGATTCTTCATAAGAAGGTTGAAATTCTCCATCACTGTAGGTTGAGGTAATAACATTACCTAATTTTACACCATAGGCTTTTGCAATTTCTTCTGCGAGGTATCTACTTTGTGAGCATGTAAAAATTTTGGCTTCAGTTGCGAATGGCATATCAAATTGGAAATAATAGAGTTAATTAATAAGGGTTATTTAGCAAAGCCCAAATTTAGGAAAATAATTTACTCGAAGAAGTATAATACCTAGCCTTTTTTATTGACTCAGAGGAAATATTTTTTATTTTTGCATTCCGTTTTTGCTCAAGTGGCGGAATTGGTAGACGCGCTGGATTCAAAATCCAGTTCCTTCGGGAGTGTGGGTTCGATTCCCACCTTGAGTACTACAAAAGCTTCAAGATTTTCTTGAAGCTTTTGTTATTAAAAAAGTGCTGAAGCCACAGCTTTAATATTGTCACTCTTACCCATCGAGTAATAGTGCAATACTGGTATATTAGCTTTTTGTAATTCTTTAGATTGTTGTATGCACCAATCAACACCGATCTGCCTTACTTGTTTGTTGTCTTTACATTTTATAACTTCTAGAATTAGATCTTCTGGTAAATCAACATGAAATCTATGTGGTATTGAATTCAACTGTTTTTTCGTGGCCAATGGTTTTAATCCCGGTATTATTGGTACAGTTATACCTTCTGCTCTGCATTTGGCCACAAAGTCAAAATACTTTTTGTTATCAAAAAACATTTGAGTGACAATATAGGTTGCGCCATGTTTTATTTTCTTTTTTAAGAAATGAATATCACTATCTAAACTTGGTGCTTCCATATGCTTTTCAGGATACGCAGCAACACCGATACAAAAGTTGGTACAAGAGGTGTTTTGTAGTTCTTCATCCAAGTACTTTCCGTCATTTAAATCTTGTATTTGGGATACTAACTCACTGGCGAAGGCGTGACCTTCAGTTTCTGGTCTAAAGTAAGTTTCGCTTTTAACAGCATCACCTCTCAAGGCCATAACATTATCAATATCTAAGAAATCTAAATCTACAAGAAAGTTTTCGGTATCTTCTTTGGTGAAACCACCACATAAAATATGCGGAATTGCATCTACGCCATATTTATTTTGAATAGCTGCGCATATTCCGACAGTACCTGGTCTCTTTTTAACAACTTGTTTTTTTAGTAGACCATTTCCTGCATCCTTATATACGTACTCTTCTCTATGATAGGTAACATCAATAAATGGTGGTTTAAACTCCATTAAAGGATCTATATTGTTAAAAATAGAATCTATGTGCTGTCCTTTAAGTGGTGGTAGAATCTCAAATGAAAATTGAGTATTCCCATTGGCGTTTTTTATATGTTCTGTAACTTTCATTTAATCTGCTATGTTAGGGTTAAGCCATTTTCTAGACGCTTCAATAGAAATGTTTCTTCGTTGGCTATAATCCTTAATTTGATCTTCTTTTATTTTACCTAAACCAAAATATCTTGCTTTCTCATTTGCAAAGTAGTAACCACTTACACTTGCAGCGGGCCACATAGCCAAGTTTTCTGTTAGCTTTACGCCAATTTTTTTCTCAACTTTTAGCAATTGCCAAATGGTTTCTTTTTCCAAATGGTCTGGACATGCAGGATACCCTGGTGCTGGCCTTATACCTTTATATTTTTCTTTAATTAACTCCTTATTATTGAGGTTTTCATTAACCGAATATGCCCATACCTTAGTCCTGATATGTTCATGAAGAAATTCGGCATATGCTTCCGCCAAACGATCTGCTAGAGCTTTTATCATTATTGAGTTATAGTCATCATGTTCGGCCTCAAATTTTTCTGCTAATTCTTGTGTCCCAAAACCAGTTGATACACAAAAACAGCCAATATGATCTTGTATGTTTGATGATTTAGGAGCTATAAAATCAGCTAGCGCAATATTGGGTTTCCCTTTTGATTTTGTTGACTGCTGTCTAAGTGTTAAAAATTTTGATATTGTTTCACCTTTTTCATTATGGACTTCTATGTCATCATCATTGACAGAATTAGCCTTAAATAAACCAAAAATTGCTTTGGCTAGTAGGAGTTTTTCATTAAAAATTTGTTTGAGCATGGCCTTTGCATCCTCATATAATTCAGTTGCTTGCTTACCAACAATTTTGTCGTTTAATATATCAGGAAATTTACCATGTAGATCCCAACTTCTAAAAAACGGTGTCCAGTCTATATAGTCTTTAAGTAGTGCTATATTAAAATCTTCAACTACCTTTATCCCTAACTGTTTTGGTGTAGTGATTTCTGAATTATCCCAATCAATATTGAACTTGTTTTTTCTTGCCTCTTCAATAGATAAATATTCCTTTTTCTTACCTCGCTTTAAAAATTGTTCTTTAAAGGATTCGTATTCTTCACGTATTTGATTTTTATAAACTTGGTTATTGTCATGAAGTAGCTTACCAACAACAGTTACTGCCCTTGATGCATCATTAATATGTACTACTGTATTATTATAATTAGGTGCAATTTTCACTGCAGAATGTGCTCTAGAAGTTGTTGCTCCACCTATAATGAGCGGGATGTCTAATTTTTCCTTTTCCATGGCCTTAGACACAAAAACCATTTCATCTAAAGAAGGCGTTATTAAACCACTTAGACCAATAATATCTACATTCTCTTTCTTGGCTGTTTCTATTATTTTTTCAGGTGGTACCATAACACCTAAATCTATAATATCATAATTGTTGCAACCTAAAACAACACTCACAATATTTTTACCGATATCATGAACATCACCTTTTACTGTTGCCATTAGGATTTTACCAGCAGCTTCAATTTTGCCATCTTTTTCTGCTTCTATAAAAGGCTGTAAATATGCAACTGCCTTTTTCATCACTCTTGCGGATTTTACAACTTGAGGTAAAAACATCTTACCACTGCCAAACAAATCTCCTACAACGTTCATCCCAATCATTAAGGGCCCTTCAATTACATTTATAGGTTTGTTGGAAGATAATCTTGCTTCTTCAATGTCTTCAATAATAAAAGCATCAATACCTTTAACTAATGCATGATTAATTCTGTCTTGTAAATCATTGGTTCTCCATTCTTGAACCGCCGTATCAACTTCACGTTTCTGACCCTTGACTGTTTCTGCAAAATCTAATAATCGTTCGGTGGCATCGTCCCTTCTATTAAATAGAACATCTTCTACACATTCTAAAAGGTTTGGATCTATTTCGTCATAAACCTCTAACATTGTTGGGTTAACAATACCGAGATTCATACCATTTTTAATGGCATGGAACAAAAATGCCGAGTGCATAGCCTCTCTAACGACATTGTTTCCTCTAAAAGAGAAAGATACATTACTAACACCACCAGAAACATTTGCATAGGGTAAATTATCTCTAATCCATTTAGTAGCCTCAAAAAAATCTAAGGCATTTCTGCGATGTTCATCCATTCCGGTCGCTACTGGAAAAATATTAGGATCAAAAATGATGTCTTGTGGTTTAAAATTCACGGTATTAACTAAAATATCGTAGGAGCGTTTACAGATATCGATACGTCTTTGGTAATTATCAGCTTGGCCAATTTCATCAAAGGCCATAACAATTACAGCTGCACCATATCTTTTAATCAATTTAGCTTGTCTAACAAATTCAGTTTCACCTTCTTTCAAACTAATTGAGTTTACAACACTTTTACCTTGAACAACCTGCAACCCTGATTCAATAATTTCCCATCTAGAACTATCTATCATTATGGGAATTTTTGCGATATCTGGTTCTGATGCAATAAGATTTAAAAAGGTTATCATTGCTTCTTTGCCATCGAGCATACCTTCGTCCATGTTTACATCTAATATCTGCGCTCCACCTTCAACTTGATCTCTTGCTACATCAAGAGCTTCATTATATTTCTCCTCTTTTATTAGTTTTAGGAATTTACGAGAACCTGTAACATTGGTTCTTTCACCAACATTTATAAAATTACTTTCTGGAGTAACTATCAATTGTTCTAGTCCAGATAAGGTCAGATATTTTTGATTGTTTTTACCAGCCATTACATTGTAAGATTTAATACTCTAGGTTGATAATTTATTGCAACATTCGCAATTGCTTTTATATGCTCTGGACTTGTGCCACAACAACCACCAATGATATTTATGATACCATCTTTTAGGTAATCTTCAATAAGTATTTGCATGTCTTTTGGAGATTGATCGTATTCTCCAAAAGCATTGGGAAGACCAGCATTTGGGTGAGCAGAAGTATAAAAGTCTGTAGAATTGGCTAATCTTTGTAAATAGGGTTTTAGTTGTTCAGCGCCCAAGGCGCAATTAAATCCAACACTTAACAACGGGATATGGGAAATTGAAGTTAAAAATGCTTCAACTGTCTGCCCAGAAAGTGTTCTTCCAGATGCATCAGTAATAGTCCCTGAAACCATTATCGGTATATCAATTTGCCGTTCTTCTTTAATTTCTTCGATTGCGAATAAGGCAGCTTTAGCATTTAGGGTATCAAAAATAGTCTCAACCAATAATAAGTCTACACCACCTTCAATCAAAGCTTCTACCTGTTCCCTATAAGCAACTCTTAATTCGTTAAATGTGATTGCACGATATTCTGGTCTATTTACATCAGGTGATAAACTCGCCGTTCTATTTGTAGGCCCAATACTTCCTGCAACAAATCTGGGTTTATTAGGATTTTCACTAGTAAATTGTTCGGCAACTTTTTTGGCAATTTTTGCTGATTCATAATTAAGTTCATATACTAGATTTTCCATACCATAATCTGCCATTGCGACAGAGGTCCCAGAAAAGGTATTAGTTTCGACAATATCTGCCCCAGCTTCAAAGTATTTAGAATGTATTTCGGCTATAGCTTTAGGTTGTGTTAGGGTTAGTAAGTCGTTATTTCCCTTTAAATCTTGAGGGTAGTCTTTAAACCGAGTGCCTCTAAAATCTTCTTCAGTAAAATTGTACTGTTGTAGCATTGTTCCCATGGCACCATCAAGAACTAATATTCGTTTTTGTATTTCGTTGGTAATATTAGGCATTGTTTAAGGCTTGATTTAAGTCGTTAATAATATCTTCAGTATGTTCTAGTCCTACTGAAATACGTATGAGACCAGCTGTGATACCAGTTTCCAATCGTGCTTCTTCTGCAAGTTTAGAATGTGTTGTAGAGGCTGGATGAGTTACTATACTTCTGGTATCACCCAAATTAGCAGAAAGCGATAATAGTTTTATTGAATTGATAAAATTTCTACCAGCATCGATTCCTCCTTTAACTTCGAAAGCCACAATATTTCCACCAAATTTCATTTGTTGTTTGGCTAATTGATGTTGAGGGTGTGATTTTAAGAATGGGTATTTCACTAATTGAACCTTTTCATGGGATTCTAAAAATGTTGCGATTTTCAGCGCATTATCACAATGTTTTTCTATTCTAACAGGAAGTGTTTCTATACTTTTAGATAATATCCAAGCATTGAAAGGTGAAAGTGCTGGTCCAGTATTTCTTGAAAATAAATAAACTTTTTCAACCAGTTCTTCTTTCCCTACAGTTACACCACCCAAAACTCGTCCTTGACCGTCTATAAGTTTAGTTGCCGAGTGAATTACCAAATCAGCACCAAATTTTATGGGTTGCTGTAAGTATGGTGTAGCAAAGCAATTATCAACTATAAAAATGATGTTGTGCTTTTTTGCAATATCTCCAATGATTTTTAAATCTAGAATATCTACAGCAGGATTTGTAGGACTCTCAGCATAAATTATTTTAGTATTTGGTTTTATAAGCTTTTCAATTTTTTCTATTTCATCAATTTTAAAATAACTAGTCGAAATATTCCATTTAGGTAATATGTTATTAAATAAAGACTGTGTTGAACCAAATATACTTTGACAAGAAACAATATGGTCGTTAGAATTTAACAATGCAGCAAAGGTCGAAAACACTGCAGACATGCCAGAAGCAAAAGCATAACCTCGTTCCGCACCTTCCATTTCACATATTTTCTCAATAAATTCTGAAGTGTTTGGGTTGGAATATCTACTGTATATGTTTCTTTCTTTTTCGTCAGCAAAAGAAGCTTGCATGTCTTCAGCATCTTCAAAAATATAACTTGATGTTAGATAAATGGGGTTTGAGTGCTCTTGGAACTGAGTGCGCTCTATTTGAGTTCTAATTGCTTTAGTTTCTGTATGTTTAGAATTCATTTTCTAAATAATTTTGTGGTTACAATGAACCATTGAACAAGCTTTTCAGCCTGAAGACTATTAAGAAAATGTTATAAGAAAAGGTATTGCAGTGAAGCAATTGTTTGTGGGTTATCTATCTATTACCCTATTTTGTAATTTGGTAATACGTAGAATTTAGCACCTTCTTAAAATATTTAAGGGTTGCTAAGGCTTCTATGGGTCTAATCCCTCCACCTTTCTTGATAACATTTCAATAAGTCGTATGAACTTTGAATAGCAATATTCGAAAACAATTAAGGAATAAGCAAATTTTATTCACTTTATTTTATCGATAAAGTGTTTTATTTAAATTGTAACTTTGGCCTATCCCAAACGAATTAATTATGTTAGAAAACTTTTGGTTTAATGTTCAGTATGGCATTAATCACGTACTTGACCCAAACGGCTATGACCATATCCTTTTTTTAATGGTATTATCTGTGCCGTATGTTTTTAAAGACTGGAAACGTGTTCTTATCCTTGTTTCCATGTTCACCTTAGGACATACTTTATCATTGGTTTTAGCTGCTTATGGTATTGTATCTGTCAATGGTAAACTGGTTGAATTTTTAATACCTGTTACTATATTAATTGCCGCATTGTATAACGTGTTTACTGCTGGTAAAAAAGAGAAGGCTAATAAATTGAGTGTTTTATTCTTCGCTACTTTGTTTTTTGGACTAATTCACGGTCTTGGGTTTGCTAGAGAATTTAAGATGTTTGCTGGGCAATCTGAAAACAAGTTAGAACTTTTAATAGAGTTTGCACTTGGAATAGAAATCGCTCAAGTAATTATTGTATTTGTTGTTTTATTCTTAGGATTTTTATTTCAAACTATATTTAGATTCTCAAGAAGAGACTGGGTTATGGTACTTTCAGCGGTTGTTGTAGGACTTGTAATTCCTATGATAATTGGAAGCGATCTGTTAAACTAGCCTTCAAAGTTTGGTAAAACTTTAACTCCTAGCACATTGTTTATAAAATAGTATACTTTTATCTTCGTTAATTACATTGTACGTTTGTGCAATAAAAAGCATTCATGTCAGAAACTAAACAGAAACGATACGACAAAGCTTATTTACGTATAGCTATGGAATGGGGCAAATTATCTCATTGTAAGCGTAAGCAGGTAGGAGCATTGATAGTTAAGGATAGAATGATAATTTCTGATGGTTACAATGGTACACCAACGGGATTTGAGAATTATTGTGAAGATGACAAAGGATATACGAAGTGGTATGTGCTTCATGCTGAAGCTAATGCTATTTTAAAAGTGGCATCTTCTACACAATCTTGTAAGGGTGCAACACTTTATATAACCTTGTCACCTTGCAAAGAATGTAGTAAATTAATTCATCAAGCAGGTATAGTTAGAGTGGTTTATCATCAAGGCTATAAGGACGACTCAGGGTTACAGTTTTTGCGTAAGGCAGGTATTGAATTGGATTATATTGGAGATTTAAAAGCTTAATGTCAACAAAAAATAAATACATACCGTTAATCATTGGTGTTGCAATAGCAACAGGAGTAGTAATTGGTGGAAAACTAAATTTCACTGATACCTCTGATCGGCTTTTCACTACAAATAGCAAAAAGGACAAACTCAACCGACTAATAGACTACATTGATTACGAATATGTAGATGATGTAAATACAGATAGTATAGTTGATGTTACTGTTAATGGAATTTTAGACAATTTAGATCCGCATTCAACCTACATACCAGAAAAAGATTTGCAGCGAATCACTGAGAATATGAAAGGGGATTTTGTTGGGATAGGAATTAATTTCTATGCATATAAAGATACAATTGCGGTGGTAAAACCAACCGAAGGTGGACCTAGTGAACAAGCAGGTATTTTAAGTGGAGATAGAATTTTATTGGCTGATGGTGATACAATTTATGGACGCACAATAACCAATGAAATCATAACTAATAAACTTAAAGGAGACAAGGATACTAATGTTAGACTCACAGTTTATAGAAAAGGTGAAGATGACTTGTTAGAATTTGATATTAGAAGAAAGGACATTCCAATTAAAAGTGTTGACGCCTCCTATATGTTAACTGAAGAGTTGGGTTATATTAAAATTAATCGTTTTGCTGAGTCCACGTACAAAGAGTTCAAAACCGGACTAAATGAACTTAAGGATCAAGGCGCAACAAAGCTGGTGCTAGACTTAAGAGATAATCCTGGAGGGTTTTTAGGTATTGCAGAACAAATTACCGATGAGTTTTTAGAAAATAAAAAGCTTATAGTTTATACACGAGATAAAAAAGGCAGAGAAGAGCGAACCTATGCTACAAAACGTGGTGATTTTGAAAATAACGAAATCTATATACTAATTAATGAGAATTCGGCCTCAGCAAGTGAGGTAATAGCTGGCGCCTTACAAGATAATGATAAAGGGATAATTGTTGGTCGTCGTTCTTATGGTAAAGGTTTGGTACAGCGCGAAATGGCCTTAGGCGATGGTAGTGCGGTAAGATTAACAGTTTCTAGATATTATACACCTACAGGTCGTTCAATTCAACGACCATATGAAAATGGTAAAAACCGAACCTATTTCAGTGACTATTTTAAAAGACTTCGTACGGGTGAACTTGCCGACTCGGATAATATAAAAGTTGATGACTCTTTAAAATTTACCACACCAAAAGGTAAAGTAGTTTATGGTGGAGGTGGTATAATACCAGATATTTTTGTTCCTGTTGATACTGCATTTGATAATGAAATGATTAATTACATGCGTCGTAGAGGATTATTTGGATTCTTTGCTTTTGAAGAATTAGACATGGATCGCAATAAATATCAGGATATCACCAAGTATGATTTCATCAATAATTTTGAAGTTAGCGACGAAATGGCGTTACGATTTAAGAATTATGTGAATTTTAAAGAAGATTCTAATGTCACTTTTGTAGCATACAGAGATGAAATAAAACGACTTATTAAAGCAACTCTTGCGCGTCAATTATTTGATGACAATGCTTTTGAAGAGGTAATAAATCGAGATGATAAAATGGTACAGGAGGTAATTATTTTAAGTACAGAATATCCAAACTTTAGACAGTAACTTTGTCATGTACCTTTGTGTGCTTACCACCATTCCACAATGTTAATATATCTGTTGCAACCTGGGCACCACTGCCGCTAGCTATAGAAAATTGACTGCGCCAGCCAGCAAGAGTACCGGCAACATATAAATTCTCTTTAACAAGGTGGTCTTTGTTTTTAATCCAAATTCTATCTTTTTCTATAATTGCCCTTGGATGTGGTTCGATAAAATCTTCAAGACCTTTTATAGTAATTAAACTTGTATAGCCTACAGTAACTACTACAATCTTTGCGTTATATAAGTTTTTATTTGTTTTAACCTTGAAACCCTCTTCCGCATCTTCAATTGAAGTAACTTTTTCTTTTTCAATTTGAACAACATGAGGGTAAATAGATTGTAGCTGTGCTTTACCTTGCTCTAAAATATCTCGACCTAATGTACCTGGTTTTAATCCAAGGACGTTATTAAATAATGCATTCTGTAAATGAGATGTTTTTTGGTGTGCAATAATTCCGATTTTTTTATCTGCAGCAAAGGGTTTGTTTTTTGCAGACCCTAATATTAATGCACAAGACATACCTGCTGCGCCAGCACCAACAATCAATACATCAAAATTCATTTACGCTTTTTTTGAAGAGCTTCAATTTTTTTTGAAATCCGTAGAATTTGAAGCAAAATTAAAGCACATAATCCTGCAATAATCGTTAATATGGCAGTATAACTATCGCCTTCAAAAGGTGCCTCTAAATTAATCTGAGTCGCATTGAAAATAATTAGTGCTACAGCAATAATTGTAAGTATTAAGGTGAATACCTTCATAAATTATTCAATTAAATTAAACAAATAAGACCTTAATGTTTGCTGCAAATAACTTTACAGCAATTGCTAGCAAAATTACACCAAAAACTTTTCTCACAATATTAATTCCATTAGCACCTATTATACGTTCTATTTTGGCTGAGGTTTTTAGTACAATATAGATAACAATAACATTACTAATTACAGCAACAATAATATTTTGGATTTCAAATTCAGCACGCAATGAGAGTAATGTTGTTAAACTACCAGGACCTGCTATTAGTGGAAATGCCAATGGAAAAACAGAGGCAGTTAATGCATTGTGTTCTTCATCTTTGTACAAGGTAATACCTAAAACCATTTCTAAAGCAATAAAAAAGATAACGAATGCACCAGCTACCGCAAAAGAATTAACATCTACACCAATTACACTTAAAAGACTCTTACCTAAAAACAAAAAGAGAATCATTATAACTCCTGCAATTAATGAAGCTTTTTCACTTTGTATGTGTCCAACTTTTTTACGTAAGTCTATAATAATAGGGATATTACCAATAATATCTATTACAGCAAATAACACCATAAATGCGGTAATTATTTCTTTAAAATTAAGTTGCATTTCTTTGTCTTTAAATTTCGCGGCAAAGGTGCGATTTAATTACAGATTAACAATATTAAATAACAGTAAAGTTTATTTATTTTTGCCTCATGTTTCAACTTGGTAAAGCTATAGTTTCTGAAGAAATAATCGAGAAGGATTTTCTATGTAATCTTTCTGCGTGTAAAGGCGCTTGTTGTATAGCGGGAGATGCTGGTGCACCATTAGAAAAGGATGAGGTACAACTCCTTGAAGATATATACCCAAAAGTTAAACCTTTTTTAAGGACAGAGGGCATTGAAGTCATTGAAAAACAAGGGCAGTCAATAGTAACAGAGTTTGGCGATTACGAAACACCTCTTATTGATGGAGCGGATTGTGCTTATGTTATTTTTGATGATAACAAGACTGCCTTATGTGGTATTGAAGAAGCCTATAATCAAGGTGCTATCGATTGGAAAAAACCAGTGTCTTGTCATCTCTATCCAATTAGAACAAGAGAATATTCAGAATTCACCGCAGTAAATTATGATAAGTGGGAAATTTGCGATGATGCCTGTTCTTTAGGTAAAGAATTACAAGTTCCGATTTACAAATTTGTTAGGGAGGCATTAATTAGAAAATTCGGAAAGGATTGGTATACCAAATTAGAAAAAATTGCCTCGGAGAAAACAGAAAAATAATTTTTGTTTAGTATTTTCTTGCTTAGCCTTGTTTAATCTTTTTTTGTTATTTATTAATTCATTAGTGCCTTTAAACACAAACGTTAACAGTGTATTTAATAAGATATTACTTACAGTTATAAATTAAACAAGTATTTGTTAAATGATTGATTATCAAATACATACCTTTAAAATTGAAAAATTCCTTTGTTTATAGGGGTTCTTAAAGTTTGTTAAAAACTTGTTGACAACGTTTATTATTTTGTCTTTTAATTTTAAAGACAATTCTCAATCTTTGTTGTGGGCAAAGTAAAAAATAGATTTTAATAGCGGATTTTTGAGCCTAAAATCAAAAAATCTCTGTTTTTGAAAATTTCGAGCCCATTTTGTTCCTCTTATAGGAAATTATTTAACACATTTTACGGCATTTGCTAATTGAATTAGGAATAAGCGCAAATTTATTCCGAGGGTCTTTTAGCCTCAAAAATTAAGAATAAAGTATGGAAACCAAACAACTTGAAATCACAGAAATTATTAAAAGAGATTATGAAACAAGTCCATTTGTTTTAAACAAAATTTCCAATGCTGTAGAAAAAGCAATGATGTCTGTTGGTAACGGTACTAAGGAAGATGCACATGCAATTGCCAAAAATGTATTATCGGAATTATTAGTTAGAAAGAGTAAAGATTATAAATATGTCCCAACAGTAGAGGAGGTACAAGATATTGTTGAGATTAAATTAATGGACAGCCAATTTTTGGATGTTGCAAAGGCTTATATTCTTTACAGGGATGAACAAACCAGAAGTAGAAAGACAAATATTTTCGAAAAGCGAATTAATTTAAAACCTTATGAGTATCCTGCTTTGAACGACTATGTAGATGCTATTAGACACTCCTATTGGATACATTCAGAATTTAATTTTACAAGCGACATACAAGACTTTAAGACTAGACTTACTATTGTTGAGCAAAATGCCATTCAAAACACCATGCTTGCGATTTCGCAAATTGAAGTCGCGGTTAAGTCATTTTGGGGAGATATATACCACAAAATGCCAAAGCCAGAGATTGGATCTGTTGGAGCAACCTTTGCGGAAAGTGAAGTACGTCATCATGATGCCTATTCACATTTATTAGAAATTCTTGGTTTAAATAATGAGTTTAAAAGACTTAAGAAAAACCCTGTAATAATGCGTCGTGTGCATTATTTAGAAACGGCATTAAAGAATGCTAAGAGTGAAGATAACAAGGAGTATGCAGAATCTATTTTATTATTCTCGCTCTTTATAGAACATGTATCGTTGTTTTCTCAATTCTTAATCATAATGGCTTTTAACAAGCACAAAAATATGCTTAAGGGGATTTCTAATGTTGTTGAAGCAACTTCAAAAGAAGAACAAATCCATGGAGATTTTGGTATCGATGTTATTAGAATTATTAAGGATGAAAACCCAACGTGGTTTGGTGAAGAATACAATACCATAGTAAAAGTAATGTGCGAAGAAGCTTTTGATTCTGAAAGTAGAATCGTCGATTGGATTTTTGAAGCTGGTGAATTAGACTTCCTTCCTAAAAATGTTATAAACGAATTTATAAAGAACAGATTCAATAATTCCCTCCAAAGTATTGGAATTGATAAAGTATTTGATATCGATGAGAGCTTACTAGAACAGACCGAATGGTTTGATGATGAAATCATTGGTACTAAACACGGTGATTTCTTTGTAAAACGCTCTATCAACTATAGCAAAAGAACTAAAAGTATAACAAGTGACGACTTATTTTAAACCATGAACGACAAAACTAACTTAGACCTCGAAGACCAAGTAGCAAACCCTCAATCTACAATAACTTCACCACACGATGAATTAATTAAAGCCAGAAAAGAAGCCATTAAAGAGGCTAAATCTGAACCCGAAATAAAATGGTTAACTGACCATAGCCGCAAGTTTTTATCATCTGGTTATTTAACAGAAGGTGCAACACCAGAAGCAAGAATTAGAGAAATAGCTGATAATGCAGAAAGAATTTTAAAGATTGATGGTTTTTCGGATAAGTTTTATGGCTATATGGCGGAAGGGTTTTATTCTTTAGCTTCACCAGTATGGTCTAACTTTGGTAAAAAACGCGGTTTACCAATTAGTTGTTTCGGTTCTCATATTTCTGATGATATGGGTGATATTCTCTATACACAATCAGAAGTTGGTATGATGTCTAAGCTTGGTGGCGGTACTTCAGGTTACTTTGGTAAACTCCGTCATAGAGGTGCACCAGTAAAAAACAACGGAGAATCTTCAGGTGCAGTTCATATTATGCAACTATTTGAAAAAATGGTTGATGTTGTTAGCCAAGGCTCAGTGAGACGCGGTCGTTTTTCCCCATACCTACCTATTGAACATAATGATATAAATGAATTTTTAGAAATCGGTACAGAAGGTAACCCAATACAAGAGTTAACACATGGTGTTACTGTTGGTAACGAGTGGATGCAAGAAATGATCGATGGAGATTCGGAAAAAAGAGCCATTTGGGCAAAGGTATTACAACGAAGAGGTGAAATAGGATATCCTTATATCTTCTTTAAGGATAATGCAAACAATACAGCACCAGAGGTTTATCAAGAAAACAAACATGAAATCTACGCAAGTAACTTGTGTTCAGAAATAATGTTACCAACAAACGATAGATGGTCTTTTGTATGTGTTTTATCTTCTATTAATTTGTTGCATTACGATAAGTGGAAGAATACAGATGCTGTAGAAACCATGATCTATTTCTTAGATGCAGTTTTAGAAGAATTTGTTACTAAGCTTGAAGTTTATAGAGATTCACCAGATCGTGATGACCAACAGACTTTCATGTTCATGGAGAAAGCCTATAACTTCGCTAAAGAAAATAGAGCTTTAGGAATGGGAGCATTAGGTTGGCACTCATTGTTACAATCAAAAATGTTACCGTTTGATAGCCAGGAAGCATTTAACCTTAATAGTGAAATCTTTAAAACAATTAAAGAAAAATCAGTTAAGGCCTCAGAAGAGTTGGCTAATTTATTTGGTGAGCCAGAAGTATTAAAAGGGTACGGAAGACGTAATGCGACATTAAATGCCGTAGCACCAACAACATCGTCTGCATTTATTTTGGGACAAGTTTCTCAAGGAATTGAACCAATATGGTCTAACAGTTACGTTAAGGACATTGCGAAAATAAAAACAACTATAAAAAATCCTTTCTTAAAAGCACTTTTAGCAGAAAAAGGAATGGATACTGTTGAGGTTTGGAAGAGTATACGTGATTATGATGGTTCAGTGCAGCATTTAGAAGGTTTGACAGAGCTTGAAAAAGACGTCTTTAAAACCTATTCTGAAATTGACCAAATGACTATCATTTATCAGGCGGCAAATAGACAGAACCATATTGATCAAGGACAATCGTTAAACATAATGGTGCATCCGGATATGCCAGTTAAGGATATCAATAAAATTTATGTCACCGCTTGGCAGTTAGGTGTTAAATCCTTGTACTACCAGCACAGTATGAATGCTGCACAGAAGTTTAAGCAAAAGAAAGAATGTGCAAGTTGTGAAGGATAACCAATTCCTTTGAAAAAAGGAATCTCATTTTAAATATTAAGAAGCACCTCTGAACAGAGGTGCTTTTTTAGTTTTTAATCAAAGTATCAGTACCTAAAAACTTATCATCTTTATTATAATACCAAGCCCTGATTTTTGGCATTTTAATATTGTTTACATTGGTTTGCTGAGATAACAGAATATATTCACCAGAGTCAGGTTTCTCTTTACCATTTTCATCCGTTTTAAAGAATTGATATATTTCCATGGCATAGGTGTTTGGATCAAAATAGAAATACCAAACATCACTACCTACAGCTTCATCATAAGTAACTTTTAATACTAAATAATCTTTACCCTTGAATGATTTTTTTTCAATAGAATTATTGAGATTGGTCCCAGGATCTTTTAACTTCATTGGTAGGCCATATAAATACGTGTAATAGTTTTTATAAAGTTCAGCTCTTTCACAGCTTAGATTTTTCTCTTTTGCTTGTATGCTATCTAAGACTTTACCATTATACTTCATTTTACACACACCTTTGTCAATACTATAAAATGTGGTGACCGTATCACGTTTGGCATTTACACTGAAATATTCATCGGGTAGATTTATTGTAATATTACTTGTACGGTCCGAACTATTTGGTGTTGTCATTACAACCGTGAAGTCCCCTTCAAAAGTATTCCAGTTATTATTTGGATCATGATATTTAATGGCATTATCTAGTAGTTGATTAGCGGTAATATCTTGAGCTAATACAAGCGTATTTGAGAAATGAAAAAGAATGATTACTAAATATTTCATAAGTGACTTTTTGAATACATACCACAATATATGAAATAAAAAAAGCACCCAATGCCGAACTGTACGGGAGGGTGCTTCTGTTTAATTGCCTTTTCAGGTCAATAGATTAGTTTGCTTCCATTAAAGCAAAAAACTTGTCAATATTTGGCATTAATATAATGCGTGTTCTTCTATTTTTAGAGCGATTTTCTCTAGAGTCGTTTGCCACTAATGGTTGGTAGCTACTACGACCAGATGCTATAAGTTGCTCAGGGTTTACATTGTATTTGTTTTGTAATCTTCTTACCACAGATGTTGCTCTTAATACACTTAAATCCCAATTATCGGCAATTTTATCTGTATTAATTGTTCTAGAATCTGTATGGCCTTCAACCATTACATCTATACTTTCTTCTGAGTTAATAACATCAGCAAGTTTCTGTAAAATGTTATTGGATTTATTACTTATTCTATAGCTACCAGTATTGAATAACATCTTGTCTGAAATAGATATCATTACTACAGTTTCATTGATATTCACTGCAATATCTTCATCTTCATTAAGGTCTGATGTATCCATTGATTTTTCAAGATTATACTGAATTGCTAAATTCATAGAATCTTTTAAGGTTTTAGCGTTAGCTAATTTTTCTGCATCTACATTTTCTAATGTAGCAAGCATTTTACGTTTACTTTCATTAGAAATAACGGAACCATCAGCATTTACATCTAATTTAATGTCGTTTTCTATTTTAAGACCTTCAACATCTTCATTCAAAGAGTTAATTTTTGTGTTATAATCATCAACTCTAGCTTGGATTTTTGCAAATTTTGTTTCTAGGTCTTCTTTAGCCACTTTAGTTTTAGTGAGTTCGCTTTTAATTTCACCGTTTTCTTGTTCTAGTGCTAAGTACTTCTTTTTAGAAACACAAGAACTTAAAAGAAGCATTGTTACTAATAGGATTGAAATTTTTTTCATTTGTTGGTTTTAGTTTAAAATTAATTTCGATTATATATACGACGAAACCAAAAAAAAAGACGTTGAAAAGAAAATAAAATTCATATTTTTCATTTTATAATTTTTTCACATTATTTTACTCTGTAATTATAAACTATGGAATACGGTTTTACAGATATATTACAGCTTTTAGGTTCCTTGGGTGTATTTCTTTTTGGAATGAAGGTTATGAGTGATGCCCTTTTATTGCTAGCAGGTAATAAAATGCGTTCAATTTTAGCCAGAATGACCTCAAATAGAGTACTTGGTATAGGTACAGGGTTTTTAATTACCTCTGTAATACAATCTTCTTCTGCAACCACTTTAATGGTCGTCAGTTTTGTAAATGCTGGACTTTTAACCTTGGTAGAATCCATTGGCGTTATAATGGGTGCAAATATTGGAACCACAATTACAGCATGGTTAATCACAATTTTAGGATTTAAAGTAAGTATGAGCGCCATTGCCTTGCCTTTGGTTGGATTTGGATTTGGGTTTACCTTTCTCAAAAAAGAAAAACTTAAAAACCTCGGTAGTTTTATTATTGGCTTTGCTTTGCTTTTTATTGGACTACAGTTTTTAAAGGAAGCCATGCCAGATATTAAGAATAATCCTGAATTACTAGCATTTCTTTCACAGTATACAGATTTAGGATATTTATCCATTTTATTGTTCTTGTTGATCGGAACTGTACTAACCGTAGTAATACAATCCTCTAGTGCAACAATGGCATTGACTTTAATAATGACGGCACAAGGATGGATACCTTTTGAATTAGCCGCAGCTATGGTTTTAGGTGAAAATGTAGGTACAACAATTACGGCAAATTTAGCTGCAATTATAGGAAATTATAAGGCTAAGCAAACTGCAAGAGCACACTTGATTTTTAATCTGTTAGGTGTGCTATGGATGCTTATATTATTTTATCCCTTTTTAAAAATGGTAAGTTGGTTGGCTATGTACTTGGGCTCAGAATCACCATACATTAACGCAGCGGCAATTCCTGTAGCCATATCATTATTTCATACCACCTTTAATATTGCAAATACATTTTTATTGGTCTGGTTTGTTAATCCAATAGCAAGGCTTGTTGAAAGAATGGTCCCTGAGAAGGAGATGGTAGAAAAAGAAATAGACCAACCTAAATTTTTATCAAAGGATGTTTTAAAATATCCTGAAACGGCTATTGAGGCAATTGCAAAAGAATCAAAATATTTATATAAAAATGCCATTTTTGAAATAGTATCTCATGCCTTAAATATTCATAGAACAGATATCAAATCAGATTTGAAGGTTAAAAAGGTTGTGAAAAAATCTAATATTCTTTTTGATACAAATGTTAGAGAACTTTATACAACAAAAGTTAAGAAAATCTATGGAGAGATCATTAGTTATGCCACTAAGGCACAGAGTACATTGAAATTAAATGAATTACAAAATAAACAGCTGTTAGAATTGAAAGTTGCCAACAGAGAAATGGTTGAAATTCTCAGAGATGTGCGAGAATTAAGCAAAAATGTAGACTTTTATTTAAATTCAGATAATAAGTACATTAAAAAAGAATACGATAAGATTAGAAATAAGGTGGTGAGAGTATTACGAACAATTCACTTATTTAGAACAGAAAAAGAAAATGAAATTTACCATGAAAAATTAGTTAAACTAAGAAAGGAAGCTAAGGCTAACATTCATTCTAACAATATTAAAATTGATGAGTTAATAAGAAACGATTTAATAAATGTTGACATGGCCTCTTCTCTATTTAATGATTTAGACAATGTGAATGATATGATTGATAAACTAATTGAGGTTGCCGATTTGCTTTATGGTAAAAAAGATTCTCTTTTGAATAATTAAAATATTAGACTTTATATGAACGAGAAGTTGATCGAAGTCGCCAAGGTTTTTTTTAAACTCGGTTGCTTTGCTTTTGGCGGTCCTGCAGCACATATTGCCATGATGGAAGATGAGATCATTGAAAAACGACAATGGATGACACGCGATTACTTCTTAGATCTCATTGGTACTACAAATTTAATTCCTGGACCAAATTCTACTGAAATGACCATGCATTGTGGTTATGAAAGAGCAGGTAAACCAGGTTTATTTGTCGCTGGTATAGCATTTATTTTTCCGGCTACAATTATTACGGCCTTATTAGCATATTTGTATGTAAAGTATGGTCAGCTGCCAGAAATTGAACCATTTATATACGGCATAAAACCTGCTGTATTAGCTATTATTGCTGGTGCTATTTTAAAACTCGGAAAAAAGGCAGTAAAAGGCATTGAACTCATTGTTCTTGGAATAATTGTTTTAATTGTCAGTCTACTAGGAGTGAATGAAGTTTTGGCACTTCTATCTGCGGGTGTATTAGGTATGCTTTATTTTTATTTGAAGTCTAAAACAGCTTCTTCTTTTAATAGTATTTCCCCCTTTTTGGTATTACTGGGTTTTAATACTGCTGTTGCTAAAATTTCAACGTTGAAATTATTTTTAATATTCTTAAAAGTAGGTGCAATACTTTACGGCAGTGGGTATGTGCTTTTCGCATATTTAGACGCAGAATTAGTAACAAGAGGACTTTTAACAAGAGCTGAACTTATCGATGCTATTGCAATTGGACAATTTACTCCAGGACCTGTTCTATCTACATCTACATTTATAGGTTATCAACTTTCAGGATTTACAGGAGCATTAGTAGCCACAGCAGGTATTTTTTTACCGTCGTTTTTATTTGTTCTTATTTTGAACCCGTTTATTCCAAGAATGCGTAATTCAAAAATATTACGATATTTTTTAGATTCAGTAAATGTCGCTGCAGTATCTGTGATGCTAGCAGTTTTAATTGTAATGGGCCTAGAAACCTTAATGGAATGGCAAAGTATTTTAATTGCCCTAATTGCTGTAATATTAACTTTTAAGACAAAAGTTAGTACAATTTGGACTATTGTTATTGGTGCGGCATTAGGATTCTTTCTATTAACATTTACAAAATAAAAAAGCCATCACAATAGTGATGGCTTTTAAATTTATGAATTAATTTTAGTCTTTATTCTTCTTTTTCCGAAGATTCAGATTTTACATCAATCTCATCTACAACATCAATTGTAGCAGGCTCAATTGAACTATCAAAAGAATTATGATACTCTTCTAACAAATTCATTGTTGATTTAATTAAATCTTTTGTCTCTAATAATACACTAAAATATAGTGTTGTATTTTTAGGACTTGATTCTTCTGTTCTAGTACGTTTAACCTGTTGTTTAATTTTATCTTTTACAAGTTTATATACTTCAGTTCTTTCGTCTAAAATTGCCCCAATTTGTTCAAAAGATTCCGATTTGAACGCAACTCGAGTATCTTCAAATAAAACTTCTAGTTTATCATCAATTTCCTTTAGCTCTTTAATTTGGCTGAACTTAAGTTTCTTATGATTGTTATTAATATGCTTGTGACTTACTTTAGTAATATATTCTAAAGATTGCGTCATATCTTGAAGATAGCCTAAAATATTGATATAAAAATCACTTGCGCCAACACTAGACTCATCTAAATTTTTAATAAAATAAAACACATTATCACGTAAATCATCTACTTCATCAGATAATTTTACCACCTGTTTTTTACTCTTTTTAAGCAAGTCTAAATCTTGTTTTGCAAGTCCAACAATGGCATTAGAGTAGATTCTGTTTGTTCGTTTTACTACATTGGCCATATTGTTTGCGCTTTCAAGGATAACACCTTGTACAGAACTACTTTCCGCCTTTTTTAAACTATCTTCTTCAATAACCTTTGAAGTTTTTTTCTTATGAGACGTGTAGTTTCGGTATAATAAAATTACAGTTAGTAGTAGTAATATTGGAATGATAACCTTAGGATTCCAATTAATTAAAAATACTACAGTACCAGCAGCTACAAATGCACCTATCGCGGTACCAAACCATCCGCCAATTACATTTAATACTCCAGCAACTCTATACACGGCACTTTCTCTACCCCAAGCTCTATCTGCAAGAGATGTACCCATTGCTACCATAAAAGTAACGTAAGTTGTTGACAGAGGTAACTTCATTGAAGTAGCTATTGCAATTAGCACACCAGCTACCATAAGATTAACCGATGCTCTAATCATATCAAATGCTGGTGCATTTATACTTTGGTCTTTTGTTAATGTGAAATTAGGTTTATCAAAACTTTTACCAATACGATTTTGAATTGAAGACGGAACTATAACACCAAAGTAGTTTGATAATTGTGTAGTACCTTTTACAATTGATCTAGATAATCTGTTAGGTTCAAATTTCTCATGTGTTTCACCTTGACGTGATAAGCTAATTTCTGTCTCAGCAACTGTTTTTGCTTTTTTAGAAAACCATAAGGTTAGTACCATTATAGCACCTGCAATAAATAGTAATAATGGTTCAGCAGGAACTTTTTTATCAAGGACAGCCATAGACATTGTTACATCCATACCTCCAGCTACCCAAGCTTCATAAGAGTGATATGCGGCCATCGGCACACCAATAAAGTTTACTAAATCGTTTCCTGAGAATGCTAAGGCTAACCCAAATGTGCCAATGGCAATAACAACAAGTAATACAGTTTTCTTTGTAATTTTTTCAAAAACAAAAGAGAATAGAGTCCAGAACACAAAACTTCCTAGTATGATGTAAATTTCATTACCTTCTACAACTGATTTTAAATCACTGTAATAAGGTGTTCCTTTTAGGCCTTTTAAAAAGATAAAATAAGTAATAGCTGTTAAGGCTACACCTCCGAAAATAACCCCGAAATGTTTTATTTTATTTTCATAGTTAAAAGTAAAAATAAGCCTTGAAACCCACTGAACTATTGCACCAACTGAGAACGCTATTACTACTGATAATAGAATACCAGATATAATTTCAATAGCCTTTGCGGTATTAATATAAGTTGCTAAATCTGAAAATGATTGTGAATCAGAATTACTAATTTTTATCAAAGACATTACAACTGCGGCTCCTAATAAATTAAAAACTATAGATACAGTTGTCGATGTTGGTAGCCCAAGCGTATTAAAAAAATCTAACAGTAGGATATCAGTTATCATTACAGCCATAAAAATGAGCATGATTTCGCTAAATTCAAACTCTGCTGGCACGAATATCCCTTTACGTGCTACCTCCATCATACCACTAGAAAAGACAGCTCCAATAAAAATACCTAAACTAGCAACTATCATTATGGTTCGTAATGAAATGGCCTTAGAACCAATTGCAGAATTTAAGAAATTGATAGCATCATTACTAACACCAACAATGATGTCAGCCACGGCTAAAACCGTAATTGCTATTAACATGTATAAATAAATGTTGTCCATAATTTTTTAGTTAAAATAAGTTTGCAAATATCTATAATCTATTTCGCGTAAGTGTTATCTAATTGTTATTTTTAACTGATTAGAAGTGGAAGTCAAAACCTAATCTGAAGGTTATGTTATCTTCATTCCCGTCAACTGTAGTATAGCTTAGATCAGATTGAATTTTCAATTTGTGACCAACTATAAATTTATTTAAACCTAAAGTGTATTGTCTTTCTGGATCTCTATTTGTTACAGATTCATAATCTGTACTTGTGTAACGGCCTGCAATTTCATAGTTGTTTTTGAACAAATAACCGGCTTGGAGGTTAAGGGCATTACCTGTTAGTACGATGTCACCAGTAGGTGTTATTCCATCAACGTCAGTGGCAATTTCATCATCTGCTGTTCTCTTGGCATATTCACCCATAAATGAGAATCCATTGTATTTAAACATAGCATCAGCAAAAACAGTAGTTTGATCAGTTTCATATAATGACCCATCACTTCTTAGCATATAATCACCAGCAAAACCTCTTTCTCTTACAGCGTCCTCGTTAAAGTTGTAAGTTACACCTACCATTAGCTTTGGTTTTTCTTCACGCTTTAAATCTGATTGACTATAATCGCCTTTAGATTTAAAAGTACCAAACGGTAAAAATTCTAAACGAGCGGTATATTGTAGTCCTCCCTCATTACCTTCAGTTACATTTCGACCCTCTCCTTGAGATACGGAAAACTTTTCACGCATTAAAAAGTCACCACCTAAATTAGTTTTGTGTCTAAGTTGAATTCCTAAATCACGGTCAATGTTAAATCTACTATTAAGTAATGAACGATCAATTAACTGTAAATTTCCAGAAGATACAACACGCTCTACATTACCAGGTAATTTTGTCTGACCAGCCCATAGCTCCCAATTGCCAGTAAAATTCCATTTTAAGACAGCATCTAAAATATATCTAGGAGTATTCCTGTTAAACTGATTGGCTCCTGAGATATCTCTATTAGATAAACCTAACTCTATTTTGTATACAAGTTTTTTACTATAGGCGAAACCATCAAACTTAAGGCGTGCTCTTCGAACAATAAAATTGTGCTCTGGGCTACCAAACTGGTCTCCAGTATAGTCCCATGACGAAACAGATCGAACCTGAAACCGAGGTGCAAACTTAATACTGAAAGAACTGTCTTTAGCTGTAAAATTTATGAGTCCTTTACCAAAGCTTGTATCACTGATTTCTTGTGCCTGGGAAGTGTGAAGTGAGATAATAGCAAATAGTGCTATTAAGCTAATTTTTAATTTCATGATATTTTGTAGTTTTTGTCTAGTGCAAATAACCAAAACAAATGTTAAGTAAATGTTTCCTTAGTATTAATTTTAAAAGGTCATTTCAAAAAAAAGGCTGCCATTGAGGCAGCCTATATTAGAATTCATAATTATTCAGTCGACAAAAACTAACAAATTAATGAAATACTAAAACGTGTTTTTCAACACAATGCAAATATGGTAAGTGAATTTAATTTAATTGTAACCAGAATATTATTTAATTATTAAGATTACCTACTGATATTTCATTAATAAGCGTAAAACGCAGATAATCAGATACATAAAACTTTAATGTTAACTAAATGTTATGAAAATGTTGCTTAAATGTAAATTAAAAGTTACATTTGATATATATAGAGATGAATTAAATCCCAAATAGATATGAAAAAGATAATGGTAGTATTCTTAATGTTTTGTGTTGGTTTTACATATGCTCAAAACGAGAAAAATCCCAAAATAGAAAAGAAAGGCAACTTAACTTTAGTAACGTATTATCATGATAATGGTGCAGTTGAGCAAACAGGAATGTTTAATGAAATTGGTAAATTACATGGTGAGTGGACTAGTTATGATTTAGAAGGTAATAAAGTAACAGTTGGGACTTATGATTCTGGGAAAAAGGTTGGTAAATGGTTCTTTTGGGAAGGTGATTCTTTAAAAGAAGTAGATTATATAGACTCTAAAATTGTCAATGTAAATAAATGGAATAACAAGACTAAAGTTGCAATAAGCAATAAATAAAAGTAACAAATCTTAATAAAAATGCTCTCCATTGGAGAGCATTTTTTATTTAAACTAACGGTAATTCCCTTAGAATTTAAAAGTATAGCCTAAAGAAATTTCAGTACCAGGTTCTCTAAGTGTAAAAACCTGGTCTTGCGCTCTATATGAAACATATTCACTGAGCCTTGTACTGTTCAATATGTTATTAACCTTTAAATCAATAGAAGATCTTTTTTGTTCTCCAAATGTTTTATTCAAGGTGAAGTTAAGGCTATTAAATGGCTTGGTGTATACGTCTGGTACTTCCCTGATACCAACTACTTCTAGTGTTTCTCCTTGTAAATTGTAAAATAAGCCAGTTCTAAATCCTTTTTCTGAATCATTGTAGTTAAGGCCAACATTAATTAAATAAGGTGCTTGCCCTTGCAAATCTCTTTTTCTTTCAATGGTCTCACCATCCCTAGCACCTGCTTGTCTGCCATTAAACTCATCATCAGACATAGTTAACTCAGATTTAATTACAGATACATTAGCATTAAATTTAAGCTTGTCTAAATCTTCAGAAATAAAACCTAAGCGCTGTCTAATTTCAAATTCAGCACCATAAACAATGGCATCACCTAAATTTCCAACGGTTAATTGTGTCGGTGCATTAAGGAAAAATACTTGTTCAATTGGATCTGTAAAATCTTTGTAAAAACCACTAATAGCAAACATTTGCCCACTATCTCCAAAGTGCTCATATCTTAAATCAAAATTATTAACATAGGTTGGTACAACATCTATATTACCAATAAACAATCGATTTGTTATTGGATCAAATATTTGAGATACCGATGCTTCTTTAAATGAAGGTCTTGCCGTTGTGCGAGAATATGATGTTCTTAAATTAGAATTATCATTCAATGCATAAATGAGGTTTGCAGAAGGGAAGAAATCAAATTCATCTAATATCAAATCTCTATTAAAGAAGATGGTATTGTTATCTCTTGTACCAGTATAAAACGAATTAAAAAATTCTGTTCTTACTCCTAAAACCGTTTTTAAATTTTCGTTGACATTAAACTCTGTTGAGAAATATGTCGCTCCGATATGTTGCTCACCTTCATAGGCATCAATTGGATTAAACGTGTCAATAGAAATTAAGTAAGTACCTGTATCAGATGTTGTATTCCAAATGTTATCAGAGTCTAATAAATTGTCAACGTCACCATTAGCGATAAATGACTGATCTCCTTGAATATTAAACGTATAATCATCTATACTAAAGTCTCTGAACTTATACGTATAAGCTCCTCCAAATTTTATTTTTGCAGGACTACCAAATAGCTCTATAGTTTTATCTATATCTACTTTACCAGCCCAACTCTCTTCCAATAAATTACGCCATAACTGTATTGGGAAAGTTGATGCCGACGGTGATAAAAATGAATCGCCATTATCACTTTGTTGCAATGGTGTAATTCTATGATCCTTATCCATAACTTTAGAAAAGGTTGGCGATAGTTTCCACTCTAAGTTAAATGCGTTTTCGTCATCGCTTAAACGATGTTTACCGCTCAATAATAGGTTAGTAATAGATCGTTCCGTATATGTAATAGAATTTTTGGTCAGAGGTTCAATACCACCACCTGTTCCATCTTGTGATATGGTTTGGTTAAAAAACCCTGCTGTGGATTCACCATTTTGAATATGTAAAAGATTGACTTTATATTTTGCCTTATCTGTTTTATACGCCACACCTAACATACCATTTAAAATGATATTGTTAATACCTTCAGAACCTCTAGAATCCAAGGTGCCAACTAGCTCAGTGTCAGATCTGTCTTGAGGGTTTTTAATGTATGCACCATCAACTCTGTTTTCATAAAACGTTGTATTGTTTTTATATGAAAATGAGGCTAAATACCCCAGTTTGTTATCACCAACATCGTACTGATTACCTAGAGTGAAACCAAAGTCAAAATTCATACCACTGGTTTCTTGTTTAGCTCGAAGTTCTTTTTGAAATCGGTCTGTTAAGGTTGTGAGTAATATTCTATCTTCAGAAGTACTAGGTATAGGTTGGTAACGGTTAATAGGTAGATCTCTAGTACCATCATCATACCCTAATATATCAGTATCACTTCCAGTAGAACTTAAATAGTTGTCATTGAAATGCATGTCTGGATTGTAGCCACTACCTAAGGATATAGAATACTCAGGTCTTGAAGGATAATCTTTAGTTACAATATCTACAATACCACCAGTAAAATCTGCTGGATATTCTGCCGAAGCAGATTTTAAGACTATAACATTATCTAATATACTGGTTGGAAATAAATCCATTTGTATGGTATTTCTATCTGGATCTAAACCAGGAATATCAACACCGTTTAATATGGATTTTGTATATCTGTCACCTAAACCACGTACATAAACATATTTACCGCCTTGTATTGAGACACCAGGTACACTCTTAACAGCACTTGCAACATTCCCAGCACCAGTACTTTTTATGGCTTGAGCTGATAAACCATCTAGTACCACCACGGATTTTTTCTGGAGGTTCAATACGGCATTCTCTGTATTGCGTTTTGTTGATGTAGTAATAACAACAGTATCAAGTGAATTAGTCTCTAAAACCACATCAAGTATTATCGAGCTCCCTGAAGTTATTACCACATCAGTAATTTCTTGAGTGTTATACCCAACAAATGAAAAGACTAATGTGTATCTACCTTCATCTAGTTCAATCTCATATTTACCATCGAAATCAGAATTTGTTCCTGTAGTAGTGCCTTTTACAAGGATATTGGCGAAAGCCATAGGCTCATTGAATTCACCATCAATAACAGTCCCAGATACTTTTCCTTGTGCAAACCCAAAGTAGGATAGTAAAGTAAAAAACAGAACTAAGGCAATTTTGAAATTTTTCATATATATTTTGGTACTAACCCATCACTTAAAATGTAAATGATGGGTTTGTGTGTATTTTAATAGTAAAAATTAGAAACCTAAGCCACCAGCTTCGTTTGAGTAAGTCCAACTTAAGTTAGAAGTCGTAGCGCCTACGGTTTCTGTTCCAGCAGTTACTGCAGTTGCATTAGAACCAAATCCGGTTACAGTTACATTTTCTGCTTTATTCACAAAAATTTCAGCAACATCGGTAACACCTGCAGGTAATACTATTTCCCATGTACCAAAAGTTAATAGGCCATTATTATAGTTAGTAGCAACACCATCGTTATCTAATTCTACATCAGATGAGTCTTTAAATCCGTATGCAAATATATTTTCTGTTATTCCTTGAGCATTACTTCTAAAGTCAGCATATTCACCATTTGCAGTAACTGAATTTCCTATAATTGTCGCATTTCTTATGGTAAACGCACCAGTACCTGTACCTTCTGGGCCATCAATTTCAAAAGCGTGGTCAGAGATATCACCTAATACCACAACAGCATTATCAATAGTACCAGAATAAGCTTGATCAATGTCTAAGGCATCGTCACCCTGACCCCATACTAATAAGTTTGAAGCATCAACAGTTCCACCAAAGAATTCAATACCATCATCAACGTTTGCAACGACCTCAATATTATCAATTAAAGTACCGGTACCTACACCACCAAGTGTCAATCCGTTAATTTCGTTTCCTTCACCAATTAAGGCACCGCCATGACGTATTGAAATATAGCTTAATGCTCCTGAACTATCATCAGAATCAGTACCTCCATAAAGACCAAACGTATCGTCAGCAGGAATACCTTCAATTTGTGCTTCTACTATATCACCCGAAAAAGAACATGGTGCACTACCTAAAACTATTAATCCTCCCCATAGACCTCTATCATCTTGATCTAAGTTTGTACCGGCAGTTTCCCCACAAGTAATGTTATCACTTGTTGAGGTGAAGATAATTGGTTGATCTGCTGTTCCTTGAGCATTTAATGTTCCTCCTCTTGCTACAATTAATGCTGAGGCTAGAGAACCTGTACCTGGAGACCCTTTAATAATTGTTCCAGGATTTATGGTTAATGTTATACCATCTGCCACAACAACTTTTTGGTTAAGTTGGTAAATATTGTCTGCAGTCCAAGTTGTACTTGCGCTAATTAAACCTGTTACAGAAACAACTGGGCAATCGTCGTTACCATTTGGATTGTTATTATTGATTATTGTAATTTCTTCAATGATGATTGGTGTATCATCATCCTTAAAACAACCTGTAAAAACAAGTGTTGAAACTACTAATACGGCTAAAATTACTTTTTTCATTGAGTTAACTTTTAAATAACATTTTTTGTTTCATAATTATGATGCAAAGAAACGCTGATAATCACAGTCTAGAGTTAATCAAAAATTAAACGTTTGTAATCAAAAGGTTAGTTGAGTGTTAGCTTAATATTAAGCCATTTCACATTCACGAAACATTGACTTAACATTGTACTTGTCTGTGAATTGATTACGGATTTAAAAATCAATTTGTCTATCTTGCAAACTCTAAATTGTAACTATGAATTGGGACCAATTACTCTCTTTAAAACGCTTTGGCGATACCAATAAAAGACTTAGAAAGGAACAGAATGAAGCTCGTTTAGGGTTTGAGGTAGATTATGATAGAATAATCTTTTCATCTGAGTTTAGGAGCTTACAGGATAAAACCCAAGTTGTACCCTTGTCAAAAACAGATTTTGTACATACGAGGTTAACGCATAGTCTGGAGGTTAGTGTTGTTGGTAGATCATTAGGTCGTAAGGTTGGTGAACTATTGCTTAATAAACATCCGCATTTAGAAACTATCCATGGTTATAAAATGAACGATTTTGGCGCCATTGTTGCTGCAGCGGCTTTAGCACACGATATTGGTAACCCACCATTTGGGCATTCGGGTGAAAAAGCTATAGGAGCGTATTTTAAAAAAGGTGAAGGAGTTCAATTTAAGTCGTATTTAAGTGCTAAAGAATACCAGGATCTATGTGATTTTGAAGGTAATGCTAATGGCTTTAAAATATTAACAGAAAGTCGCACAGGAAGAGAAGGAGGTTTAAGATTAAGCTATGCCACTTTAGGCGCTTTTATGAAATATCCCAAAGAGTCACTTCCAAAGAAACCTACGGCTCATATAGCCGATAAAAAATATGGATTCTTCCAAAGTGAAAAAGACATGTTTAGTGATGTTGCAAATGAACTTGGTCTTATAAGCAGAAGTAAAGAACATATAAGTTTTAATAGACACCCATTAGCTTATTTGGTTGAGGCAGCTGACGACATATGCTATACAATAATTGATTTTGAAGATGGTATTAATCTTGGATTAATTGAGGAAGAGTACGCTTTAGAGTATCTTATTAACCTTGTGAGAGAAACTATTAATACAAAGAAATATAATCAGCTAAAAACTAAAGAAGATAGGATAAGTTATCTAAGGGCTTTGGCAATTGGTAACTTAATTGAAGAGGCTGTGGCTGTATTTATGAAGAATGAAGAACTTATTTTATCAGGAAATTTTGATTCGGCCTTGTTAGATGTATGCAAGTATAAAGCTCAAATAGAGGATATAATTTCTATAAGTATTGAGAATGTTTACCAATCAAAGGATGTTATAGACAAAGAGATTGCAGGATATGAAATTTTAAATCAGTTGTTAAAGGCTTATTGCAAAATGTCATTTCATTATTATAACAATACGCTTTCTAATTATGATGAATTATTATTAAACACCTTGCCAGAGACTGTTAAATTGAATAGTACATCGGTTTATGAAAACTTGATTTCTATCTGTCTCTATATTTCAAAACTATCTGATACAAATGCCATGCTATTGTATAAGAAATTGAAAGGGAATATTTCATAATGTGTATTTCATCGATTAAATTTGTTTTTTATCGCCAATTAGTTTTACTTTAGACTATTATTAGCTCCAAATAACCTACTTATGAGACATAATATACTTGGTGGCCTCGTCATCTTCATGGTCGTCGTGACATGCCTTATTATGATTGACGATATCTCAAAACCGAAGAAAGAAGAAATTAAGCAAACTAAGACTGAGATAGAGAAAGTTGAACAGCAAAATAATTTAGCTGTTATTGATAACTAATAGCAAGGTTTCAATTCTTTGTTTTATACTAGGCACATCTATACTTTGTGTTTGCTGTAATTGTGCAATACTGCCATGCTCAACAAATTCATCTTCAATACCCATTAATTTTATAGGTTGCTTATAATTATTCTTATTGGCAAAACTCAATATTGAGCTACCAAATCCACCCACTACTGTGCCATCTTCAATAGTTATTACTGCCTTATATGATTTGAAAATTTTATGTAGCAGTTCCTCATCAATAGGTTTAACGAATTGCATATCGTAATGTCCTAACTCCTCCGGATTTTTAAGTAAAGTAATAGCTTCTTTTACATTATTGGCCATAGTGCCAATAGAGAGAATAGCTATAGCCTTTCCTTCTTTAATACAAATTCCTTTGCCTATTTCTATTGCTTCAAATGGTTTCTTCCAATCTGCAGTATGTGCTCTTCCTCTAGGATAACGAATCGCAATTGGAAAATCGATTCCTAATTGTACTGTATACATAATATTGCGTAAGGCAACTGGATCTTTCGGAGCAAAAATGACCAAATTCGGGATACAGTTTAGATAAGCTAAATCGAAAACTCCATGATGTGTTGCTCCATCTTCCCCTACTAAACCAGCCCTGTCTAAACAAAAAATTACCGGTAAGTTTTGAATAGCGACATCATGTATTATCTGATCATACGCTCGTTGTAAAAATGTTGAATAAATATTACAAAAGGGGATTAATCCCTGAGTTGCCATCCCAGCAGCTAATGTAACGGCATGCTGTTCTGCTATACCAACATCAAAAGCTCTTTCGGGTATTTTATCCATCATATATTTCAATGAACTTCCCGTAGGCATAGCAGGCGTAATGCCAATTATTTTTTCATTCTCCAAAGCAAGCTCTAGGATTGTTTTACCAAAAACATCTTGATATTTAGGAGGCTCATTGTCCTGAAGATTCTTAACAAGTTCTCCTGTTTTGGCATTAAACTTTCCAGGTGCATGATATTTAACTTGGTCTTGTTCCGCTTGTTTTAACCCCTTGCCTTTAGTAGTAATTACATGTAATAATTTAGGCCCATCAACAGATTTGAGTCGCTCTAATTCTGCAACCAACAATGGTAAATTATGACCATCAATAGGTCCCGAATAGTCAAAATTTAAAGCTTCAAATATATTGTCTTGCTTTTGCGTACCTTTTTTTACATTAGTTAAATATTGTTTTAAAGCTCCTACACTAGGATCAATCCCAATGGCATTATCATTTAGTATTACCAGTAAATTAGCATTGGTAACGCCAGCATGGTTTAAACCTTCGAAGGCCATACCACTTGCAATTGATGCATCACCAATGACAGCAATATGGTGTCTGATTTCATTTTTTAATTTGGAGGCAATTGCCATACCTAAAGCTGCCGAAATAGATGTAGAAGAATGCCCAACACCAAACGTGTCAAATTCACTTTCTAGTCGATTCGGAAAACCACTCAAACCATCTAATTGTCTATTGGTATGAAATACATCTTTTCTGCCAGTTAAAATTTTGTGACCATAAGCTTGGTGACCCACATCCCAAATCAATAAATCCTTAGGAGTATTATATACATAGTGAAGTGCAATTGTGAGTTCAATTACACCTAAACTAGCACCTAAATGGCCTTCTTTAGTTGCAACAACATCAATAATAAATTGCCTTAATTCTCTACTTAAGATAGATAAATCATTTATTGTCAAATTGCGTAAATCTGAAGGAGAATTAATATGATTTAGTAGTCCATTGGCCATTGAGCAAAAATACGAGAAATAGTTTGTCAATGGAAAAGAGGATATAAAAGGTAGAAAACTTAAAGAAACCTAATATTTCTGATTGTTTTTTATATAATTACAAGTAGCGATATACTTAGTTTTAGAATTTCTCAATAATTCCCTATTTTCGTAAAAAAAATTGCGGAGACTAATTTTTAATTAGTCCAGTATCAAACCTAATTATTAATTAAGATGAAAAAAAACTACATTGTTTTTGCATGGCTTGTTGCGCTTTTGTTTACAAATCAATTTGCTACTGCCCAGAATTCTTTAGAGGAATCTCAATTCGGAACTATAATATTAGATTATTTAAAAGATAATCAAGAGCGATATAATCTTCAAAATGGGGATTTAGAGAATATTGTAATAAGAGATTCGTATGAAGATGATGCTGGCATAAATTATACCTACTTAAATCAAACCCATCAGGGAATAGATATTTTTAATGCTATTTCAACAGTTGTCATTAAAGATAATAACGTGTTTTACTACGCCAATAGATTTACTAATGATGTGGCAAATAAAGTTAATACAACGACAGTATCAATTTCTCCTGAAGTTGCAATTAATGCAATGGCCAATCATTTTCAATTATCAAATCCGGTTGATTTAGTACAATTGGAGAAAACAGGTAATTCATACATTTTCTCAAAAGCAGGTATATCGCAAAGAGATATTACTGCAGAACTAGTTTATTCTCAGCAAGAAAATGAATTAAAATTGGCTTGGGATATTGTGGTTTATGCTAATGATAATTCTCATTGGTATAGTATAAGAATTGATGCCACAAACAACGAGATTTTGGAGGTCCATGATTTTCTTTTGACATGTACTTTTGAAAAAGAACATGCGCACAATACACCAAGTGAAGAAATCAACTTTTATAATGAAATGATTTCTCCTTCAACAATTTTGGTAGATGGATCAAGTTATAATGTGTTTGCTTTACCCGCAGAAAGTCCAAATCATGGGGCAAGGCAATTAGTTGTGAATCCTGCTAGTCCAGTTGCTTCTCCATTTGGTTGGCATGATGAAGATGGGTTAGTTGGTGCAGAGCATACAACGACACGAGGGAATAATGTTTTTGCGCAAGAAGATAGAGACGGTCAAGTGTTTACAAATGGATTTATGCCAGATGGAACCAGTAGTTTAACGTTTGATTTTCCGTTGGATATGAACCAACCTGCTGAGGGTTATGAAGCAGCATCTGTTACAAATTTATTTTATTTAAACAATATGATGCATGATATATGGTATCACCACGGTTTTGATGAACGTGCTGGGAATTTTCAATCAAACAACTATGGCAATCCTGGTCTTCAAAGAGATGAGGTTGTTGCAGATGCGCAAGATGGAAGTGGTATTAATAATGCAACATTCGGTACACCACCAGACGGACAAAATCCTACCATGACTATGTTTATGTGGTCACCTGTAGGACCTTTAGATGATCCACTTGAAGTGCAAAATGGAATAGCAGCGGGGAACTATTCTGGTGTTGAAGCTGGTTTTGGTGGACCTTTGTCAACTACTCCCATAACAACTCAATTGGCATTAGCAATTGATTTGTCACCTGACGTATTAGATGCTTGTAACGCAATAACTAATGCATCATTTTTAAATGGAAAAATAGCTGTAATCAGAAGAGGAGAATGCGAATTTGGTGTTAAAGTGTTAGCAGCTCAAAATGCAGGAGCCGTAGCTGTTATTATGGTAAATAATGTAGCTGGTGATCCTATTGTAATGGGACCAGGAGCACAAGGAGCATCTGTTACAATTCCATCTATTATGGTTACACAAGCAGATGGAGAAGCGATTATATCCTCATTAGAAAATAATAACCAAACCATCAATGCTACTTTAGTTAATAACGGACCATTTCAAATCGATGGTGATTTTGATAATGGTATCATAGCACATGAATATGGTCATGGTATTTCGAATAGAACCACAGGAGGGCCATCAACTGCAAGTTGTTTGTTTAATGCAGAGCAAATGGGTGAAGGTTGGTCTGATTGGTTTGGGCTAATGGTTTCAATGTATGATACAGATACTGCTGCGGACGCAAGAGGTATTGGAACATTTGCAACAAGTCAGCCAATAACGGGTCCAGGGATACGTCCAAGACGGTACAGTCCAGATTTTACTATTAATGAACTCACTTACGCTGCAACAAATAATACAAGTATAAGTCAGCCACATGGTATTGGTTCTGTTTGGGCAACAGTTTTATGGGATCTTACATGGGCATATATTGATAAATATGGATTTGACTCAGACCTATTCAATGGCGAAGGTGGCAACAATAAAGTTATGGATTTGGTTATCCAAGCGCTAAAAATGCAACCGTGTAGTCCAGGATTTGTTGATGGAAGAGATGCTCTTTTAGCAGCAGATACATTATTAACTGGCGGAATAGATCAGTGTACGATATGGGAAATATTTTCTGCACGTGGTTTAGGGTTTAATGCAACTCAAGGAGACTCGGATATAAGACTAGACCAAGTTGAAGATTTTACCATGCCACCTAGTGATGATCCTTCTTTAGACAATTGTTCTGACTTATTAAGTGTTGATGAATTTTCTATCAACGGACTTAGTGTTTATCCTAATCCAACACAAACGGAGTTAACAATAAATACAACTACTGGTTTAGGTAATGTATCTATTACTTTAATTGATATTAATGGTAGGGTAGTACTCAATTTAAAGCAAGATCTTTTTAGTGCAATTACTATAGATACATCTAATCTAAAAACTGGTATCTATATACTTAATATTAAAGGCGATACAATTAATTACAATGAAAAGATAATTAAGAACTAATTATCTTTAGCATATGATTAATCCTTATGATGATACTTACTTTATGAAAAAAGCCCTTCAGGAAGCTGAAGAGGCTTTTGATAAAGGTGAAGTACCAGTAGGAGCGGTTATTGTTGTTGAAAATCGAATAATCGCAAGATCACATAACCTTACGGAATTGTTAAATGATGTAACGGCTCATGCAGAAATGCAGGCTATTACCTCTGCATCTAATTTTTTAGGCGGTAAATATCTTGTGGGTTGTACACTTTATGTAACTCTAGAACCATGCCAGATGTGTGCTGGTGCATTATATTGGAGTCAACTTTCGAAAATTGTTTATGCTGCTACTGATGAAAAAAGAGGCTTTAGAGCTTTAGGTACAAAACTACATCCTAAGACAGAGGTGGTTGGTGGTATTCTTGAAGAAGAAGCATCCAACTTGATGAAGCGGTTTTTTATAGAGAAAAGAAATTTGAACTAAAAAAAACGCCCAACCAAAGGTTGAGCGTTGAAACCATAATAAAGTATATCTTAAAGAATGCTTACGTTTGCAGCAACCATTCCTTTTCTTCCTTCTTCTTCTGTGTACTCTACATTATCGCCTTCACGAAGTTCTAAACCATTAAGGTTTGATACGTGTACGAAGATGTCTTTTCCTGTTTCTTCGTTTGTAATGAATCCAAATCCTTTTGAATCATTGAAAAATTTAACTGTTCCAGTCATTATAAAATAAATAAAAATTAAAACGCAAAGGTAATATATAAACTAATGCCCATTGAACATAAAACGTTTTATTTTGATTAATTGAATATAATTAGACAACAAAAAAATATGTAACTAAATGATATTTAGTTTGTTAACACAAGTCAAATCAAAAGAAATAATATTTTAATATTTATTATTTTTTTGATTTTCTCTCATTTTGTCCAGATTTTCCTTTGTAAGCATATAATCTTTCATGCTTTTCCCTTTCCATCGATAATAAGAGAAAAGCGGAAATACCACAAAGAATATACCTACAACACCGAAGCCAATTAATTTTTGCGAGTATTCTAATTCTAGTAAGAAACCACATACGATACTAACTAAGGATGCAATGAGGGTAAAAAAAGTAAAAATTTTCAGCAACTTCATGATGTGAAATTAATCAATTCGCGACGATAAGCTGTTAATAGCTTCGATTTTGAGACAAAACCATAGTACTTGTTTTCTTTAATAACTGGCAGATTCCAAGCACCAGAATTTTGAAACTTTTTCATCACAACTTCCATAGAGTCATTTTCAAAGTGTATAAACTCAGGAGGCTTGTGCATATAGGTTTCAACCGTAGTAGAATTATATAGTGATTGATCAAACATTACGGTTCTTATATTATCTAATAATATTATACCCATGAAATTATTCTCGTCATCTGTTACAGGGAAGAGATTTCTATTAGATTTAGAAACGCCATTTTTCAACATTTCACCTAAAGTCATTTCTGGATGTAATTGAATAAAATCTTTTTCAATTACGGATTCTAACTTCATTAATGTGAGGACACTTTTATCCTTGTCTTGTGTTAGTAGAGCTCCTTTTTCGAGCAGCTCCTTAGTATAAATAGTATGATCAAGACCATTCTTGTTTATTATAAAGGACATGGAAGCTGTAATCATAAGTGGAATGAACAGCTCATAACCACCTGTAATTTCAGCAATAAGAAAAATTGCAGTTAGTGGTGCATGCAAAACACCAGCAATTAATCCGGCCATACCAATGAGTGTAAAATTAGCTTCAGAAACAGAAAAGCCAAGGCCACAATTATTTATCACTTTAGCCACAACATTTCCCAGTGCACTTCCCATTACAAGTGTAGGGATGATAATACCACCGGTTCCGCCCGCAGCAAATGTTGTTGTCATAGCAATGGCCTTGAAAATGGTAATTCCAAAGAGTAATCCAATAACTATCCAAATGTTATCCATGTATTCGTTAAATGGATTACTACCCAAAGCTTTGATATCGTTACCCAGCAATAAATCATTTATAAAACCAAAGCCTTCACCATAGAGCGGTGGAATGAAAAATAGCATTACACCAATAGCCAAACCACCAATGATCAGTTTTTTGCGTGCTGACTTTAGTTTATTAAAAAGTGATGTTATCCCAAAGTACATTTTGGAAAAGTATATGGACGCAACACCAGTCCCAATACCCAATAAAATGTAAAATAGCGTATCATTTATTACAAACTTCTCAGTAACATTAAAGTCAAAAAGCACACTATCACCAAGAAAGAAGTAAGATGTGATAACTGACGAAACAGATGCAATTAAAAGCGGTAATAATGACGCAAATGTTAGGTCTAAACTAAATATTTCTATTGCAAAAATAATGGCCGCAATGGGTGATTTAAATATGGAAGCTATTGCGCCAGCAGACGCACATCCTATTAATAAACTTCGAGTTTTTCTATCAATATGTAGTAGCCGACTGAGATTAGAACTCAAAGCCGATGCTGAAGCAATTGCAGGACCAAGAAGTCCTACAGAACCACCAAAACCAACCGTTAGAGGTGCTGTGATTAAGGGTAAATAAATGTTCCTTTTATTTATAATACCATCTCGTTTAGACAATGAAAATAATATAGATGGGATAGCATGTTCACTCGGTTTTTTTGAAACATACTTTACAAAAAGATATACCAACAATAACCCGATAATCGGTAAAATAAAATAGATGCTATTTTCAGAAAGGATGATTCCCTTTTGAAAAATTGCTTCTATTGCAAAGGTTACATTTTTAATAAAAACAGAAATGATACCTGCAAGTAAACCAATTACTAAACTTAATAAGAAAATGAAGTTTTTTTCAGAAATATGTTTGTATCTCCAAATGTGTATTCTCTTGAATATGGATGATTTTACTGGCATATCCCAATCTAATCAAAAAATCCTGCATATAGCAGGATTAATGAGTTACGATTTTAAATTAAGTTTTAGATTTAATTCATCTAGTTGTTCTTCATCAATTGGTGCGGGAGCATCAATCATTACATCTCTTCCTGAATTATTTTTCGGGAAAGCAATAAAATCGCGTATGGTTTCTTGGCCACCCAATATTGCAACAAGTCTATCAAGCCCAAATGCAATACCACCATGTGGTGGTGCACCATATTCAAAAGCATCCATAAGGAAACCAAATTGAGCTCGAGTTTCTTCTTCTGAAAAACCAAGATGCTTAAGCATTATAGCTTGAGTTGGCTTATCGTGAATTCTAATGGACCCACCTCCAATTTCGTTTCCATTCAACACTAAGTCATATGCATTTGCTTTAACCTCACCAGGCTTTGTATCAAGTAATTCAAGTTGTCCTGGTTTAGGTGAAGTAAAAGGATGATGCATTGCATGGTAGCGTTCTGTCTCTTCGTCCCATTCTAAAAGTGGGAAATCCATAACCCAAAGTGGAGCAAATTCATCTGACTTGCGCAGCCCTAACCTTTCGGCTAATTCCATACGCAAAGCACTTAGCTGTGCTCTAACTTTGTTGGTTTCCCCAGATAGTACACATATTAAATCACCAGCTTTAGCACCAGTCGCTTTAGCCCAATTGGCTAAATCATCTTGATCATAGAATTTGTCTACTGAAGACTTAAAAGTACCATCTTCATTACAGCGACAATAAACCATACCTAGAGCTCCAATTTGAGGTCGCTTAACCCAATCAATAAGTTTGTCAATTTCTTTTCTTGTATAACTATTGCCTCCAGGTACCGCAATACCAACTACTAATTCAGCTGAATTAAATACATTAAAATTTTTGTGTTGAGACACCTCGTTAAGCTCACCAAACTCCATTCCAAACCTAATATCCGGCTTGTCATTACCATATAAACGGATAGCGTCATCATAAAGCATTCTTGGGAATTTCTCAACTTCAACACCATTAATTTCCTTAAGTACGTGGCGTGTTAAACCTTCAAATGTATTTAAGATGTCCTCTTGTTCCACAAATGCCATCTCACAGTCTATTTGTGTAAACTCTGGTTGTCTATCTGCACGTAAATCTTCATCTCTAAAACACTTCACAATTTGAAAGTACTTATCCATACCACCAACCATAAGTAGTTGTTTAAACGTTTGTGGTGATTGTGGTAGAGCATAGAATTGACCTTCATTCATACGAGAAGGCACAACAAAATCCCTCGCACCTTCTGGTGTAGATTTTATGAGGTATGGTGTTTCAACTTCTATGAAGTCTTCGCCCGACAAATAATTTCTTACCGCTTGCGCAACTTTATGTCTAAATATTAAACTCTCCTTAACAGGATTACGACGAATATCTAAATAACGATATTTCATACGTAAATCATCACCGCCATCAGTACTATCTTCAATTGTAAATGGAGGTACTAAAGATGAATTTAAAATATTTAATTCTGAGACTAAAACTTCAATATCACCTGTTGGTATATTTGGATTTTTTGAAGCACGTTCTACAACAGTTCCTTTTACCTGAATAACAAATTCACGACCCAGTTTCTGAGCCATTTTCATTATTTCCTTTGCAGTGCGTTCTTCATCAAAATAAAGCTGGGTAATACCGTATCGATCTCTTAAATCAATATAAATCATAAACCCCTTATCTCTCACACCTTGTACCCAACCTGCTAGAGTAACTTCTGTATTGCTATGTGCAGCTCTTAATTCGCCACATGAATGCGTTCTATACATAATGAAAATTTAATCCTGCAAATTTAATCAACTTAACAAGATAAATAAATAAAAGCCTTAACAATTGTTAAGGCTTTTCGCTATTAATCAATGCACTTATTTACTCCAGTGCGGGAGTTTGTTCTATGTTTGATTCTAATTCTACCGTTGAGGAACCAAATTTACTTTTTAACCACATTTTAAAACTTATGGATAAATAAAATAAAACAGGTACTACTATTAATGTTAAGAATGTGGCTATAAACAACCCATAAATAACTGTCCAAGCTAATGGTCCCCAAAATATCACGTTATCACCACCAAAATAAATATTGGCATCTAAATCACTCATTAGGGTGAAAAAATTAATATTAAGACCAATGGCTAAAGGAATTAAGCCTAAAATGGTTGTAATGGCTGTTAATAATACAGGTCTTAACCTAGCCTTACCAGCCGTAATGATTTGTTTTAGTAATTCATCCTTCGGAAGATATTCTGATATATCTAAATCTAACTCGTTTTTCTTTCTGTCAATTAGCAATTGGGCATAATCTAATAATACAACACCATTATTCACCACAATACCAGCCAACGAAATAATACCCATCATAGTCATTAAAATGACGAAGGATGCGCCTGTAATAACAATACCTCCAAATACACCAATTAGACTCAAGAATATCGCAATCATTATGATGGCCGGTTTTGATACTGAATTAAACTGAAAAATTAATATTAAAAAGATAAGGAAGAGCCCAGCAAAGAAAGCACCCATTAAAAACGCTTGTTCTTTATTCTGTTCCTCTATTTGACCAGTAAAATCAATTTTTATATTAGGTGGTAATTCTTCAAAATTTTTCATTTCATTTTGAATTCTAGTCACTACTGCACCAGCATCTACATAGCCTGGAGCAAGAGAAGAATAAACGGTTACCACTCGTTTAGTGTCCCTATGTTTTATGGCGCTAAAACCAGAATTATTACTTTGTTTAGCAACCGATGACACGGGTATTTCACGCATTTTACCAGTAGGTGTTCTAAAAATAATCTCTTGATTAAAAAGGGCACTTTTGTTGTATCTAAGATCCTCACTAAAACGGACATAGATATCATAGTCATCACCATCTTCTTTATAAATACCAGCTTTGGCGCCAAATAATGAGTTACGTAGTTGTTGACCAACTTGCCCAGTACTAACGCCAAGTTCACCTGCTTTTTCTCGATCTACCGTAACTTGCATGCCAGGCTTATCCTTGTTTACATCTATTTTTAACTCATCAATAGCGTCAATATTTTTTGAATTAATATAAACACGCATACGTTCTGCAATGGCAATTAACTCATCATAATCATCACCTTCTATTTCAATATTAATAGGAGGTCCGATAGGAGGTCCATTAGCATCTTTTTCAACAGAGATTAAAATACCAGGATAAATCCCAGCTAGTGCCTCCTGTACTTTTTGACGTAATTCTTCACTGTCCTTACCTTTACGATATTTGTACTCGCGCATAGAGGCCGTAATTTTACCTTTATGTGGCATTTCAGCCGAAGAACCTCCATCCGTCATTGGGTTACCGGCACCTTCACCAACTTGAGATACAGCACTTTCTACTAAAAAGTTACTACCATCTGCGATGTATTCAGGATTATTTAATATGCCGTAAACCTTATCTTCTATTTCTTGCGTTATTTTATTGGTTTTGTCAATATCAGTTCCTTCAGGATATTCTATATAGACAATAATCTGATTTGGTTTATTGTCTGGGAAAAACTCAATTTTTGTACGTTGACTTGCTACAGATGCTCCAAAGCCACCAAAAGCAATAAAAAATAGCAATAGACTGCCTATTGCAATGGCAACAGGTTTCCAGCTATTGAGAGAACCGGTTAGAGTATTTTCGTAAACGTTTTCTAGACGCGTCAGTACATTAGATTGAAATCTGTTAGCAGCACGTCTTAAGATTAATCTGTATATCCAAAGTAAAATTGCAGTAATAATCATCAATGTACCCAAACCTCTATAAGAACCACCAAATATGGCTATGAGTGCACCAATGCCAACGAGGAAGACTGATATTTTTAGGATTTGTTTTAACGGCATGTCTTTATCTTCTGTGGTCATAAATTGAGATACCAGTACAGAATTGAAAAAAATGGCAACGATTAATGACGAACCGAGTACGACTGAAAGTGTTATTGGAAAATATTTCATAAACTGCCCCATTAAACCTGGCCATAATCCTAAAGGAATAAAGGCAGCAACGGTTGTAGCCGTTGATATAATTATTGGGAATGCAATTTCACTAATACCTTTTTTGGCCGCATCAACTCGTGAAAGACCTTCCTCATCCATTAGTCGATATACATTTTCAACTACTACAATACCATTATCGACCAACATACCAAGTCCCATAATTAGACCAAAAAGTATCATAGTATTCATGGTATAACCAAGTAGGTTTAATATCATTAGCGACATAAACATAGACATAGGTATAGCAAATCCAACAAAAAGAGCATTTTTAAAACCTAAGAAAAACATCAGAACCGTAACAACCAGAATAATACCGAAGATGATATTGTTAACCAAATCATCAACCTGGCCAATCGTTTTAGAAGATTGATCGTTTGTAATTGTAACTCTTAAGTCTGGTGGAAAAAAATCTGCCTTTGCCTTTTTTACAATTTCTTCGATTTTTTCTGCAGCTGCAACCATGTTCTTTCCAGATCGTTTTTTAACATCTAACATAACTACAGCTTCTCCTTTGTTGGTTGCAGGATTGAGTTCTCTTGCGTAAGTTGTTTTATCCTTTGGTCTAAAGGTTACAGTTGCAATATCTTTGAGATATATTGGATTACTATTTTCTGATTTTACAACAAAGTTTTCTAATTCTTTAGGAGTCTCAATTTCACCAATAATTCTTATGGTTCGTCTTTGTCCACTTGTAATGAAATTACCAGCAGACATTGTCATGTTACCATTACTTATTGCTCCTGTGACATCATTAAAACTAACTTTTGAAGCCATCATTTTATAGACATCTACTGCAACTTCAACTTCTTTTTCTTGAGCACCACGAATATCTACCTGTTTAATTTCTGGAAGATCTTCTATTTCATCTTCTAAATATTCCCCAAATTCCTTTAAGCGGTTAACAGGATAGTCACCAGAGATATTAATATTGAGTATTGGCATTTCTTCAGACATGCTCAATTCAAAAACATTTGGTTCTACTTTGGCACCATTAAAGGTTGGCCAATCCTCACCAGAAGTTTCACCATCAATTTCATCTTTTACTTTTTGTTTTGCAGCTTCAACAGAAATATCTTCATCAAACTCAACCACTACCATTGAATAATCTTCTTGAGACGTAGAGGTAATCTCTACAACATTACTCACGTTCTTCAGTTTATCTTCTAGTGGATCTGTGATGAGTTTTTCTATATCTTCGGCTGTGTTGCCTGGAAATAAAGAACTGATATAGATTTTTGTTTCTCTAATCTCAGGGAAACTTTCCCTAGGCATAGAGAAGTATGCTGATGCTCCAAGAAATAGAATTAATATAATAGCCACATACATCGTGGTCTTATTATTTATGGCCCAAGATGATAACTTAAACTCTTTATCAATTACTTTTTTGGTTTTCTTTTTGTTGGTCATTGATGTTAGTTTTTAATCTTGACAGTTTGTTGGTTTTTAACACTTCTAGCACCTTCATCAATTAATTGATTATTTGACTCTAAACCAGATAATACTTCAATAAAATCTCCTTGTGTTTTCCCAGTTGTTATAATAATTTGATTAGCAACTGCTTTATCACCCTCTAGGTCTTTTAAAATGTAAACATACTGCTGGCCAGAGGCATTTTCAGAAATGATACTCTGCGGAATTAGAATGGCATTTTCATTCGTGTAATCATTAATTTTTAACCTTGCTGTTAAATTTGGTTTAATGGTTTTATCCTTATTCGGAACCGCTATTTCTACATTAAATGTCCTATTGGACGGGTTAATAAAATTTCCTGTTTGTCTGATTTTCGATTGAATTGATTTTCCTAGGATTGGAATTTCTACTTCTACTTCTTTTCCTTCAACAATGCTTGTAATATAACTTTCAGGTATATCAGTTTTAATATACATATCCTCTAAATTGACAATTCTTATTAATTGTGTCTGACCAGCAGCTACAACATTGCCTTGTTCCGTAATTACATCATCAACTACACCAGAGAAAGGAGCTCTTACATTAGATTTAGCTAACTGTTGTTTAAGCTGATTTACGGATTCTACGGCACTTTCGTAAGTAGATTTAGCTTGCAGATATTGTATTTCACTTCCAATTTTTTGTTCCCATAATCGACTTTGACGATCAAAAGTAGTTTTGGCCAAATCTGCTTGTATCTGCAACGAAGCTATTTGTTGGCTTAATCCGCCATCATCAATTTTAGCCAATAGTTGACCCTTTACTACCTTATCACCTTCTTTTACATAAACTCTATTTAGTATGCCGGGCATTTCGGGAGTGATTACAACATTTTTCTTTGTTTCCACACTTCCCTGAAGTTCTAAGTAGTGTTTAAATTCTTTGACTTCAACTGTGATTGTAGTAATCAGAGGGATATTTCTATCAGGACTTAGTGCCTTGAGTTCCTCATCTAATTGTTTAATTTTTTGAGTAATAACTTGTTGTTCAGTTACTAGCTCATCTTTTTTTGTTTGGATGGTCTTAATATCTTTCGAAGCTACAATTTCTTCAATACTCTGTTTTTTGTCTCCATTAGAACAAGCCAGAATCAATGAGCTAATTATTATTATTATGCTTAGTATTTTTTTCATGATGAATATTTAGTATTTGCTTGGTGTATTTGTTATAGTTTCAAGTTCCGCTTTAGCATTTATTACATCTAGCATGGTTCGTAGTATTTGTTGTTGTGCATCGTAAAGTTGCGTTTGTGCTTGTCTTAATTCAAAACTAGAGCCAATACCTTCAAAAAACTTAGTTTCGTTTTTTATAGCAATTCGTTCAGCTAATTCTAAGTTTCTTTTTTTATTAGAATAATCTTCTGAAGCAAACTGATAATTACTTTTGGCAGTAGCTATTTGAAGTTTTAGAAGTTGTTCAACCTCAGTAAGGTCATCTTTAGCTTTCTCTAAGTTTATTTTAGCACGTTGGGTGGCAGCACCTCGCATACCAGAACTAAAAATTGGTATATCGAGATTCAATCCTAATAATGAGAAACCAAACCACTGCGTATTATTATCTAGAAATACAAAATCATCAGCAAAGGTGTTATAACCACCATTAATAAACCCACTTAATCTAGGTAAGGCATTACTTTGTTCTAGCTTTACTAATAGTTCTTTAGATCTTTTGTCATTATCAGCGATTTGATAGTCTAGTGTCAATGTAACATCGCTTTCTAATTCTAATGTTTCATCTGCTAAATTTTGAAAAGCTAAGGATTCTAATGTATCCGTAAGTATTAAAGGAGCACTATACTCAATACCCAAAGTAATATTTAACATTTGGAAAGCAATTACTTCTAGTCGCTTTAGATTATCATAATCACTTTGTAGATTAGAAAGAGTAATCTGAAGTTGCTCCACACTTTCTAGCTCCTCGAGTCCGTTTTCGTAAATCTTTGTGGTCTCATCCAAATTCTTTTCAATAACATCAATATTTTTTTCAATAATTTTTACACCCTCTTTTGATACAAGTACATTGCCATATGCATTTATAACGGCTTCTCTTACTTCTAAATCTGTTTTAGCTTTAGCATTTTTAGAAATTTCTAAAAACACTTTGGTAGATTGTAGGCCTACTATGTAGGATCCATCGAAGATGAGCTGATTTAAGGTCGCAGTGGCAGTAGCATTTTGTTTTGTGCCAAAAATCACTTCTGCAAATTCTCCTGGATTTCCTCCAAAGAATTCTGCAGGTATAACAGAAACTTGCTGTTTCAAAAAGTTCTGATAATTTATACTAGCATCAAGTTGAGGTAATCCTGTTGCTATGGTTTCCCATTTTTGTTTTTCGGCTACCTCAATATCTCTAGAAGCATTTTTTGCCGTTCTGTTGTTTTCTAATGCATAATCTATAGCTTCTTGAAGGCTAAGACTTTCAGGATACTCTTGGCTATAACCAAAACTAAAGTATACTAGAAATATTAGTATTGATAAATGTTTCATTCTATTATGATGATTGATTTTTGATAATAAACTTATTTAAAATTGTAAATCCCTTTTGGGTCACAATGGCTCTCAGATGGTATTCTAAGAAGTTCCCTATAAGGTATTCCATCGTAAACTTGTCACGTGGAAAAATGTTTTCATCTTTAATACCTGTCATTCCGTTGAAATAAAGCCTTGCGATGAAATCTACATCTATATTTGACCTAAACAATTCTGTTTCTATGCCTTTTGTAAGACTTTCTGAAACGGATTGGTGCATCTTTTCAAATTGCTTTGTTTTTAATACATCGTGTATGTTTGGGTAATATTTTTTTAATTGAAAAATAGGCGATGCTTGCTCATTTTTTAAATGTTGCATAACAAACATTTTTATGTCGTAAAGCTCCTCTATCGGGTTATTTGCATCTAAACAAATACAGTCAATTCCATCACAAATGTTTTCAAACAATGTAAATGTAACTGCCTCTACTAGTTTTGTTTTGTTATTAAAATGAACGTAAATTGTTTTTTTGGATATTCCCATAGCATTAGCTATATCGTCCATTGTTACACTTTTAAATCCAAGTGTTAGGAATAACTCCGAAGCCTTATGTATTATCTTTTCTCTCATAACTCAATCGGCAAATTTAACACAGGAAACTTTAAAAACAAAAAAAGTTTCCAAAGTTTTAATAATAATTTAACATCGTTAACATTAGCCTAAACCATGTTGAAAGTTTTATTTTTGTACTATGCAAAAAATCGAAACCTACCAGAAAATATTCATTGATTATTTAGAGAAATATGCCGTGGATAGAGAGCCTATGAATCTTTATGAACCGGTAAATTACATTTTAAGACTTGGCGGTAAACGATTAAGACCAGTGTTAACTTTAATGACCACCGAAGTATTTGGAGCTGAAGCGCAGTTGGCACTAAATGCTGCCTTGTCCGTTGAGGTGTTCCATAATTTTTCATTAATACATGATGATATTATGGATGACGCTCCTTTAAGACGTGGGAAACAAACGGTACATGAAAAATGGGATTTAAATACTGGTATTCTTTCTGGAGACGCCATGTTAATTTTGGCTTATCAATTATTCGAAAATTACGAATCTGATAAGTTTCAGTCACTTGCAAAACTCTTTAGTAAAACAGCACTAGAGGTTTGTGAAGGGCAACAATTTGATATTGATTTTGAAACTAGAAATGATGTCACAATCTCTGAGTATCTAAAAATGATTGAGTTTAAGACCGCAGTTTTGGTAGGTGCGGCTATGAAAATGGGAGCCATTGTTGCAGGAGCTTCGCAATCTGATCAACAGGCTATTTATGATTTTGGACGCTTTTTGGGTATTGCATTTCAGTTACAGGATGATTATCTCGATGCTTTTGGTAATCCTGAAACATTTGGTAAGCAAGTTGGTGGAGATATTCTTGAGAACAAAAAAACGTATTTATATCTAAAAACCTTAGAATTAGGATCAACGTCGCAACAAGAATTATTATTAAAAACTATTAACGATAGTGACTTAAACGATGAAGAAAAAGTAAGTACTGTAAAGGATTTGTTCAAAGAATCTGGTGCTTCTAATGCTACACAAAACGCTGTAAAGGATTTTACTGATAAAGCATTTAAAGTACTTAATACAATCAATATTTCTGAAGACAAAAAACAAGTTTTAAGACTGTTTGGTGAGCAATTAATGAATAGACATGTCTAATGACTTTACCAACTACTTTTAACGATTTAATTACTGAAGCAACCTCGTTAAAGCTTTATCAAAAATTAATTATACAGCTCAACAAGGATTTACTATTGGCCAACATCGATTTAGAGTTTGATGAAGAAACCCTACCTATAAGCTTGAAATTGGTTTTACAAGAAACAGTTTTTCATCTTATTCAAAATAAGTTTTCCGATTACCTAAATTTGCTATATCAAGTTGATGTATCCGAATTGAAAATAAGACAATTGGATGGTGATGATATCGAAAAATTATCCGAGGATGTAACTTTCTTAATTCTTCAAAGAGAATGGCAGAAAGTATGGTATAGGTCAAAAAGTTAAAGCGTTCTAAAATATTCTAGAAGTGCTCTTGCTTCATCCTTAGTCACATTTTGGCTGACCATAGGAGAACCATTGTATTCTTTAAGAAGGTCTTTTGCCAATGGATCCTCTTTAACCATTTTCTCAGGGTTTAAAATCATATTCATTACCCATTCTGGTGTTCTTCGTTTAAGAATATCCTTTGGAGGTGGGCCTATAAATTTTTCATCAGCCAAATGGCAAGCTATACATAATTTACCATATATTTCTTCACCAGTTTTTGCTAATTCATTATCCACTACTAATGGCAAATCTACCGATGTTATAGGTCCAACACCTTTATTTTTCAGATCTACACGTTCTGATGCAGGCACATTATCTGCAGTTGATTTTCCATAACTAACGCCTTCTGTTTTCTTGCTATCTCCACAGCTAAATTGAGTAATAAAAACTGAAAGGCATAAAAGTTTTAATAGTGATTTCATATAGGATTTAATTTGAATTTGTGTACAAGTTAAAATTAAATATTTATTTGTGAAATCAGATTTCGATTTTTAAGGGTCTTGGGTAGATATATTGCTATGTATATTTTAAGATATTTTGTTTTTAATCAGTTGACAGTTGTCGGTTGAAATTAAGTTTTAAAGTATTGAAAATAAGTACTAACTAAGCCTTTTATATATGTCACTTTGTCTTTTAACCTATTGGTTTCAGTTACATCTTTTATGTATGTTATTTCTTCTAAAATAGGTACTAATACTATATGTAACTGATCGTGAGCTATGCCTGTCATATCACAGTTTTTAATGATGTAACTGGTTTCTTTTGAAAGGGCTTCACCTAAGACTTTACCATCTAAATATGTAGTGTTTTTTAGAATAGAATCAATCCGTTTCATACCGATATGCGTTTCGGTATTGGCAATCCATTTTTCGCCATTATTAAACACTAAACCTTCAGGTACAATGATAGATTTGTTTATAGAGTTTTTATCATTTTTACATCCGAAGACGATAGTGGCAACAAGAAAAAATACGATATAAATTGTTTTTACTTTCATTATTAAAAATCCTTTTTCTTTGACTTATATATTATTCTTACAACTGGTAAGCCTACCCAAATAGTCAAGGCTAAAAATGAAACAATTAAACCAAAACTAGTACCAAAAAATTGTTTAAACACAGCCCCTGTATAACCAAGCAGAGCAGAGATATCTAGTTTAAGTAAAATGAGTGTTCTGGACAAGTCAATAGGGTTTAACATGGTGCCTATTAATGACACTTTGTCTAAAGGGTAATCTTCAAATAATATAAGTGACATTAAAAACAATCCGTCATAAATAATGGCTAAGAATAACCACATAAGTATGGCGTAACCAAAGCCTTTTATTTTGTTTTCGTTAGATAGTGCAATGTTAAATGCCAATGCACTAAAAATGAAAGTTAAAAACACACCTACAACTAGCAACAAAGAGAAGTCCCAAATAGCATTTGATTTAAATAATCCATAAGCGATAAAAGGTAAACCTAGACCCAGGATTAAACTCATGGATAATGAAATAGCAACACCCAAATACTGACCTAAAAAAATGGAGGAGCGCTTAAGTGGTTGCGCTAATAAAAGTTCTGTGAACTCTTTGGAGTTATAATAGTACATCACACCAAATATTGTTCCTATTAAAGGCACCAATACAATGATGACATTCATCAGGGTTATGACTGCTTTTGATAAATCATTATTTAGAAAAAGCAATACAATTCCTAAGAGAAGGTAGAATGCAAAATACACATAACTCCAACTGCTACGCATTAAATCAAAAAAGCTATATTTTAATATTTTAAGCATGGTTTTCGGTTAAAATGTTTGCAATGGCATGTTCAAAATCTTTTTGATTTGTTTTAGTTTTTAATTCTGCAATACTGCCTTTGAAATATATTTTGCCTTCTAGAATAAATACAATTTTATCTGCCACTTCCTCAACAAAGCTCATAATGTGAGATGTAATTAAGATGGTTTTCCCACTGGCTTTTTCTATTTCAATAAGTTCTTTAAGCCTAATTAATGAAATTGGATCTAACCCTGTGGTAGGTTCGTCAAGAATAATAATAGGACTGTTAAACATAAAGGTTAAAACAATATTTACTTTCTGTTTAGTACCACCTGAGAGCGTACCTAGTTTTTTGTTTAGAAAGGGTTCTAATTTAAATTTTTCGATTAAGTTTTTATCTTCTACTGTAGCACCTCTCAAATCTTTAATCATTTTAATTAATTCGCTAACTTTTAAATTACTTGGGAAATTAGCAATCTGAGGTAAGTAATCTATTTTATAGCGATAATCAGAGTTTTTATTTACATCAGTATCAAATACTTTGATGCTTCCGCTCGTCGGAATTACCATACCTAGAATCGATTTGATAATGGTTGTTTTTCCTGATCCGTTTGGACCTAGAACAGCAAAAATGCCACCCTCACTAATTTTGAGATTTATCCCATTAAGGACATTGTTCTTGCCAAAAGATTTATATAATTCAGTAATTTCTACCATGAAACTTGCGCCATTAATGGATTGTTGTCAATAAGATTTTCTGGAGTAAAAACAGGAGACACTTTTTCAGAGAAATCTATGATATCAATAAATAAACTCCTCAGTAAAACTATACTTTCGGGTGTTCTATTTACTAAATAAGAAAATAGCTTAACAGGTCTATATGGTATATCACCAATACCATCTTTATTGAGATCATAGCCTGTGTAATTACTCCAATAATTATTTTCAAATTTATTGTCATTTAGCTTACCTGAATATGATAAATCGAAAGAATTGTAAAGAAAGTTGTTCCTAGTATAATTGTTTTCATAGCAGGCACCATGAACTTTAATGGCATAACCGTTATTTGTAAATGTGTTCTCGGTGTAAGTTATTCGGTTTGTACCATCCGCGTTTATTCCTATAGTGTTATCTTCAAAAATATTGTGTTTTAGTTCTGCATCATTGATTTCTTTAAGTAGAATTCCATAAGAGGCAGTTCCCCAATTTTTTTTAAATATGTTACTGAACATTTTTATTTTTTTTGAGAACATAACGGCAACTCCAGCGCCATTTGCTTCAAAAATATTGTTTTCATAAGTGTTATTGTTAGAAAACATAAAATGTAATCCATAGCGCATATTTTCAGTAGAGTAATTGTCTGAGATATATGAACTATTGCCAAATTCTAGATAAATTCCATCGCGCATTCGCCGTACGTCATTATTTGTGATTTTTACATTTTCACAGTGCCAAAGATGAATAGCGTTTCCTGAATCTGCTTCAGCCTTTCCTTCACCTGAAATTGTATTATTATGAATTTTACCATCTTTTGATTTTTGAATTAAGAATCCGAAAAAGGCATTTTCTACAGTAACATTTTCAATAACAAAGTCATAAGATTTAAAAAGCAAAATTGCAGCATATTCTTTAGTGTAACTGACCTCAATATTTTTGATGACTAAGTTTTTAATCGTAATATCAGTTGCTTCAACAGAAAACCCATAACCATTATTTTGTGTATCAATTATAGTACCTTCTTCGCCTACGATGTGAAGTGATTTTTTATATATAATAATATTAGATTCATTATAGAGGCCTGCTTTAATGAAAATATCATCACCATTATTGGCGCTGTCAACAGCCTTTTGAATAGAAGTAAAATCACAACCCACAGCACAAACTGTTCTTGTTTTTGCAGCTGCTAAGTAGCTTGTGAATATTAATAAAACAATACTAAAACGTATTTTCATGGGATCAAATTAATTGAGTTTATTGAAAATAGTATTCCAGTTATAAAGTTTCGCCGAAGGGCTATTAATCATTTCTTTAGCATTTTGTTCAGATGCAAAACCGGTAAGGTTTGCACCCATTGGGCTAGTAATTTCTTCACAAATAACATAGCTGGCTGTTATAGCATTGGTCATTGTACCAGGAGTACTATAATTAGTAATTAGGAGATTACTTTTAGGTATAAGATTTTGTTTGTCATCTAAAAATCGAATCATGCATTCAATTGCATCAAACTTGAATTGTTTGCCTTTGTCTGTTACCATTTGAGCAGCATGTGTTTTTGTAACAATTGTCATTTGACAGAAATTGCACATGTCGATACCGTAATTTATGGGTTGCGGTTTTTTACTGCAACTCAACAATATACAAAGGACAATTAAAAGGCTAATACGTTTCATGCTTTTAAGGACTTCACTTTTTTAATTCCAATCCAATAGGCCACAAATGTTAAGAACATACCAAAGGCCATCATATATGCGCCAGTACTTGGATAAGAATGTGCTACGAAGTTAAGAATATGTTTGGTACCAAATAAAGGTGGTTTATAACTTAGTGGATTACCATCAGCATCGGTCATCTTCATTATGGCTTTTGGATCTAAATTAGTACCATAATCAATCATCCATGCATTAAAATCATACATTCCTAAAATTCCTAATATACACATTAATATCAACCAACCTAAAAACCATTTTGGGGATATGTTTATAAATACCCCTATTAAACCAATGATCATTCCTAAGAGAGCCATACCGCCAACAACTTTTGGAAAGGTGCTAAATTCCCACATGTCTTCTGGCTTAGGAAGTTTGCGCATACCAATATAGTGGTTAAGACCATCAATGTTCTGAAGATCGTGCTTTTCTTTACCTTCTAAACCATCAAGATGAATGTTCATTCCAATACCGCTTGGGTATTGTGGGGCTTCTAGCTCTATACTCCAAAGAGGAAATATAAATAGACCCAATAGTAGAGCAGAGCCAACAATCATTAAGATACTTGCTGATTTCATAGTTTTTATTTTTGAGAGAGAAAAAGGGTGAGCATTATACTCACCCTTTATGAGTTAAATAACATCTAAACACTAAAACTATTTAACTCCTTTATTCATCTAAAGTAAATTTAAGTGGAGTAGTTGAGTTTTTACCAGAAACCCTTATGTAACCTTGCATTTCTTGGTGTAATGCAGAACAGAAATCTGTACAATAGAATGGCCACACACCTTCTCGTTTTGGTTCCCATATTATAGTTTTAGTTTGACCTGGCATTACTAATATCTCAGACGTATTTGCACCAATTATTGAGAACCCATGTGGTACATCAAAATCTTGCTCTAGATTTGTCATATGCAGATAAACTTTATCACCTACTTTCACGCCTTCAATATTGTCAGGTGAGAAGTGACTGCGTATCATTGTCATACTAATATGTACTTCATTACCATTACGTGTAACTTTAGCTTCACTTTCGCTCTTGGCAACATACGGATGTTCATTTTCAGATAATTCATAGTATTTTTTACTTTTATCCTTAATTATATCTGCTCTAATTCCTGCCGCATAGTGAGGTTCTCCGTGTGTAGGAAAATCAGATAATAATTCCATTTTATCACCAGAGATGTCATACAATTGTGCAGAGTGTTCTAACTCAGGACCTGTTGGTAAGTAACGGTCTTTTGTAATTTTATTCATGGCAACCATGTATTTACCAAATGGTTTTCTTGAGTTACCGCCAGGAATCATTAAGTGACCTACAGAATAGAATGTTGGTAATCTGTCTAAAACTTCCCATGTTCCTAATTTCCATTTTACAACCTCTGAAGAGATGAAGAAAGTAGTATAAGCATTGCCTTGTCCATCAAACTCTGTATGTAAAGGACCTAATCCAGGTTGAGTTACTACACCAGCAATAGTATTTTCATAACTTAATACTGGGATACCATAAGAGTCATCAACAAAGTCTTCATTCTCTATAGCAGTTAGTATTTTCTCGAAAGAATACACACTTAAATCAGTTGATAATTTACCACTACCAACAATATACTCGCCAGATGGATCAACGTCACAACCGTGAGGAGATTTAGGGATAGGAATATAAAAAACAGCACCTGCAACTTCTCTTGGGTCTACCATAGTTACACCCTCTTTCATAGTAGATGTTGCGGTATGTGTTTTTTCGTCATAGACATTATGTGCGTATGTACCTGCAACTTTTTCACCTCCACCGTTTTTAACGTAATCAGCAATTTTTTGCCAGTTTACAGCTGCGATATAATCTTTATCATTTTGCGATGCATTAACTTCCATTAAGGTATTGGCTTCCTCAGTATTATAACTTGTAAAGAAGAACCAACCATGAGATTTATTACGTCCTGGATGTGCTAAATCATAATTGAAACCAGGCATATTTAATTGAAACTCTAAATTCATTCTACCATTATCAGCAATGCTAACAAAGGAAAGAGGTCCTTTAAATTGTCCCTTCATCTCATTAATTGGCATATCACGTTGCGGATTAGGAACTGCGAAACGAGTACCTGCAACAATGTATTCAGTATTTTCTGTTACAAAAGAAGAAGCGTGATTTCCAGCACTATTAGGAAGCTCAATAATCTCTTCTGTCTCAAAAGTAGCTAAACTAATACGAGCAATACGAGGCGTATTGTTTTCATTAATAAAAATCCATCTACCATCTAATTCACCATTAGTTTGAGAAATATCAGGGTGGTGAGCATCTCCCCAAGGTACAAACCCAAAAGAGGTGTTTAGCATCGGTTTTGTTTCTTCTGAATACCCATAACCTGATGTAGGGAATTGAGAGAACACAGGAATTTCTTTTAGCATTCGACCGCTTGGGAGTCCAGCTACAGTTATATTTCCGCTATAACCTCCTGAAAAGAAGGCATAGTATTCATCATGTTCACCTGGTGCAACATAAACTTTTTCAGCCTTACTCGAAGACATTGCGCCAGAATTACTATTGCTATTGTTATTACCACAATTTGTCATAAAGATAAGAGCAGCAATACCCAATACATATTTACCTATTTTGTTCATATAATTTTGTTTTATTTAGTTGATTTTAGTTAGTCTCTAGGTAGAATTACACTTTCTGTAACATGCACCCATCCGTTACTTACGTTTACTGTGCCAAGTATTTTAACACCATCTACATAAAGATCTCCGTCTTTCTCCATTACGTCTAAGTATTTGCCCGAAGCCATGTAAAGTTTACGTTCTTTTTCAGCATTCTTTTTCAGCATTTCTACTGGGTAATTTGCTGGAGCTACGTGATGGGTTAATATAAAAGCGAGTTTACTTTTATTTTCTGGCTCCAAAAGACTATTTAGTGTTGCTTCATCAATTTTTGCAAATGCAGCATTATTTGGTGCAAACACTGTTAATGGCCCTACATTTACTAATGCATTTTCTACTTCAGCGGCTTGTACTGCCGCAACTAAAGTAGTGTGGTCTTCAGAACTAATTGCTAATTGCAAGGCATTTGGTGTAGCACCTTCATCTTTCATGAAAGCTTGACCTTCTTTTTGACTAGCTCTTTCATTATTAGCATTTTCGCTTGTTGTATTTCCTGATGTTTTTGAGTTACTATTACATGCAACAAAACATACTAAAAGCACAATAGAGAATAATAATTTGAATAGTGTTTTCATTGGATTTATTTTTAGTGTTAGTATTTTAAAGTGTTCTAAAATATTCTAGAACAGCTCTGGCTTCTTCTTGTGTTAAATTTTGATTTGCCATCGGTGAACCATTAAATTCCATAAGTAAATCTCTTGCTAATTGATCTTCTTTAACCATTTTTTCTGGATCTAGAATCATATTCATTACCCATTCAGGTGAGCGACGATTTAAAATTCCTTTCGGAGAAGGACCAATAAATTTCTTTTCGGCTTTATGACAGGCAGTACACAATTTATCATAAACGTCTTTACCATGAGCCGCTAATTCATTATCAACAACAAGTGGTAAATCTACTTTAGTAATAGATCCTACGCCTTTATTAGACAATTCAACTCTTTCAGATGCAGGAACTTTACTTTCTGTTTTTACCGGTTCTTTCTTGCCATATGGTACTTCTTCTTTTTTATCATTACCACCGCAACCAAAAAGCGTTAAGGAAAAAATAAGGATTAAGATTTTTGTTAGTGTATTCATTTTTAATAGATTTATTAGAAAGCAAATTTAGATTGGAGAAGATGATTATAATATGATAAATATCATATTTAAGACAAAAAAGTCTTTTTTATATTTGTAAGTCAAATTTTAAGATAGAATAGATGTTTTCTAATACAGTGAAGTATGCAATTAAAGCAGTTTTGTATTTGGCTGCTTACTCAAGTGAGAAAAATAAAATAATGATTAAGGATATAGCAATGCCTATCAATGTTCCTAAAGCCTATATCGCCAAAATATTACAAGAACTATCGAGAAAGAATCTGGTGTCTTCTAAAAGAGGTCCAAATGGGGGTTTTTATCTAAGTGACAATAATCTTAAAGGAAATGTTTATGATTTAATTGAAGCTGTAGATGGTGACGAAAAAATTAATTCTTGTTTGTTAAGTCTTAGCGAGTGTAATGCAAATAATCCATGTTCTCTTCATAACATAGTCTATAATGAAAAGCAACTTTTAATGCAAAAACTGAAAGATACAACTCTAGAATTTCTCGTTAAGGATTTGAAAGAAGGAATATCGGTATTGCCGTTATAATTAAAACCAAAATCTAACAAAAGGCATCCAGGCTTCAGGCTGTATACTCTTTTGGTCGTCATAAAGCACATCATATCTAATACCAAAAGTAACACTTCCGCTAGTATAACCAACACCTAAGAATAGAGCCGGATACCAGTAATTATCATCTGCATTACCCACAAATTCTTGGTCAAAATCTCTATTTACATATAACTGTTCGAACTCTGTAGAAAGTTGTATACCTCTGGCAGGAGTAAATAAGCCAATAAGACTTCCACCGACTACTGTAGAATTGAACAAATCACGTTGTGAACTATATTGAAAATTAAGACCCACACCTGCTGCGACATATGGGCTAAACATATAAAGTGCATTAGGTGCTAAAGCACCGCTAAAATAGCCATCACCAAAATTAATACCAATACCGCCACCAAATTGAACATTTTCCCAAAAATCATTATTTCTGTCTATGGTACTTTGAGCATATGAAGAAGTGTAAAAAAAGCATGTAAAAAGAAGGCAAAAGAATAAAAATTTAAGCCGATTTACCTTTATAATTATCATGTACATAATTTCGGATTTTCTATTTGTTATAAATATAGTAAAACCATATTTATATTTGGTAAATGTTGTATTTTTGAAGAAATTTTGTTGAAACGTCAACGTTTGATAAAAAGTAATGGATAAATATTCCTTTCTCAACGCAGCACATACGGCATACTTTGCTGATTTATACGACCAATATCTTAAAAATCCTGATTCTGTTGAACCTAGCTGGCGCGCCTTTTTTCAAGGATACGATTTCGGTTCTGAAAGTTATGGAATGAAGGGTGAAATTATCGAAGGTGTTTCTACTCAAATTCCTGAGCAAATACAAAAAGAATTTCAGGTAGTAAAACTAATAGATGGTTACCGTACAAGAGGACATTTATTTACTAAAACTAATCCGGTAAGGGCAAGACGAAAATATGCTCCTACTTTAGAGATAGAAAATTTTGGGCTAACCCAAAGTGATTTACAAACTGTTTTTTCTGCTGGCGAAGTCATAGGGATTGGCCAAGGCACATTGCAAGTGATCATAGATCATCTCGAAAGTATTTATTGTGATTCTATCGGTGTAGAGTATATGTATATCAGAAAACCTGAAGAAATTCAGTGGATTCAAGATAAGTTGAATGTCAATGATAATCATGCGAATTTCTCAGTTGATGAGAAAAAGTATATTCTAAAGAAATTGAACGAAGCCGTTGCCTTTGAATCTTTTTTACATACTAAATATGTTGGTCAGAAGCGCTTTTCTTTAGAGGGGAACGAATCTTTGATACCAGCTGTAGATGCTATTATTGAAAAAGCAGCTGACGAAGGTGTTAAAGAGTTTGTTATGGGTATGGCACATCGCGGACGCTTAAGTACGCTTACAAATATTTTTGGAAAATCAGCAAAGGATATTTTTAGTGAATTTGATGGCAAGGATTATGAAGAGGAAATATTTGACGGTGACGTAAAATATCATTTAGGTTGGACAAGTAATAGAGAAACTTACAATAACAAAAAGATAAACTTAAATATTGCACCTAATCCTTCACATTTGGAAACTGTAGGTGCAGTTGTACAAGGGATTGCTAGAGCGAAACAAGATAAAGAGGAAATTGAAGATGCATCACAAGTACTTCCAATTGTAGTTCATGGAGATGCTGCAATAGCGGGTCAAGGCTTGGTGTATGAAGTTGTTCAAATGGCAAAATTAGAAGGCTATAAAACCAATGGTACAATTCACATTGTTGTAAATAATCAGATAGGATTTACAACAAACTATTTAGATGGGAGATCAAGTACTTATTGCACGGACGTGGGCAAAGTCACCTTATCACCTGTAATGCATGTTAACGCAGATGATGCTGAGGCTGTTGTGCATGCCGCACTTTTTGCACTTCATTTCAGAATGAGATTTAAGCGTGATGTGTTTATTGATTTATTAGGCTATAGAAAATATGGACATAATGAAGGTGATGAGCCAAAATTTACGCAACCACTCTTATATAAGGCCATTGCAAAGCACAGAAATCCAAGAGATATTTATGCGCAACGATTGATGGATGAAGGTGTTATAGATGAAGGTTATGTAAAGTATATTGAATCTAAGTATAAAGAAAAGTTAGAAGAAAAATTAGAAGATTCTCGTAAGGAAGATAAAACAGAAATTACTGCGTTTATGCAGGAAGAATGGAAGGGATTGACTCGAGTTACTGAAAAGGCTATGATGGAACCGGTTGATACAACTGTTTCTAAGGATGTATTAAAGAAAATTACTAAGGTTATATCAAATCTTCCAACGGATAAAAAGTTTATCCGTAAAATTCAAAGACTAATAGAGTCTCGCCAAACCATGTTTAACGAAGACAGGTTAGACTGGTCAATGGCAGAACATTTAGCATATGGAACACTTTTAAATGAAGGATTTAATGTAAGGATTTCAGGTCAGGATGTTGAGCGAGGTACTTTCTCTCATAGACATGCCGTAGTAAAAGTAGAGGATAGTGAAGAAGAAATAATTCTATTAAAGGACATTTCTGAAATTCAAGGCCAGTTTAATATTTTTAATTCATCGTTATCAGAATATGGTGTAGTTGGTTTTGATTATGGATATGCCATGGCAAGTCCAAATACCTTAACCATTTGGGAAGCTCAGTTTGGAGATTTTAGTAATGGTGCACAAATTATGATAGACCAATATATATCTTCAGGTGAAGATAAATGGAAAACACAAAATGGTCTCGTAATGCTATTACCTCATGGTTATGAAGGACAAGGAGCAGAGCATTCTTCCGGTCGTATGGAGCGTTATTTACAGTTATGTGCAAAAGACAATATGTTTGTAGCAGACTGCTCGACACCAGCAAATATGTTTCATTTATTACGTAGGCAAATGAAGGCCAATTATAGAAAACCTTTAATTGTCTTTACACCAAAGAGTTTATTGCGTCATCCTAAAGCAGTATCAGCAGTGGAAGAATTTGTGAGTGGTAGTTTTCAGATGTTAATTGATGATGATACTGTTAAAGCTAACAATGTAAAAACACTAGTTTTTGTTACTGGTAAATTTTATTATGAATTATTAGAGGAAAGAGAAAAGCTAGAAAGGAATGATGTTGCATTAGTTAGAATAGAACAACTATTTCCTCTACCAATTGAAGCGATGCGTAAGATGATGAAGAAATATAAAAATGCAGATGATATTGTTTGGGCTCAGGAAGAACCAAGAAATATGGGTGCATATGCACATATCTTAATGCATTTCGATGAGGCAAAAGGTTTTAGAGCAGCTAGTAGAAGACCTTATGGAACGCCAGCAGCAGGTAGTTCAGTACGTTCAAAAATTAGACACCAAGAGGTAATAGATTTTGTTTTTGATAAATCAAAAAACAATCAAAGAAAATAAATACAACTCAAATTAGAGCTTAAATAAATAAGTCCATGATTTTAGAAATGAAAGTGCCTTCACCAGGCGAATCAATAACTGAGGTAGAAATAGCAGAGTGGTTAGTTGAAGATGGCGATTATGTAGAAAAAGATCAAGCTATTGCCGAAGTAGATAGTGATAAAGCTACATTAGAATTACCAGCTGAAGCTAGTGGTACCATAACGTTAAAAGCTGAGGAAGGTGATGCTGTAGCAGTTGGTCAAGTAGTGTGTTTAATTGATACCAGTGCCTCAAAACCTGAAGGAAGTGAAGCCACAGCTAAGGAAGAGAAAAAAGTTGAGGTTGCACCAAAGAAAGAAGAGGCGAAGCCTATTGAGTCTAAAACTTACGCAACAGGTACTGCTAGTCCTGCAGCAAAAAAGATACTAGATGAAAAAGGCATTAATCCTTCTGAAGTTAAAGGTACAGGTAAAGATGGAAGGATTACCAAGGATGATGCAGTAAATGCTGTTCCTTCTATGGGAACACCATCAGGTGGCAATAGAAGTACTTCTCGGAGTAAAATGTCTATGCTGAGGCGTAAGGTTGCAGAACGACTAGTTGAAGCTAAGAATACAACAGCAATGCTTACAACCTTTAATGAGGTTGATATGTCACCAATATTTGAACTTAGAAAGCAATATAAAGAAGATTTTAAAGCTAAGCATGGTGTTAGTTTAGGCTTTATGAGTTTCTTCACTTTAGCAATAGTTAGAGCTTTAAAAATGTATCCTGCGGTAAATTCAATGATAGATGGTAAGGAAATGATTACTTATGATTTTTGTGATATTAGTATAGCCGTATCAGGACCAAAAGGATTAATGGTACCTGTAATTAGAAATGCCGAGAACTTAACCTTCAGAGGTGTAGAATCAGAGGTGAAACGATTGGCAATTAGAGCAAGAGATGGCCAGATTACGGTAGATGAAATGACAGGTGGGACATTTACGATATCTAATGGAGGTGTATTTGGTAGTATGCTATCTACACCAATCATTAATCCTCCACAGAGTGGAATTTTAGGCATGCATAATATTGTTGAACGACCTGTTGCTATAGATGGAAAAGTAGAGATAAGACCAATAATGTATGTGGCACTATCTTATGATCATAGAATAATAGATGGTAAGGAGTCTGTTGGTTTCTTGGTTGCTGTAAAGGAAGCCTTGGAAAACCCTGCTGAATTGCTTATGGATAATAATCCTAAGAAAGCACTAGAAATGTAGAGCATTTTCAAAATATTTAAAATCAAAAAAGCGCAACTGGAGATGTTGCGCTTTTTTTGTTCTTATAATTACTAACTTAGAAGAACAACTAACTAAAATTAACTAAAAAAATTAACTGCCACATTGGCTGATACCACAAATACTGAACAAATTATTAATAATGCAATAATGATTTTGTCCTTTTTTGTAGTATTGTCTTTAATGGTGTTCATAATGAAATATGTTTTAAAAAAAGCTCTAGTATATTACTAAACCAGAGCTTTTCAGAATTTAATCTGAGGCTTTCGATTAATAGCTTTGTAAAGATGAATATTATTTTAAAGCAACACAATACGTAACCTTACGTATTTTTTAATGTAATCGCAAAAAAAGAACCTCGAACATAATGTCCGAGGCTCAAATAATCCCCTAAGAACTAATTAATAGCTCGTTATTAACCCTTAATTAATAACACTGTAAAGATTGTAAATAAAATAATACAATACTATACGTAACCTTACGTATATTTAAGATAAATGTTTTTGATTTTCTTTTGCCCAAATCAGAAGGCTGTTGGGAGCTTTTTCTATATTTAGTTTTGTGATAATGTGACTCTTATGCTTCTCAACTGTTCTTGGTGAGCAATTTAAATCCTCAGCAATCTCTCTAGCAGTTTTATTTTTAGTGGTCAGTTTTAAGATTTTTAACTCAGTATTTGTCAAGTTATTTAATAAGGATTGAGTATTGTCAATTTGAATATATGATATAAGTTCTGGACTAAAATAAGGTTTACCTTTTATAACTGAAGAAATGCAATTTTCTATTTCTTCTAAAGCAAACTCTTTTAATACATAGCCATAAACTCCTAATCTTTTTGCTTCAACATAAACACTCTCTTCTTTTTCAAGAGTTATGAGTACAATTTTTGTTTTAAGATTGGCTTCCTTGCATTTTTGTGCAATTTCTAGACCAGTAAGAAATGGCATTTTGATATCTAAAATTGCGATATCTGGAGAATGTGCTTTTATTAGCGACAGTGCAATTTTACCATTTTTAGCAGTTGCCAATAGATTGTAATTCTTTTCTGTTAAAAAATCTTGTAGACCTTTTAGTACCAAAGGATGATCATCAGCAATAATGATGGTTGGTTGCATTACTTAATTTATTTATACCTGAAATGTGAAGATACTAAGATTCTTTCACTCGCGAAATTTCTTTCATTTTTAAATACAGATATTTTTTTTCGTAATCAATAATTGCTTTACCTTTTTTTAATATATCAGCTCCAATTATACCATCAACAGGTTCAGCATTATGATTTATAAGACCATTATTAACATGAGACAAATTAAATAGTATTAAAGCGACTCTAGATTTTTCCCACGTCCCAATCTTAAGATCATTAGATTTAGAAATTTTTGTGAACATATCAGATGCTCCGGCACCAACTGCCTTAATTTCTGAATCTATAACTTTTAAGTTAAATCGTTCTATTGCCTCAAAACCAACACAACTACTAGAAGCTCCTGTATCTAAAATAAAACGTCCTTTTATACCATTAATAGATGCCTTGATTTCAAAATGGTTAGTCTTGGTAAATTTCAATTTAATTTTTGAATACCCTTTATTTAGTAGAAAGTCACGTAATGTTTCCATTTTTTGAATTTGTGTAAATATAATATACTAAACAATTACTTTTGCATCATGATAATAACTGATACGCATACACATTTATATAGTGAGGCTTTTGATGATGACAGATCTGAAATGATTAAACGTGCAATAGATGCAAATATCAAACGGTTTTTCATTCCTGCTATTGACTCGACGTACACCAATTCTATGTTACAATTAGAAATGGATTTTCCCAATAATATCTTTTTGATGATGGGATTGCATCCAACACATGTAAAGGAAAATTTTAAGGATGAATTATCACATGTTGAGGAGATGTTGGCGCAACGAAAGTTTTATGCTGTAGGCGAAATAGGTATAGATTTATATTGGGACAAAACAACTTTAGATATTCAAATTGAGGCATTTAAATATCAAATTAATCTGGCTAAGCAATATAAATTGCCAATTGTAATACATTGTAGGGAATCTTTTGATGAAATTTTTCAAGTTTTAGAAGAAGAAAAATCAGATGATTTATACGGTATATTTCATTGTTTTACAGGAACTTTAGAACAGGCACATAAAGCGATATCCTATAATATGAAATTAGGAATTGGAGGAGTAGTCACTTTTAAGAATGGTAAAATAGATCAGTTTATTAATCAGATAGATTTGAAACATATTGTATTAGAAACTGATTCGCCTTACTTGGCGCCAAAACCATATAGAGGTAAGCGCAATGAAAGTTATTATATAATTAAGGTGTTAGAAAAATTATCCGAACTTTATAATATGAGTAAAGAAGAAATTGCATCAATAACAACAGAGAATTCTAAAACCGTTTTTGGTATATAATTATGAAAAAGCAGAACATACTTCTAATATATTCTGGTGGTACCATAGGCATGGCAAAAGATTCTGATTCCGGAACCTTAAAAGCTTTTGACTTCGACAGTCTACTGGTTAAAATACCAGAAATAAGGTTGATAGATTGCAATATAGAGACAGTTTCTTTTGAAAACCCTATTGATTCCTCTAACATGAATCCTTCATATTGGGAAGCTATTGCTCGGATTATTGAAAGTCATTATAACAGGGTTGATGGGTTTGTTGTTTTACACGGAAGTGACACAATGAGTTATTCGGCATCAGTTCTAAGTTTCATGCTCGAGAACTTAGAGAAACCAGTAATTTTTACAGGTTCTCAGCTACCGATTGGAGATTTGCGTACGGATGCTAAGGAAAATTTGATAACATCGATACAGCTTGCATCACTTCATAATAATGGTATACCAATTATTAAGGAGGTCTGTTTGTATTTTGAGTACCAACTCTACAGAGGAAATAGAACTACTAAAATGAACGCAGATCACTTTGAAGCATTTGATTCACCAAATTACCCAACGTTGGCTGAGTCTGGCGTGCATTTAAAGATAAATTATGAGTTTTTACGGAAGGAAAAATTTGAAGATGATTTAATTGTTAGAACCGAGTTAGATACAAATATTGGAGTATTAAAATTATTTCCTGGTATTTCAGAACCATTTGTTGAATCGGTTTTAAATGCTAAGAACTTAAAAGGACTAATAATAGAAACCTATGGATCTGGAAATGCTACCACTGAAAAATGGTTTATAAGTCAACTTAAAAAGGCAATAGAAGCAGGTTTGTACATTATTAATGTCACTCAATGTTCAGGTGGAAGTGTTACCATGGGTCAATACGAATCAAGCGCGCACCTAAAAGCCATTGGTGTTATTTCAGGTAAAGACATAACAACAGAAGCGGCAGTAGCTAAATTAATGTATCTTATAGGTTATAATATTAAACCGGAAGAATTTCAATATTATTTTGAAAAACCACTTCGAGGTGAGTTGAAGGAAAATTAACGCCTCAAATTTTAGTGTTTAAAGTTTTTTTCGTTATTTGCCGTTCTGTAATTTTACTTATAAATTTACAGAGAGGTGGCCGAGTGGTCGAAGGCGCACGCCTGGAAAGTGTGTATACCTCAAAAGGGTATCGAGGGTTCGAATCCCTTCCTCTCTGCTTATATTTTAAGCCTTGATTACATTATTTTTTTTATCTTTAACACTTTAACTAATTAAATTAAGATTAAGAACAATGAAAAGATTATTTTCTATCCTTGCCATAACATGTTTAATGGCTATCGGAACTGTTAATGTAAATGCTACAACATTTGCATCAACAACAGCAACTGTAACAACAATAACTCAAGATGATGCAGATGCGTCCGGTGAAGATTTGAGTTTCCATCAAGAATTAAAAAAGCGTTTTATTGAAGGTGGTCCTGGGTTTATGGGAATTGTACTATTATGTTTAATTCTTGGTTTAGCAATTGCTATTGAGAGAATTATCTTTTTAAACCTTTCAACAACCAATTCAAAGAAATTAACTCAAAATGTAGAAGATGCACTAGCATCAGGCGGTATTGAAGCTGCTAAAGAAGTTTGCAGAAATACAAAAGGACCTGTTGCTTCTATATTCTACCAAGGATTAGATAGAGCTGACGAAGACATTGACGCTGCCGAGAAAGCTGTTGTGGCTTATGGAGGAGTACAAATGGGTCAGTTAGAAAAGAATGTGTCATGGATTTCTTTATTTATTGCACTAGCACCAATGCTTGGTTTCATGGGTACAGTAATCGGTATGATTCAGGCCTTTGATAAAATTGAAGCTGCAGGTGATATGCAACCATCATTAGTAGCAGGTGGTATTAAAGTAGCGCTTTTAACAACAGTATTTGGTCTTATTGTTGCGATTATACTTCAGATTTTTTACAACTATATCATTGCAAAAATTGATAGTATTGTAAATGACATGGAGGATGCATCTATCACTTTGATGGATTTATTAGTAAGACATAAAAAATAAAAGACCACTTTAATTATGAATTTACACAAAATATTAAAAATAGTAGCTGGTTTACTTGGAGTTGCTGGTATTATTTTCTTGGCGAGAATAATATCTAAAGGCGATGATGAGATAAAGGCAGCGGCACTTAACGGAGATACTGCGATAGTAGATCCAATGGCATTTGTGGCTTACATAATTCTTGGACTTGTGTTATTGTTTGTGGTAATTTTTGTTGTCAAAAATTTATTCACTAACGCATCTGGTCTTAAGAATACCTTAATTGGATTTGGAGCCTTTGCTGCAGTATTGATAATTTCTTATGTAGTATCTGGAGGTGATCCAATGCAATATAAATTACAAGATGGTATTGCTACAGATAGTCAATCTCAAATGGTAGGAGCAGGTTTAACAGCTTTTTACATATTGATAATCGTTGCGGCATTAACAATGATTTTCTCAGGAGTTAAAAAAGTAATTAGTAAATAATAAACTATGGCAAAGAGAGCAGCACCCGAAGTAAATGCAGGTTCAATGGCTGACATTGCCTTCTTATTACTTATCTTTTTCTTAGTAACAACAACAATTGAAAAGGACAAAGGACTATTAAGAAGTTTGCCACCAATTGATGACTCTGAAGTAGAGCCACCAATTATCAAGCAGAAGAATTTATTTACGGTTTTAATTAACCGTAGAAATCAGCTTCTTGTTGAGGATGAGCAAATGGAGTTAAAAGACTTAAGACAGGCAGCTATAGAGTTCTTGGATAACGGAGGTGGAGAAAATGCTGAAGGTAAACGTTGTGACTATTGTAAAGGCAAGAGATCACCTAGTTCATCGGACCATCCGGACAAGGCGATTATCTCCATGAAGCATGATAGAGAAACTTCATATGAGAAATATATTGATGTGCAAAATGAACTTGTTGGAGCTTATAACTTTTTACGAGAGAGAGAAGCGGCAAGATTGTATAAAAGATATTATCCAAATGATGATAAGGTATTCGCAGCAATGTTAGCAGAGAAGGAAAAGAATCAGTTTAAAAAGGATGAAGTGCTTAATGAACGTATAGAAACCATTAAAAATCTTTACCCACTTAAATTGTCTGAAGCAGAACCAGATAATAATTAAAAGTAACAGATATGTCAAAGTTTAAAAAAGGAGGAAAAAGTGAATTGCCAGCGATTTCGACGGCATCCTTACCTGATATTGTATTTATGTTGCTTTTCTTTTTCATGGTAGCAACAGTAATGAGAGATAGTTCTTTAATGATTGAGAATAGGTTACCAAGTGCAGATCAAGTAGAGAAATTAAAAAAGGATAGAACTACTTTTATCTACGCAGGGAAGCCAAGTAGTCAATACAAGCAATTTGGTGAAGAGCCAAGAATTCAATTTAATGATGCCTTTATTAGTATTGAAGATGTGCAAGCATCTGTATTACAGGCTCAAGCAGATATGAATGAAGAACTAAAAAGTAAAATTGTAGTAGGGCTTAAGGTTGACAAAGACACTCACGCTGGTCTTGTCTCTGATATTAAGCAACAATTGCGTAAAGCAAATACATTAAAAGTTATGTATATCGCAAACGCAAGAGCAGAACAATAAAGATTCTTATTCTTAATTTTATATAAACGTCCTGAGTAATCAGGACGTTTTTTTTACGTAACAATTAAAGATTTTGTAGATTTAACCATATGAAGAATTTACTATTTATAGTTATCATTATAACTGGTCATTTTGGGTTTGCTCAAAATATTGATAAATCAGAGTTGTATGAGAATTATAGGGAGGATCAGTTTTATGCCTCAGTAACTTATAATTTACTGAATTCTAAACCTACTGATTTAGCACAAAGCGGTTTTTCAACGGGTTTTCATATTGGTTTTATTAGAGATATGCCTATTAATGAAGATAGGGATTTTGCCATTGGATTGGGTATTGGATTCTCTTCAAATTCTTACAATCAAAATTTATCAATAACAGAGGAGAATAAGGAAATACTTTTTAGCATTTTGAATGAAGACGAAATAAATGTTTCTAAGAATAAATTCTCAACCTATCTTTTTGAAATACCCTTAGAAATAAGATGGCGAACTTCAACAGCTTCAGATTATAATTTTTGGCGTATATATACCGGTTTTAAGTTGGGCTATATGGTATATAACTCTACAAAATTAAAAACAAGCACAGGTGATGTTCAACTTTCTAATATTGATTCCTTTAATAAGGTTCAGTATGGAATAACACTTAGTGCTGGCTACGGAACATGGAATTTCCATGCTTATTATGGACTGAATTCTGTTTTTAATGACGATTCAAAATTGAATAATCAACCAATAGATATGAATGTTATAAGATTAGGATTGATGTTTTATATTTTATAACCAGAATTTTAACAATACCAATTGCGGTAATAACCCAGTGCACACACCAGTAATTAATTCTTGATTTGTATGTGCTTTTAAATGAAGTCTTGACGTAGCAATTGCACCTAAAATGATCATCGTAAGCGCTATTGTACCATTGATATTAATTTTAAAATGGATACCTATGCCAACAGCAAACATAAAAAACCCTGTGGCTGCAATCATATGAATACTTGCTTTGATACCATAGAATGCCAAGAAAAGGCAGAGAAGGTTTGAAATTAGGATACCAAGAAAAAAGTAAAACAACTCCTCTATTTCATTCGGCGTCATAACACGCAATAGAATTAAGGTAATAATTACTGAATTGATTAATAAAGGTAAAACCCTCTCCTTAGTGGTCTTAAGATATATTGTGTCTACTTTATTAATAGTCTTCAGTAGGAAAAAAAGCAGAATGGGAAGTATTATTGTAAGTATAATAATAGAGAAAACTTTTGCTTTCATTACAGGCTCTGGTATATACCTTGGTGTTTTTGAAAAGTAAAACAATACACCTAATAATGGCATTATTAGTGGATGAAAAATAAATGAGACACTTTTTAAAATGAAATCTTTCATAGGCTACGAACAAAAATAACTTTTTTATTTTCAAAATAGATGAAAGAACTTTCATCAAGTATGTATTTTAGTTAAATTAACCAGATATAAAATACCCCTTAAATGAATCTATATTTATTAATATTTTGCTTTTTATTTAGTTCATCTTTTAATCTCTTATCTGCACAAGAAAACTATGGGATAGTATTTCCTAAAAGTGAAAGTGAGAGAAACAGAAATTGCAGAAACTGTCAAATGGCATTTCAGCAAAAACCAAAAGAGGTAAAGTTTTCAATTAAAAGAGAAGGATATAATTTGTACTTCCAAACCAATGATAAAAAATGGTTTAACCAGTTATTTAAAAATTCAAATGATGGTATAGCCATTGATGTAGTATCTAAGGACATATACGATTGTGCTTTGCCAATTGTTGATACGGAACAAATAAGAGGTACACTTTTACGACCAATATTTTCATCTAAACTGAAGAGTGGCTTAAAACCTTTTAAAGAAAATTATTTCAGGGTTTTAGTAGGTAGGCTTCCTAAGAATTTGGCGGATAAAGAATTGGAGTATAACATTTTGTTTCTTGGAAACAAAAACTTGTGTAGGTATCAGATAATTTTTAATCTACAATCATACAATTGGGATTTATTAGATATGGGTATGTACTTAGATTCACTAAGTTTTCAGAATGATAAAGTATTAAGTTTAGATGAGAACAGGGCAGATATTAAGTACAAAACATTAAAGTTTAAAGTACCTTTTGAAAAGAACAAGTCAAAGTACTTGCCAGAAGATATACGACCAATTTACGATTCACTTAGCCTAACAGATTTTAATATTAAGACTATAGACATTAAAGCTTACTCATCAATAGAAGGTAGCTTAGAGCGTAATATTGAACTACAGAAGGGAAGAGCAAAAAGTATGGCTGAAGCTATTCAGACCTATCAAGAACCAACAATTAAAACTACAATATCGTCATCGGAAAACTGGGTAGAATTTTTGAATGATATTGAAGGAACCAAATTTCAAAACCTTAATGATTTAACAAAATCAGAAATTAAGGCAAAACTTGTTGGTTCATTTTCAAAAGAAATGGAGCCTTATTTAAAGAATCACAGGAAAGCTGTTTTAACTTTAGAATTAGAACTAAAGGATGTGTATAAAAACAAGTCAGGTACAGAACTAGTAGATGAATTTAATAAAGCTATCAGCGCTGATGAATTAGACAAGGCTATCCAGATACAAAATTCATTGTTTAATAGGTTAAAGAACAAGGAAATATCTCCAAATCTTTTGAGTAATATGGAGATACCTAGACAAATCAAATACGTAAACTTCTTAAATGCTAATAGCGCCATTAAATATCAAATAAATAAAAGGCAGATTATAATTGTGAGAGATGAACTTAATGCATTGCTTAAATTAGATTCTAAAAACGCAAAGGTTAGGTATAATCTTATAGCACTTAAATTTAGAATTTGGAGATTTGATTTTGCCCCAATCAATGCAACTGCATTTAAAACAGAAATATATAATCTCAAGAATTATGGGCTTGACCAAAAACTGATAGATAGAATGATGATTAATTACCATATTATAATGAGTGAAAAGCATATGAAAAAGAGAAAATATGACGAAAAGGATAAGTCTGTCAATTACATTAATAAGTATTACAAGAAAATACCACTTTCGGATTACGACTATTTTAGTCTTGCACAGTTTTTAACCTATTATGCTAATGTTGAAAAGGCGGCGGATTTATTGAATAATAAGGCCAGAAGTATAGATGTAGATGAAGATTTAATATTTTATTATTTGAATCTCACACTTATAAATACTGAGCTAACAAAGAGAGATGACTACAGAGCGATAATGTTAAATGCCTATAACCAAAATAAAGAACGTTACTGTAATTTATTTAATTCTGTTGATGATGGTGGCGTAACTTTCCAACTTTTAGATAATGAATACTTAAGAAACGGTTATTGTGAGAATTGTGATTAAATCTTTTTCCTGAGTCTTGCCACAGGAATATCTAATTGCTCTCTATATTTGGCAACTGTACGTCTGGCAATAGGATATCCTTTCTCTTTTAAAATCTTAGACAGTGCTTCGTCTGTAAGTGGTTTCTTTTTGTTTTCTTCTTCAATTACAGTCTCTAATATCTTTTTAATTTCTCTAGTAGAAACTTCTTCACCTTGATCGTTGGTCATGGATTCTGAGAAAAATTCCTTTATTAATTTTGTACCATATGGAGTGTCAACATACTTGCTATTAGCAACTCTAGATATTGTTGAAACATCCATATCAATTTCATCTGCTATATCTTTAAGAATCATAGGACGAAGTTTACGTTCATCACCAGAAAGGAAATACTCTTTCTGATAGTTCATGATAGCACTCATGGTTACAAACAGCGTTTGTTGTCTCTGCCTTACAGCTTCAATAAACCACTTTGCGGCATCAAGCTTCTGTTTTATAAACATTACAGCATCCTTTTGTGCTTTAGACTTTTCCTTTGAGTCTTTGTAACCCTTCAACATATTATTGTACTCTCTGGATACATGAAGTTCAGGTGCATTTCTGCCATTTAATGTCAGCTCCAACTCACCTTCTACTATTTTAATTGCAAAGTCAGGTACTATATGTTCTATTATTTTATTATTACCAGCATATGAGCCTCCTGGTTTTGGATTTAATCGTTCAATTTCTTCAATAGCATCTTTAAGTTGTTCTTCATTAATGCTAAATTTTTGCAATAACTTCTTATAATGCTTCTTTGTAAATTGTTCAAAGGCCTTATCAATAATTTTTACAGCAAGTTCTATGTCTGGATTTTGCTCTTTTCTATGTAATTGAATGCTCAAACATTCTTGCAAATTTCTTGCTGCTACACCTGCAGGATCTAACTGCTGTACCACCATTAGAACTTGCTCAACCTCATCCTCGTTTGTGTACACATTTTGAGTAAAAGCAAGATCATCTGCAATATCTGATAAGGAACGTCTTATATATCCACTTTCATCAACACTACCCACTAAAAACTGAGCGATTTCCTCTTGCTGATCAGATAATCTAAATGTATTTAATTGGTTGATTAAATGTTGTGTAAATGAGGTGCCTGCAGCATAAGGTATACTTTTCTCATCATCATCAGTACTGTAATTATTGGCTTGTGTTCTATAATCTGGTATTTCATCATCACTGAGGTATTCATCAACATTAATATCTTCAGCATCAATAGTATCATTATCATTATAATCATCAGTGCTGTTATCAAATTCATCAAAAGTATCTTCTGAAGTATCAGTTTCTTTACCAGTATCTAACGCAGGATTTTCTTCTAGCTCTTGTTTTAAGCGCTGTTCAAAAGCTTGCGTAGGTAATTGAATCAGCTTCATCAACTGAATTTGCTGAGGCGATAGCTTTTGCGAAAGTTTAAATTGTAAATATTGTTTTAGGGCCATTTATTTTTTTCTCTTGTATCTTTAAAAATAATAAAAAAACCTGTCAGGTTATTAATTCTTAACAGGTTTCTCTTGTCTTTAAAATTCTGCGTTTTGAGGTGTTCTTGGGTAAGGAATTACATCTCTTATATTATTCATTCCAGTAGCAAACATAACTAATCGTTCAAAGCCTAAACCAAAACCAGAATGAACTGCAGTTCCATATTTACGTAAATCCAGATACCACCATAATTCTTCTTCAGAAATATCTAATGCTTTCATTTTTTCAACTAAAACATCTAGTCGTTCCTCACGTTGTGAACCGCCAACCATTTCACCAATTCCAGGGAAGAGAATATCCATAGCTCTTACAGTTTTTCCGTCTTCATTTAAACGCATATAGAAGGCTTTAATATTTGCTGGGTAATCAAACAAAATCACAGGACATTTAAAGTGTTTTTCAACAAGAAAACGTTCATGCTCAGACTGTAAATCTGCTCCCCATTCATTAATGATATATTTAAATTTTTTCTTTTTATTTGGCTTAGAATTTCTAAGAATATCAATTGCTTCTGTATAGCTAACACGTTTAAAATTATTATCTACAACAAACCTCATTTTTTCTATCAAGCTCATTTCACTTCGCTCTGCCTGAGGTTTTGTTTTTTCTTCATCTAATAATCGTTTTTCCAGAAACGTTAAGTCTTCTTTATTATGTTCTAACACATAATTTAATACAGACTTTAAAAAATCTTCTGCCAAATCCATATTACCTGTCAAATCCATAAATGCGACTTCTGGTTCTATCATCCAGAATTCAGCTAAATGGCGAGATGTATTAGAGTTCTCTGCTCTAAATGTTGGACCAAAGGTATAAACCTTACCTAATGACATGGCATAAGTTTCAGCCTCTAATTGACCTGAAACTGTAAGATTTGTTTCCTTACCAAAAAAGTCTTCAGAATAATTTACATCACCTTTATCATTTAATGGCGGATTTTTAGGATCTAATGTGCTCACCCTAAACATTTCACCAGCTCCTTCGGCATCACTACCTGTAACAATAGGTGTATGCATATTGTAAAATCCATTCTCTGTAAAGTATTTATGGATTGCAAAAGAAAGTGATGAACGCAAACGCATTACAGCACTAAAGGTGTTTGTACGAGTACGTAAATGAGCATTCTCTCTTAAAAATTCAAACGAATGTTTTTTAGGTTGAATTGGGTAAGTCTCTGGATCAGAATCTCCCAAAATAGCCAACTCTTTTACCTGAATTTCTATACTTTGCCCTTTTCCTTGACTTTCAACTAAATCACCGTTCACTTGGATTGCTGCACCAGTTGTAACACGCTTTAATTCAGACTCCTCAAAATTTTCGAAATCTACAACACATTGGATATTATTTAAAGTAGAACCATCGTTCAAAGCAATAAAACGGTTTGCTCTAAAAGTTCTTACCCATCCTTTTACAGTAACATCTTGCAAGGTCACATCTTGTGAAAGTAATTCAGCTACAGTTTTAGTTATCATCTCTATTTAATTTTTGAATACTAAGATATATTTTCTTCTTGATTTTCAATATCATCCTCTTCATTATCATCTTCTGGGATAATATTAATTGCTGGTTCTCTTAAGACCTCCTTGTTAGCAATGTTGCGCTCTAGTGAAAGCAATAAAGAAGGCAGCAGTAATAAATTTGAAAGCATTGCGAACAATAAAGTAGCAGACACTAATGCGCCTAATGCCACTGTACCACCAAAACTAGATATTGTAAAAACAGAGAAACCAAAGAATAGAACAATAGATGTATAGAACATACTTACACCAGTTTCTCTTAAGGCAGCATAAACCGATTTTCTAATTTTCCAATGGTTGGCCTGTAGTTCTTGTCTGTATTTTGCCAAGAAATGGATTGTATCATCTACAGAAATACCAAATGCAATACTGAATACTAAAATTGTCGATGGTTTTATTGGTACACCCAAATAACCCATTAATCCAGCAGTTATCAATAATGGTAATAAGTTGGGTATTAAGGAAACGATTATCATTCTGAGCGAACGGAACATGTACGCCATAAATAATGAAATTAAAAATATGGCCAAACTCAATGAAATGACAAGGTTTCTTACAAGAAATTTTGTTCCTTTTTGAAACACTAATGCCTTACCAGTTAGAGTAACGTCATAGCGTTCCTTTGGAAATACTTTATTTATTTTGTTTTGAAGATTCTCTTGAATACGTTCCATTTTATCGGTACCAATATCCTTCATAAAGGTTGTTATACGGGCATATTGACCTGTACTATCAACAAAATTCTTCAATAAGTCTACCTCAGAATTGGAATTTTTGGCATAGGATAATATGAAACTGTTTTCTTGACTTGTTGGTAATTGGTAGTATTTGGGATTACCATTGTAATATGCTTGCTTACTATATTTAACCAAACTAACTACTGAGATTGGTTTGGAAAGCTCTGGAGTTTCAATGATCAATTCTTCAATTTCATTAATACGCTTCAATGTGCTCAGCTTCATTACGCCCTTTTTGCGTTTGGTATCTACCATTATTTCAAGAGGCATTATACCGTTAAACTCACTTTCAAAGAAACGTATATCCTTGAAGAATTGCTTGTTCTTAGGCATATCTTCAATAAGACTTCCTGAAATTGTGATTTTGTTTATACCAAGCATACTTGCTATGATTAAAACTAGTGCAGTAACGTAAATGGTGATTTTTTTGTGTTTTACCATACGTTCCATCCAATCTACAAAACCACCAATCCAGCGTTTATTTAAATGTTCTAGATGTCGTTGTTTTGGATAAGGTAGAAAAGTGTAAATGATAGGTATTATCAATAAACACAATATGAAAATCGCAAGAATACTTAGTGATGCTACAATACCAAATTCTTTTAATAATTTACTTTGAGTAAGTATGAAAGTAGCAAAACCAGACGCCGTTGTAACATTTGTCATTAATGTTGCATTACCAATTTTTGTAATAACACGTTGTAGTGATTTTACCTTGTTACCATGAGATTTTACCTCGTGCTGGTATTTGTTTATCAGGAAAATACAATTGGGTATTCCTATTACAATTATTAAAGGAGGAATTAATGCCGTAAGAACAGTAATCTCGTATTTTAATAGACCCAGTATACCAAAGGTCCACATAACTCCAATGCAAACTACAATTAACGAAATAAATGTGGCCCTGAAAGATCTAAAAAACAGGAAGAAAATGAGTGATGTTACTAGTAATGCCGCACTAATAAAAAGACCAATTTCATCAACAATATTTTGAGAGTTAAGAGTTCTAATATAAGGCATGCCAGAAACCCTGACATCTAATCCCGTTTCTTGCTCAAAAGAATTAATTATAGTCTCTAAATCTTCAATTATAAAATCTTTTCTTGCTGAAGTATTAACAATATCCTTTTTAAGATAAATTGCTGTTCTTATAGTTTTAGTCTCAGCATTGAACAAAAAATTGTCGTAGAACGGATATTTCTTAAAGAGTTCTTTTTGTAATGCATTGAGCTCATCAATAGTAGAAATTGAATCTTGTATGAATGGCTCTAATTCAAACTGTTCTTTTTTAGTGTTTTTTACAAGTTTTTGTAAGTCTTTAATGGAAAGAACAGTTTCTACTTCATCATATTCCTTAAAGGAATCTGCCAGTCTGTTCCATGCATTGAATTGATTAACGGAAAAAAGACTCGAATCCTTTACACCAAGAACAATAAGATTTCCTTCTTCACCAAAAACCTCTAAAAAATTATTATAAACTAAATTTACCTCATGATCGTCTGGTAGAAGATTAGCTTCGGTATAAGTAAAGCGCATGTGTTTCCATTGTAAACTAAAAAACACTGTTGCCAGGACAATAATTATTAATATGAAGATTTTATTACGAAGAATTAATCTCGCAATAGTCTCCCAAAATCCTGTTGTAAATAGCTTAAACATGCACTAAATTTCTTAAAGAGTTTGTTCTTTAAGATGTTATTTCTTGATAATAATAATTATTTGAATTGATGCTGAATCAAATTGAAGCCAATATGCAATTCAAAATGAGCGGCAAAGGTAGAAAAAACCTAATGATTTGCCATTTAATTAACACGAATATAATATGAGCTACAAAGAAATATTAAAGGTAAACTTAAAGGCTATATTGTCCTCTAAATTTGGGAGATGATATGAGCCATATCGATAAGCAAAACTCAACCCAAATCCTAAAAACAACTTATTAATTTCAAAGCCAGATTCTGAGTACAATTTTTCTAAAGTATTGAAATCAACTCCTTGGTGCCGGCCAATACTATTCATTGTACCAACCGCATGTCTAGATATTAAAACTAATTGTGGCTTAAACCATTCTGTAATTTTAAATGGTTTAAAGAAATGTTTAAACTGTAACGTACTAAACTTATCACTAAAAAATTCATTAAAATACATCGTTTCAAAACTGTTTAGGCCTGCTACTGAAAAACGCTGTAGAATAGTTTCTTTTCTAATATTATTTGGATAAGAATGATAAAGATGGGTTAAGGGTGTTTCACCCCCAGCAATACCAGCAACTAATCCAAAGGTTGTTAAAGATTCATTTTTGTGTTGAATATGGTATATGGTTCTAAAGTCTAATTTGGAAAAATTAAAGTCGCTTCCAAAAACAGATTTGAATCCTTGAGTATATTGTAAAGTGAATTTAGGATACCCATCTTTTTCTTCAACTATATAATCTTTTTCATATTTATAAATACTAAAAGGGCTCCACTGTAAACTAATCTTCGCAGTACTAACATCGAAAGTGTTGAAACTTTCATTATCCAAAACAAAATTATAATTATAAGTTGGATTTATTTTACTCGTAGCCAATTGGGTTTCTGACAATAGATGGTTTGATATTTTATGTTCAATGGAGATTGACTTTGTAATATGTCTATGAAATAAGTCAATGTTAAGTAAACGAGGTTCAAAAAAGGTAAAAAAGCGTTTATCTGTTAAAAATGAAGAACTACCAGTTTCTTGCAAATCATCAGTATATAACAAGTTAATCCATGTGTTTGAGTTTTTATTTATTCTAAAGCCTCCACCAAAACTAAATTTGTATCGTTCATCTTTAAAACCATATACGGTGTAGCCATTTAGGCGATAACGTTCAGAAAACCTTTCATTAGTTATACCACCAAGTCCAGTTCTAAACCCTTCGTATTGGTTGTATTTTATAAGGTATCTTAAGTCGAGGTTGAAATACTTAAATGGAAGATAGCCATTACCAAGTTTTCTTATGAATTCAATCTTTTTTATGGAGTCTTGCTTGACTTTTGCAGAATCGTTTTTGACATCACTTGGGTTTTGAGCAAAACAGTTTGTTGCAATCAGTAAACAAATAACAACAAAAAAATGCTTAGACATAAAGATGTGTTGTAGTTAAAAAAACATCCCGTTTTGTTGGGATGTTTTTTATGTTTTTTGAAGAATTCTAAACCGTCATAATTTCATTTTCTTTAACGTCTAGAATACTGTCTATCTTTTTAACGTAAGTATCTGTTAATTCTTGTATGTCAATTTCGGCATTACCTTGAAGATCTTCTGAAGCATCTGATTTTTTAATATCATGCATTGCATCTTTCCGTGCATTTCTTACACCAATTTTTGCATCTTCTGCTTCACTTTTTGCTTGTTTTGCCAATTCCTTTCGACGTTCTTCTGTAAGAGGTGGAACATTGATAATTATTGTTTCACCATTATTCATTGGATTAAAGCCTAAGTTTGCAATCATAATACCTCGCTCAATTTCTTGAAGCATGCTTTTTTCCCAAGGTTGAACAGAAATGGTCCTACCGTCTGGAGTATTAACATTTGCTACTTGATTAAGTGGAGTTTGAGCACCATAGTAGTCTACCATGACACTACCCAACATAGATGGCGTTGCTTTACCAGCTCTGATATTAACCAATTGTTTTTCTAAATGCTTTATTGCGGCATCCATGGCCTCTTTAGCTGTGTCTACAATAAATTCAATCTCTTCGTTCATAATATTATACTTTTAATTGAGCATTATCAAAATTTAAGCCAAAATTATAAATTTACTACCGTACCAATATTTTCTCCTGACACTACCTTTAACAAATTGCCCTTCTTATTCATGTCAAAAACTATAATAGGTAAGTTGTTTTCTTGGCTTAATGTAAAGGCTGTTGTATCCATTACTTTAAGACCTTTCCTAAGTACATCATCGAAGGATATCTCATCAAATTTTATGGCACTTGTATCTTTTTCTGGGTCGGCATTATAAATACCATCCACTCTAGTTCCTTTTAAAATTACATCAGCTTCCATTTCTATTGCTCTCAATACTGCTGCTGAATCTGTAGTGAAATACGGATTACCAGTTCCACCACCAAAAATAACAACTCTACCTTTTTCTAAATGGCGTATTGCTTTTCTTCTTATAAATGGCTCTGCAACTTCGTTTATTTTTATTGCGGTCTGTAATCGTGTAGGGATATTAGCGTCTTCTAATGCACTTTGCAAAGCTAATCCATTAATAACAGTAGCTAACATTCCCATATGGTCTCCCTGCACGCGGTCCATGCCATTACTTGCTCCTGAAACACCCCTAAAAATATTACCACCACCAATAACAATAGCAACCTGTATTCCTTTGTCCGTTATTGTTTTTATATCTTGAGCATATTCGGCTAAACGCTCTGGGTCTATACCATACTGACGATTTCCCATTAAGGCTTCACCAGATAATTTTAGTAAAATTCTTTTGTATTTCATTATGAATTTTGAAAGTTGAACAAAGCTACACAATTCTTAGCTTCTTTAAAAGTGAAAAAATGGACAAAAAAAAGCCTTCAATTTAATTTGAAGGCTTAAAATTTATATAATTAAGTAATTAACCTAAGGCCACTCGTTTAAATGTAGTTACCTCAACATCACCAATTGTTTTAACATAGTTAGCTACACTCACTTTACTGTCCTTGATAAATGCTTGATTTACTAGAGTATTGTCTTTAAAGAAACGCTTTAATTTTCCTTTAGCAATATTATCTAACATTGCTTCAGGTTTTCCTTCTTGACGAAGTTGGTCTTTGGCAATTTCAATTTCCTTTTCAATTATAGAAGCATCAACACCTTCTTCATTTAAAGCAATTGGATTCATTGCTGCAGCTTGCATTGCAACATCTTTAGCTACAACGTCAGCACCTTCAATATTAGCAGACAAACCTACTAAAGTGGCAATCTTGTTTCCTGCATGTATATAAGAACCAACAAATGGAGCTTCTATTTTTTCAAATGCATTAATTTCTAATTTTTCACCAATAACACCAGTTTGTTCAATTAACTTTTCGGCAACTGTCATTCCATTAAAATCTGCTGCTAGAAAATCTTCTTTAGAGTTAAAGTTCAACGCCAAATCAGCTAATTCGTGTGCAAGTGCAACAAAATTATCGTTTTTACCCACAAAATCAGTTTCACAACCTAACACAATTGAAACACCAACTGTCTTATCTCCGTTAACTTTTGCGATAGCAGCACCTTCTGTAGATTCTCTATCAGCACGTTTTGCCGCAACTTTTTGACCTTTTTTACGTAATATTTCAATGGCTTTGTCAAAATCACCATTAGCTTCAACTAATGCCTTCTTACAATCCATCATACCCGCACCAGTAGCTTTTCTTAATTTGTTTACTTCTGCTGCTGTTATTTTTACAGTATTTTCCATAATTATTAAATTTAAAAAGCCGATTAATTTTTCTCTTATAGAAAAGAATTAAACGACTTTTTTATGTATTATAAATGTTGTTTATTCTTCTTCTTTACTTGCTGCAACAGGCTCAGCTTTTGCCTCAACTGGTGCTGGTTTAGCATCTTGTTTTTGTGCTTTCCCTTCTTTTTCTACACGTTCTGCTTTTCTTTCGTTTAGCCCATCTTCAATAGCAGAGGTTACAATAGAAAGTACTTTATTGATTGATTTTGAAGCATCATCATTTGCAGGGATAAGATAATCTACTTGACGTGGGTCAGAGTTAGTATCTACCATTGCAAAGATTGGGATGTTTAATTTCTGAGCTTCTTTAATCGCAATATGTTCACGCTTTATATCAACCACAAATAGTGCACCTGGTAAACGAGTCATATCAGAAATAGACCCTAAGTTCTTTTCTAATTTAGCACGTTGACGGTCTACCTGCAGACGTTCTTTTTTAGATAAAGAGTTGAATGTACCATCTTTTTTCATTCTATCAATAGAAGCCATTTTCTTAACAGCTTTTCTAATAGTTACAAAGTTAGTTAACATACCACCTGGCCAACGCTCAGTAATGTAAGGTTGATTTACAGCACCCGCCTTTTCAGCAACGATGTCTTTAGCTTGTTTTTTAGTAGCTACAAATAAAATCTTCTTTCCAGATGCGGCAATTTTACTCAATGCTGCAGATGTTTCTTCAATTTTTGCAGCCGTTTTGTAAAGGTTGATAATATGGATACCATTACGCTCCATATAAATGTAAGGAGCCATGTTTGGGTCCCACTTACGTGTAAGGTGTCCGAAGTGTACACCTGCTTCTAGTAGTTCTTTTACTTCTACTTTTTCCATTTTTGTAATAGTTTACGTTCTGTTGAATTAGCAATGATCAAGTGGTTGCTTTTGCTCGCCTTAACCATTTAGATGCTAAACTAAATCCCAATGCTTCCATTGTGGACAACAATAACTGGTTTAAATTTTGCTGAACTATTCAGCGATTTCAATAAAATAAAGTAATTCAGAATCTGAATGTTCAGATTCTGAATTAAGGATTGTTTGGATATTAACGTTTAGAGAACTGGAATTTCTTACGCGCTTTCTTCTGACCGAATTTCTTACGCTCTACCATTCTTGGATCTCTTGTTAATAGACCTTCGGGCTTTAATATTGCTCTGTTTTCAGGATCTAATTCGCACATTGCACGAGAAAGCCCTAAACGTATTGCTTCTGCCTGGCCGGTGATACCACCTCCATATACGTTAACAGTAATATCAAAGTTGCCATCATTGTTAGTCAAGGCTAAAGGTTGGTTTACTTTGTACTGAAGTGTTCCAGTAGTAAAGTATTCCGCCATGTCTTTTTTGTTCACCGTGATTTTGCCTTTTCCTTTAGCAACATACACACGAGCAACAGCCGTCTTTCTACGGCCAATTTTGTGAATTACTTCCATTAGTTAATTTCGTTTAATTTAATTGCTTTAGGTTTTTGAGCTTCGTGAGAATGCTCAGTACCTGAAACAACTGTTAAGTTTCTAAAAAGAGTAGCGCCTAATTTATTTTTAGGCAACATTCCTTTTACTGACTTTTCTACTAATCTGGTTGGGTCTTTCTCAAACATCTCAGTAGCTGTCAGGCTTCTTTGACCACCTGGATAACCTGTGTGACGGATATAACTTTTTTCCGTCCATTTGTTTCCAGTTAAGTTGATTTTTTCTGCATTAATAACAATTACGTTATCACCGCAATCAACGTGTGGCGTAAAATTAGGTTTGTGCTTACCTCTTAAAAGTATTGCTACTCTTGAAGCTAAGCGACCCAAAGTTTGTCCTTCAGCATCAACTAAGACCCACTCCTTATTCACGGTAGCTTTGTTAGCAGAAACTGTTTTGTAGCTTAATGTATCCACACTAATTTGATTTATAACTGTGCATTTTGCACAATTGATTATACATTTCTCTCTAAAAAAGAGTTTGCAAATTTACGATAAACTATTGGATTACCAAACCTTGCTAAAGGTTTTTTTGTGCTGAAAATCAATCAGATTAATAAAATTTGAAATGAGTAATTTAAGTATTTTAAAAGAGATTGATTATTCAGAATAAATCTGTGGGTTTGGATAGAATGCTGCTGTTGCAAACCACATGCTAGTTACAGATGTTGGACTGTTCAATGTTTGACCTAATCTTGGGCCACTAATCACCTCACCAAATATAGACCACCCATTACCTTCATTATCCGTAAAAAACACGTCGGAATTAACAAATGAAAATGTATATTCTAATTGGTTGAAAATACCGTTTACTTCAAAAGCATTAATTATATTTTCGTTACCTATTACCAAGTAGTCTTTGCCATTAAAATTATCAATGATTACATTTCCATTAATAAAATTTGAAAACTTATACACTTTCGCTTTGTCATCATCTATAATTGTAAAAACTCTTTCCTTGTTAGGTAAAGCTGGATTTAATGGACTCGGAACAAATAGGAATAGATCTTGATCGGTTCTATAGTCACCATAAGGATAATTACCGTAGGGTTTATCAAAACCAGTTTGTGTGTTCAGTACTTCAGAATTTGGATACATATTTTTCCATGTGTTCCAGTTTGTTTCAATTACTGGAAAGATTTCTGGGAAATCACCGATAAGGTCCCCATTTACACATTGCAATCGCATTTGGGACCAATAACTATCTGTCTCTCTATCGTATAGTATAAGATTGCTGTTATAAAGTAATCCTGAAACACCAAAATGAGACTCAATATTTCCTTCAATGGCACTCTCCCAAGCAAACGCTGTTCCAGTTAATGGGCAATATGAAATTGAAATATTTTCAGTATCAATGATATCATTTACAATTTCGTGATAGTCTAATATAAAATGAGGATATGCTCTAATGGTATTTCCAATTTTAATTCCAACAACTATTTCATCGTCATCCATTGTAGTCTCACTTGCTAGGTTGAACATAGGATTTTCAATTGATGGAATACCATCTTTGCCTGGACCTCCATCTTTAACATCACCAACTGGAATTAGCCATGAATCGGTAGGTGAAGGATCATTATCATCTGAAGTATCTGAGTTAGAATCATTATTTGAAGGGTCACTACTGCTGCAGGAAAAAACGAGCAAGACTAATAGTAATAGATAAGTTGTTTTTATAGTTTTCATAGATTCTAATTTATTAATACAGCTTGGGGTTTATTGAATAAGTTAATTAAAAAACCTGAAGTTATTCTATACGTTGGTGTTAATTGTATACCGTCAGGTCTTGAATATAGTGGCAATTCGGCAGAAACATTAAAGGAAGTATTGCTAAAAACATTAATAGATACACTTGGAATTATAAAAAGCCAACTACCACCTGTGTTTGGTATATCTGATCCTTGAATTTTGTCTTTGACTGCATTTCTATACTTAAGTGTTATACCTGGATTTATTATAATATTTCCCATTAGAAACTGATCCGTAACTCCAAAATAAGCTTGTATGTCATTGCCGAATTCATATATAGAATCACCAAAATACGTATCATTTTCACCAGTTTGCCTGTAGACTAATCTTGTTGCAAATGTCATTGAAGGCCTAAAGTCAAAGGTTTTGTTTGCACCAAGTAGATAAATTAAATCCCAGGCATTACTTCCAGGTTGCAGATCTGCATTAAGTACAATACCTTGGTCATTTGTTTCGGTTGATGAACCTAATGGTATCTTTACACCTAGTCCTGCATTTAGATTGAATTTTTTATCAAGATTTTGGATGATTTTATATCTAACCAAAACAACAGCATCACCAATACCGTAAGTCTGATCCAAGTTTTCTTCATCAAATTGATTTATAATTCGTCTTTGGTTAACCCAAGTAAATAAACCTTCAACAGATAATCTGTCAGTAAAAGAATAACCTGCATTTATTAAAATTGAATGTGTAGTTCTTAATCTTGAATCATCATTTAAAGTTTCAGAGTCGTTTTTTAAAGTATTCAGATTATTAAAGTCATAACTCAATCCTAAAATAGCTGTATGTTCGGATGAAAATTCTAAACCAAGATTATTAGATAAAGGTATTCCTCCTGAACAACATGTTTGGCTGTACAATGAAATTGAAGTTAATAAGCCTAATGTGTAAGCAACATTTCTAAACTTCATAATAATGACATAGATATATACAAAGATTAGACGCAGATATATGGATTGCTTACATTTTAAAGAAGAGATTTAAAGGAAATATGATGAAATAGTTGCTTTAATCTAATGGTACCACAAGTACAGGAATTTTAGATTTTTTTATCAAGCTTTCAGAAACACTTCCAAATAATGCCTTATAAAAAATACCGTATGATTGATGACCTATTATAATAAGATCGATATTTAATTTTTTGGTTTTTTTTAAAATGGCATCGACCGTTACACCTTGGATGAGTAATCCTTCTGACTCTATGCCATTATTTTTTAGTTCATCCGCTAAGTCTTGAATATTCTTATGCTCTTCTCGGAGTTTATTTGCACGATCATCTCTAGTAGATTGTGGTCCGGCATCGTAACCAACATAATCAGGGTCTGGTGCAGCAACATGAATTAACCAAACTTTAGATTTGAACTTTTTGGATATTTCCAAGCTTTTATCAAGAAGTAACTGTTCATTACCTTTAAAATCAATTGGTACTAAAATATTTTTCATCACAGAAAGTATTATTAGATTATCCTTAAAATTAGAGCCTCTTTAAGATAAGAAATATTTATCATTTAAAACATGACAATTATCCGATGAAATCCAATAATTCAAAGTGTAAAGTATTTTATAAATTGAATGCATTTGACTGAATCATTTTAATTTCGTCAAATGTGAAGACTTTTGCTTTAATGAGATTATTATACTCATCAGATATTGAAGCATTAAATAAAATTAAATCATCGGTATTGATGGTAATTTTAATCCCATGATCGTGTAATATCCTTGCAGGATGATCTTTTAATTGTTTAACAGCTCCAAGGGCAATATTACTCTGAGGGCAAATATTAAGCTGTATATCATTTTTAAGAATAAGCTCCATTGTATTTTCTGAATCTACAGCTCTAATTCCATGTTGAATTTCATTTGGATTTAAGATTTGAATAGTTTCTTCAATACTTTGATGATTAGAAAACTCACCAATGTGGACTTTTGTTTTTAATCCATTGTCATTAGCAATATTATAGAGCCGAGTGAAAGGATTTAAATCCTTACCAGCTTCCTGTCCATATAAGTCAATACCATGAAAAATACCACTTTCTATACATTTTAGACTATAGTTGTAAACTTTATCAATATCTAAATCCTTATTTACACCTATATCTGGCTTAAAGTTAATTTCGAATTTATATTTCTCCTGTAGCTTGATGACTTCATGAATTACTTCTTCTATTGAATTGTTAAAAAATCTCGCTAAACCAATATCAACACTTGCCTCAAGTAGGATAACATTATCATCAATGGCACTTTGTATGGCAATGTCCATAAAGTGTATTACGTCCTCCTTTGTCGACATAATAGTATTTAAAGATCCATATATAAATTCTATCATTCCTGGCAGACCATTAAATTGATTAGGAAAGTTGATTCGGGCATTTGGATAGCGCTCTGAAAACCGTTTTTGCGAACCTGCTAAATGCAAATGACTGTGTACATCAGCCTTTTTTAATTTTGATATTTTTTCCTTTAAATCAGTCAAATTATTAGACTTTATTTACAAAAAACATTTCAACTTCTCCTTTGCCCTTAGCCTGTATTTTGCCTCTACTTTTAAATGAGAACAGTATATCTGATTTAATATGATTATAGGTGCTTTCAGAAATATTCACCTTACCTATTTCTCCGCTACTTTCCATCCTAGCAGCAGTGTTTACAGTATCTCCCCAAATATCGTATTGAAATTTTCTTAATCCTACAATACCGGCAACAACAGGTCCTGTGTGTATACCCAATCGCATTTCAAAAAAGATCTCATTTTGTTCCTTTTTTTCGGCTATCCTAGTTGTAATGAACTTTTGCATTTCTAAACCTGCAAGGACGGTATTTTTAATGGAATCTTCAGATGGAACTGGCAATCCACCGGCTGCCATATAAGCATCACCGATGGTCTTTATTTTTTCGATACTATATTTTGTGCATATATGATCGAATGCCTTAAAGCAATAGTTTATCTCCTCAATTAACTCTTTTGCACTTAATTTTTCAGAGGCCTGAGTAAATCCTTTAAAATCAGTAAAAAGTATAGAAACGTTATCAAAATCTCTTGCATCAGCACGCCCTTTGGTTTTTAATTCTTCAGCGATTTCTGCTGGTAATATATTTAATAGCAGGTTTTCGGATTTTTCCTTTTCTTTTTCAATAACATTTTTAGATTTTTTGGTATACCTCCACCTTGAGTAAAATCCTCCTGCAAGAATTAAAAACAGCAGGCCAGCACCAATTGCTATGTTTTTATTCCTATTCTTTTTACCTAAATCTGCTTGAAAAGCCATTTCTTTGCGAAGATCAATTTCAACTTGTTTTAGACTATCAGCTTCAACTTGTTTAGCAAATTCCATTTGCTGTAATTTTAAGGCAAGTTCTTCTTCTTTAAGGCTATCTTCGATTTGTTCTACCCTATCATTGTAATAAAGTGCCTGATTGGCATTACCTAGACCTTTATATGCCTCATATAAACAACTGCAACTTGTACTTTTAATACCAAGCAAACCATACTTATCACTTAGTGTTAAGCTTTTTTTACAGTTTTTTATGGCTTCCCTAAATTTATTTGTGTTTAGATAAACATCACCAATTTCTAAAAATTTGATTATTGAATTATATTCAATTTGAAATTCCTCGTCTAATCTTAAACTCTCCTTGAAAAATTCTAAAGCAATGTTAAATTGATTTTGATTTGCATAAACGCTTCCTTTTAGAAACAAGATATTAGATAAACCAACTTGTTCACCAACTTCTTTGTAAATTTTCTCACTTTGATTGTAATATTGAAGGGCTTTATTATAATCTTCTAACTGATCATATGCGACTCCTATATCTTGCAGAACATTAGCATGGCTTAAAGAATTTTGTTTTTTTTCAGTGATCAATAAGCTTTTTTCATAATATTTTAGAGCATTATTTGGGTCTTCTTGATTTGAATAAATGTTGCCAATTAAGTTATTTGTGCTTACTATTTGAGTTTCATTTTCAATTTCCTCTGCGATTTTCGCACTACGATTTATATAATTTATAGCTCTTAGATAGTCTCCTTGGTCTGAGTAGATTTCACCAATTAAGGATAAAGATTGTGAAATTTTTAATCGATCACCTTGCTCTTGAAACGTTTTCAAAGCCTTGTTACTTTCTTTAAGTGCATTAACATAATCACCATTGTAAAAATGTGATCTTGCACGTATATCTTCACTTAGGCCCAGAGAATATAAATCATTATTTTGTTCAGCAAATGATTTTAAGTTATCTACAAGAATTATTGCAGAATCGGGTTTGTCGAACATATATTCGATAAAAAGATAGGTATAATAGGCCTTAGCTCTTGTGGAATCTGTTTTAGTTTCGTCTTGCCATATATCGTAATAATTCTCCTCTTGTGCATTAACCAAGAAAAGGCAACAAAAAAGCACGAGGGATGTAATAATATTTTTCATGATTAGCTTAATCGAATATGGATCTAAAACAATACCATTATAAAATAAAACATTACAACCATTAGTAAAAAAAATAGTCCTAAAGCCATAGATTTAAATGAGCGACTTACATTTTTAAACTTTTTATCAGCTATTTTGGCATTGATATAAATCTGCTGTCCCAATTGATCGTAACGCATCCGTCCATTAGTACTTGTATTATAAAAAGTTTCTGAGAAATCTTCAATTGTACCAAACTTTGTAATTACATCACCGAAGAAAAATATATTATCATCATACTTACTCTCAATTCTTGGGATGAAGCTTCTTATACTAAAATAAATAGATGTCAGAGAGCAACAAAACCATAAAACCAAGGGTACATACATGAATGTATTTTGGGTGAAATATACCACACTACGTTCCATGTTTTGATACAAGAAATTAAACAAGATTCCGTAAAAGGATAGTATTAAACCAGCCTTTAATTCTGATGATTTAATTAGCCCAACAAAGTAATTAATACTATTCCAGTAATGAATAGTTAATTCTTGATTTGGTTTTGGGTTGGTTATCGCTTTATTATCTTTTTTAGTACTTATAGTTTCTGCCATTACAATTAAATTCAATAATGTAATCTAATTACAAAGTATGTTGTAAAATATAGTAAAGTAGAATAGTTTCCTAATTTTTATGTTTATGTGTGCAATTTAGCGCTTAGTTGCTCTTAATAATCTATCGTTTATGGACTTACCTAATCCATGGTTAGGAAATTGTTCAGCAATAATTATATCTAAATTTTTATTATCCATGTAGTGCAAGGCATCATATAACTTCGAGGCGGCTTCATTCATGTCACAGTTAACTGAGAGTACAAATTCAGATGTTACTTGTATGTTTTCAGTTTGGGTACAAAATGTAATTAAACCAATTCGTTTATTCTTGTTTTGTTTTAATGTTTCAATAACATTATCTGTTAGAACTGTGGCTGTTTTTGGCGCATAATGTCGCTCTAACATTCCAGGAGCATCCGGACTGACTTCTTTTTTGTTTTTTACTTTGATTTTACCCACAATAGTTTCTATTTCCTCAATAGGTATAGACCCAAGCCTGTATATGATAGGTTCATCATTTTCAAAACCAATAATGGTTGATTCTATACCGCTTGTGCAAGGTCCTCCATCTAAAACCAATTTAATATCATTTCTAAAATAGTTTTCTACATGTTCAGGTTTTGTTGGACTAATATTGCTAAATGGATTGGCACTTGGTGCAGCCAATGGAAAATCTAATTGTTTTAATAGCTCCAGTGTTTTTGGGTGATTAGGTACTCTTACCGCAACGGTTGATTTATTTGATGTAATTATATTTGGTATGGATTTTTGTTTAGGTAATACTAATGTAATTGGCCCTGGCCAGAAGGCATCTGCTAACAACTTAGCCTTTTCTGGGATATGTGTAACGATATCTGATAATCTGTCTTTTGATGCAATGTGAACAATCAAGGGATTAAAACTTGGACGCTTTTTAGTATTAAAGATCAATTTAATTGCTTTCTCTGAATAGATATTTCCAGCTAATCCATACACTGTTTCTGTAGGAATTGCTACCAGCTCCTCATTATTCAAAAGCTCAATCGCTTTAGATATGTCCGTAGAAATAATGCTCATAAGTAATATTGCAATATTACTTAAAATATAAAAATTAATGTGCCTCTAGCCAATTATCTCCAATATCTAATTCTACATCAAGAGGGACTTCTAACTTGTAGGCGTTTTCCATTTCGGATTTGATTAGCGTTTTCATTTCCTCCAATTCAGGTTTGTAAATATCAAACACTAATTCATCATGAACTTGCAAAAGCATCTTTGATTTAAAGTCCCCTTTATTAAGTTTATCATGAATTCTTATCATAGCGATTTTAATGATATCTGCCGCACTACCTTGTATTGGTGCATTAACAGCATTTCGTTCTGCTGCTCCACGAACCACAGCATTACGAGAATTAATATCTTTTAAGTAACGACGTCTTCCTAAAACTGTCTGCACGTAACCATTGTCCCTAGCAAAATCGACCTGATCCTGTATGTAAAGTCTAAGTTTAGGATAGGTAGCATAATAGGTGTCTATTAGCTCTTTAGATTCACTTCTTGTAAGATTTGTTTGATTACTTAAACCGAATGCCGAAACACCATATATTATTCCAAAATTCACAGTTTTAGCATTCCCACGTTGTTCCCTAGTAACTTCTGAAATAGGGACATTAAATACTTTCGATGCTGTCGACGCATGAATATCCTCACCATTTTTAAAAGCCTCAATCATGGTTTCTTCCTTGCTAAGCGCGGCAATAATGCGAAGCTCAATCTGAGAATAATCTGCCGCTAATAATGTATAATTTTCATCTCTTGGGATAAATGCTTTTCGTACTTGGCGACCTCTTTCAGTTCTTATAGGTATATTCTGCAAATTTGGGTTGTTACTACTTAATCTACCTGTTGCTGCAACCGTTTGCATATAATCGGTATGAACACGACCTGTTAATTCTTCAACTTGAAGAGGTAACGCATCTACATAGGTACTTTTTAATTTTGCCAATCCTCGATAATCTAGAATGTGTTGCACTATGTTATGATCTTTAGCCAAATAGCTCAAAACATCTTCTGCAGTAGAATATTGACCGGTTTTAGTCTTTTTTGGCTTATCTACCAGTTTCATTTTTTCAAATAGAATGATACCAAGTTGTTTAGGTGATGCGATGTTGAATTCCTCTCCAGCGATGTCATAAATTTTCTTTTCAAGAGTAATGATGTCATTGTTTAACTCCTCTGCCAAGGAATTTAAAAATTCAATATCTAAATTAATGCCTTCAAGTTCCATAGATGCTAAAACACGTAGTAATGGAATTTCAATTTCATCAAATAATTTTTTGGTATTGGCTTCACCTAATTCTTTTTCAAAATGTTCTTTTAGTTGTAAAGTAATATCTGCATCTTCAACAGCGTACTCTGTTTGTTTCTCTAGTGGAACATCTCGCATAGATAACTGATTCTTACCTTTTTTTCCAATTAGTTCTGTTATTGAAATAGGTGTGTAGTTAAGGTATGTTTCGGCCAAGACATCCATATTATGGCGCATATCTGGATTTATCAAATAATGTGCTAACATGGTATCAAACAATTGGCCTTTGACATCTATATTGTACTTGGCTAATACTTTAATATCATATTTTAAATTCTGACCAATTTTTTCAATATTCTCATTTTCAAAGAATGGTCTGAGTTCTTCAATTAATGTTTGCGCTTCTTCCCTGTCTTCAGGAAAAGGAAGATAAAACCCCTTGCCAGTTTCCCATGAAAATGCAATACCAACCAATTCTGCTATTAATGGATTGAGACCTGTAGTTTCAGTATCAAAACAGACAGATGATTGATTCATCAAGTTTTTTATGAACAGTTTGGTTGCCATACCAGGAGCTACACTTTGGTACAAGTGTGAACTTGTTTCAGCTGTTCTACGTGAGTATTCGTCTATTTTTTCAGTATCTGTAGAACTATCTCCTCCAAACAATGAAAACTGACCTGCACCTGCCGCTTTTTGTTCTTTAGGAGTGGACTTTGACTCGGTTTTTTCTTCTACAGTCGTTTCATTACCATTTGAAGAGTTATCCGTACTAAATGTTTTTAAAAAATTTTCTGTTAACCGCCTAAATTCTAAATCTTGAAAAATTTCTTTCACTTTCTCAATATCAGGATGATCTAGCTCAAAATCTTTTGCATCAAAATCAACAGGTACATCGAGCATTATTCTGGCTAATTCTTTCGATAGTTTACCTAGTTCCGCATTAGCTTCAACCTTTTCTTTCATTTTGCCTTTCAACTGGTCTGTATTAGACAATAAGCCTTCCATACTTCCAAATTGATTAATAAACTTTTTGGCTGTTTTTTCACCAACACCTGGTAAACCAGGAATATTATCACTTGCGTCACCCATCATGCCAAGAAAGTCAATAACCTGATCTGGAGTTTTAACTTCAAATTTTTTCTGAACTTCGGGTATTCCCCAAGTTTCATAACCACCACCAAAAACTGGCCTATACATAAAAATATTATCCGTGACCAATTGAGCAAAATCCTTATCTGGCGTCACCATAAATACTTTATAGCCTTCTTTTTCTGCCTGTCTTGATAGTGTACCAATAACATCGTCTGCTTCAAAACCTTCTTTAACCATAATAGGGATGTGCATGGCCTTTAGAATTTCATGAATATAGGGTACAGCAGTTTTTATCCCTTCTGGTGTTTCGTCTCTATTGGCTTTATAGGCTTCATACATTTCAACGCGGTCTGCACTACCACCTTTGTCAAAGCAAACAGCTAGGTGATCTGGTCGCTCTCGTTTAATAACATCTAAAAGCGAATTCATAAAACCCATAATAGCTGAGGTGTCTTCTCCTTTTGAATTAATTCTTGGATTTTTTATAAAAGCATAATAACCTCTAAATATTAAGGCATAAGCATCAACTAAAAAAAGGCGTTTTTGATCTGACATGAATAATAATTTTGAAGTCTATAAAACTACGAAAAGTTAAGGGTTTATTTCAAAAGCAATTTGTAATTTTCCACATTCAAAATTAATATATGAACACATTCTCAATTGCAATACATGGAGGAGCAGGTACTTTAGTTAAAGGTCTCATGACTGCAGAATTAGAAGACCATTATAGAAACGCCTTAAAAGTTGCAAGAAATGCAGGCTACGACATTTTAGAAAGTGGAGGTTCGGCATTAAACGCTGTTGAAACTTCGGTTAAGCTATTAGAAGATTCACCTTTATTTAATGCAGGTAAAGGCAGTGTTTTTACTGCTGAAGGCACCCATGAAATGGATGCAGCAATTATGGAAGGTGAAAACTTAGAAGCAGGAGCAGTATCCTTAATTACTGGAATTAAAAATCCGGTCGCTTTAGCTCGTGATGTGATGGAGAAAAGCTACCATGTGTTTTTAGCTGGCGAAGGGGCCATGAGATTTGCTAAAAATCAAGGTTATGTTATAGAATCTCCTGAATATTTCTATGATGAAGTGCGCTATCAACAATGGCAAGGTATTAAGGATAGTGATTCATTTCAATTAGATCATAGTGTTAAAAAAGACGGAAAATTTGGTACCGTTGGTGCCGTAGCTTGCGATCAATACGGTAATATAGCTGCAGCAACCTCAACTGGTGGTATGACTAATAAAAAATGGGGACGTGTTGGAGATTCACCAATGATTGGTATTGGAAACTATGCAAACAATAAAACTTGCGCCGTGAGTTGTACAGGAAGTGGTGAGTTTTTTATTAGAGGTGTTGTAGCATATGACGTTTCTTGTTTAATGGAATATAAAGGGCTATCATTAAAAGATGCCACTAATGAAGTGATACATAAGCGTATATTAGAAATTAATGGTGATGGCGGATTGATTGCGGTTGATGCTGAAGGAACTATTGCCATGCCATTTAATACTGAAGGAATGTATCGTGCTTGTAAATCCTCTAATGGGCAAGAAGAAATTTCAATATATAAATAATGAAATTATAACCATAAGGACATACTAACACATTAAAATAATACCATAGAGCGAGATTGACAACTAAAGTCAATCAATATGAGATAGAATTAGGTTTACTGTTCATACCTTAAGGCTCTTATGATTAGTATTAGAATGACAAGAAATCCAAAAATATATGCCGAAAATTTTAAAGTTTGGTGAATTAATGTGGGCTTAACTTTTGTGATAACTTCTAATTTATAACCAAGTTTACTCATAGTTACAATTCGTATGTTTTCAATGCCATTTATGGTCAAAAATTTCCTTAAATCAGATATTGCTTTTGTTACCGATTGATTGCTTACAACAATATCTTCCCAGACCAAAGACATTAGTCGTTCTCTTTCTATAAAATCGTTTTTGTGAATAAGTAAGACGTAAAACAATGTTTTTAAACGCGGTTCCATAAATACTTCAATACCATTTCTGTTCGTAATGCTTCCTTCTCTATAGTTAAAAAGGTAGGGTGGAAATTCTATAGTTTTTTGAATTGTACGATCAATGTCTTTCATCTTAATTTCACCAATTTTTCATTTTTTATTCAATGGCTTTAGATATTTTATTTTCAGATTTGAGTTAAAATAACAAGATAATGAAAAAAAGAAACATAATTATTAGCTGGATACTTCGAGGATTAGTTGCACTTGGTTTATTAATGGCGAGTCTTGGTAAACTCACAAATAATCCATCAGTTATAGAAATGTTTAATAATTGGGGATTTCCTGATCGGTTCTATTTTATTATTGGAATAATTGAAATTACACTAGCTGTTTTATTGTTGATTCCCAAAACTCTAAAACCCTCAATTATTGGAATTGTTGTAATATTAATTGGTGCTAGTCTAACTCATATAATAAATGACCCTCTAAGTCAATTGATTAGACCACTTATCTTTTTCATACTAGTGGCAATAATATATAAGTTGAATTTTATTACAAAGAAGGAAATTATATAAAATCTGCTTCAATAGGTAAAACAGTTACAGTTCTATTTTTTATAGAATATTGATCACCATTAGATAAGACATGAACGGTAAGATTTGCCATGGTCATAGGTGTACCTTCTTTAAGTATTTTTTCGTTATTATGTGTTAATGTACTACCATCAAAAACGATAACCATACCAGAGCCTATTACGGTACATTCATTACCATTTTTAATTATCATTCCAGTATCTTCAGCTAGACCAAACCCTAGTAATTCAGGATGTTTAGCAACGGCTTCAGATTGTCTTCCAAAACGGCCACGACGAATAAAATGGGTATCAATTATTAATTCAGGAATTAAACCCAATCCGTTATACATATTTACGGCACCTTTTATAAAGGATTCTGTAGCGCTTCCTCCAGCAATCATATCATTTGCCATTGCCATAGCTCCAGCACTCGTACCAGCAATTACAAATCCTTCTTCATCTTTATATCGATCTACTAATAATTTATGAATTGTGGTTCCACCAATCTTATCTGTAATTTTAGATTGATCACCACCTGAAAACATAACACAATTTGCGTTTTTTATGAGTGCAATGGCACGTTCAGATTCAGAATCTTCTTTAGAACGGATATCTAAAATTTCAATATTTTTACACCCTAAAGTAGCGAATGCAGTTAAATAATTTTCACCCACTTCAATAGGTATACTCGATGCAGTAGGTATTACTACAATATTTGCTTCAATACCACCAGCTTCTTTAACAACATGATATAGGATACCTTCCTCAATAAATTCGAGAGTGTACATTTCTTCTTCTTCAATACCCTTGTCTTCATTTCCCCCTATAGGTATTAATGTTCCCTTAATCTTCTGCATAACTTTAATCTCAAAATATTGGGTAAAAATAAGCCAAATTTTCTATTGAAAAATACTATATTTATAATCTTTCACTAACTAATAATCAACCGGAATGGAAATTCGAAGTATAAATGCAATGCGAGGACCAAACTATTGGTCGGTCAGAAGACATAAACTAATTGTAATGGTTCTTGATCTCCAGGAAATGGAGGACTTACCCTCTAATAAAATAGAAGGTTTCCCAGAACGATTAAAAACTATGTTTCCAAGTATGTTTTCGCATCGATGTTCAGAAGGTTGTGAAGGAGGTTTTTTCATGCGTGTTGATGAAGGGACTTGGATGGGTCATATCATTGAGCATATTGCATTAGAAATACAAACGTTAGCTGGTATGGATACTGGTTTTGGAAGAACTCGTGGTTATGGTGAACATGGTGTTTATAATGTGGTGTTTTCTTATATGGAAGAATCCGTAGGTCGGTTTGCAGCTAAGGCAGCAGTGAGGATTTGTGAGGCATTAATTGCTGGTGAAGATTATGATTTGTCTGATGATATTCAAGAAATGAGAGAGCTTCGCGAAGCTGATCGATTAGGGCCAAGTACTGGTTCTATTGTTGCAGAAGCCGAAGCAAGAGGAATCCCTTGGATAAGATTAAATAAATATTCGCTTTGTCAACTCGGATATGGAGCCAATCAAAAGAGAATTCAAGCAACAGTAACCAGCGAAACCAGCAGTATAGGTGTAGAATTAGCTTGCGATAAAGAGGATACCAAGTTCTTGTTAGAACAAGCGGAAGTTGAAGTGCCCAAAGGTGATATTATTCGTCGTGAGCGTAGTTTAGAAGATGCATGTAATTACGTTGGTTATCCTTTAGTGATTAAACCTATTGATGGTAATCATGGCCGTGGAATTACGGTAGATATAAATAATTATGATGATGCTTTAGTTGCCTTTAGACATGCAAAAGATAGTTCTAAAAGTGGAGCTATCATTGTTGAAAAGTTTATTACAGGTGAGGACTATCGATTGTTAGTGATAAATAATCAATTAGTGGCTGGGGCTATAAGAACTCCTGCTCATGTTATTGGTGATGGAAAATCAACAATACAGGAACTTATTGATAAAGTAAATAGTGATCCAAGACGCGGTTTTGGTCATGAAAATGTATTAACTCAAATTACGGTTAATGAATTAACCAAAACCATTATAAAAGATGCAGGCTATACTTTAGAATCTGTTATTGATGAAGGTGAGCGATTAATTTTAAAGGATACGGCTAATTTGAGTACCGGTGGAACTGCTGAGGATATTACAGATATTATCCATCCGGCAAATGTGAGTATGGCAGAACGTATTTCTAAAATTATAGATTTGGATATTTGTGGTATTGACATTATGACTACGGATATATCTAAGCCACTATCTGAAACAAGTGGTGCTGTATTAGAAGTTAACGCCGGACCAGGATTTAGAATGCACTTGGCACCAACTTCAGGATTACCACGTAATGTAGCAGCACCAGTAATTGACAAACTTTTTCCAATAAAAGGCGATACAGGACGTATTCCGATTATTGCAATTACAGGAACTAACGGAAAAACTACAACGTCTAGATTGGTGTCTCATATAGCTAAAATGAAAGGTTATCGTGTAGGATATACTACAAGTGATGGTGTCTATATTCAAAATAGATTGTTAATGACTGGGGATTGTACAGGACCTGCAAGTGCAGAGTTTGTACTTAAGGACCCTACAGTTAATTTTGCTGTATTAGAATGTGCTCGCGGTGGATTGCTAAGAGCTGGATTAGGATTTAAAAAATGTGATGTTGCCATTGTAACTAATGTTGCTTCAGATCATTTAGGTCTTAAGGGGATTAATACTATTGAACAATTAGCAAAAGTTAAAGGTGTAGTGCCAGAAACAGTCTTACCAGATGGTTATGCTATTTTAAATGCGGATGATGATTTAGTTTATGATATGCGCAGAAGTGTGGATTGTAATGTCGCTTTATTTTCAATGGACGAAAACAATCCTAGGATTAAAGCCTTACAGCGTTTAAATGGAATTACAGCTGTTTATGAAAATGGTTATGTGACTATTTGTAGAGGAGAGTGGAAAATGCGATTAATGAAAGCTGAGAATATTCCGTTGACTTATGGTGGAAAGGCAAAATTTATGATTCAAAATGTTCTTGCTGGTATTTTAGCGGCACATGTTCAAGGTATTAGTATTGAAGATATGAAAGCTGGTTTAGAAACCTTTATTCCTTCTGCCTCACAAACTCCAGGAAGGCTAAACTTATTTGAGTTTAACGATTTTAATATTTTATTAGACTACGCACATAATGCAGCCGGAATGCGAGCACTACAAAAATTTACAGATGAATTAGAAGCAACAGTTAAAGTGGGCATTATTGCTGGTATTGGAGATCGTAGAGTTGAAGATAATAATGAAATGGGAAGAATAGCTGCTGAAATGTTTGATGAAATTATTATACGGCAAGACAAGCGCTTGCGAGGAAAAACGGAAGAAGAACTCATTAAGATGTTAGATGATGGTATTAAGATGAAGGATCCAAATAAGAAGACTACAATCATTCCATCTGAAAAAGAAGCTATAACATATGCGGTTAAGAATGCCGTTAAAGGATCACTAATAATTTTATGTAGTGATGTTGTACCAGATGCCCTAGATTTAGTAAAGGAATTAAAAGAGAAAGAATCTAGAGGAGAATTAAATCTTGTATAATAGAAAATACTAGAATAAAAAAAGCCGAAACTAATGTTTCGGCTTTTTTAACTATCTATAATATACTCTTAGCAAAGTTTTACTGTTTTAGTTTTAATCTGAAGACTTTTTCTATAAGCCTTAATGCTTATGATTTCTACATTCTTCTTACGGTTGATTTTTAAAAACTTAGCTTTTGCCTTGGCAGAAATAATTACTTTCTTAGCAACTGGCTTTTCTAGGTTTAAAGTTTCAACAAGTTCAGTCTCGTTATTAACTACAGTATCCTGTTGAGCGAAGCTCGCCAGAGACATTGTTAAAAATAATATGATTACTAAACCTTTTTTCATAATTGTTTGAAGTGTTTATCTATTAACTTCCACACAAATATGCATCAAAGGTTAGGTTCAGGCTTAAATTTTTGGACGAATCAAGGCGATAATTAGATAACGTGTAATCGGTTGTAAAAAACATCGACGAAATACACAATTTAGGCTTGTAGCCCTTTAAAAGTGGTAATTTTAAGGATGATTTAAGTACAATTTCGGATGAAATACAGAAGATTTACAAAAACATCGATGAAATGCACTAATTTAGCCTGTATCCCAATAAAATTAAGGATAAAAAATGACACAAAATACGCAAAACTCATACCTTAAGCTATTTAATAGGCAAAAAGAGAATCAATATAAAGTTGCGCAAACATCTTATAATCAGAGAATTAAGAAGTTAAATGCACTTCAACGAGCGATAGAATTCACTTATCGAGAGGAGATAAATGATGCCTTGAATAAAGATTTAGGTAAACCAAAGGTAGAGTCTGAACTGTCAGAAGTGTATCAGATTATTGGTGATATTAAGTATGTAAAGAAGCATTTACATAAATGGATGCGAAAGCAAAAGGTTGAAACACCTTTGTCCATGTTAGGATCTAGTTCGTATTATATTTATGAGCCTAAAGGGGTATGTTTGATTATTTCACCGTGGAATTTCCCCTTTAATTTAACCTTCGGGCCATTGATTTCTTCTATAGCAGCTGGAAATACCGTGGTTATAAAGCCTTCGGAGATGACACCACATTCCTCTGCTTTAATGGCCACCATAATAAAAGATTTGTTCGATGAAGATGAGGTTGCATTAGTAGAAGGTGAAGTTGAAGTCTCAACAGCTTTATTAAAACTACCATTTAATCATATATTCTTTACCGGTTCACCTAATGTTGGAAAAATAGTAATGACTGCTGCAGCTAATCATCTCGCTTCAGTTACATTAGAACTGGGAGGTAAGTCACCAACCATAATTGATAAAACCGCAAATATTAAAAAAGCTACCAAGAAGATTGTATGGGGCAAATTTTTGAATGCAGGACAAATTTGTGTATCACCAGACTATATATTAATAGAAGAGGGTGTTAAAGAAGAATTTATAAACTCATGTAAAACATGGATTAAACATTTTTATTCAAATGAACCTAAACAGTCTGAATCTTATGCAAGAATTGTAACTCCCAAACATTTTGACCGGTTATTGTCGTACTTGGAGAATGCGAAATCATTGAATGCAAATATTGTCGCTGGAGGAGAACATGATAAGGCAAGTAAATTTATTGCACCAACAATAGTTACTGATTTAGATAAAGAAGCATCCTTGCTTAATGAGGAAATATTTGGTCCTATTATGCCGATTATCTCTTATAAAAAACTGGAAGAAGCTATAGATTTTGTGAATTCAAAAGAACGACCACTGGCATTATATGTTTACAGTAAAAGTAAAACTAATATCAAAAAAGTTATAAGTAATACTAGAGCTGGTGGTACTTGCATAAACAATAATGTAATACACTATGCCAATCACAACCTACCATTTGGAGGCACAAACAATAGTGGTATTGGAAAAAGCCATGGTTTTTTTGGTTTTAAGGCTTTCAGTAATGAACGTGCAGTTGTAAAACAGCACTTTTTTGGTGCTACAGAATTTTTGTTTCCACCATATACAAGTTTTAAGGAAAAAATAGCAAAGCTTACTATTAAGTGGTTTTAAGCTTTGTTGAAGTAGTCTGATTGTATTTGTTCATTAACTCCATTTTGAAACTTCGTCATACTAAACCATTGATGTATGGAGAAGCTTCCTGTTTCGCCTTTTTTGTTAACAGCAATATAGCCTACTTGAAAGGCTTTGTAATTACTGTTTGGTTTTTTCACAATTCTACTTATGGCTTCCTCACAAGCTTCTTGCGGTGTTTTTCCTTGGCGCATTAATTCAACCACTAAAAAGCTACCAACTGTTTTTACAACTTCTTCTCCTAGGCCAGTAGCAACACAACCTCCAACTTCATTATCTACAAATAATCCAGAACCTATAATTGGCGAATCTCCAACACGTCCAGCCAATTTATAAGCCAAACCACTTGTTGTACATGCACCAGAAATATCCCCATTATTGTCAATCGCAAGCATTCCAATGGTATCGTGGTTTTCAATATTGATAATGGGTTTATACTCACTTTTTACCTTCCATTCTTCCCAAGCTTTTTTAGAAGCTTCGGTTAATAGGTCTTCAGGTTCAAATCCCTTTGAAATTGCAAATTGTTTTGCACCTTCACCTGCAAGCATAACGTGAGGTGTATCTTCCATTACTTTTCTAGCCACTGAAACGGCATGTGTAATATCTTTTAAATAGACCACGGCACCACAGTTACCATTTTTATCCATAATACAGGCGTCTAGAGTAACATTGCCATCTCTGTCAGGTAATCCGCCTTTACCTACGGATTGTCCTTTTTCATTGGCTTCTTCTACCATACAGCCTTGTTCCACAGCATCAAGAGCATTTCCACCAGCCTCCAATACTTCCATGGCTTTGGTAGTAGCATTTTCTACATGCCAAGTAGCAATGACTAATGGTAAATTATTCTTTGTATCAACAACTGCTGTATTTTCCTCGTTTTTAGAAGTTGCTTCAGCACAATGAATAAGTGTTGAGCCAACTGCTAATCCTGCTCCAGTTAATGAGGCATTTTTTATAAATTTTCTTCGATTCATGCTGTCTCTTTTTTAGAATTTTTATAACCATACCATAATATATAAGCATAGCATATGATGATAAACATTAGGGCTGTTTTAAATCCAACATTATCTACAAAATTTCCATACAAAGGAGGTATTATCGCACCACCAACAATAGCAGTGCACAATAGTCCAGATGCTTTTGGTTTAAGCTCGCCAATACCATCAATGGCCAAGGTAAATATTGTAGGGAACATTATTGAATTAAACAATCCTACTGCCAAAATACTCCACATACTTACCAAGCCAGTTGTGCTTATTGATATAATAATGAGTGAAATAGCTAAGGTTGCAAAAATGCCTAACACCTTGCCTGGTTTCATTATTCTTGTTAAGTAAGAACCTACAAAACGGCCTATCATGGCGCCAGACCAATAGAATGTCACAAAAACACCAACAATTGCCTTATTGTCATTTTCTGCTAATCCAGAATTCAAAATTCCTTCGGCAATTGTAGTCATAAATCCATGTTCTTTTATAACCTCAACAAGATTCATGTCTAAGAAGTAGTTAACGAGATAACTGCCAATGGCAACTTCAGCACCTACATAAAAGAAAATACCCAATACACCAAGCATCAAGTTTTTTTGTTTAAAGGCTTCAGCATAAGTTCCTGTAGAAGTTTCACTTATTAACTTAGGAAGTTTCGCAAAAAAGAATATTCCAGCAATTAATAAAATGAAAACAGCCAGTCCAAGGAATGGATTTTGTACTGCAGAAGCTTCTGTAGCCAAATAAGTTTCTTTTGCCGATTCAGAAAGTGATGCAATTTCTTCTTTAGTTTTAATGGTATCGCTTAAAATAAAAAGTGCACCAACTGCAGGTGCAATAGCAGTACCTAAGGAATTAAATGCTTGTGATAAATTTAATCGGCTTGATGCACCTTCTTCTGATCCTAAAACGGCAACATAAGGATTAGCAGCCACTTGCAAAATGGTCATTCCACCGGCTAGAATAAAGTAAGCCAACATAAATATTCCGAAGACACGATAAGATGCAGCAGGATAAAATAACAAGCATCCTAAAGCCATGGTGAATAGCCCTAAGATAATACCACGTTTATAACCAATTTTTGACAGGATATAACTTGCAGGAATAGATAACAAGAAATAGGCGCCAAAAAATGCAAACTGTACCATACCTGCTTGGAAATAGGTTAGTGTAAAAAGTTCTCTTAGCCTAGGAATCAGAGAGTCTACTAGAACTGTAATAAAACCCCATAAAAAGAACAATGTAGTTAATAGAATAAATGATGAGCGATACGATTTAGTTTGATTCATTGTTAGTTAGTTTAATCATTTAATAGATATTTCATCAATAAAAATCCAGCTTTTACCATCCATAGGATGGCCAATATGCCATTGTGGTAAATTACCTAGTTTATTGGCAATGACTTTGACATATCTGTATTTCTTTGACGGAATATTAAATTTTGTAGTAATTATTTCAATATCACTATTCTCTGTTGTAGCTTCAATTCTTATACTCCCACCTGCAAATGTTTGAAAGTTTAGACCATCAGCTGAAACTAAACAAGTAACTTTTGTAGGATGAAATATCCATGCACCTTGATCTCTTAAAAAGTTTATTGAAACGTTTTCAATTGTTTTCTGACTTCCTAAATCTACTGTGGCAATGACATCAGTATTCCAATAGCCTTGCCAGCTGCCGGTTCTGTAATTTTTAGTACTTCTAATACCATCTATTAGTGCATCGTTTCCTCCAGCTGAATATTGATTGGCATATTCGCTTTCTAGGGTAATGCTAAGATTTGGATCTATCTTGTAAAATGGTGTGGTTAAAACAGGACTTTTTAGGTCACCTTTTTCTGAATATAATTTGACTTCAGTATCTCTTGTAATGGTGAATGCTTTGTTATAAAGTTTAAAGTCTTCATTATCCAACGCATAATAGATTTTTGCATTGTCTTCAGATGTATTCAGTACTACTTCTGTAGATCCTCTGAAGGTAATGTCACCTTTTTCAATATATGGTGATGGTAGAATGATATGGTCTTTGATTTCAGTTTTTGGTTCACTTCCATCTATACTTCCCCAAACCGCAGGATTGTCAGTCATTGAAAATTCTATAGTACCACCAGCAATAATGTCATCATGCTTTAAAAAAGTGACATCTAAATCCTTTCCATTTAGTCTTACATATTCTACATAAATATTAGTATCACTCAAGTTGTTTGCAACTATATTAAGGCTTTTACCATTTTCTTGATTTATTGTGGTTTTATCAAACAAAGGTGTTCCGATGATATAGTAGTTACTTCCTGGTGTAACAGGATAAAAACCCATAGAACTTAGTACATACCATGCACTCATTTGTCCACAATCTTCATTGCCAGAAACGCCATCAGGATCGTTTTTATATAGCTCTGTGAGTATTTGATGTACTTTCTCTTGAGTTTTATGTGGTTTGTTTACAAAATTATAGAGGTAAGCCATGTGATGACTTGGTTCATTACCATGTGCATATTGACCAATTAATCCAGTAATATCAGATTGATCACGACCCGATGTTTCTGATTTTGCGTTAAATAACTCATCAAGTTGTTCTTCTAGATTTTTCTTACCACCTAAGAGATTGATAAAGCCAGATATATCCTGTGGTACATAAAAACTGTATTGCCAAGAATTAGCTTCAGTATAATTAAAGTTGACTTCATACGGATCGAAAGGTGCAAACCAAGTATTTCTAAATCGACCTCTCATAAATTTACTCTCTGGATCAAAGACATTTTTATAATACTGTGCACGTTGAATATAGGTTTTATAATCCTCGTCTTTACCCATTGCTTTTGCCATTTGGGCAATAGTCCAGTCATCATATGAATATTCCAAAGTTTTAGAAACCGATTCACTTTCTTCATCTACTGGAATAAATCCATATTTTTTATAAGCCTCTAACCCAAATTTGTCACGAGTGGCTGAATGCTTCATGGCTTCAAAGGCCTTTTCAGTGTCATAATCTCTAATGCCTTTAAGGTATGCATCTGCCACAACGGGAACAGAATGATAACCTATCATGCAATCTGTGTAATTACCTGCCAAATCCCACATTGGCATAATACCGCCTTCATCATACTTTGCCAAAAACGTATTTATAAAGTGATTGGTCCGATCTTGCTCAATAATAGTATATAATGGATGTGCCGCTCTATAGGTGTCCCAAAGTGAGAATACGGTATAGTAATCAAAATCTGCATGATGAATTTCTAAATCCATACCTCTATAGCGTCCATCAACATCTTGATAGCGATTAGGTGCAATCATAGTATGATACAATGCAGTATAGAAATTTGTTTTATAGTCTATGTTATCACTTTCAATGATAATTTTTTCAAGTTGTTTCTCCCAGTAGTCTTGTGCGTCTTTTTTTACTTCCTCAAAAGATTTTGAACCAATTTCGGCAGTCATATTTTCCTTTGCGCCATTTTCATCAACTGCAGAAATTCCAACTTTGGTATACAAAGGCTCATTGTTAGGATTTTCAAAAAGTAAAACCGCTTTCTTACTTTTAAACTTAAAATTTTTAGATAGTGCAACACCTTCTCCATCCTCATAGACGATATCTTTAATTGGGTGTGAAAACCTGATATGATAAAATAAACGCTGATCTTTTGCCCAAGCAGATGAATGTCTATAACCACTTAATTCATAGTCATTAAACTTATTAATTTTATAGTCTAAGACTTTATCTCGATGTTGTAAATCTAAAACGACATACTGATTTTCACTTGAAGGATATTGATATTTATGGATGCCACTTCGCAAGGAAACGGTCAGTTCTACATCAATATTTGTAGAATCTAAATGCACTTTGTAATATCCTGGCTCTGCATTTTCATTTTCGTGAGAAAAATGAGCACGATACCCTTCTTTACCGTTAGCACCATTATTAAATTGAACTTTATTTGTAGGCATTAACAAAACATCACCATAATCACTTATTCCTGTACCACTTAAATGGGTATGAGAAAATCCATAAATAAAGCTATCAGTATAATGATAACCCGAGCAACCATCCCATCCTTCTAAGCGTGTATCAGGGCTCAATTGCATCATTCCATAGGGTAGTGTTGCACCAGGATATGTATGACCATGACCACCAGTCCCAATAAAGGTATTTACATAGTTAATTAAAGGTTTATCTTTTTGGGCTTCAAGAATTTTAGATGATTCGTTACAGCTTAAAAGTAAAGCAAGAACGATTAAAACAGAGAGTAGTTTAAACTTCATCAAAAAGATTGCTAAATTTAATGCATCTAATATACTAAAATGCATTTCAAGACCTTTGCTCGTAATTTCATTTTATTCATTTTAATTTCAGGTTGTCAAAATCAGCCAACAGAAGATTACAAGGTTTCGATTATACCAATTCCAAATACAATTGAAATTACTGATACGTATTTTACTTTAAATAGTAATACAGGGTTTAACTCGAATAATCAATTCCCAGTCAGCACCAATTTTTTTAATTCCTTCATTAAAACAGGAAGCGGAATTAGTCTTAAAGAAGGAGAGGATATTCAATTTTTTAAGAATGATTCTTTAGGTGCTGAGGCTTATAATCTACAAATTTCAAAATCGAATATAAGGATTGAAGCAAGTACAGATAATGGAGCATTCTATGCTTTACAAACCTTAAGGCAACTCCTACCAACGAGTTTTGAAAACAGTAGCTTTAAAGATGATGAAATTAAAATTAAGGCTGTTTCTATAAAAGATGAACCTCGATTCTCGTATAGAGGCATGCATTTAGATGTTGGTAGACACATGTATTCGGTTGACTTTATTAAAAAATATATAGATGCTTTGGCCATGTTGAAAATGAATACTTTCCATTGGCATTTAACCGAAGATCAAGGGTGGCGAATTGAAATTAAAAAGTATCCAAAATTACAAGAAGTTGCAGCTTATAGAGACCAAACCTTAGTTGGGCATTATAGCGACCAACCACATCAATTTGATGGTAAAAAATATGGTGGATTTTATACTCAAGAGGAAGTAAAGGAAATTGTTGCTTATGCACAAGATAGATTTATTACTATCATTCCAGAAATAGAAATGCCAGGCCATAGCCAAGCCGTATTGGCAGCATATCCTGATTTGGGTTGTACAGGAAAGCAGGTTGAAGTGGCTCAGAAATGGGGTGTTTTTGAAGAGATTTATTGTACAAAGGATGAAACGTTTACCTTTTTAGAAAATGTAATGGATGAGGTTTTAGAACTATTCCCAAGTAAATACATTCACATAGGTGGAGACGAAGCTCCTAAAACACGATGGAAAGATTGTAGTCAATGTCAAGCTAGGATTAAAACAGAAGATCTAAAAGATGAGCACGAATTACAGAACTATTTTATCACCAGAATGGAAAAGTATCTGAATTCTAAAGGACGACAAATTATTGGGTGGGATGAAATATTAGAAGGTGGTTTAGCACCTAATGCAACAGTAATGTCTTGGCGAGGAACTAATGGTGGTGTTGAGGCCGCAAAGGCTGGACATAGTGTGGTAATGACACCAACATCACATTGTTATTTTGATTATTACCAGTCCGAAAATGATGATGAACCTCTGGCGATTGGTGGGTTTTTGCCATTAGAAAAGGTATATAATTTTAATCCTATTCCTGAAGAGTTAACCAAAAAAGAATCAAAATATGTAGTCGGAGCCCAAGGTAATATCTGGACAGAGTATATGCCAACTCAAGATCAAGTTGAGTACATGGCTTTTCCAAGGATATTTGCTATGAGCGAGGTGGTCTGGTCTAATCCTCAACAGAAAAACTATGAGGATTTTGCATCTCGTGTAGAATACTTTCATAAACGATTAGAAGCATTAAAAATCAATTATGCTAATCACTTATATGAAATTGAGGGTAAAATGATAATAGAGAATGAAGCCTCTCTTTATGAACTAAAGACACTTTCTAAAAATAAGGCGATCAGATTTACAATAGATGGTACAGAACCCAATTTAAATTCAACCATCTATAATGATAAAATCCCTATTTCGTCATCTTTAACATTAAAATCTCAGGTTTTTGATGGTGATGCTAAACTTGGTAAAACCTTTACTCAAAACATCAATTATCATAAAGCTATTGGAGCAAAAATCACTATTGACAAAAGCCCACATAAAGCGTATTCTGGTAGTGGAGTAGAAGGTTTAATAAATGGAATAAGTGGAAGTGACTCTCGCTATGGCGATAAAGAATGGTTAGGCTTTTGGGGAGAAGATATTGAGATTACGATCGATTTGGCAGAAGAAATAGAAATCAATTCCATTGAAACACGTTTTCACAATGGAAATGGGCAATGGATTTATGCGCCTGAAGAAATAGGTTTTAGTTTTATGCTTTCAGACGGGAAAACTATAAATGATATAAAACTGATCAAAAATAAGACTGATTTATTAGTGGACTTTTCATACAAAATGGAATCTACTAAAGTAAAAAGGATTGACATTGTTATAAAGAACTATGGTGAAATACCAGTTGGTAAACAAGGCGCTGGTAACAAAGCTTGGACATTTATTGATGAAATAATTGTAAACTGATATGCTTCTAGAAATCTGTGCCAACTCATACCATTCGGCAAAAAATGCTCAAGAGGCCGGAGCACATCGTATTGAATTATGTAACGAGTTATCGGTTGGAGGCATTACACCATCTTATGGTTTAATAAAACAAATAAATGAGGATTTAAAAATTCCAGTTTATGTATTGATTAGACCCAGATCTGGAAACTTTGAGTATTCAGATGATGAGTTTAAGACAATGAAACAAGATATTAAAATATGTAAAAAACTGGGCTGTGATGGAATAGTGTCGGGAATACTTAATGAAGATAAATCTATAGATATTAAAAGAACCCAAACACTCATTGAATTATCAAAACCATTGCCATTCACTTTTCATCGTGCTTTTGATGAGGTTATAGATCCAAAAAAAGCACTAGAACAATTGATTGATTTAGGTGTTCAACGCGTTCTAACTTCTGGCCAAAAAGAAATTGCTATAAAAGGTATTGAACTCTTAGGAGAGCTTAATAAATTATCAAAAGGCAGAATACTGATTATACCGGGTAGTGGAATTAATGCCAAGAATGCCATGTATTTTAAAACTCAAGGATTTAAGGAAATTCATGCATCTGCTTCAGTAATTGTTGAGCAAAAAGAAACAATGTTTTCATCACCACAGACTGTGTCTGATCCTTATAAAATAAAAGCTATTTTAAATGCGATATAGTATTCTATTTTTAATCATTTTTAGTTTTAGTTGTGGGCCAAATCATGATGTTCCAATTACTTTAGAATTTAATAGTAATTGGCAATTCAAACAAGTCCAAGATACGGTTTGGCGTAGCGCAAAAGTGCCAGGAAATGTATTTTCTGATTTATTAGATAACCAACTTATAGAAGATCCATTTATTGGCGACAATGAGAAGGATGTGCAATGGGTTTCTGAAAATGACTGGGAATATCTTACAACATTTAGTTTAGATGAAGAAATGCTTGATAGAAATCACTTTGATTTCAATTTTGAAGGCTTAGACACCTATGCAAAAGTATACTTAAACGATAGCCTTATTCTAAAAGCAAATAATGCTTTTAGATCTTGGGAAGTTGATGTTAAACCTATTCTAAAATCTAATAATAAATTGCGATTAGTTTTTGAAAATACATCTAAATATGAAGAAAAAGCCAAGTCAAAATTACCATATGAATTACCTGCAGGAGACCGAATATTTACTCGAAAAGCACAATTTCAATATGGTTGGGATTGGGGACCAGTACTAAATACTAGTGGTATATGGAAACCTATTAAATTGATTTCAAGTAATAACTTAAGAATTAAAGATGGTTATATACATCAATTAGAGCAAAATGATTCTGTTGCCAAATTGAATTTTGAGCTGGATTTAGCTTATAGTAACATCGAAGGCTATTCATTCGAATTATTTGTAAACGATTCATTAGTTACAGTTAAGGAATACGATTTACAATATAGTCCTCAACACATTCCTTTTGAGATAAAAAATCCAGAACTTTGGTGGCCACACAATCTCGGTGATCCTTATTTGTATGATGTTAAGGTCGTAGTTAAAGAAGGACGGAAAATTTTAGACAGTATTTCGGTAAAACATGGTGTAAGAACCATTGATTTAGTAGCCGAGAATGATAGTATTGGTCAATCATTTTACTTTAAGGTCAATGGTGTACCGGTTTATGCAAAAGGTGCCAATTATATACCACAACATAGCTTTCAAAATAAGGTAACTAAGTCTCATTACGAGAAGTTATTACATGATGTTGTCTATTCTAACATGAATATGCTTAGAGTATGGGGTGGTGGCATCTATGAGGATGATATGTTTTACGACTTATGTGATGAAAAAGGGATTCTGGTTTGGCAAGATTTTATGTTTGCCTGTGCTATGTATCCTGGAGATGAGGATTTTTTAAATAATGTAAAGGTTGAGGCAGAACAACAAGTTATCCGACTAAGAAATCATGCTTCCATAGCCTTATGGTGTGGCAACAATGAAAATTCGGAAGCATGGCATCGATGGGGATGGCAAGAAGGACGAAGTGAAGCCGAAAAGGATAAAATATGGACAAATTATCTTAAGGTTTTTGATTCCATATTACCAAATGCGATTTCTAAATTATCAGAAACGGATTATTGGGAATCATCACCAAAATATGGTCGTGGTAACCCAAAATATAAAACAGAAGGTGATGCTCATGACTGGTGGATTTGGCATGATGCATATCCATTTGAACATCTAGAGGTCAACGTACCTCGATTCATGAGTGAGTTTGGTTTTCAGTCATTTCCAAGTTATGAAACCATTCGATATATAAACCAACAGGACTCTGTTTTTATTGATTCTGAGGCGTTTTTAAATCATCAAAAACACCCAAGAGGTTTTCAACTCATAGAAGAATATATGAAGCGCGACTTTCCAATACCTAACAATCCTGAAGATTATGTATATATGAGTCAGTTGTTACAAGCTAGGGGAATGTCAATGGGAATAAGGGCTCAGAGAAGGGCTAAACCCTATAATATGGGAACTTTATATTGGCAACTTAATGACTGTTGGCCAGTAGTTTCCTGGAGTAGTATAGATTATTTTGGGAATTGGAAAGCCATGCAATATAAACTGGTGCACGACTATAAAAATATACTCGTTAGTTCACATATTAAAAATGACACTTTAAATGTTTATGTGGTCAATGATAATTTGGAGGATATTAAAGACAAAATATGGGTGTCGATTAAAGATTTTAATGATAACATTATATGGAAAGATTCAAGAGAAGTAGTTGTTGAGGCTAATTCTAGCAAAATTAAATACCAATTACCTTTATCGGATATAAATTATCCCAAAGAGGAAATTTATTTTGATGCGAGATTTGATACATATAGTGAGCATTATTTTTTTGTAAAACCAAAAGATATAAGATTAAAAGAGAGTAATTTTCAAACTCAGTTTGTCAAAATGGATAATGGTATTAAAATTATCATCTGGTCAGATACATTTCATAAAGATGTATTTCTGTCCACAAGGTATGATGGTTGGTTTCATGAAAATTTCTTCGATTTATATCCTGGACAACGCAGATGGGTATACTTTAAATCTGATGATAAGAGATTAAAGGATCTTAAAACCATCGATGATCTCAAAATAACAAGCTTTAACAAATTCATAAGATAAGTGAAAAATGAGATGCTTAATTTTGAGAGTTAAAAATTTTATTATGATTCGTTGGATAATCTTTATTGTCATTATCGGGATTGCTGATTACTATGCATTTCAAACATTAAAAACGGTTACAAAGAGTAATTGGTGGTATGCATTGTATTGGGTCTTTACTATTGCGGTAATTGGGAATTTCATTTTTCAGTTTTATGGGTTTAATCGTAGCAATGGATTTTCACAGACTAATGCTTTTGCTGTTGGATTTTTAATTGCGTTAGTAGTGCCTAAACTCATTTTAATTGCAATAATGTTTACTGAAGATGTATTTAGAGTACCACAGGGTATTTACAGTTATTTTATGCAAGATGATAGTGCTAGTGGTAACCAAATGAGGCATTTCCCATCTCGCCGAAAATTTATTAGTCAAATTGGTCTTGGTTTGGCAGCGATTCCATTTGCTTCAATACTCTATGGTATGTACAAGGGGAAATATAATTTTAAAGTTTTAAAATACACTCTTCATTTTAAGGATTTACCCGAAGCTTTTGATGGCTATAGGTTAACGCAAATTAGTGATGTACATTCTGGTAGTTTTGATAATGTAAAAAAGGTAGAGTATGCTATTGATTTAATAAATGAACAACAAAGTGATGTTATTTTATTTACAGGAGACATGGTTAATAATAAAGCTGAAGAAATGACACCTTTTGTAGATATATTTAAAAAACTGAATGCAAAAGACGGGCTATATTCCATATTGGGAAATCATGATTATGGTGATTACGTACGATGGGATTCTGACGATGAGAAAAAACAAAACCTTGAAGATTTAAAAACTTTACAAAAAGAAATAGGCTTTGATTTGCTCCTTAATGAAAACAGGTTCATTGAAAAAGATGGTGAACGTATTGCAGTAATTGGTGTTGAAAATTGGGGTAAGGGTGGTTTTAAAAAAGCAGGTGATCTTAAAAAAGCGTCTAGTGATGTACATAAAGAAGACTTTAAAATATTATTGAGTCATGACCCTAGTCATTGGGAGCAACAAGTAATCAATGATGATTATCATTATCATTTAACTTTAAGTGGTCATACACACGGAATGCAGTTTGGTATCGAAATTCCAGGTTGGTTTAAGTGGAGTCCGGTAAAATGGCGTTATAAATATTGGGCAGGTGTTTATGAAGAATTAGGACAGTACATAAATGTGAATCGAGGATTTGGTTATTTAGCTTTTCCAGGACGTGTTGGGATATGGCCAGAAATAACTGTGATAGAGCTTAAAAAAGGCGAAAAAGAAGCATAATTGTAAACAATTGTTTATTTTTATATAGCTCATAATAAACGTACTGCGATTTTCTACGAGAATTTTATGTAGGTTTGTATAACTCGTTTGACTAAAACTATAACGTATGTCAAAATTTGGAGAATTAATAGATGTCGAAATTCCGGTTCTATTAGACTTCTACACTGAATGGAATGAAGAGTCCATTGCCATGCATCCAATCTTGAGAGATGTAGCGGCAGCCCTTGGCGATAAAGCTAAAGTCATTAAAATTGATGTTGATAAAAATAAAGAGTTAGCTGAGGCACTAAGAGTTAAAGGTTTACCAACATTAATTATTTATAAAAACGGTGAAATGAAATGGCGCCATAGTGGTGAACAAGATGCAGATGCGTTGATAGAAATTATTCAAGAATATATCTAAGTAAGCGCTTTAAATTTGTACCCTTTCTCCGTATAATGTTCTAAAACTTTAGGTAGTGCAAATTTTAAATTCTTGGAAGCTTTAATACTATCATGCATTACTATTATACTGCCTTCCTTAGCTGAAGAAATGATATTGTTCAAACAATCTTCTTGCCTTATTGAGTTATCCCAATCATAAGACAATACATCCCACATAATTATTTTATATCCTAATGCTTGGATTTTTTTGCTTTGATTGGCTTTGAACTTTCCGTAAGGCGGTCTAAATAATTTTGTTTTGCTAATTACATCAAATGAATTTATTAATTCTTCAGTCTTCCGAACATCTTCGATATAAAATTTAGTTTTGTGTTTCCAGCCTTTTAAATGATTATAAGTATGATTACCAATGGTGTGACCACCTTCAATAATTTTTGAAATTAGTTCAGGGTTTTCTTTAATATTATTTCCAATACAAAAAAATGTGGCATTGGCATTGTAATGAGATAATCTCTCTAACACCCAATTTGTAATTTTTGGAGTTGGACCATCATCAAAAGTAAGGTAAAGCTCCTTTTTTTGTGTTGGAATATTCCAGACCAAATTGGGAAAAAGTGTTTTTACAAATCCCGGAGTTTTGGCTGGAATAATTTGCATAATTTTTATTCTTCTTCTGGAGTAATAGTTGTCGAGCTATCCTCTAACAAATCATCGATGTCTAAATCGTTTCTTGGTTCAGTGTCCTGCAACGCTGGGCCCAATAGTGCGTCATATAATCTCAGATACCCATTGAATTTTTTCGTTTCTTCTAATGCAAATTCTTGATCATAAACAACTAAAACATCAACTAATGCACGGTAGCGTTGAATATCTGTATAAATCTCTTCAATGTATTTCTCTTGATTCTCAAGTGATAAACCACTTAAAAAGATTAAGTTTTCTTGGAATTTCCTAGCAACATCATTGAATAATTTCCTTCCTTTTTCCTCACTACCAATTTCATAATATGCACTTATATATGGTTCTAACAATGAGTAGAAACCAAATTTATCTACAGGCATTTTTTCCATAGCCAAGTCAGCAATCTCTTCAGCCTTTTCTAATTCATCATCATTGATCAATTGCTCTAGTAATCTTGCCATATTACCTCTGTAGGTAATTCCATTTCGGCGTGTTTCAATGTCATGGTATATATCTTCGCCACTTCCGCCCCAATTCCAATTTTTAACCTTCTCATACATTAACTCCGCATCAACACGACCCATATCGTATGGGTTTGCTCTGTCTACTGGAGTTCTTATAGGTACAAGTTTATAGCACATACCATCTAGTTGTAGGTAATCCTTTAACCAAATATAGTCCTCATCACCAAAAGCGCCTCCAGTAAAATAAATAGGGCGCTCCCAATTATTGTTTGCAATAATATCTAACATCAATAATCGGTTTTTATAAATGTATCCACCTCCAATTCTTGTATACATATTATCAACTATTTTATCCGCATCTTTGGCTTTAACAACGCCATTTTTAATTACTTCTTCTTTATTTACTGGAATACTAATATTTCTCGTAGGGAAATAATTAGAATTAAGTAGATGTTTAGGATATTGTCTTGGGTCTTCACCCATACTTTCGATAACAAATTTAAGTTTAGTGTTTGGTTTTTCACTTGAAACAAAGTCCATAAATCGTTTTATGTCCAAAGTGTCATTTGCTATTCTTTCACTTATTTCTCTGTAGATAATTACATCTCTAGTACCTGCTCTATATTGCTCGTGTGTAAGTTGTGAAGGTATAGGATCACTATCGTAGGCTTTACGCTTCATTTGGTCAATGTACCAGTCTGTTTGAAACAAACTTGTATTAACAACCCTTACATCTGTGCGTACACCTTCAATTTCTTGCAAATACCATAATGGAAAAGAATCGTTATCACCAATGGTAAATAAAATGGAGTTAGGTGCACAAGACTCCAAGTATTTTCTTGCCATGGCATTGGCTGTATATTTTCCAGATCTATCATGGTCATCCCAATTATTTGCTAACAATAAACCAGGTACAATTATTAAGCACGCAAGAGATATGGCTGGTGCTAACAATTTAGACTTAATATTATCTTTTAATAAATCGTATAAAGCATATACTCCAAAACCTATCCAAATTGCAAAAACATAGAAAGAACCTACGACAGAATAGTCGCGTTCACGAGGTTCAAATGGTCTGACATTAGTATAAAATTGAATGGCTACTCCTGTTAATAGAAAGAATACTAATAGCACCCAAAATCTATTTTTATCTGTGTTGAGCAAGAAAAAGAAACCTATTAACCCTAATAAAAATGGCAAGAAATAATACGTGTTTCTTGCTTTGTTTTCTAACACATCGGTAGGCAGATTATCTTGGGACATTCCGAGATGTAATTCGTCAATGAGTTTTACGCCAGAAATCCAATTCCCATTAAAATCGTCAAATTTACCTTGAATGTCATTCTGTCTTCCAGTGAAATTCCACATAAAATATCGCCAATACATGTATCCAAATTGATATTGGAGCATATAGGCTAAGTTGTCAATAAACGAAGGTTTTTCTACAATAAGATAACGTTGTGCGTAGGATCTTAGAAACTTGTCATAACCTTCATAATCTATTTCTCCTTGGGCAACTCGCATTCTAAAATCATTAACAATTTTATCGACTCTCCGTTTTTCTTGTAATGCATACTGACTTGATTGTTCTTCTGGTATACCAGCATTCATCGCTTCGTTATATGCACGTGTTTGAATTGTTGGGTCTACTTTAAAATCAATCAAGCCTGTGAACATCATATAATTCTCAGCATGTTCGCTACTCCACATTCTTGGTAAAATGGAAGCATGTTCGTGATTATAATTTTGTTTACTTTTTTCCCAATCATTAATAATTATGTATTCCCCTTTTTCTTCATCACGCTCATAGTTTTTCTTATCGTCAACAAATGGTTCATTTTCATCTTGACCAGAATATATTTCCGTAAACTGTGGGCCATAAAAAAGGTGTGTTTCAGGATATTGTTCTAGGTTATAATAGGCTAAAAGTTCTCTAGCATCTGATGGATCATTTTCATTGATGATAACATTTGCATTAGCTCTGATTGGTAGCATCATCCATGATGAAAATCCAATAAAAATAAACATAAGACATAGTACCAATGTATTGGCATGGATCATATCCTTTTTTCGGGTATAATTAAGGCCATAATAAAACAAGGCAATAACAAGAAGACCAGTAATGATGGTTCCGGAATTAAATGGTAATCCAATTGAATTCACAAAGAACACTTCGAGATATCCGAAGAGCTTCAGCGTAGATGGCAACAATAATTTAAATATGAACAATAAAATAGCGGCAGAAATAATATTGGCCAAAATAAAGTTCTTAACTGTTATGGTTTTATAGTTCTTAAAATAATAGATAAGTCCAATTGCAGGTATAGTCAATAAACCCATAAAGTGAACACCAAAAGACAATCCAATTACAAATGCAATTAAGATAAGCCAGCGGTTACCTCTAGGTTTATGCATGTCTTGTTCCCAGCGTAAGGCTAGATAAAACATTACCGCCATTATTAAGGTTGCCATTGCATAAACTTCGGTTTCAACAGCATTAAACCAAAAAGAGTCAGTAAACGTAAATGCTAAACTACCTACTAAAGCACTACCTAGTATAGCGATACCTTTGTTTTTGCTTGAGTCTTTTTTATACTTAACCAGTTTAACCAATAATATACTTATGGTCCAAAACATGAAGAGTATGGTAAATGCACTTGCAACCGCACTCATCATATTTAATAGCATACCTATTTGAGATGGTTCTAGCGCAAAGGACGAGAAGAAAGCACCCATCATCTGAAATAACGGTGCTCCTGGCGGATGCCCAACTTGTAATTTGGATGAGGTTAAAATATATTCACCAGCATCCCAAAAACTTACTGTTGGTTCAACAGTAAGTGCATACACAACTAAAGCTATAGCAAATACAAACCAACTTAAAATTGTATTCCACTTCTTAAAGTTAAAATCTCCCATGAAAAAAAGCGTCCTTTATGATGCTGGCGAATTTACTAATAATTACAATACAGCATAAGTTTTTAAGTTAACGTTAAGTAATTTAAATTATTTTTTTAGTTTTTTTTTGCCTAAGTGAATCTTTGTTATAAATTTGCATCCTCATTTTGAGAGATTGGCCTATGGTGTAACTGGCAACACGTCTGGTTTTGGTCCAGAAGAGTCTAGGTTCGAGCCCTAGTAGGCCAACAAGTAAAATTAAAAACCCTTTTAGAATCAAGTGTTCTGGAAGGGTTTATTTTTTAGCGTAGTAAAATACGTAGTAATTTAATGAATTATCAAAAAAGGACCCAACTGGGTCCTTTTTTGATCTTAACGTCTTTTGCTAAGCCTAATCAGAGATTTTTCGATGCTACTCCAATAGTAACGCTTCCTATTACCAAGTCTAAAGTCAACTTTAATAATTCCAATGCGCTCATACTTCAATAATGTGTTTTCACTTATTTGGAGCAGTGCCATAACATCTCTGGAAGTCATGATTGATGTATTCATGATTTCACGGTGTGTTTGCGCCAGTTTCTTATGTGCTTTAATGTTACCTAGCCAATCTTGGTACTAACTGGTCTGAACTCCCGACTAGATAAACATTTTTAAAACGCATGCCTTCAAAATCAACAAAATATACAATGATGATTCAAGGTCTCAAATCAAACAAACCGAAAAAAAATGACATAAACAAGGTCATTTCATGGAAAAATGAAAAAACTTCAATAATTCACTTTACTTATTCCTAAAAATTACGAATACTTACCTAGATAAATTAATGCCCAGGGTTTACTAATACTGGGATATTTATTTAATAAATAACAAAACCAAACCAAGGAAGTAGTGCTACTTCCTAAAACGTTTGGTACGCCCTAAAAACAACAGATATGGGAAACAAAGAATACTTAACCGTTGCTGAAATAGGAAAGAAAAACGGTATGACATCAAGAAATGTCAGGAGAATAATAAGAGAACTTGCAGAAACCAAGAATGACAGTCTTGTTCGCAAGAATAAACTTGACCAGTGGGAGGTTCATCATCTACTGATGCCAAAATTTAAAAGAAAGCGCAAGGCCAAGGAGGTTTATTTCGCTCTCAGCTTCAAGACATACAAAGGCTATTCACCAGAGGACATTGAACTTATACTTAAGAATGTTCTAGACAGGATAGATGACCCTAATCTTGAAATCAATTATACCATAGAATTGCGAAAGGCTAATGGCCAGCCCCATGTACATAGTTACATTAGAACCAGTAGAAAGAGAACATTGTACCAGACATTGGAACTTTTATTCGCCAACTTAAGCTATTACGAGTCAAAGATATTTGACTTGGAAGGTTGGAAGCAATATATAACAAAGGACGGCAGTCAAATAAATAAATTAAGAAAAGATGAAGACATTTAAAATTGAAATGGGCTATAACCTAATGAGGCATTACGAGTTATATAAGTATAATTTTGATTTCTTGGATAGAGAAACATTTTATAAGTTAAGTTACTATGGTAAACTAGGCGCACTAGAGCGTGGTAAAGAGATTATAATTGAAGAATTTGACATTCACATTAAGGCTAATAGCCTAAGACAAATGTATTACCAAAGTAGAAAGGTCCCCTTGCCACTAACACCGCCCAGCGAAACTCCCTTACATAACTAAATTATAATTTGCAAAGGGGGGTACATTCCGACTGATGCTTAAAATTTTTTTTAAGAGAAATTTGGCATTTTGGAAGCCGTTACGCCAAGTATTTATTCTTTCGGTAAAAACAGAAAAGCCCCTAAACAGTTATATAATAACAGGTTTGAGTCTTAGCACTCGGACCTGTCTTTAAAATTTAAAATAATGAACGCAGACGAAATAAGAGCCAAGATAGCGCATACGCAAGAGCTATTAAATATTGAGCAAGACCAGAATAAAAAGAATGAACTTCACCAAGACCTTAAGGTGCTTAAGATGAGATTGGATATGGACAGCACTCACGAAAAAATAAAGAAGTTAACCAATAGGGATTGAGTTTTTTATTATCTAAATTTGAGGAAAACACTGACTCAAATTTATGACCATAAACGAATACATCAGCAACCTTAATACACTTTACAAAACTGGTAACGCCCGTGAACATTCTTATCGTGGCGACCTTCAGAATCTTTTATCAAGTATGCTGCCTGATGTATTGGTTACTAATGAACCAGCAAGAGTAGCCTGTGGTGCACCAGATTATAGTTTGACAAAAAAAGGGGTACCAATTGGGTACATAGAAGCAAAAGATATCGGTGTTGACTTAAAGAGCAAAACACTTAAGGAACAGTTCGACCGCTATAAATCGGGTTTATCAAACCTTATTATAACAGATTATTTAGAGTTCCAATTCTACAACGATGCTGAACTGCGTACGCAGCTCAGCATCGCTCAAGTTGAAGATGGTGAAATCAAACCTCTAACAGAAAATTTTAAGACATTCACTGAGCTAGTTAATGATTTTGCCACCACAATATCACAATCAATAAAATCACCCACCAGACTGGCCCAAATGATGGCTGGTAAGGCTCGTCTTATGGCAGATGTTATTGAAAGGTCATTGAACAATGATGATGAATTGAATCAACGGTCGAACATTAAGTCTCAGATGCTTTCGTTCCAGCAAATGTTGATTCACGATATAGATAACAAAGCATTCTCAGATATATATGCTCAGACTATTGCATATGGAATGTTTGCCGCACGATACCATGACCCTACACTTGAGGATTTCTCTAGAACCGAGGCGGCACAGTTAATACCAAAGAGCAATCCGTTTTTAAGGAAGCTATTCCAAGATATAGCTGGTTATGATTTAGATGATAGATTGGTCTGGATAGTAGATGAACTCGTGAGTATATTTTTGGCTAGTGATGTAGCCGAAATAATGAAGAATTTTGGTAAGTCCACTAAACAGGAAGACCCTGTGGTACATTTTTATGAAACGTTCTTAGGTGAATATAGTCCAGCGTTAAGAAAGGCACGTGGCGTTTGGTACACCCCAGAACCAGTGGTTAATTTCATAGTACGTAGCGTTGACGAAATCTTGAAGACTGAATTTGGCTTATCTCAAGGTCTCGCAGATACAAGTAAGACTAAAATTAAAGTGAAGGTACCAACTCATGACGGGCGTTACAAGTCAGGGGTGCGTGACTATGAAAAGGAAGTGCATCGGGTGCAAATTCTCGACCCAGCCACAGGTACAGGTACCTTCCTTGCTGAGGTGGTAAAGCAGATTTACAAGAAATTTAAAGGTCAGCAAGGTATCTGGTCTAATTATGTCAAAAAAGACCTTATACCACGCCTTAATGGCTTTGAATTGCTCATGGCTAGTTATGCTATGGCACATCTGAAAATGGATATGCTTTTAACTGAAACAGGTGTTGAACTTTCAGAAGACCAAAGGTTGAAAATTTATCTTACAAACTCACTTGAAGAAGCCCACCCTGATACAGGCACCTTATTTAGTAGTTGGTTAAGTGATGAAGCCGACCAAGCAAATGCAATAAAAAGAGATACTCCTGTAATGGTAGTTTTGGGTAACCCACCTTATAGTGTAAGTAGTTCCAACAAAAGTGACTGGATTAAGGGGTTATTGATGGATTACAAAAGAAACTTAAATGAACGGAATATTAATCCACTATCGGATGATTATATCAAGTTTATAAGATTTGGCCAACACTTTATTGATAGAAATAATACGGGGATATTAGCCTATATATCAAATAACAGTTTCATTGATGGGATAATTCATAGACAGATGAGAAATTCATTGATGAGAAGTTTTGATAAGATTTATGTTTTAGACCTACATGGTAGCAGTAAAAAACATGAAATAGTACCTGATGGTGGTAGAGACCAAAATGTTTTTGATATCCAACAAGGTGTCTCAATAAATATAATGCTGAAGAATGACAATACCACAGACGGATGTGAAATTTACCACGCTGATGTATATGGATTGCGTGATTATAAATATAAAATCTTATCCGAAAATAGCGTCAAAACAATTAAATGGAATAAGTTAGAAAATAATGAGCCTAATTATTTCTTCATACCAAAGAATTATGAAGTTAGGGAAAAGTACAATGAAGGTTTTTCGACTAATGATTTATTTGTTCACGGTTCAAGTGGAATTAAAACAGAAAGAGATAGTTTGACAATTCACTATAATGAAAAGGAACTATTTTCTATAACAGATGAACTCAAATCAAAGGAAACGGAACAGTTTAGAATAGACAATAAAGAAAGGAAGGATGGTCGTGATTGGAAATTGGCTCTAGCTAAAAAAGATTTGGAGAGAAATAGACCTGAATTATTAAATATCCATTACAGGCCCTTTGATTTTAGATATACATTTTATACTGGAAATACGAAAGGTTTTTTGGCTTACCCTAGAAATGAAATAACACCAAATTTTATTGATAAGGAAAACCTTGGATTGATTCATTTAAGATTGAATTACGAATCCGAAAAGTATGTTGTTTTGTTAACTGATAAAATGACTGAAAAAGGTTCTTTGGTGTGTGGTAATTATTTTATTAGTCCATTATATATTTATCCAGAAACAGGTCCTAGAAATCCAAATTTTGAGCAAAAGACAGTTACAGATATTGAAGAATCATTAGGGCTTGAATTTACAAACGAAAAGCAGAATACTTCTCACACTTTTAGTCCGATAGACATACTTGACTACATATATGCAATATTACATTCTCCAAACTATAGAGAAACATACAAAGAGTTTCTAAAAATAGATTTTCCACGTGTTCCGCTTCCAGCGGATCACGTGGAATTTTGGAAACTAGTTAAGCTCGGTGGTGAATTGCGCCAAGTTCATCTTCTAGAGCATCCCGTGGTGGAAAACTATATCACGCAATACCCTATTGATGGAGACAACATAGTAACTCGTAAGTTGACAAAGTCAAATATTGGTTACGAAGCAAAAACCTCAGCTAAAGGTCGAGTCTGGATTAATGACCAGCAATATTTTGATAGTGTACCACTGGTAGCGTGGGAGTTTTATATTGGTGGCTATCAACCAGCCCAGAAATGGCTCAAAGACCGCAGAGGGCGTGAACTGAACTTTGAAGATATACTACACTATCAGAAAATGATTGTAGCGTTAACTGAGACCGATAGACTAATGAAAGAAATTGATGAGGTTGATTTTTTAGATAGCAAATAGTGACAAGCAAATGGTCCAGCTTTGCTGGATCATTTGCTTTTTTTAACTATATTTAACTATGAAAAGCAAATAATACTGTGAAAGCACCAGAACAAAATACGACCAAAGAAAATACTTATGATAGCAATAAGAAATGTATTAAGTGTGGTGAAGAAATATCAGATTATATTAACAGAGAAAATAAAGGTATATGTGTTAATTGCAAGCATAAAGGAATTTCAATTCCAAAATGGGCTTATCTATTTTTATTACTGTTAATTCCATTAGGTTGGTGGCTAATGCCAAATAATTCAAATTCCGAAAAAGAAAATAACACAAATTCAATAGTCGTGACCAAAACTGAAGAGAAGGAATCCAATCCAAAATTTCTTCAGGTTAACGGTATTGATATCTGGGTACGAAATAAAGCTCGTTCAGGGGATGTTATTATGAAAATTAATGATAATCCAAAAGTAAAAGTACTGGACAGCTGTTGCTTTGAAACAATTAGAGGTGACGCTAGTTACTGGTATAAAATTGAACATAATGGTCAAAAGGGATGGATGTTTGGTTCTCAAACAAGGGAACATTTAAGAAAGGAGTCAAAAAAACCAAAGAAAGTTTTATCTACCGAAGCAAAAGAGTTGTATCAAAAAATAAAAGAGGACCCTTCTATTGTCAAGTTTCATGGCTTTGGAATTACGAAAGGTGCTTGGGATATTTATATAACAGAAAATGAAGTACTTTACGTCAATGAATATGTTCAGAGTTCTCCCATTTCATTTACTCTCTTAGAAAAATTCAATCCGAATAGAGATAACCAAAATATAGATATTATTAATTACAGAAATAGTTACGAATCGGTTGAATCTATTAGGATAACAAGAAAATATAAAAAAGAAAATAATACATCTCGTACTCATTCCGTAGAACTTTTATTTGATTCAGGCATGTATAGTGGAATGGGAAGAATAGACTTTGAGATTGAAAATGATAATTCATCCTTTGAAACTATTAGAGGTTTTTCAACAAGGGCAACAGTTAAGAATCCAAAAATTGGAGACTTTCACGAAGGTGGTATAGTATTTTGGTTGGACCCAAATGACAACTCCCATGGCTTGGTATGTGCAATTACTGATAACACCAGTAGTCATAAAGTCTCATGGGCACCATATGGCACTACTTTAAACAGTAAAAGTAAGCGCATTGGTTCTTACAGTTCAAATATTGGTGGAGGTATGAATAATACAAAAACAATCCTAACTAACTTTGGTAAGTCAAGACGAATTGCCGCAGGTCTTGCAAATTCATACAGAGGAGGGGGTTATAACGATTGGTTTTTGCCTAATTTTGAGGAACTTGTTTTAATTTTCAAACAAAGAGAGATAATTAATCGAGCCTGTATCGCAAATGGCGGCTCGGCCTTAGTTGAAGCTAAAAATTTGGGTATATATACCTATACAAATATTGCATATTGGACCTCAAACGAGTCTGACAAATTTCATGGGCAGATAGTATACTATAATAATGGAGTTCAGAGTTATTCTAGTTCTAAAGGGGATTATCAAAGAGTTAGAGCTGTTAGAGCATTTTAAATTTTGAATGCCATTTAAATCAGGGTATATTTTGAAAATGCCTGTCCAATAATTGACAAAACTGTATCAAAACTAAAACTGTATCATTTTAAATTTATGTTTTGTCATAATTGATACACTTTGATGTAGTGATTTAATTCTTTGATTTATTATGACACTTTAGATACCTAAAATTTGCTTCTTCTTTGCTGCAAATTCTTTGTCCGTTATAATTCCTTTTTTGTGTAATTCAGCAAGCTTTTCTATATCTTCCATGTCATTACCATCTCTATTTGATTCATTATTTTTATCTGCCAATTTATTCATTACAGATTCTTTTTTTAGAGAATTGATATACTTAAGAAATTCTTCCTTTTCATCGGGAGAAACATATAGATGAATGGCCTCATTTCCATTTTCGTGTTTAACGGTCATTTTATAACTTTCTATACCGAAAATCGAATTGCACATTTTCAATCCGTAATTTGTACCTAATAAGGGGTCAACGTAGGCTTCAATTAGCAAACTAAGAATAGTTACGATGGCCAATATAATACCTATCCATGTAATAAAAATACCAAAGCCACCGACTGCAGCTGCAATTATTAAACCAATTATAATTATTGCAAACCCTAATCCTAAGGCTCTCAGACCATATTGGAGTGGTTGTCTTTTCAAGTAAACATTGTAAAAGCTACTTATTTCTCCTATATCATTTCTTTGAATTGATTGACTACCCTTATTATCGTAATATTCAATCAATAATCTATTCTCATCATTGTTTACTATACAATAGTCAAACTCTCGTTTTTCCATTTTATTAGAATTTATTATATCAAATGTATAAAAATTATAATAATAGAAAAAATCAATCAAAATTTGAAATAATATAGAAAAAAACTATATTTGTATTATGGAAAAAGCAATTATTATTAGCAGATGTTCTACCAACGAAAGTAAGCAAGACATAAATCGCCAGAGTGAAGAATTATACTCAAACTATGGTGGTATCTACCAAATAGAGAAGGAGTTTAGTTATTACAAATCTGGCACCAAAAATGACGAAGTGAACCGTGAAATATTAGACTATGCTATTGAACATGGGATTAAGCATATAATTGCTTCAGAGACTTCTAGGATTAGTCGTAAAATTAGTTCGTTCGCTCTTTTTTTGGAGGATTGTAATAAGCACCGCATTAATATCATAATCGATAATTACAAGCTCCATACGCTTCTTGATAATGGCGAAATCAACGGCATGGTCCAGACCATGCTAAGCATTGCATCCACATTTGCACAAGCGGAGTTAAGATTGATTAAATCAAGGCTGGATAGTGGTAGGGCTAAATATATTAGAGAAGGTGGTAAACTTGGTAGAACCAAAGGTACCATTAAGACCAAAAAACAACTATTGTCCGACCACTCAGATATTGTAAAGTATGTAAAACAGAATCAATCGGTACGGAATATCATGAAACTTACAGGTAAGAGCAGTGGTACTGTGCAAAAGGTAAGAACGCTGGTGTTATCTGCTGCTTAAACTTATAAATCATTCTACAATGCCTTCACAAAGAGAAAGACAGGAGTTTTTATGGAGACCAAATGATAATAGTGTTACGACCAGAACAAGGTATGACCTCGAAGCTGAACACTGGGTAAGAGCTTTCAAAAGTGCGACCAGACCCAAAGCTACTTTTACTGGTTCTATGAGTGTTATTGGTTTAATTTTTTCATTAATATTCTCAATCTTAAATGTGCTGGTATTAGTCGTAATTAACTTCATTAAGTGGTTAAAGAATTAAAAACATGGTCGTGCATCGCACGATCATGTTTTTTAAAAGTCATAAATTTTTGACCTTTTATTCTTAAGATGGGTCATTAATGTATATGCGTTGTCTTCTAGCGTTGATAGATTATAACCAGCTAAGATACTTCGAGCTTTAACAGTTGGATGTGTTATGTTTTTCACTACATTCTCTGGAACTCCTAGTTTGCTCATATTGGTAATAAAGGTGTATCTGCATGAGTGTGCGGTGAAGACTTCCCATTGATGGTGGGTCTCAATTTCGTAATCCGTTTGTGAATAATACCGTTCTTTATATTCAACTAGATTATTAAATTCTAAAGATTTTAAAAACTTCTTCAACTGCCTTCTGATGACAGGTCTACTAGGGAATTTGGGAAATTCACCATTGTTTTCTTCTATCAGTTTTAGTAGTGGTTTAGACAGGGGTATTACTGCGTACAACTCAGTCGAATTGTCTTGTGCTTTTCTGATTTTAGTTTTAAATCCTTCAAACCTTTCGTTATTAACTTCAAATGTTTCAACCTTACAATTATAAAGTTGTTCCATGTCACCTAGGCGCAAGGCTGTAAGAGAAGAGAATAAAATATAATTACGAGCGTTGTCGAATTCTCTGGAATGTCTTGTGTCAGTATGGAATATCTCAAGAAGTTGTTCTTCATCAAGACCAGTATTGTTCTTGGTAGTTACTTCATTGATTTTGTATTCACCTTTATCCCATTTGAAACCAATTTCAATATCATTGCCTGATGCATCTCTTAAAATTGTTCTTAAATGTTTACAGATTTTTGCTATGGTATTGTGTTTTAGAAAACTTCCTTGTGTTTCTTTATGGTGCTTATTGATATTGTCGAAAATATCCCAGTATTGAATCTCACTAAGGTTTGAAAAAGTAAGTGGTGTGTTTGTGCTTTTCTCATATCGTTTTAAATGCGCCTTCAAGTTACTATACTGGACAATAGTTCTCTGTGACCAATATTTTTTTGAGTTTGGAGGGAGTTTACTTCTTTTCGCTATGGTGTTCTCAATGTATTCAGTTATTAGGTAGTCAGAGGAAGGTTTGTCCATCCGTCCCAGTTTTTCAAAAACCAATCGCTTCAGAATATTAGGGTGTGGATTTTCATCATGCTCGTTTCTGAAAATCGAAAGCTGATTATAGACGATTCTTTCAATTTTATCAAGGAAGTTATTAAGGTCTTTACCATATTTACCTACATAAGATTTATTTGCTCGATACTCTGGTTTATCCAACCAGTATTCTTTTTCTATTGACCATTGCGTTGATATCTTAAGGGTCAAATAATCATCTTTCTTATTAACTAAGTCGTACTCTTTGAATCCGTAATTAAAATTTAAATAGATTAATCGCTTACCAGATTTATTTGCTCTTGACTCTAAAAAGAAATGATGTTTGGGTTGCTTCATATTAATTACGTAGTAAATAACGTAGTAAAAATATGCTATTAATTGAGGTTTATCAAATTAATTTGAGGTGTTATAAAAATTGATAAAACAATAAACCCTTTAAATATAAGGCTTTTAGGGATGCGTTACGATTTGTTGAGGTCTTAAGGTTCGAGCCCTAGTAGGCCAACAAAAAATCCTAATCGACTAGATTAGGATTTTTTGTTTTATCAACATGTTTGTTTTATATCTTAAAAGTAATCACTGGTCTTTTGGCATGATTTACTAAGTCTTCACTTATACTACCATTAAAGAAATGTGCGATACCTTGCCTACCATGGGTACTTATGCCAATTAAATCTGCATTAATTTCTCGAGAGAAATTCAATATACCCTGTTCTACACTTACATCATTGTAAACATTTAAAGTATAATTCTTAAAGGTCTGCCCAGAAATAAAATCGTTAATTCTGTTATTCGCTTCTATTGTTGTTAAAAAATTACTTGCTGTATTAACCAGTAACAAATGTATTTTAGCACTAATAGATTCAGCAAAAGTTATAGCTTGCAGGTAAGTTTCTTTATTATCATTTTTAAAATCTGAAGCGAATACAAAATCAGATATTTTAAAGGATTTGTGTTCATTTTTAATAACAAGGACTGGTACTTCAGATGTTCTTACCACTTTTTCAGCATTAGAACCAACAAACATTTCTTTGATTCCTGTAGCACCATGAGAGCCCATAATAATTATGTCAATATTAAATTCTTTACAGGCCTCTTTTATTTCATTGAATGTTAAATCAGCTTTCACCGTTTCATGAACTGTTATCCCCTCTAAAAAATCACTTGACAATAGGTCATTAAATTTTTTATGTGCCAATTTCATGAAAAATAAAACCTCAGGAACATCACTTTGAGCGTTTATAGGGTCTAATTGCTGCATTGGTATCTCCATCATGTGAAGTAAGTAAATTTCGGCATCATGAGATTTAGCGAGCATGGCAGCAACCTTTAATGCATTGTCGGCTTGTTCAGAAAAATCTGTTGGGACTAGTATTCTATTCATTGTTCTTTATTTATGTTAGCCTCATAAATTTAAGAAAATAATTCCACTTACATAACCTTTGAAAAATCCATAAATATTGTATATTTGCACTGTTGTTAAAGAAATGAATAAGCGAGAGGACGAAAAGTCCTCTCTTTTTATATCAAGAAATGTTTAAGGAAACTGTAAGAAATTTATTAGATAATGCACTTAATGAGCGCAAAGATTTATTTCTAATTGATTTTGAAATACTATCTGATAACACAATTAGAGTTGTTCTAGATGGCGACAATGGTGTTCTTGTAGAAGATTGCATTTTTGTTAGCAGAGCAATTGAGCATAACTTAGACAGAGAAGAACAAGATTTTTCATTAGAAGTAACATCTGCTGGTGCAACTTCACTATTAGTACTGCCACGACAATATAAAAAGCATGTTGGTAGAAATTTAGAGGTAAGAACATTAGATGGTGATGAAGTTATTGGAGAATTGACCAAAGTGGATAATCAAAGTGTTTTACTAAAATGGAAAACAAGAGAACCTAAGCCAGTAGGTAAAGGGAAAGTAACAGTAACAAAAGAAGCAAATATTGCTTTTGATAATATTAAAGAAGCAAAAGTTAAAATAAAATTTTAATCAGTTCAATTATGGAAAATGTAGCGTTAATAGAATCATTTTCAGAATTTAAGGATGATAAGTTAATTGATAGAGTGACGCTTATGGCGATTCTAGAAGATGTCTTACGTAATGCTTTAAAGAAAAAGTATGGTGATGATGACAACTTTGATATAATTATTAATCCTGATAAAGGCGATTTAGAAATCTGGAGAAACCGAATAGTAGTTGCAGATGGTGACGTAGAAGAACCAAATCAAGAGATTGCTTTGTCTGAGGCTCAGAAAATAGAACCAGATTTTGAAGTTGGTGAAGATGTTGCAGAAGAAGTGAAACTTGTGGATTTGGGTAGACGCTCAATTTTGGCATTAAGACAAAACTTAATATCTAAGATTCACGAACACGACAATACAAATATCTATAAGCAATTTAAGGAGCTAGAAGGTGAAATTTACACTGCTGAAGTTCATCATATCCGTCACAGAGCAATTATTTTATTAGATGATGATGGTAATGAAATTATACTACCAAAGGATAGGCAAATACCTTCTGACTTTTTCAGAAAGGGAGAGAATGTAAGAGGGATTATTGAAAGTGTGGAGTTAAAAGGAAGCAAACCGGCAATAATAATGTCTAGAACATCTCCTGTTTTCTTGGAAAAATTATTTGAGCAAGAAATTCCTGAGGTTTTCGATGGTTTAATTACAGTGAAAAAAGTAGTTCGTATACCAGGCGAAAAAGCCAAAGTAGCTGTTGATTCTTATGATGACAGAATTGATCCAGTTGGAGCATGTGTTGGTATGAAAGGATCTAGAATCCATGGTATTGTACGAGAATTAGGGAATGAAAATATCGATGTTATTAATTATACAAATAATATTCAGTTGTTTGTTACAAGAGCATTGAGCCCAGCAAGAGTGACGTCATTGAAGCTAGATGAAGAAACTATGCGAGCAGAAGTTCTTCTTAAACCAGAAGAGGTTTCTAAAGCAATTGGTAGAGGTGGTCATAACATTAGATTAGCCGGTCAATTGACAGGGTACGAGATTGATGTATTTAGAGAAGGTGCAGAAGAAGATGTTGAGCTTTCTGAGTTTAGCGATGAGATAGATGGATGGATAATTGATGAGTTTAGCAAAGCTGGATTAGATACTGCAAAAAGTATTTTAGAACAAGATGTTGAAGATTTAGTTAAACGAACAGATTTAGAAGAAGAAACTATTATAGAGGTAATCAAAATTCTTAAAGAAGAATTTGAAGATTAATGCCAATTCAACCCTAACATTTTTTAGTTGAATTGCTATAAAACAATTTTAAGTTATATTACAGGCAATTTATGGCTCAAATAAGAATAAATAAAGTATTAAGGGAATTAAACATCTCGCTAGATCGTGCTGTTGATTATTTAGAATCTAAGGGTATTGAGATAGAGAAAAGCCCTAATACAAAAATTTCACAAGAGGTTTATGATACGCTGTCAGATGAATTCCAGACGGATGCAACTAAACGCGAAAAAGCCCAAGAAGTAAGTGAAGCAAAACTTAAGGAAAAGGAAAAACTTCGTGAACAACGTGAACGTGAGATTGAAGAGAAGCAGAAGCATGAAGAGACTGTAAAAGAACCTGTGGTTAAGGCTAAAGTAGATTTAAGCGGTCCTAAAAAAGTTGGTAAAATAGATCTAGATAAACCAGCTGATAAAAAGGAATCAGAAAAACCTAAAGTTGAAGCAAAACCTGTTGCTGAAAAACCTAAGAAGAAAGAAGAGCCTGCTAAAACTAAAACTGTCAAAGCAGAAAAAACTGAAGAAAAGAAACCTGTAAAGAAAGAGGAAGCAGAAAAGGTTACAGAAGAGCAGACAGAAGAAAAATTAAAGACACAATATAAAAAATTATCTGGCCCTACCTCTACAGGAAAAAAAATTGATTTATCTCAATTTAATAAGCCTAAAAAGAAAAAAGAAGAAAAGAAACCAGCACCTAAAGAAAGTAGTAGTAAGCGTAAAAGACGTAGAATCAGCAAAGGTGGTGCAGATGGTGGAAAACCGAACTTTGATAATAGACGTGGGCAGAAAGGAAGAGGAAGTTCTAGGCCAAAAGTGGTTAAAGAAGAACCTAGTGAAGAAGATGTACAAAAACAAATTAGAGAAACCTTAGAAAAACTTCAAGGAAAATCTAATAAAGGAAAAGGTGCAAAATATAGAAGAGAGAAAAGGGAACAACATAGAGAACAATCAGAAAAAGAATTACAAGCAGAAGCTGCAGAAAGTAAAATTCTTAAGGTTACTGAATTTGTAACCGTAAGTGAGGTGGCAACAATGATGGATGTTGGCGTTACTGAAGTAATTTCGGCATGTATGTCACTTGGTATGATGGTGACTATGAACCAAAGGCTTGATGCTGAAACACTATCTATTGTTGCTGAGGAGTTTGGTTACGAGGTTGAGTTTGTAACAGCTGATATAGAAGAGGCGATTGAAGAAATTCAAGATAATCCTGAAGATTTAGAACCACGTGCACCTATTGTTACAGTAATGGGTCACGTTGATCATGGTAAGACCTCTTTACTAGATTACATTCGTGAAGAGAATGTGATTGCAGGAGAGTCAGGTGGAATTACACAGCATATAGGAGCTTATGGAGTTGAGTTAGCAAATGGTCAAAAAATTGCATTCTTAGATACACCAGGTCACGAAGCGTTTACTGCTATGCGTGCTCGTGGCGCTCAAGTAACAGATATAGCAATTATTGTGGTAGCTGCAGATGATGCCATTATGCCACAAACAAAAGAAGCCATCTCCCACGCTCAGGCTGCAGGTGTTCCGATTGTTTTTGCTATAAATAAAATTGATAAGCCAGACGCTAATCCAGAAAAGGTTAAAGAAGGATTAGCAAATATGAATTTACTTGTTGAAGATTGGGGAGGTAAAATACAATCTCATGATATCTCAGCAAAAGTAGGTACAGGGATCAAAGAACTTCTAGAAAAGGTGTTATTAGAAGCTGAATTGTTAGAGTTACAAGCAAACCCTAATAAGCCAGCCAATGGTACAGTTGTAGAGGCTTATTTGGATAAAGGTAGAGGTTATGTATCTACAATTCTTGTGCAAGCTGGTACATTAAAAGTTGGTGATTACGTTTTAGCTGGTAAAAACAGTGGTAAGGTAAAGGCAATGCATGATGAACGTGGTAATGAAGTAAAGGAAGCAGGTCCTTCAACACCAGTATCAATTTTAGGATTAGATGGCGCACCACAGGCGGGTGATAAGTTTAATGTATTTGAAGATGAGCGAGAAGCGAAACAAATAGCAACTAAGCGTACACAATTACAGCGCGAACAATCCGTAAGAACACAACGCCATATTACCTTAGATGAGATTGGTAGACGTATTGCACTAGGAGATTTCCAGGAGCTAAATATCATTCTTAAAGGTGATGTTGATGGTTCTGTAGAAGCATTAACTGATTCATTCCAAAAATTATCAACTGAAGAAATTCAAGTAAATATTATACATAAAGGAGTAGGTGCAATAACTGAAAGTGATGTTCTTTTAGCTTCTGCATCAGATGCCGTTATTGTAGGATTTAATGTAAGACCAGTAGGTAATGCTCGGATGATTGCAGATAAGGAAGAGATTGATATCAGAACATATTCTATTATTTATGATGCAATCAATGATCTTAAAGATGCCATGGAAGGTATGTTGTCTCCAGAAGTTAAAGAAGAGGTTACTGGTACTGCAGAAATAAGAGAAACATTCAAGATTTCTAAAATTGGAACTATTGCTGGTTGTATGGTTACAAATGGTAAAATCTATAGAAACTCGGGCATTCGCTTAATAAGAGATGGTGTCGTCGTATTTACTGGAGAATTAGCTTCATTAAAACGATTTAAAGATGATGCCAAAGAAGTATCCAAAGGGTATGATTGTGGTATGCAAGTGAAAAACTATAATGATATCAAAGAAGGAGATATTATTGAAGCATTTCAAGAAGTTGAGGTTAAAAAGAAACTTAAATAATACTTAATAAATTTAACAAAAAAGGCAATCGATTCGATTGCCTTTTTTATTTCTTATTTTTCAGATTTAGGCTGAAAAATAATGGCATTCATATATTTCTTTTTAATCTTAACCAAAGCCCTATCGGCTTCTAATCTCGTTGAGAAATTGCCAACCCATACCTTATAATTTGGTGTATTCCAGTGTATGTCTACAGGCCAATCTCCATATGAATTTAGAAAGTTAGATTTTTCCTTTTGGGCTCTATCGGGATCTACACTTTGAAAGACCTGGATTTTATAGGTCATGTTGGTTTTAATATCCTTTTTATATTCTAACAATTTTTTGATATCCTCATCTTGATCTATTGTAACTTCACCTTGTTGTGCATTGGTAACAAATGAAACAAAAACTAAAATGAAGAATGTGCTTATTGTATTGATTTTTAATCTCATAATTATTTATTTAATTGCAAAGGTATAATATTGAACGAATTTGGTTTTAAAATCTTATTTAGAATAGTTATAAATTATGTATTAACAGTTATCTAAGATTTCTAAAATCGACTTTATATCTTACTTTTGCGAGAGTTTTTTAAAACATGATTTTTATCATATTTATAGAAAAAACCATACCAAAGTTTAGAAGATAATTCAACTTAAAATATGAAATACGTTATCTACCGTAATTTAACCTCAAAGATCCTTAATCTTGGTTTAATAATATTACTTACGGTTTCAACTTCATTAAGCGCCCAAGAAGGGGATCCAGCTAAAGGAAAATCTTTATTTAATGCCAATTGTGCTGCTTGTCATAAATTGAACAAACCAATGACCGGTCCTGCCTTAGCAAATGTTGAGCAACGATTGATTGAAGAAGAGGGTTTGGACAGAGAATGGATCAACCAATGGATACGCAATAGTTCGGCTTTAATTAAGTCTGGTGATGCTTATGCTAACAAGATTTATAATGAGTGGAATCAAGTGGCGATGAATGCATTTCCACAATTAAGTGATCAAGATATTACAGATATCTTAGCTTATACAGCGGCCCCACCTCCAGCTCCCGTGGCAGTTGATGCTGGAACTGAATCAGTGGTACAAGAGCCAGGTATATCAAACGATCTTATTTTAGGCGCATTAGCAGTTTTATTTGCCTTATTGGCACTAGCACTTATTTTAGTGAAACGCACATTAAACCGTTTTGCTGAAGCAAAAGGTATAGATACTGTTATTGAAGAAAAACGTACACCAATTTGGCAAGCATTTATTCAAAATCAATTCTTGGTATTAGTAACTGCTATCTTCTTCTTATTGGCAAGTGGATATTTTGTTTATGGTTACTTTATGCAAGTTGGTATAGATCAAGGTTACGAGCCTGTGCAACCAATTCATTACTCACACAGAATACATGCTGGAGATAATGGTATCGATTGTAAGTATTGTCATTCATCTGCAAGAGTAAGTAAGCACTCAGGAATACCTTCGTTAAATATTTGCATGAATTGTCATAAAGCGATTGGTGAGGTAGCGGCCGAGACTCAGCAAGAAGGAATTAAAGAATTTGGTGTTGATTACAATGCTGAAATTCAGAAATTATATGAAGCAGTAGGATGGGATGGTGTAGCTTACACTGGCGAAACACAGCCTGTTAAATGGATTCGTATTCATAACCTGCCTGACTTCGCTTATTTCAATCACTCACAGCATGTCTCAGTAGCTGGTATTGAGTGTCAAACATGTCATGGACCTGTTGAGGAAATGGAAATTATGTACCAACACTCACCATTAACAATGGGATGGTGTATTAATTGTCACAGAGAAACAAATGTGAAGGTTAAGGATAACGGATATTACACTAAGATACACGAGCAACTTTCAAAGAAATATGGTGTTGAGCAATTAACTGCAGCGCAAATGGGAGGTTTAGAATGTGGTAAATGTCACTATTAAAAGAAAGAAATTAAGAAGTAATTTAGAATTATATGTCATCAAACAAGAAATACTGGAAAAGTGTTGAAGAGCTAAACGAAAATAGCTCTATTGTTGAGACGCTACAACAAAATGAATTTGTGGAAGAGATTCCAACAGACAAATTTTTAGGAGATAAAGAATCATTAGAGTCTTCGTCTACATCGCGTCGTGATTTCTTAAAATACGTAGGGTTTAGTACTGCAGCGGCATCGTTAGCGGCATGTGAAGGACCTGTAATTAAATCAATACCTTATGTAGTTCAACCAACGGAAATTATACCTGGTGTTGCAAATTACTATGCTACTTCAATAGCAAACGGATTTGATTTTGGAAGTATTTTGGTAAAGACAAGAGAAGGTCGCCCAATTAAAATTGAGAATAATACTGATGCAGCAACCAATGGAATGGCAAATGCAAGAGTTAATGCATCAATTTTAGGATTATATGATAGTTTAAGAGTTAAGGCACCTATGAAAGGTGATACTGAAATTTCTTGGGGAACATTCATATCTGAAACTTCTTCGAAGCTTAATAATCTGGCAGATGGCAAAGAAATTGTATTCTTAACACAAACATTAGCTAGTCCTTCTACTCATAAACTTGTGGGAGAGTTTTCTGAAAAATTTGGTAATGTACGTCATGTAGTTTATGATGCTGTATCAGAATCAGCAACCTTAGATGCTTACCAAGCAAAATATGGTTCTAGAGGAATGGCAAATTATGATTTCTCTAAAGCAAAAACTATTGTTTCTGTTGGTGCTGATTTCTTGGGAGATTGGCAAGGTGGAGGATTTGAGTCTAGTTATGCTAAAGGGCGTATTCCTGATCATGGGAAAATGTCTCGTCATATTCAGTTTGAATCTAATATGTCACTTACCGGAGCAAATGCTGATAAAAGAGTGCCATTAAAACCAAGCGAGCAACGATTGGCATTAGCTAAATTATATAGTTACGTAACTGGTAATTCGGCTGGTGGGGCAAATTTACCTGAGGCTATTGATAGTGCTGTTAAAGCAGCGGCTAAAGAGTTAAGTGCTTCCGGAAGTAATGGCGTTGTTGTTACAGGTATTCAAGATGTAAATGCACAGACTGTAGTTCTAGAATTAAATGAATTCTTAAACAGTAAGACTTTTGATCCAAAAACAACAATAAAGACTAGACAAGGTAATGATGAAGCAGTAATGCAATTAGTTACTGATATGAAAGCAGGTAAGGTAGGAGCAATAATTACATATGGTGTTAATCCTATGTACACTCTACCAAATGCATCAGATTTTGCGGAGGGAATAGAAAAAACAGATGTTTCAATTGCGTTTTCTATGAAGCAAGATGAAACGTCAAGCAATTGTCAATATATTGCTGCTACACCACATTTCTTGGAATCTTGGGGAGATGTAGAGTTTAAATCTGGTCATTATTCAATGATGCAACCTACAATACGTCCTTTATTTGATACTAAGCAATTTCAGGAAGTGTTATTAGCATGGAATGGAAATGCTTCAACGTATAGAGATTACATTAAGGAAGTTTGGACAGCTGATATTTTAGGTGGTGAATCCTTTAATAAGGCAGTACAAGATGGTTATTTTGTTGTTGAAGCTTCAAGCGATGATTCGTCAGAGGCGGATTCTGATGAAATATTAGAATCACCAAGTACAAATGCTGCTATGGCTTTAGCATCGTCAGCTAAAGGTAGTGCAATGGAGCTGTCATTATATACTAAAGTTGGTATGGGTGATGGTCAGCAGGCAAATAATCCTTGGTTACAGGAATTTCCTGATCCAATCACAAGAACATCTTGGGATAACTACTTAACAGTATCTAAATCAGATGCTGATGCTATGGGCTTAGTTAATGAAAATGTAGCTAATGGAGGTCTTAATGGTAGCTATGTAGATATTACTGTAAATGGAGTATCAATTTCTAACGTACCGGTTATAATTCAACCAGGTCAAGCCAAAGGTTCTGTGGGATTATCCCTTGGATATGGTAGATCAGCTGGATTAAAAGAAGAAATGCAAACAGGTGTTAATGCTTATCCACTTTATCAAAACTTTAGTTCAGTACAAGAAGTAAGTATTAGCAAAGCGTCAGGTATGCATGAGTTTGCATGCGTTCAGTTGCATAATACTTTAATGGGTCGTGGAGACATTATTAAAGAAACAACTTTAGAAATATTTAATACAAAGGATAAAAACGTTTGGAACAAAGTTCCGGAGGTGTCTTTAAATCATATTGAAACTCCTGTAACATCTCCTGATGTAGATTTATGGGATGAATTTGATCGCTCTATAGGTCATCACTTCAATTTATCTATTGACTTAAACGCGTGTACAGGATGTGGAGCATGTGTAATTGCATGTCATGCCGAAAATAACGTACCAGTAGTAGGAAAAGATGAAGTAAGAAAAAGTCGTGATATGCACTGGTTGCGTATTGACCGTTATTATTCTTCTGAAGAAACCTTTGACGGTGATAATGAAAAGAAAGAAAGTGCTGAAGGATGGTTTACTGGACAAAAAAAGGCATTAAGAGAAATGGAAAGTGGTTCGGCGAATCCACAAGTTGCATTCCAGCCAGTAATGTGTCAGCATTGTAATCACGCACCATGTGAAACAGTATGTCCTGTTGCTGCAACAGTTCATGGGCGTCAAGGACAAAATCATATGGCATATAACCGTTGTGTGGGGACAAGATATTGTGCTAACAATTGTCCTTATAAAGTACGTCGTTTCAACTGGTTTTTATATAATGAGAATGATGAGTTCGACTACTTCATGAATGACGATTTAGGGCGTATGGTATTAAACCCAGATGTTACAGTTCGTTCAAGAGGAGTTATGGAGAAATGTTCGTTCTGTATCCAGAAAACACAGAAAACTATTTTAGATGCTAAACGTGATGGACGTGAGGTTGAGGATGGTGAATTCCAAACAGCTTGTTCTGCAGCTTGTGGAAACGGTGCTATGGTGTTTGGTGATATAAATGATAAAGACAGCAAAATAGCCGCATTAAAAGAAGATAATAGAGCGTATCACTTACTAGAGAGTGTTGGTACAAAACCAAATGTGGTTTATCAAACTAAAGTAAGAAATACAGCTAAAGCATAAATTAAATTAAAGAATCAATTATATAATTATGGCGTCTCATTACGAAGCACCTATTAGAAGACCTTTAGTAACTGGAGAAAAATCGTATCACGATGTTACTGTTGATGTAGCACGTCCAGTTGAAGGCAAAGCCAACAAAGCATGGTGGATTGTTTTCAGCATCTCCTTGGTCGCATTTCTTTGGGGAATAGGATGTATTATTTATACCATCTCCACAGGTATTGGAGTTTGGGGTCTTAATAAGACTGTTAACTGGGCTTGGGATATCACTAACTTCGTTTGGTGGGTAGGTATTGGTCACGCGGGAACATTGATTTCTGCAGTATTATTACTGTTCCGTCAAAAATGGAGAATGGCAATTAACCGTTCTGCAGAAGCTATGACCATTTTCTCAGTAATTCAGGCTGGTTTATTCCCGATTATTCATATGGGTCGTCCATGGTTAGCATATTGGGTATTACCTATCCCAAACCAGTTTGGTTCGTTATGGGTAAACTTTAACTCACCATTATTATGGGACGTATTTGCAATTTCTACGTATTTATCAGTTTCATTAGTTTTTTGGTGGACAGGATTATTGCCTGATTTTGCAATGATAAGAGATAGAGCGGTAAGGCCATTTCAAAAGAAAATATATTCATTACTTAGTTTCGGTTGGTCTGGTAGAGCAAAAGATTGGCAACGTTTTGAAGAAGTATCATTGGTCCTTGCTGGTTTAGCAACTCCATTAGTACTTTCTGTACATACAATTGTATCGTTTGATTTCGCCACATCAGTAATTCCTGGTTGGCATACAACGATTTTTCCACCTTACTTTGTTGCAGGTGCGATTTTCTCAGGATTTGCAATGGTAAATACACTTCTTATCATCATGAGAAAAGTGTGTAATCTTGAAGATTATATTACGGTACAACATATCGAATTGATGAACATTGTTATAATGATTACAGGTTCTATAGTTGGCGTTGCATATATAACTGAGTTATTTATAGCTTGGTATTCTGGTGTAGAGTATGAACAATATGCGTTTTTAAACAGAGCTACTGGACCTTACTGGTGGGCCTATTTATTAATGATGAGTTGTAATGTATTTTCACCACAGTTTATGTGGTTTAAGAAATTGAGAACAAGTATAATGTTTTCGTTCTTTATCTCCATTGTTGTAAACGTTGGTATGTGGTTTGAGCGTTTCGTAATTATTGTAACATCATTGCACAGAGATTACCTACCATCTTCTTGGACAATGTTCTCTCCAACATTTGTAGATATAGGAATATTTATCGGTACTATTGGATTCTTCTTTGTATTATTTTTATTGTACGCGAGAACATTCCCTGTTATTGCACAAGCTGAGGTAAAAACAATATTGAAATCATCAGGTGAACGCTATAAACGTCTAAGAGAAAGTGGTGAGAGTTTAGTTGGTACTGGCACAGATGAAAGAACTTCAACCTCGAGTAGTATAGTATCTAGTGTGGTAGAAACCAAATCTGATGATACTAGTAGTGATAATTCTGAAAAGGTAGATAACTTATTAGGAGCTATAGGGTCATTTGATTCTTCTACCCAAACAGCTGATGATTTGAAGAAAATTAGTGGTGTTGGTCCTAAGATGGAAGAAGTGCTTAATAGTATAGGTATTTATACCTTCTTACAAGTAAGTAAGATGACGAAATCAGAATATGACTTGTTAGATTCAATTACTGGTTCTTTCCCAGGAAGGGCAGAACGTGATGATTGGGCTGGTCAAGCTAAAAATTTATTAAATAACTAATATAGTCTATGGAAGCTTCAAAAGTAATTCATGCTATTTATACAGATGATGATGTATTAATGTCAGCCGTAAAAAAGGTAAAGGCAGAAAAGCATCACATTGAAGAAATATACACACCTTTTCCGGTCCATGGACTAGACAAGGCAATGGGATTAGCTCCAACACGCATTGCTATAACATCGTTTATGTATGGCTGTGTAGGTTTAATTGTAGCGATTGTAATGATGAACTTCATTATGATTTCTGACTGGCCACAAGATATAGGTGGTAAACCAAGTTTTAGTTATTTAGAGAATATGCCAGCTTTTGTTCCAATTATGTTTGAACTTACCGTATTCTTTGCAGCCCATTTAATGGTAATAACGTTTTATTTAAGAAGTAGAATGTGGCCGTTTAAAAAAGCTGAAAATCCAGATCCAAGAACTACAGATGATCATTTCTTAATGGAGGTCGCAGTTCAAAATAATGAAAGTGAGTTAACAACATTATTAAAGGATACTGGTGCTGTAGAAATAAATATAGTTGATAAAGAAGAAGATGCACATTAATATGAGGATAGCCACAAAATATATCGTAGTCGCAGTTTTGTTGGTTGGATTTACATCTTGCCAAAAAAATTCTAGGCCCAACTATCAATACATGCCAAATATGTATGAGCCAGTTGGTTATGAAGCTTATCAAGAATCTGACGCATTTGCTAATGGTGTTGAAGCGCAATTGCCTGCTGAGGGAACCATACCACGAGGTGATTTTATGCCTTATGAAATTGAAGATACTAATGAAGGTTATGAATTTGCTAAGGCCAGTTTAACAAGTCCATTAGATTCTACCCAATTAGATTTTACAAGAGGTAAAGAACTATATGATGTGTATTGTGGTATATGTCATGGGACTAAAGGCAACGGTCAAGGAAAACTGATGCAACGTGAAAAGATTTTAGGTGTACCTAGTTATGATGATGCCGGAAGGGCTATTACTACTGGTAGTATATACCACGTTATTTATTATGGTAAAAATACTATGGGATCTTATGCCAATCAATTGAATGAAGAAGAAAGATGGCAAGTAACAGCATATGTTGAGAAACTTAAGGCAGATTTAGAAAAATAAGATTTAGATAAAGGTTATATAAATGGAATATAAAATTTCAAATCGATTAAAAATGAGCGCTATCGTTTTAATAGTTTTAGGACTGTTAGGCGTTGGTTACGGCTTCATGGATTCTCATAAAGTAAATGAAGATAATATTTCGGAGTTTCTAGCAAATGAGGCACATCATGGAGATCATGGTACGGAAGATTCTCATGCAGTTACATCACATGATGAGTCCAGTTCACATGCTGACGAAGCTCATACTGATACTCATGTAGAGTCAGCATCGCATGTAGAAGAAGGACATGGAGAGGAAGCTCATGGTGGTGGACACGAGATGAGCCATGAGGAACATGTACTTCATCAAATACACAATAGGCCTTGGGCAGCACTTTACGTAGCAGCTTTCTTTTTCTTTATGATTGCACTGGGTGTTCTTGCATTTTATGCTATTCAATACGCAGCTCAAGCAGGTTGGTCACCAGTATTATTTAGGGTGATGGAAGGTATTACAGCCTATGTTTTACCAGGAGCGGTTATTGTATTATTAATCGCAGTAGCTTCAGGTACTTTAGGTCACTATAATTTGTTTGTTTGGATGGATCCTGATGTTGTAGAACATGATAAATTGATACAAGGAAAGTCGAGTTATCTGAATTTAACATCCTTTATAATCAGAGGAGTTATCTTTATTTCAGGTTATGCCTTATACAGACATTTTTCTAGAAAATTTTCTTTAGCCCAAGATAAAGCTGACGATAACAAGAATTTCAAAAAGAACTTCCGTATTTCAGCTGCGTTCTTAGTATTCTATATTTATACAGAATCTATGATGTCATGGGATTGGATAATGAGTGTTGATCCGCACTGGTTCAGTACATTATTTGGTTGGTATGTATTTGCAAGTATGTTTGTAAGTGGAATAACAGTAATTGCAATGGTATCAATTTACCTAAAATCAAAAGGATTATTAGAATTTGTAAATGATAGTCATATCCATGATTTAGCAAAGTTCATGTTTGGTATTAGTATCTTCTGGACCTATTTATGGTTCTCTCAATTTATGCTAATATGGTATTCTAATATTCCGGAAGAGGTCACATATTTTGTAACACGTATTGAGGATTATAAATTGCCATTCTTCGGTATGTTAGCAATGAATTTTATATTCCCACTATTATTATTAATGAATAGTGACTACAAACGAATTAATTGGTTTGTTATAATGGCTGGTATCGTAATTCTATGTGGACACTATATTGATGTATTTAATATGATCATGCCTGCGACAGTTGGTGATAGATGGTTTATAGGAATCCCTGAAATTAGTTCAATACTTTTATTTGGTGGCTTATTTCTATTGATTGTTTTTACAGCTTTAGGTAAAGCGCCACTATTGGCAAAAGGAAATCCATTTATTAAAGAAAGTGAACATTTCCATTATTAATTATTAAAAAAGAACAGAAAAGATAATGACTGCTTTATTAACAATATTAATTGTACTCTTTGTAGCCGTTGCCTTATGGCAGATGGTAAAGATTTTCGATTTAGCTCAAATAGGAGATTCAAATACACAAATTGCAGATGATAAAGACAATAGAATAAATGGCTATCTAATGATGGGCTTCTTAGTGTTCATCTATGCTATTACAATATTGAGCTTTATGTATCTTGGAGACTTACCTTTAGTTTCTAACTCTGCATCTGAGCATGGACCTGGCATTGATAATCTTATGATTATATCTATGGTTGTTATTTTCATAGTTCAGATTGTAACGCAATTTTTGTTGCACTATTTTGCGTATAAATATAAAGGCGAAAAAGGTAAGAAAGCATTATTCTACGCTGACAATAATACGTTGGAAGCTGTTTGGACAGGTATTCCAGTAATTGTTTTAGCAGGACTGATAATTTATGGTTTATTCACTTGGAATGATATCATGACCATAGATGAAGAAAAAGATCCTATGGTGGTCGAATTATATGCGCAACAGTTTAACTGGAAAGCACGTTATGGTGGAGATGATAATGTACTAGGCAAGGCTAATGTAAGGTTAATAGATATTGATAATGCCAATATATTAGGCGTTGATGAATCTGACCCTAATGCCCAGGATGATGTTATTGTAACAGAATTACATCTTCCAGTTGGAAAGCCAGTTTTATTTAAAATGCGTTCTCAAGACGTATTACACTCAGCCTATATGCCTCACTTTAGAGCACAAATGAATTGTGTACCAGGAATGGTTACTCAGTTTGCGTTTACTCCAAATGTTACTACTGCAGAGATGCGTCAAAATCCAGACATACAGGATAAGATAAAAAACATAAATGAATTAAGAATTGAGAGACAGGCTGAAATCGAGGAGGCAGGTCAAGATTTACTTTACGAATTTGATTATCTTTTATTATGTAATAAAATTTGTGGTAAATCACATTACAATATGCAAATGAAGATTGTTGTGGAGACACAAGAAGAATTTGATGCTTGGATAAAAGAGCAGAAGACTTTTGAAAATTCATTATTAAATTAGTAGAAAAAATTATAAAGAAAAAGAATAGAAGATTATGTCAGCAACAGTAGATACACACACTCACGACGACCACGACGTACATCATCACAAAGAAACATTTGTGACTAAATATATATTTAGTCAGGATCATAAAATGATTGCCAAGCAGTATCTAATAACTGGTGTAATCATAATGGGTATTATTGGGATTTTAATGTCTTTGATGATACGTATGCAAATTGCATGGCCAGAACAGCCTAACGTAATATTTGAATCATTACTAGGAAAATGGGCACCAGGAGGTGTTATGGATGCGGATATTTATCTTGCATTAGTGACTATTCATGGTACAATTATGGTATTCTTTGTACTAACTGCAGGACTTAGTGGTACGTTTAGTAACCTTCTAATTCCATTGCAAATTGGTGCACGGGATATGGCTTCAGGATTCCTTAATATGATTTCGTACTGGTTATTCTTTGTGTCATGTGTAATTATGATATTGTCCTTTTTTGTTGAAGCAGGTCCAGCAGCGGCAGGATGGACTATTTATCCACCATTGTCAGCTTTACCTTTGGCTCAAGGAGGTTCTGGTATGGGTATGACCTTGTGGTTAGTCTCAATGGCAATTTTTATTGCATCATCTTTATTAGGATCATTGAATTACATTGTTACTGTAATTAACTTACGTACAAAAGGAATGTCAATGACTAGATTACCATTAACTATCTGGGCATTTTTTGTTACAGCAGTTATTGGTGTTATTTCATTCCCAGTATTATTATCGGCTGCATTACTTTTAATAATGGACAGAAGCTTTGGGACATCATTCTTCTTATCTGATATATTTATTCAAGGAGAAGTTTTACACTACCAAGGTGGATCGCCAGTATTATTTGAACATCTATTTTGGTTCTTAGGTCACCCTGAGGTATACATTGTATTATTGCCAGCTTTAGGTATAACTTCTGAAATTATTGCAACTAACTCACGTAAACCAATCTTTGGTTATCGTGCAATGGTCGCATCTATTTTAGCAATTGCATTTTTATCGACTATTGTTTGGGGTCACCATATGTTTATATCTGGTATGAATCCTTTCTTAGGGTCAGTATTTACGTTTACAACTTTACTTATTGCAATCCCATCTGCAGTTAAAGCATTTAATTATATAACGACACTCTGGAAGGGTAATCTCCAAATGAATCCAGCAATGCTGTTCTCAATTGGACTTGTGTCAACCTTCATTACAGGTGGTCTAACAGGTATTATTTTAGGAGATAGTGCCTTAGATATAAATGTTCATGACACATATTTTGTTGTTGCACACTTTCATTTAGTTATGGGTATTTCAGCATTATATGGTGTATTTGCTGGTATCTATCATTGGTTCCCTAAAATGTTTGGACGAATGATGAATAAAAATTTAGGCTATCTACATTTCTGGGTTACTGCAATCTGTGCCTATGGTGTGTTTTTCCCAATGCATTTTATAGGAATGGCAGGTTTACCTAGACGTTATTATACAAATTCAAATTTCCCATTATTTGATGATACGACGAACGCACAGCTTGTTATAACAATGTTTGCCCTTGTTGCTGGTGTTGTACAATTAGTGTTTTTATATAATTTCATTAGTAGTATCTTTTATGGTAAGAAAGCTGAGCAGAACCCATGGAAATCTAATACATTAGAATGGACTGCACCAGTTAAACATATGCATGGTAACTGGCCAGGAAAAATACCACATGTATACCGTTGGTCTTATGACTACAGTAAGCCAGGACATGATGAAGATTTTGTACCGCAAAATGTTCCGATGAAAGAAGGAGAAGAAGAACTCCATCATTAGAGTAATTCTTATTATAATATTAAAAAGCCTTTCTAAATCAGAAAGGCTTTTTCGTTATATTTGTTTAGTATGAATGATAATTTAGATCCAACAAACGAAGGTTTTAGTCCAGAGGAACTTGACGTAGAAAAAAAATTGCGGCCTTTAACTTTTGATGATTTTACAGGTCAAGATCAGGTATTGGAAAACTTGTTGGTATTTGTGCAAGCCGCAAACTTAAGAGAAGAAGCTTTAGACCATACTTTATTTCATGGTCCTCCAGGATTAGGTAAAACAACATTAGCGTATATTTTGGCTAATGAATTGGATGTTGGTATCAAGGTTACATCTGGTCCTGTTTTAGACAAGCCGGGAGACCTAGCAGGCTTACTTACAAATTTAGAAGATCGCGATGTTTTATTCATTGACGAAATCCATCGTTTGAGTCCTATTGTAGAAGAGTATTTATACTCAGCAATGGAAGACTATAAGATAGATATTATGATTGAGTCTGGTCCTAATGCCAGAACTGTTCAAATAAATTTAAATCCATTTACTCTCGTAGGGGCAACAACACGCTCAGGATTATTGACGGCACCAATGCGTGCGCGTTTTGGAATTAGTAGTAGACTTCAATATTATAAAACAGAACTTTTAACTACAATTGTTCAACGAAGTGCTTCAATTTTAAATGTTCCAATTTCTATGGAAGCGGCAATTGAAATAGCAGGTAGAAGTAGAGGAACCCCACGTATTGCTAATGCGTTATTAAGACGTGTTAGAGATTTTGCACAAATTAAAGGCAACGGAAATATAGATATCAAAATTGCCAAATTTGCTTTACAAGCTTTGAATGTTGATGCACATGGTCTAGATGAAATGGACAATAAAATCCTAACCACCATAATCGATAAGTTTAAAGGAGGTCCAGTGGGTATTACTACTTTAGCGACGGCAGTTAGTGAAAGTTCTGAAACCATTGAAGAAGTTTATGAGCCTTTTTTAATTCAACAAGGATTTATAATGAGGACACCAAGAGGTAGAGAAGTTACTGAACAAGCTTATAAACATTTAGGTAAAATCAAAGGACCTTCTCAAGGAGGATTGTTTTAGGTCTGATTTATTCTGAAATAAAATCAGAATCTATAAAAGTGAATAATAACAAATTCAAATATTCAGAATTAATTAAAACCGAAGCCAAACGCCTCGGTTTTTTATCTTGTGGTATTAGTAAAGCAGAATTCTTAGAAGATGAAGCACCAAGACTCGAAGCTTGGCTAAACAAAAATATGCATGGTGAAATGCGTTATATGGAGAACCATTTCGATAAGCGATTAGATCCAACATTATTAGTAGATGGCTCGAAGAGTGTGGTGTCTTTACTATTAAATTACTGCCCTTCAGAATTACAGAATAAGGAATCTTATAAGATTTCAAAATATGCTTATGGTACAGACTATCATTTTGTAATTAAAAACAAATTGAAGTCGCTTTTATATTATATTCAAGACGAAATTGGTGAAGTACACGGACGTGCATTTGTAGACTCAGCACCAGTATTAGATAAAGCTTGGGCTGCGAAATCTGGTTTGGGTTGGATAGGCAAACATTCTAACCTTTTGACCCAACAAATCGGTTCGTACTATTTTATTGCTGAATTGATTGTGGATATAGAATTAGATTATGATACACCAGTTACAGATCATTGTGGTACATGTACTGCTTGTATAGATGCTTGCCCTACTGAAGCGATAAAAGAGCCTTATGTGGTAGATGGTAGTAAATGTATCTCTTATTTTACTATTGAACTAAAGGAAAATATACCATCAGAGTTTAAAGGAAAATTTGATGATTGGATGTTTGGCTGTGATGTGTGTCAGGATGTTTGCCCTTGGAATAGATTTTCAAAACCACATACTGAACCATTATTTAATCCACACCCTGATCTCTTGTTAATGACAAAAAAAGATTGGGTCGAGATCACAGAAGATACTTTTAAAAAGGTTTTCAAAAAATCAGCTGTAAAACGCACGAAATATTCTGGATTACAACGAAACATCCAATTCCTTAAAGATTAATTTTTAACTAATTCATTGTGTATCTTTGGTGCTTAATTCTTTTTGAGATATGAGCAAACAGAGCAAGCGAATTGAAGCATTAGTTTACCACGCTAAACCTACACCAGGTAAGATAAAAGTAATTCCTACTAAAAAATATGCCTCACAGAGAGACTTGTCTCTAGCATATTCGCCAGGTGTTGCAGAGCCATGTTTAGAGATTGATAAAGATGTTGAAAATGTATATAAATACACTGCCAAAGGAAATTTGGTGGCTGTTATTTCAAATGGAACAGCAGTTTTAGGTCTAGGAAATATTGGCCCTGAAGCATCTAAACCTGTTATGGAAGGTAAAGGTCTACTCTTCAAAATATTTGCAGATATAGATGTTTTTGATATTGAAGTAGGTACTGAGAATGTTGATGAGTTCATTGAAACCGTAAAGAATATTGCACCTACGTTTGGCGGAATTAATCTTGAAGATATTAAGGCTCCAGAAGCTTTTGAAATTGAACGTCGTCTTAAAGAAGAGCTCGATATTCCTGTTATGCATGATGATCAGCATGGAACTGCGATCATATCTGCTGCTGCATTATTAAATGCACTGGAACTGGCAAAGAAAAAAATTGAAGATGTAAAAATAGTTGTAAGTGGTGCAGGAGCAGCTGCTATTTCATGTACGAGGCTTTATAGGGCTTTCGGAGCAAAAAGGGCAAATATTGTAATGCTCGATAGTAAAGGTGTGATTAGAGATGACAGACCTAATTTAACATCTCAGAAAGCAGAATTTGCAACAGACAGAAAAATTGATTCTCTTGATGAGGCAATGAAAGATGCTGATGTATTTATTGGCTTATCAATGGCAGATATTGTTTCTCCACAGATGCTAAAAACAATGGCAAAAGATCCTATAGTTTTTGCAATGGCCAATCCAAACCCAGAAATCAATTACAATACAGCAATAGGGACTCGAGAAGATATTATTATGGCTACTGGTCGAAGTGACCATCCTAATCAAGTTAATAACGTGCTTGGTTTTCCATTTATATTTAGAGGTGCTTTAGATGTAAGAGCAACTAAGATTAATGAGGCTATGAAAAAAGCAGCGGTATTAGCCTTGTCTAGATTAGCTAAAGAACCAGTACCAGAACAAGTGAATCTTGCATATAATGAAACGCGATTAACTTTTGGAAAAGATTATATAATACCAAAACCATTTGACCCAAGGTTAATAGCTGAAGTCCCTCCAGCTGTGGCAAAAGCCGCTATGGATAGTGGTGTGGCCAAGGAACCAATTGAAGATTGGGATAGATATAAGAATTCCTTATTAGAGCGATTAGGGTCAGATAACAAATTAGTCAGAATGCTATTAGGTAGGGCAAGAACCAATCCAAAACGAATTGTTTTTGCAGAGGCTGATCAGTTAGATGTACTCAAGGCCGCACAAATTGTATATGAAGAAGGTGTAGCACAACCAATATTATTAGGGCGAAGAGATACAATTATTAATCTAATGCAAGAAATAGATTTTGACGTAGATGTACTAATCCTAGACCCAAAATCAGATGAAGAACTTGAACGCAAAAACCGCTATGCGAAGGCATATTGGGAAAAACGCCAACGCCAAGGAGTTACACTTTATGCAGCAGAGCAAAAAATGAGAGAGCGTAATTATTATGCTGCTATGATGGTTAATGAAGGAGATGCAGATGGTGTGATTACCGGTTATTCGCGCAGTTATCCAAATGTTGTAAAACCAATGTTAGAGCTAATTGGGATGGCAGATGGAGTTTCTAGAATTGCAACAACTAATGTTATGATAACCCAACGTGGCCCAATGTTTTTGAGTGACACATCTATTAATATTGAACCTGATGCCAAAGACTTGGCGCGGATTGCCAGAATGACTTCGAGTGTAGCAAAAATGTTTGGAATTGAACCTGTCACGGCAATGGTATCTTATTCAAATTTCGGTTCATCTGATAATCCAAGGGCTGAAAAAGTAAATGAAGCAGTACAGTTTTTACACAAGGCTTATCCAGAAATGATTGTTGATGGTGCGGTTCAGACTGATTTTGCCTTAAATTCAGAAATGTTGCAAGATATATTTCCATTTTCAAAGTTAGCAGGTAGAAAAGTGAATTCTTTAATATTTCCAAATTTAGATGCTGCAAATATCACATATAAGCTTCTAAAAGAATTGAATAAAGTAGAGTCTATTGGTCCTATCATGATGGGTATGAATAAACCAGTTCATATACTTCAATTAGATGCTAGTGTTGATGAAATTGTAAATATGACTGCGATTGCCGTAATCGATGCTCAAGAACGTGAAAAAAGGCAGTAATTAATAGGCTTTTATCACTGTAATATGCCCTTTGTAATGTAAATAATTTTAGTACATTTGGCTTATTAACCTTTGAAATCCATTTCTTTTATTTTATCAGGCTAATTAGCAAAATTATCAGATAGATGAATAATCGTATTTCTTTTGGGTTAATCTAAGTATATAAAAGGATTTATGATTACACACTTAGAGGGAAAACTTGTAGAAAAAAATCCTACTGACGTTGTTATTGATTGCAATGGTGTAGGGTATTTTATAAATATATCACTTCATACGTTTTCTCAAATTCCAAATCGCGAAAATTTAAAACTATATACTTATCTCCAAGTCAGAGAGGACTCTCATTCACTTTATGGCTTCTCATCAAAAGCTGAAAGAGAAATATTCAAGTTACTCATATCTGTAAGTGGTATTGGAGCAAATACAGCTCGTACAATGCTATCTTCCTTAACGCCAGAGCAAGTAAAAGAAGGGATTGCTAGTGGAGACGTTGCGCTTATTCAAAGTGTAAAAGGAATTGGAGTAAAAACTGCGCAACGAGTTATTATTGACCTAAAAGATAAAGTGTTAAAAGTATATGGCCTAGATGAACTTTCTTTAATGCCGAACAATACTAATAAAGATGAAGCGTTATCAGCATTAGAAGTTTTAGGATTTAACAAAAAGCAATCAGAAAAAGTAATTGATAGAATTTTAAAAGCAGAACCAGATGCCCTCGTAGAGCAAATCATAAAAGAAGCTCTAAAAAACCTGTAGAACAATTGAATAGAACTAACTATAATCAACATTTCAATTCATTTCGCTTTTTATGCTTACTAGTATTAATGCTTGTAGGTGGTATTAGTAATGCACAAGAAACCGAGCAAGAACAAGATTCTACAAAGACTACTTTTGCTTTTGGTAAGTTAAATATGCCAAATCCAAATAGTATAGTTGCCAAGTATACTTACGACCCAATTTTAGATAGATATATTTACACTGAGAAGATAGGTGACTTCAATACTAATTATCCATTAATCCTTACACCAAAAGAATTTCAAAAATTAGTTCTTCAAGAAAAATTAAAGGAATATTACAAGCAGATGGCTGATGCTGCTGCAGGTCAAAAAGATGGTGCAGAAGAAGACCAAAAGAATTTATTACCTGAGTTTTATGTTAACTCCGGATTGTTTGAAACTATTTTTGGTGGCAATACTATTAATGTTGTTCCTCAAGGTTCGGTAGAAGTTGATTTGGGTGTTTTGTTTTCAAGACAAGATAACCCATCGTTTTCTCCAAGAAATAGAACAAATTTTACATTCGATTTTGACCAAAGAATTAGTTTAAGTTTACTAGGTAAAGTTGGTACAAGGTTACAAGTTACCGCTAATTACGACACAGAATCTACTTTCGATTTTCAGAATCTTGTGAAATTAGAGTATACACCGACGGAAGATGATATCATCCGCAAGATCGAAGTTGGTAATGTTAATATGCCTTTAAATAGCTCACTAATTACTGGTGCGCAGAGTTTATTTGGTGTAAAAACTGAATTACAATTCGGAAAAACTACAGTTACGGCAGTATTTTCTGAACAACAATCCCAATCTAGATCAGTTGTAGCTCAAGGTGGAGGAACTGTAGAAGAGTTTGAATTCTTCGCTAGAGACTATGATGAGAACAGACACTTCTTTTTGGCACATTATTTTAGGGATAATTATGATAAAGCTTTATTACAATATCCTTTTATCGATAACCAAGGATTACAAATTACTAGAGTAGAAGTTTGGGTTACTAATAGAAATAACCAAACAGATAATGTAAGAAATGTTGTTGCTTTTCAGGACTTAGGTGAATCTCAAGTTGATAATATAGGTTTAAACCCTATACCAGGTGGCTTTGTAAATAATCCTACAGAATTTCCTAGAAACGAGAATAATGATTTTGACCCAACCAATATTGGAGGACCAGGATCATTACTTAATGATAATGTAAGAGACATAACGGTAGTAGAAACTGGGATTAATATACCTGCTAATGAAGGATTTGATTTCGGAAAATTAGAAGCTGCAAGAAAATTGCAAGAAGGTCAAGAATACGTTTTAAATTCAGAATTAGGATATATATCGCTAAATCAAAGACTGCTAAATGATGAGGTATTAGCTGTTGCTTTTCAATATACAATTGGTGGAGAAGTGTATCAAGTTGGTGAGTTTGCTAATGATGGTGTGGATGCAACCACTGTTGATACTGGTGGTCCAAATGAAGTGATTAACAATCAAAGTTTAGTCTTGAAAATGCTGAAGAGTGCTGTAACTGTCGTAGATCTTCCTATTTGGGATTTAATGATGAAAAATATTTACGACACAGGTGCTTTTCAACTAAGTCAAGAAGATTTTAGATTAAACATTTTTTACACCGAAGCGTCACCTGTAAATTATATAAGGCCTGTTGAGGTAAATGGTATAGAGGTTCCTTTTCCTCAATTTGACAATAATACACCTTTTACAGGAGATGATACTGAGATAAGCGAAACCCCATTAATACGGTTATTTCATTTAGATAGGCTCAATTTCAATAATGACCCACAAGAGCGTGGAGACGGATTCTTTGATTATGTACCTGGACTAACAGTACTTACTCAAAATGGTAAAATTATATTCACTAAATCTGAACCTTTTGGTAGATATCTTTTTGATGTCTTGGATGATGATAATAATCCTAACAATAATGATACAGATTATGAACAAGATGAATATGCCAACCCTAACCAAGAAAAATATGTATATGACTTGCTCTATAAATCAACCAAAACGGAAGCTTTAGACGATGCAGAGAAGAATAAGTTTCAGATTAAAGGTAGATTTAAAAGTAGTGGTTCTGGAGGTGGAATACCTATTGGAGCATTCAATGTACCTCGCGGTTCTGTAAGAGTTACTGCAGGGGGAAGATTGCTAGTTGAAGGAATTGATTATACAGTAAATTATCAATTAGGACGAGTTGAAATATTAGACGAAGCTCTTAAAGCATCGAACACTCCAATCAACGTAGATGTTGAAAACAATGCGGTTTTTGGTCAACAGACAAGACGATTTACAGGAATAAATGTAGAGCATCAGTTTAATGAAAATTTTGTTCTTGGAGCAACGCTTTTGAATTTGAATGAGCGACCGATTACACAAAAGGCTAACTATAATGCAGAGCCAATTAACAATACCATTTTTGGTATGAATGGTAATTTCTCAACTGAAGTACCATTTCTAACAAGACTGGCGAATAAATTACCAAATATTGACACAGATGTTCCTTCCAATCTATCCGTAAGAGGAGAATTTGCATACTTACTTCCTGGAGCTCCAAAAGGTGCTGATTTTAATGGTGAAGCAACGGCATATATAGACGATTTTGAGGGAACACAAGGGGCAATTGATTTGTTAAGTCCTTTATCTTGGTTTCTCTCGAGTAGGCCGAAAGAATTGCCTGCAAATATTCCAGGGGATGACGATCCTGGTTTAGAAAACGGTTTTGGTAGAGCTTTTTTAAATTGGTACACAATTGATCCTATTTTTTACAGTAGCCAACGACCAGGTGGAATCACCGATGATGACGTTTCAAATTTATACACAAGAAGAGTTTTTATAGATGAAATTTTCCCTGAGGTTGATATAGTTCAAGGTCAAACATCAGTTATTAATACTCTCGATTTAGCGTATTATCCATCAGAGAGAGGACCTTATAATTTTGATCCCTTAGCTACAAATGACAATATTAATCCTAATGATAGTTGGGCTGGTATTACTAGACAAATAACTTCAACAGATTTTGAGCAAGCCAATGTAGAATATATTGAATTCTGGGTGCAAGATCCATTTTTGGATAACCCATCAGGTCAAGGCGGTAAATTATATGTTAATCTTGGTAATATTTCTGAGGATGTTCTAAAAGATGGTAAAAAACAATATGAAAACGGATTACCTGAGGATGGTGATGTTTCATTATTAAACCCTACAACATTTGGTGGTGTTGTTCCTCAAAATCAATCATTAATTTACACGTTTGCCACTACTGGTCAGGAGCGATCTAATCAAGATGTTGGTTATGACGGTTATGATGATACAGAGGAAACCATCCAATTTGGTGCTCAGTTTGGGGAAGACCCTGCCAAGGATAATTACACCTATTACCTAAATACGGATGGTGATATTTTAGAACGCTATAAAAGATATAATGGACAAGAAGGAAATACACCAGATTTGTTTACTGACACTAATAGAGGGTCAACAACTCAGCCAGATGTAGAGGATATTAACCGAGATAACACAATGAATACCATTGATAGTTATTTTGAATATGAAATTGATATAAACCCAACAGTTCTTAATATTAATAATCCTCAAATTAATGACACAAAGGTTAGAGAAGTGACACTTCCAAATGGTCAAGAAAGAACAGTAACTTGGTATCAATTTAGATTACCAATTAATGAACCTACAAATGCAATTGGTGGTATTAGAGATATTCGTTCTGTTCGATTTGCAAGATTATACTTAAGAGAATTTACAGAGAATACAGTTTTACGTTTTGCTTCATTAGATTTGGTAAGAAGTGATTGGAGACGTTACACCTTAGATCTTGACAATGATGCAACAAACAATAGTGTTGATGCGGAATTTAACGTTGCCATAGTGGGTGTACAAGAAAACGATGGTGATTATGTAATACCACCTGGTGTAAGACGAGAAGAACTTAATAACAATAACAACATCATTAGACAAAATGAGCAATCATTGGTTTTACAGACGTGTGAGCTAGAACCTGAGGACTCTAGAGGTGTATTTAAAAATATAAATGTAGACATGCGTCAATATAAAAAGTTACGCATGTTTTTACATGCTGAGGCGCAAGAAGGTCAAACTTTACAAGAGGGCGAGTTAATTGCCTTCATTAGAATGGGTAATGATTTCACGGATAATTTCTATCAAATTGAAATTCCATTATTGCCAACGGACCTGGTCGATACATCACTTCCCGATAAAGAGAGAATTTGGCCAGAGGTCAATGAGATTAATATGCCATTATCCATATTGCAAGATATTAAGTCTAAAGGAATATTCGATCAATCTTTAACCAATCAAAACCCTACATTCTACGACGTAATTGATGGTGTATTAAATGAAAATTCGGTAAATGAATTTTCACCATTACCAACAGGTCAACAACGTGTCGCAATTAAGGGTAATCCTAACTTTGGAGACATACGTGTTTTAATGGTAGGACTTAAAAATTCAGGTAGCACCGGAGCAAATGCTTGCGGTGAAGTTTGGTTTAATGAATTAAGAATGTCAGATCTCGAAAATGAAGGCGGTTGGGCAGCTGTAGTAAGTATGGATTCTAATATTGCCGATTTTGCTGACATAAGTGCAACAGGTAGAAGAAGTACAATAGGATTTGGTGGTATTGAGCAAAATCCAAATGAGAGAAGTAGAGAAGATGTAAAACAATACGATGTAGTTACTAATGTGCAATTAGGACAACTATTGCCAAAAGAATGGGGAATTCAGTTACCCTTTAACTATGCACAGAGCGAAGAGATTATAACACCGCAATTTGATGAATACTATAGAGATATTGAATTAGATACGCAGTTGAATAACACTAGTGATAAAGATTCAATTCTTAAAGTGAATGAAAATTATACTAAACGAAAGAGTATTAATTTTATTGGAGTTAGAAAACAGAAAATGGGTGATGCTAAAAAGCATTTTTATGATGTTGAAAATTTAACATTCAATTACTCATATAATAAAGTAGAACATCGGGATTTTGAAATAGAAAATTCATTGGATCAAAATATTAGAGCAGGTGTAAATTATAATTATACTTTTGAACCAGCGAGAATAGAACCATTTAAGAATAGTGATTCTCTTTTTACAGGTAAATACTGGAAAATTTTAAAAGATTTTAATGTCAATTTATTACCGAGTAGCATTTCTGTAAATACGGATGTAAACAGACAATTCAGCAAACAAAAATTTAGGGAAGTTGAGCTTGGTGGCGATAACATTGGCATAGAGGAATTATTTAGACGTAATTATACTTTCGATTTTCAGTATGCTATAAATTACAATCTTACGGATGCACTAAGTCTCAACTTTACAGCGGCCAATACCAATATTGTTCGGAATTATTTTATTGATGACAGAATTAATGGAAGGCAAGATCCTGAGCTTGATGTATGGGATGGATTCTTTGATTTCGGAGATCCTAATTTACAAACCCAACAGCTTCAGGTTAATTACGAAATTCCGCTTTACAAAATACCGGCACTAAGTTTTTTAAGAGCAACTTATGCTTATAGTGGTGCATTTCAGTGGCAGAAAGGATCTGATTTAAATGAAGGACTGGTATTAGATGGACAAACCTATAATTTGGGTCATTCCATTCAAAATTCAAATACACATAATCTCAACACAACCCTTAATATGGAAACCTTTTATAAAACAATAGGTTTGGAAAGAAAGGGCAACCAACGTAATAGAAGAAATACTACTGTTAAGAGACGAACATCCCCAACACCTAATGAGTCATTAGATAATAATGCCAAGAATACTGTTAAGAAAGGAAGTACTGGTCAAAAAGCTTACAATACCTTAATAGATATTGTTACAATGGTAAAACGGATTCAATTTGGATATTCAGAGAATAATGGAACGTTCTTACCAGGCTATCTACCTACACCTGGTTTTATAGGTACTTTAAGACCAACATGGGATTATACATTTGGTAGTCAAAGGGATATTAGAGGCGTTGTTGCGGAAAATGGTTGGTTAACAATATTCCCAGAATTTAACCAACAGTATACTGAGGTTACAAATAAGACTCTAGATTATTCAATGAATCTAGAACCAATGAGAGATCTAAAAATTGATTTAATAGGTAATAGAACTTATGCTGAGAATATTAATGAAACCTTTAGGGCAATTGATCTTGATGGTGACGGTTTAAGTGATCAGTATGAAGATTTAATAACCAATTCATTCGGAAACTTTAATATATCTACAGCCTTAATAAGAACTGCCTTTAGTACGAGTGACGAATTTCAATCTAATACATTTGATGATTTTAGAGCAAACAGGTTGGTAATAGCTAATAGACTTGCAAGGGAATTCTACGGTACAAATACTTTTGCAACTGATGCTGAAGGATATCCACTAGGTTTTGGTAAAAATAGTCAACGTGTTCTTTTACCAGCATTTTTAGCGGCATATCAAGGATCAGATCCAGAAAGTATTAGCACAAGTGCTTTTAGAGATGTACCTATACCAAATTGGACATTGAAGTATACTGGATTAATGAAAATACCATGGTTCAAAAAGACATTTAGGAGATTTTCAGTACAACACGGTTACAGATCCAGGTACACCATAAACCAGTTTAGGACTAATTTAGATTTAGATCCAGATGAGTTTAATCAAGGCCAACCTTATGATCAACAACCAGATAGTGTGTTAGATCAATCTGGTAACTTCAAAAATGGCACATTATATAGTAACATTAACCTCGAGGAACAATTTAGCCCATTGATAAGATTGGAATTTGAAATGAAAAACTCTATAAAAGTTTTGGCCGAGGTTAAAACAGATAGGTTACTATCTTTAAGTTTCGATAATAACTTATTAACGGAAATACAAGGTGAAGAATATACCCTTGGATTAGGTTATAGAATTAAAGATTTAAGAATTAGATCTAAACTTGCGGGTGCTAAGCAAATTATAAAAAGTGATTTGAATATGCGAGCTGATATATCGGTAAGAGATAACAAAACTATTATTAGATATCTAGATTTAGAAAATAACCAAGTTACTGCGGGTCAAACAATTTGGGGAGCTAAGTTCACCGCAGATTATGCATTCAGCAAAAACTTAACAGGTATTTTCTATTTTGACTATACATTCTCTGATTTTGCTATTTCAACTTCCTTCCCTCAGACTTCTTTAAGATCCGGTATTACCCTACGTTATAATTTTGGCAATTAATTTTGAATTGAAGCAATTAAAAAATTATTTTTGTTTCAACTAATTTATTACAACATTAAAAGATGAATATACCATCAGAATTAAAATACACTAAAGATCACGAGTGGATTAAAATAGAAGGTGATGTAGCAACTGTAGGAATTACAGATTTTGCACAAGGAGAATTGGGAGATATAGTATATGTTGAGGTTGATACCCTTGATGAATCATTAGATGCCGAAGAGGTTTTTGGTACTGTTGAAGCTGTAAAAACTGTATCTGATTTATTCTTGCCACTTTCTGGTGAAATAATTGAATTCAATGAAGGATTAGAAGATGAACCTGAAAAGGTAAACACTGATCCTTATGGTGATGGTTGGATGATTAAACTGAAAATCAGTGATGATTCTCAAATTGAAAGTTTGTTATCGGCAGATGATTATAAGGAGTTGATTAGTGGTTAAAAACCTTCTTCTAGTAGTGGCCATTTCATATACAATTGCACTGATTGTATTAAGTCTTATTAATATTCCGGATATACCAGATTTAGGATCCACTTTTGATGATAAAATATTACACTTTGTTGCATATTTTATATTAGCAATAATCTGGATTACTTATGTCAAACCACTTCAAAGCAAAGCTACTTATAATAAAGTGTTAATTGCAACTGTTGCACTTGGCACACTTTTGGAGGTGTTACAATTAGTGTTAAATCCAAATAGATCTTTTGATGTTTTGGATATGCTTGCAAATGCTTTAGGTGCATTCATTGGCACATTAATTGCGATAAGATTCACACTGTTAAAGTTAAAATAATTGAAAGCCTTGCTTTTTTTACTTTTTATTAATTAAATTAGCGATGTTATAAAACCCAGTATTATGGAACCTAAGAAGAATCCAAAGTCCGATGTAAGTCGTAATAGTTCAATTTATTTTGCAGTTGGTCTTGCGTTAATGCTAGCAATCACTTACATGTCTATTAATTATAAGACTTATGATAAAAGTGATATCGCTTTAGATACATTAAATCTAGATGACGAGTTAGAAGAGGAAGTGCCAATCACAGAACAGATTGTTACACCTCCACCTCCACCTCCACCTCCACCGGCTGCTCCAGAAGTTATTGAGGTTGTTGAAGATGAAGAAGAGGTAGAAGAAACCGTTATTGAATCTACAGAAACTGAAATGGAAGCAGAGATTGTAGAGGTTGAGGAAATTGAAGTAGAAGAAGTAGAAGAAGATATAGAGGTTCCGTTCTCGGTAATCGAAAATGTACCTGTTTTCCCTGGTTGCGAAAATAAGAAAGGCAACGCTGCTAAAAAGAAGTGTATGTCTGAGAAGGTTGCAAAGTTTGTAAATAAAAAGTTTAATACTGAGTTAGCTAGTGATTTGGGTTTACCAGCTGGTAGAAAACGTATATTCGTGTCATTTAAAATTGACAAATCAGGAAATATAGTTGGTGTAGGTGCTCGTGGTCCTCACCCTGGTTTAGAAAAAGAAGCTAAGCGTGTTATTAGTTTATTGCCTAAAATGAAACCAGGCAGGCAAAGAGGAAAATCGGTAATTGTACCTTATTCTTTGCCAATTGTATTTCAAGTACAAGACTAGATTTAAAATACATATTTATATTATAAAAATCCCGTTCAAAATTAATTGAACGGGATTTTCCTTTTGGTATGCTTATTGTGACTTTTTCAAAATATTAACATTTTAAATAAACATATTATGAAAAACTCTAAACGAGGTTTCAATAATGCTGGTCAGAGCATTGTTGAAACAAAGAAGCCACGAAAGCATGATGCAAATTTACAAAAAAACACAACCCTTTATTTCCAAATAGGGTTGATACTTTGCTTGCTAGGTACTTATGCACTTTTCGAAATGCAATTTCAGAATAAGGTACTTATTCTTTCAAAAGAAAAACCAACTGACAAAATTGTTTCAATTGATTATGTTAAACCTTTTGAAGTTGAAGTGATTGAACCAAAGGATACAAAACCACTGCCGAGTAAGACATTAAAGGATGTTTATAGATTAGTAGAAGATGACACTCCAAAAATTGAAAAGATTATAAATACACCCGATACTACTGAGCCCGCTACAGAACCGTTATCAATTACTGCGATACCTGAGATTGATAATGATATAGAAAAAGGAGAGCTATTAGTAGAATGGGTTAATATAGAAAAGGTACCGGTTTATCCAGGTTGTGAAAAGTATGATACAAATGATGAACGCAAAAAATGTATGTCAAACAAAATTTCTAAACTTATTAATAGAAAGTTTAATTTAGATGTAGGGTCTCAATTTGGAATTTCTGGTAGACAAAGAATCTACACGCAATTTACAATTGATAAAGAAGGTAATATAATTGATATTAAGGTAAGAGGTACACATAGTGTATTAGAAAAAGAAGCTGAAAGAGTCATTAACAAAATACCAAAGATGGAACCTGGAATGCAGCGCAATATTCCTGTAGGAGTAAGATATACGCTACCGATTATGTACGACGCGCGAGATTAATTAAAAATATTAACAGATGTTAACCGTTATTGTTTCAATAACGGTTTTTTGTTTTAGACGATACCAAAAATTAAGTATCTTTCGTACAATTAACTAATCTTTCTATATGAAGCGAATTTTGCCTTTTGTTGCAATTTTTATTTCCTTGTTTTGTGATGGTCAAAACCTATCAACTTATGAAAAACCTCCTGTGTTTAAAGACTGTGATTCAGTTGCGATAAACCAATTAAAACCTTGTTTCAATTTCACTTTAAATAAATTCATTTACGAGAATTTTGAGGTGCCAGAAATTGTAGAAGAGGAATCATACAAAGGTGATGTTCAAGTATTGTTTGAAGTGAATAGAAAAGGTGAGTTTAGAGTTATTTATTTAGATGCCATTTATGAGGAATTAAAGAAAGAAGCAAGGCGTGTTTTTAATTTGCTGCCTGAGATAAAACCCGCTACATACAATGGTAATCCAACATTTGTTCAGTATAGTATCGAAATTTCTATTCCGTTGCAAGAGCCAGTAATGGAGAGTATAGTTGATGATAGCAATAGCTTAACTTCAAAGGATAGTTTAAATGCAACCTTGTCAAATGAGTTTGATAAAATTAATGATGAGGTAAAAGCTTTTGAAAAACTAGAGTATATAAGTCAGCTTAATGTACCGTTTACTCACTCATATTACGCGAGATTTGATGACGAAATGAATGCTATTGGTACCAATAGCCATACTGCTGCAAAACCATTTATATATGCAGATGTTTCCAAATATTATGATATAAAAGCAGAAAAAGAGAGTTTGGTAAAAGCAACTGATTCTTGGCTTGGTAGGAAACTTTATAATGAGCACTTAGTGCAAGTTCAAGGCAGGGATTATTGGTTTACAGTAGATCCAATACTAGACTTACAGGTTGGAAAAGATACAGAAGCTGATTTTAGTTCTACTTGGAATAATACCAGAGGTATATTTATTCAAGCCGGTTTGGGTAAACGATTTAATATTACTTCATCAATTTATGAGAGTCAAGGACGATTTGCGGATTATTTTAATAGGTATGCTGAGAGCTTAAAAGCGTTTGGGCCAGATCCGGCAATTATTCCTGGTCGAGGTATTGCTAAGCGATTTAAAACGGACTCATACGATTATCCTGTAGCAGAGGCTTATTTATCATATACTCCTGCAGATTTTTTGAATATCCAGTTTGGGCACGGTAAAAATTTTATAGGTGATGGTTATAGATCTTTGTTTCAAAGTGATGTATCAAGTCCATATCCTTTTTTAAAGCTTAATGCTAGTTTCTGGAAAATTAAGTATACCAGCACATGGATGTGGTTAAAAGATGTCCGTCCTGAAGTGACAGTAGATGGTGCATTCTTTACGAAGTATATGGCAAACCATTATTTAAGTTGGAATGTTTCCAAGAGACTTAACATAGGATTGTTTGAATCCGTTATGTGGGCTGATACTAATGACAGAGGATTTGATATTAATTATTTGAATCCTGTTATTTTCTTCAGAGCAATAGAATTTCAAACTGGGCAAGATGCAGGTAATGCCATTTTAGGATTAAGTGGAAAGTATAAATGGAATAATAAAGTAAATATTTATGGCCAATTTATTTTAGATGAGTTTTCTCTAAGTGATGTAAAAGCTGGTGAAAAAAGCTGGAAGAATAAATTTGGCTTTCAATTAGGTGCAAAGTATTTTAATGCATTTAAAATTGATAATCTATTACTTCAAGCAGAATATAACCAAGTTAGACCTTATACATATTCACATAACTCCATCATTTTAAATTATGCACACTTTAACCAACCAATGGCTCATCTTTGGGGTTCTAACTTTAAGGAATTGGTCTTAATTGGTCGTTATAATTATAAAAGATGGTTTGCTGATGCTAAGTTTATAATGGGTCAACGAGGTTATGATTTTAATACTACTGAAGATAGTTTTAACTATGGAGGTGATATTTATGCAGATGAAGATAATCGTGTTGCTGATACAGGAATTAAAATTGGCCAAGGGAACAAAACGAATAGTTTTATGACCGAGATACAAGCTGGTTACCTGTTAAATCCAGAAACCAATTTAAAGGTGTTTACCAATATTATTTACAGGGACTTTAATCCTGAAGCAATTACAGCATCAACTACGGATTCTAATACACTATGGTTTAGTATTGGGATAAGAACCGATTTATTCAATTGGTATAACGATTTCTAAAATCATTTTCCGGTTAAACTTTTATAAATAGTCAATCTAATACGCTCACTGTTTATAAAACCAGTTCCATAATCTAAATCATCATAGTCCTTTGTTAGAGATGAATCCGATTGAATATCCTCTTCACTTTTTCCAGAATCAATGGCATTTTGAATATTACCTCGGAGTGTTTCAAGCATGTTTAAAAAACTTTTGTATTCGGTCAAATTAGATACTTGCCCGTGGCCAGGAATTATTTTTGTGTCTTCGTTAATTAAAATCATGGCGCGTTTAACAGCCTCGATATATCCATTGATGCTACCGCCAGAGTTTAAATCAATATATGGATAACGACCATTGAAGTAAGTGTCACCAGTATGAAGCACATTGCTTTCAGTAAAGTATAAAATGGAATCACCATCCGTATGCGCATTAGAAACATGAAATACAGCCACATCCTCATCATTAATTGTAATGTTCAGTTTATCATTAAAAGTTATTACAGGAATAGTCTCCTTGCTTTTAAAGGTGCCATCTCTTTGTATACCTTTTAATCGTTTTTTTACATTCTCATGTGCAATTATGGTTGCGCCAGCTTTTGCCATATTTTCATTTCCACCGGTATGGTCTCCGTGAAAATGTGTGTTAACCAAAAAAGTTAAAGGCTTATTACTGATTTTTTTAATGGCATCTAAAATCTTTTGGGATAGTGGAGCAAATTGATCGTCAATAATGAATATTTCTTGATCACCTACAGAAAGGCCTATATTTCCTCCAGCGCCTTGAAGCATATATACTTTTTCAGTTAACTGTGCGGCCTTAATTTCAACCTTATCAAACCTTTGTGCATTAGCATTGAGGTTAATTAGTGAAGCAAAGAGTAATAAGATTATTTTATTAGGTTTCATAATGGTGGATTGAATTGATTTTGTCTAGTAAATGTAAGGATTCTTACTTTTAGCTTAAAAGTATTATTAAAACTAAAGAGTTACGTTGGTCATAATTAATTTTCAAGTTATCTTTGCACTCGCTAAGAATTAAGCTAAAAAATTGTTGTGAGTAGCGCAAAATCTTCGGTATCAAATGTTTCTGTATTTACAGATTTCAAAGAAATCACTAAAATGGGATTATCCCTTAGCGTGGTTTTTTCTTCATTAGCAGGTTACCTTCTTGGTGCTGAATCAATTAATTTAATTACTCTTTTGTTATTGGCAATTGGTGGATACTTCATGGTAGGTGCTTCTAATGCTTACAATCAAATTATCGAAAGAGATTTAGATGCCTTAATGGATCGTACTAAAAACAGACCTATACCAGCTGGTAGAATGTCTGTTAATACTGCATTTATTATTGCAACGTCATTCACAATATTAGGGTTAATCACATTATATGTAATAAATCCAAAAACAGCAATGTGGGGCGCTATCTCTATTTTTTTATATACAAGTGTATATACGCCTTTAAAAACAAAAACTGCTTTATCGGTTTTTGTTGGTGCATTACCAGGAGCCATTCCATTCATGCTTGGTTGGGTTGCTGCAAGAAATGCCTTTGGGATTGAACCAGGTACTTTGTTTGCTATTCAGTTTTTTTGGCAGTTTCCACATTTCTGGTCAATCGGTTGGTTTTTGCATGAAGATTACAAAAAAGGTGGCTTTTTTATGCTACCAACAGGAAAACCAGATAAAGGTACTGCAGTGCAAATTATAATGTATAGTATTTGGACCACATTAGTATCAATTTTACCTGTATTCGGTTTTACAGGCGATCTTAAGCTTTCAATAGTAGGAGCTATTATAGTATTACTTTTAGGCTTTGTAATGATTTTTTATGCATTTAGATTGTTTAAGGAGCGAACAGTTAAAGCAGCAAAGCAACTTATGCTTTCGAGTGTATTTTATATTACTATGTTGCAAATTATATATGTAGCAGATAAATTTTTGAGTTAGATGGATTTAACAGAAGGAACACAGCAAGAGAAAAGGGAAAGATCTAAAAAAATGATGTTATGGTTTGGGATAGGTTCTCTTATAATGACATTTGCTGGTCTAATAAGTGCATTTATTGTTAGTCGTAAACGAGAAGACTGGCTTAATGATTTTCAATTACCAGATGCTTTTATAATAAGTGTTTTAGTGATTTTGATAAGTAGTTTCACAATTATTTTAGCAAAACGTGCTTTAAAGCAAAACAATATGAAAATGGTTACAATAGGTCTATTGTTAACCATTGGATTAGGAATTGCTTTTATCTACAATCAATTTATTGGATTTAGCCAAATTATTGAAGCTGGTTATAATTTTACTGGGCCTACAAGTAATGTTACTATTTCTTTTATTTATATAATTGCTGTGGTGCATATTGCACACGTAGTTGCAGGCTTAATTGCACTGATTATTGTTATTTATAATCATTTTAAACAGAAGTACAATTCCAATAATATGTTAGGTTTTGAACTAGCTGCAAATTTCTGGCATTTTGTAGATATACTTTGGCTTGCTCTGTTTTTGTTTTTATATTTTTTTAGATACATAATTTGATTATTTTTGTCCAATCTTAAAATTTAAATAATTTCTATGGATTCTACAGTAGCGAATACTGGTACAGAAGGAAAAACTTGGGGAGGTGGTAATAAACCATTAGGAGCAAGTTATGGTAAGTTGATGATGTGGTTTTTCATCGTATCAGATGCATTGACTTTCTCGGGTTTCTTGGCCGCATATGGTTTTTCAAGATTCAAGTTTATAAAAGAGTGGCCAATTGCCGATGAGGTATTTACTCACGTTCCATTTTTACATGGTCAAGAATTACCAATGATCTATGTAGCGTTTATGACATTCATCCTTATTATGTCTTCTGTTACAATGGTATTAGCTGTGGATGCAGGTCATCATATGAACAAGGCTAAAGTTACCTTCTATATGTTCTTAACTATAATCGGTGGTGCTATTTTCGTTGGTTCGCAAGCTTGGGAATGGGCAACATTTATATCTGGAGATTATGGTGCTGTACAAACAAAAGGAGGTAATATATTACAGTTTGGGGAGTACGTAACTGAAGATGGTAATGAAAAATTTAAGCGTATTTCTATAGATGATTTTGCTATAGTTGAAGGAAGCGCAAGAGCAGAACACGAGCGTAAAAATGGTCTATGGTTTGTTACTGAGGAGTCTTTACCACCATATACGGTAAGTGAAATTTATAGTGGTTTAGCCGCTAATGAAAATATTTTAGTAAGAAATCAAATAATTAATGAAGAAGGCGAAAAAACCGTTTTGTCTAGAGAAGAATCTTTAAAACAGATTAAGAATAACGGACAATTGGTTGTGAAAGGAGCTAATCTTATAGTCAATGAATATGGAACCTCACTTTTTGCTGATTTCTTTTTCTTTATAACAGGTTTTCACGGATTCCACGTTTTCTCCGGCGTAGTAATTAATATCATCATTTTCTTTAATGTGATTTTAGGAACTTATGAGAGAAGAGGAAGTTATGAGATGGTCGAGAAAGTAGGTCTTTATTGGCACTTTGTCGATTTAGTATGGGTATTTGTATTTACATTCTTCTACTTAGTTTAAAATTATTAAGATTATAAAAACGTCATGGCACACGAGCATAAACTAGAAATATTTAGAGGACTTTTAAAATTTAAGTCTAACACACAAAAGATTTGGGGAGTATTAGTTTTCCTAACTATTGTAACGGCTATCGAAGTGGCATTAGGTATATATAAACCAGATGCACTTATGCAGACTTGGTTATCTCCTTTTGAAGGTGGTTTCTTTGCTACTTTGGGGAATATTATTTTATCGCCTTTTATCTATATGAAGCCTCTGAATTTAATATTTATTATTTTAACTATCGTTAAGGCATACTATATTACATGGGACTTTATGCACATGAGAGATGAGAAAGGTAGTCTAAGAAAAATGGTAGTATGGACTGCTGTATTTCTTATCTGTTACTTAATTTTCATCTTACTTCAAGAAGGTGGATATGTATTTGAAGTTTACAACACCGATGATGCCCTTATAAAACGCGATTTTTAAGGAGTAGCATTACGTTAAATGATATTAAAAAGGTGGTTTTATTTAACCACCTTTTTTATTTTTGCATTATGAAAAAAGAGAGGATAAAACGTTACGCAGTATTAACTATTTTATTTTTTTTACCGGTTGCGTTTTTGATGTTGTTATATCCTTCAACACACAATTACAATCCCTTAGAGATTGTTCATAATAATGTAACAGATATATCAATTTCTGAAGATATTAAGCTTCAAGATCACATTACCGTTTTGGCCTTTTTTGGCAATAATCCTATCGAAAAGGCTATAGCAGGATCTAACTTAAAGGAATTGGTATATGACAAATTTAAGGGCTTTAAAAAATTTCAAATTGTAGTTATTGGAGAACAAGGAACAGAAGAGGAATACAATAAACTGAATAAGGAAATTGCTAAATATGAGGACCTTAAGTTTTGGCATTACGTCTACTTACCAGAGTCAAGAATACTAGAAATTTATAGAAGCTTAAAAACCACTGAGAATTTAGATCAAAACTTATCTTCGGATGAAGTTTTTATTATTGATAAAGATCGTAATCAAAGAGGTCGATTAGATGACAGAAAAAAGAATGAAATTGAAGCAAATAAACCTGTTAGTCAGCTTTACGCCTACAATTGCATTCAAGTCGCAGAAATAAAAAATAAAATGAGCGAAGATATGCGCATTCTATTTACCGAATATAGACAAAAACGAAAAGGGAAGTTTCAAGATTCTGATTCAAGACGTGCTAATGATTTAAAGAAAACAGATGAGTAAGAAAACTAATTATTCATACGTAGGTATAGCATTTATAATATTGGTATTTGGTATAATATTCGTACCAAAAATTATAGATCGTATCAATAACAATGACATCACCAGAGAAGAAAGTCGAAGTAAGAATGTTTCTAGTAATGAATCTAGTAAAAGCGATTTATCTTATTTGGAAATAAACGGTAAACCTAAAAAAGTACCAGAATTTAATTTTACTAATCAAGACGGAAAGCTTATTTCAAATAATGACTATTTAGGAAAAGTTTATGTGGTAGAATTTTTCTTTACTACATGTCCAACGATCTGCCCTATAATGAATAGAAATTTGGTAGAGATTCAGAATGAATTTGATAGTTTCGAAAATTTTGGAGTCGCTTCATTTTCAATTACACCTGATATAGATACCCCAGCAGTACTAAAAGCTTATGCAGAGCGCTATGGTATAACAAATCCTAATTGGCATTTAATGACTGGTGATGAGGAAGCAATTTATAAATTGGCCAATGAAGGATTTAACTTGTACACAGCTAGGGATGAAACAGTAGAAGGTGGCTTTGAACATTCAGGTAACTTTGCTCTAATAGATAAAGAAGGATTTATAAGGTCAAGACAAGATAATTTCGGCAATCCGTTGATATTTTATAATGGGTTAATACCAGAAACTCAAGGTGTAGATGAAGATGGTATTTCGCAAGAGATAACAATTTTAAAAGAAGATATAGCAAAACTATTGAAAGAATGAGAATGAACGAGGTAGATATTGATAAAGAAAAAAAGTATAACAAATGGATCGTTGTACTGTCAATTGTGATTCCAGTGGCAGTTGCTGTATTGTTTGGAGTAAATTTAAGAGAACTAGGCTTTGATGTTGAACCGTTAACTTTTTTACCACCAATCTATGCGACTATTAATGGCCTGACAGCAGTATTATTAATAATTGCATTTATAGCTATAAAAAATAAAAACATAGTGCTTCACCAAAATCTAATGACAACAGCCATATGGTGCTCTGTGGCATTTTTAGTAATGTATGTTGCGTATCATATGACTAGTGATTCAACAAAATTTGGTGGTGAAGGATTTATAAGATACATCTACTTTTTTGTTTTGGTTAGTCACATATTGTTATCTATTATCGTAATACCATTTGTGCTAATTACTTATGTTAGAGCAATTACAAACAATATTGAAAAGCATAAAAAAATTGCGAAGATCACTTTTCCGTTGTGGCTTTATGTTGCAGTAACTGGTGTTATAGTTTACATTATGATATCTCCATATTATTCATAAAAGATGAAACGTAAATTAGCATTTATATTTTTTACAGTTTTTTGGACTGTTCAAACTTGGTCTCAATGTGCAATGTGTAGGGCAGTATTAGAGAGTGGAGATGATCAGGCAGCTGCAGAGGGTATTAATGATGGTATCATCTTTTTAATGGCAATACCCTACATTTTAGTTGCGGTATTTGGGTTTATTTTATATAAAAAATTCAATAAATCCTCAAAAACAAAAAATACTTCAGAGGCATTGTAACAAATATCCTATTTAAGAGTCTTAGTAATACGAAAACCGAGGGGAGTCTTAACAGTTCGTTGGCATAAAAACCTAGCTGATTTTCATAATATTGCACAAGATTTAAGTCTCAATTATGATTCAAATTAAGGATTTACATAAGTCTTACCACATGGGAAGCAATTCGCTTCATGTACTTAAAGGAATTAATTTTAATGTTAAAGAAGGAGAATTAGTATCCATAATGGGCTCTTCGGGTTCAGGTAAATCCACCTTACTTAATATTTTAGGAATGCTTGATGAGGCAGATGAAGGAGAATATATTTTAGATGGTGTTCCTATCAAGAATCTCAATGAAAAAACTGCGGCACGCTACCGGAATGAATTTTTAGGTTTCATTTTTCAATCCTTTAATTTAATCAATTATAAATCTGCAACCGATAATGTTGCTTTGCCACTTTATTATAAGGGAATTCCACGCAAGGAGCGCATTGAAAAGGCTGAGCATTACTTAGAAAAAGTGGGTTTAAAAGAATGGTCACATCATTTGCCTAGTGAGCTTTCGGGAGGTCAAAAACAAAGAGTAGCTATCGCAAGAGCATTAGCGAGTGAACCAAAAGTATTATTAGCTGACGAACCAACTGGAGCATTGGACTCTACGACTTCTTATGGTGTATTAGAATTAATACAAGAAATCAATGATGAGGGGAAAACAGTACTTATTGTTACACATGAAGATGATATTGCTCACATGACAAAGCGCATCGTTAATCTAAAGGATGGTGTTATTATAAAGGATAGTATAGTAGAACAAGTTAGAGCCAATCAATATGTTTAATATAGAACGTTGGCAAGAAATATTTGAAACTTTAAGAAAGAATAAGTTAAGAACCTTCTTAACAGGACTTTCTGTAGCCTCAGGTATTTTTATTTTGGTGATTCTATTGGGATTTAGCTCAGGTATTGAAAACGGTGTTACTTCAGAATTTCAACAAGATGCTACCAACAAAATAAGCGTTAGAACTAGACGAACTACAAAAGGCTATAAAGGATTAAATCCAGGTAGATACATTCAATTAAAAGACGACGATTTTGCTACTGTTGGAACTACCTACGATGACAACTTAGAATACCGTTCGGCTAGTTATAGTATATGGGGAGGACAAATCACTTACAAAAATGAATCTGGTAACTATAGAGTAAGAGGTGTGATGCCAGACGAACAGTTCATAGAAAATGCTTCTTTAGTACAAGGCAGATTTCTTAATCTATCTGATATTAATGAAGGTAAGAAAGTTGCTATTATTGGAAATAAGGTAAAGACAGATTTGTTTAAAGGTAAAGATCCAATAGATAAGGATGTTGCGATTTGGGGAATTAATTTTAAGGTGGTTGGTGTTTATACTGACCCAGGTGGTGAAAGAGAAGAAAGTAATGTTTTTTTGCCTTTAACAACTGTACAAAATGCCTTTAATGGAGGCGATAATATTAGGGATATGGCATTTACAGTAAAAATGTCTGAAAACTTCAAAGAAGCTGTTGAGCTTTCTAAGAATCTAACATTTGCAATTGAAAATGATTTAAAACAAAAACACATTGTGGCACCAGAAGATACTGCGGCAATTAGAGTTTATAATACACTAGAAGAGGCTAAGAAAATATATTCATTAATAGATACTATTAAGGCTGTTTTTTGGTTTATTGGAATAGGTACAATTATAGCTGGTGTTGTTGGTGTAGGCAATATTATGATTATAATTGTTAAGGAGAGAACAAAGGAGATTGGTATCAGAAAAGCCTTAGGCGCAATACCAATTTCAATAATTGCCATGATTCTTCAAGAGGCAATTTTTGTAACTATGTTTGCTGGGTTATTTGGTCTAATATTAGGATTGGGATTGTTAGAAATAGCTGGGCCTTATGTTGATAGTCCATTTATCAAATTTCCTCAAGTAGATTTTCAAACCGCTATAACAACTGTTTTTATTTTAGTTGCAGCTGGTGCTTTAGCAGGATTTATACCCGCCTATCGAGCTGCCAAAATAAAACCAATTGTAGCGTTAAGAGACGAATAAAATGTTTAATAAAGATCGTTGGATAGAAATATTAGAAGCGCTAAATGCTAATAAGGTAAGAACCTTACTTACGGCATTTGGTGTTTTTTGGGGAATAATGATACTTGTATTGTTACTCGCTCTGACTAATGGTTTAAGAAATGGCGTTACTGCAGATTTTGGAAATTTTGCTACTAATTCTATGTTTATGTGGACTCAAGGTACTTCAATAGCCTACAAAGGTTTACCTAAATCCAGACGATTTAATTATAAAATTGATGATGTTGCAGCTATTAAAGCAGAGGTGCCAGAATTAAAATATGTATCTCCAAGAAACCAGCTAGGTGGATATCAAGGTGCAAATAATGTTATACGAGGAACTGAGACAGGAGCATTTCAGATTTATGGGGATTATCCAGAGTTTATTAAGCAAAAGCCCATGGATATTTTACAAGGAAGGTTTTTGAATTACTCAGACATTAACGATAAACGTAAGATATGCGTTATTGGCCCTGACGTTGTTGCTGGTTTATACGATAAAAATGAAGATGTTATAGGGACTTATATTAAAATTAACGGTGTTAATTTTATGGTCGTTGGCACATTTAAAATAACTAATAGCCAAGGCGATTCAGAAGAAGAAGCAAATACCATTTTTATACCTTTTACAACATTTAATCAAGCCTTTAATTATGGCGATATAGTTGGCTGGATGGCAATTACAGCTAATGATAAAATTGGTATAACCGATGTTAAGGAACGGATTTTTGCACTGTTGAGAAATAGACATACCATACATCCAGAAGACGTAAGAGCAATTGGTCACTTTGATTTATCGGAAGAGTTTGGTAGGATAAATGGCCTTTTCAATATTTTGGCCTTTGTGGGTTATTTTGTGGGAGCACTAGTTCTTATGTCTGGCATAATAGGGATCAATAATATTATGCTTATTGTAGTTAAAGAACGTACAAATGAAATTGGTGTTAGAAGAGCTTTAGGAGCAACTCCATTGACAATACAAGGACAAATTTTACAAGAAAGCTTAATTCTAACAATTATATCTGGAATGACAGGTATTTCATTTGCGGCATTAGTCATCTGGGTAATGAATACCATATTGGACAATGCTGGACCAGTTGAAAATTTTGCAAACCCAAGTGTCAGTATGCAAGTTGTATTCACAGCGTTAATAATATTAGTTGCTTCTGGTTTATTAGCAGGATTAATTCCTGCAATTCGAGCAACTAAAATGAAGCCTGTAGATGCTTTAAGAATAGAATAAATTGTTAAACCTGATTGAAAAAAGAATAAATCAAAAATGAAAAGAACAACAACTGTAATTGTTTTAATATTAATCGTAATAACTTTTAGTGGTGCCTTATATTACTTATGGTCCAAAAACCAGGAAGATCCCGTAACATATACTACAGAAAAAGCTTCAAAAGAAACTATTGTCGTTAAAACAGTTGCTACAGGTAGTATAGTACCTAAAGAAGAAGTTTTAATTAAGCCAAATATTTCTGGTGTGATTGAAGAAGTATATATTGAAGCAGGAGAATATGTGAATCAAGGAGATTTAATTGCAAAAATTAGAGTAATACCAAATGTTTCTTCTTTAACAAGTGCAAAGAATAATATTGCATCTAACAGAACATCGTTAGAAACGGCTGAGATTAATTTTAAAACCCAAAAAGCAATTTATAATCGTCAAAAGGAATTATTTGATAAAGGTGTCATTGCAGCCAATGAGTTCGATCAGGTAAATAATAGTTATTTGCAGGCAAAACAAAGTGTAGAACAGGCGAGAATAAATGTGCAACAAGCACGCCAAAATTACGATATAATAAAAACGGGAACAACTTCTGGTTTGGGTAATATTGCCCAGACACAAGTTAGAGCAACTGTTTCTGGGATGGTATTAGATGTGCCAGTTAAAGTTGGAAATCAAGTTATTGAAGCAAATAATTTTAATGAAGGTACTTCAATTGCATCTTTAGCAGATGTAAAAAAGATGATTTTTGAAGGAAAAGTAGATGAAAGTGAAGTAGGTAAAATTAAGGAGGGCTTACCTTTAGAGATAACCGTTGGAGCAATTGAAAACGAAAAATTTGATGCAGTTTTAGATTATATTGCACCAAAAGGAGTAGAAGAAAATGGTGCAATTCAATTTGAAATTAAAGGGTCTTTAAAAGCAATAGATTCTACATTTATAAGAGCTGGCTTAAGCGCAAATGCATCCATTATACTTGATAAAACAGAAGATGTTTTAGCAATTAAGGAAGCCTTGGTTCAGTATGATACGAAAACAAAAAAACCTTTTGTTGAAATAGAAGTAGGTAATCAGAAATTTGAAAAACGCGATGTAGAGTTAGGTTTGAGCAATGGTATTTTTGTAGAGGTTAAAGAGGGTATATCTGAGACAGACGAAATAAAGGTTTGGAATCAGCTTCAAGGACCACCTAAATTCCAAGGACGTAATTAATTCATTTTTTTTGTAACACAACAAGATTTATCTAGACATATAGACATCATGAAAAAATCAATCATTCTTGCAATTTTTCTTTTTGGATTAATTGTACAAGCACAAAATAAAAAATGGACACTCAAAGAGTGTGTAGAATATGCTTTGGAGAATAATATTTCTGTAAAACAAAGCGAATTAGATATAGAACTTGCTGATATAGAAAAACTAACCGCAAAAGGTAATTTTGTTCCAGGAATTAGTGCGGGTTCTGGTGTTTCTGAAAATACTGGTTTAAGTTTTGATCCAGTTACCAATAATGCGCGTACCACTACGTTTTTATCTGCTTCAGGTAGTATTAATATGAACTACACATTATTTAATGGCCTAAGAAACTTTAGGCAATTACAAAGAGCAGATATATCTAAATTATCGAGTCAATATCGTTTAGATAAAATGAAGGATGATATTTCTTTATTCGTTGCCAATGGATATCTACAGGTAATCCTTAACAAGGCAAATTTGGAGGTTTTAATTTCACAGAATCAAGTTACAAAAGAACAAATTGAAAGAACTGAAGAATTGGTAGAAGCTGGTTCCTTACCTCGTGGTGATTTGCTCGAAATAAATGCAACTGATGCAAGTGAGCAACAAGCAATTATAAATGCTCAAAATAATGTTCAAATATCGTTAATTGGTCTTGCCCAATTATTATTAATTAAGGATTACGAAAACTTTGATATTGAAGATGAGGGTTACAATATTGTAGATGATGGAGTCGCCTCAAGAGATATTTCATCAATTATAGCCTCTGCAAAAGAGAATAGGTCAGAAATAAAAATTGCTGAGCAAAATGTAGAACTTGCAGAAATGGATCTAAAGATTTCTAAAGGATCTAATTATCCTACCTTAAGTGCATTTTTTGGTTATAATACTAGATATGCCAATACACCAAATTTTTCGCAAGAGATAGATCCAAATAACCCTACTATTACATCTCAAATAGGAACAGTAGAGGCTACTGGTCAAGCCGTAGTGGCAGATTTTCCAAACGCTACACTTGTAGAGGTACCAGCAGACCCTCTTATTGATCAATTATATCTTAATGACGGTGTAGGTTATGGGTTACAATTAAATATCCCTATATTGAATGGTTTTAATATAAAAAGCAATGTTCAGAGAAGTAGAGTGAGTTTAGAACGTGCGAGATTTCAATTGGAACAAGCTGAACTAGATTTAGAGTCAACAGTTTATCAGGCTTATGTAGATGCGAAAGGTTCACTAAAATCATATGAGGCGGCTCAATTAGCATTAGAATCCCAGGAACTTGCCTATTCTTATGCTAAGGAACGTTATGATGTAGGTTTAACAAATGCATTCGATTTCAGTCAGTCTAAGTTGAGATATGACAATTCTAGGATAGAATTAAATAGAGCCAAATACGATTACATATTTAAATTGAAAGTTCTCGAATTATATTTTGGGATTCCAGCAACTGAATTAAAGTTTTGATTATGAGTAAAACAGTAAAAATTATTATAGGAATTGTTGTTCTAATGCTGGTTCTGCTAATTGCAGGATCTAAAATGGGATGGTTTGGGAAAAAAGGAAACTTTAAAGAAGTTACTGTAAAAGAAGTTACATTAAAAGATATTGTAGAGACTGTATCTGCTACAGGAAAAATACAGCCAGAGGTGGAAGTTAAGATTTCATCTGAAGTGTCTGGTGAGATTTTAGAATTACCATTTAAAGAAGGTCAGGAAGTTAAAAAAGGTGATCTTTTAGTGAGAGTTAATCCAGATTTAATTCAATCTGCTGTAAATAGATCGCAGGCTACTTATCAAAATATTAGAGCAAATCTTGAGCAAGCTGAGGCAACATTAAAACAAGCAAAGGCAAATTATGACAGGAATAAAGCACTTTTCAATAAAGGGGTTATTTCTAAAGCTGATTGGGACAGTTCTATCGCAAGCTATGAAACTGCTGTTGCTGGTAAGAGTTCTGCATACTATAGTGTACAAAGTGCTGCAGCAAGTGTTAACGAGGCCACGGATAACTTAAATAGAACTACGATTTATGCACCTATGAGCGGAACAATTTCTTTGTTAAGTGTTGAAGAGGGTGAGCGTGTTGTTGGTACCCAACAAATGGCTGGTACTGAAATTCTTAGAGTAGCCAATTTACAAAATATGGAAGTCGAGGTTGATGTTAATGAAAATGATATTGTTAAAGTAAATATTGGTGACTCCACAATTGTTGAGGTAGATGCCTATTTAAAGAAAGAGTTTAAAGGTATTGTTACAGAGATTGCCAATTCTGCGGCAGGTAATTTAGCAGCAGATCAAGTAACAAACTTTAAGGTAAAGGTGAGAATTTTAGAAGAATCTTATAAAGACCTCACTGAAGGTAAACCTGAAAGTTATTCACCTTTCAGGCCTGGTATGACGGCAACTGTTGATATTATAACCAATACAAAAAAAGACGCAATTTCGGTTCCAATTAGTGCGATAGTTATAAAAACAGATACGAGTTCAACTAGAAAGCCTTATTCAAAAAACAATGCAGAAGACAATGACACACCAGTTGAAGAACAAAAGTTTGAATGTGTTTTTATAAATGACAATGGTAAAGCAAAACTAAGAGTAGTTGAGACAGGAATACAGGATGATTCGTCCATTGAAATTGTTTCTGGTTTAGAGGAAGAAGACAAAATTATTACAGGACCATATAACATGGTTTCTAAAACATTAAAACCTGGTGACCTAATTCAAGAAAAAAATAAGACAGTAGAATCATCTGAGGGCAATTCAGAATAATTGAGATATATTTTTAATGGCATTATTGCTTAATATAGAAACAGCAACCACTAATTGTTCAGTCTCTCTATCTAAAGATGGAGAGACTTTAGTTTTAAAAGAGGACAATAGTCTAGGCTATTCTCATGCGGAGACGTTACACTTATTTATTGATGAAGTATTTAAAAGAGCAGAAATAAAGCCATCAAAAATTAATGCTGTTGCCGTAAGTAAAGGTCCTGGCTCTTACACTGGATTGCGCATTGGAGTGTCTTCTGCAAAAGGTCTGTGTTACGCCTTAAATAAGCCATTAATTGCAATAGATACTCTAGAGAGTTTAGCTAACCAGGTAAAGATTGATAAAGGTTATATTGTACCCATGCTAGATGCACGTCGTTTAGAGGTTTATTCTTCGGTTTATGATAATAACTTAAAGCAAGTAAGAGATATAAAAGCTGAAATATTAGAAGAAACTAGTTTTGACAATTATTTAAAACAGGGACTTGTATATTTTATTGGAAGTGGTGTTGAAAAAACCAAATCCATAATTAAGCATCCTAATGCTGTATTTGTTGAAAATAAATTACCTTCAGCTAATGAGATGTCATCTTTGGCGGAGTTAAAGCATAAAAAAAGCGACACCGAAGATGTCGCTTATTTTGAACCTTATTACTTAAAGGATTTCGTTGCTATAAAAAAAGCCTAAGCTTGTTTACGGATTTCAACTTGGTGTGGATAAGGTATTTCAATACCCGCTTTATCCAATGCATTCTTAACATCTTCAGTTACTCCAAAATAGACATCCCAGTAGTCGTCTACCTTACACCAGGGTCTAACAACAAAGTTAATTGAACTATCTGCTAGTTCAGAAACAGCAACAGTAGGTGCTGGATCTTTTAATATTTTTGAGTTAGATAATAAAACTTCATTAAAAACATCTTTTGTTTTCTTAATATCTGAGTCATAACCAACTCCAAAAACTAGATCTACTCGACGAGTTCCTTCTGAAGTGTAATTAATAATGTTACCATTAGATAAGGCACCATTAGGAATGATAATTTCTCTATTAGATAAGCCTGTTAATTTAGTTGTAAAAATTTCTATTTCTTTAACAACGCCTATTTCACCTTGGGCTTCAATTAAATCTCCGATTTTAAATGGTTTAAAAATCATTATTAAGACACCACCAGCAAAATTACCAAGTGAGCCTTGTAGTGCAAGTCCGATTGCTAAACCAGCAGCAGCAAGTATAGCTGCAAACGAGGTGGTCTCGACACCCATTGTTCCTAAAACAACAATGATTAATATTATTTTAAGAATCCAATTAGTTAAATTGAGTAAGAACTTTTTTAAACTCTCATCATAATTGGCTTTGTTCATAGCCTTTTTTAGGGCTTTTAGAATTAATTTAATGATCCAACTACCAATGATCCATATAATTATAGCTCCAATAACCTTTGGGCCAAAGTCCATAATTAATTCGTAGCCTTTATCAATCCATTTTTGTGTGTCCATGTTTATAAAATGTTTTTATTAAAAAAGACTCGGTTTTCACCGAGCCTCGAATTCAATTATTTTACTTCAAAGGTCAATTTTAGGTTCACTCTAAATTCAGTGACATCATCTCCTTTAACAATTGCACTTTGATCTTGTACGTAAACTGAACGAATGTTCTTTACTGTTTTAGATGCTTCCTTAACTGCTTTTTTTGTTGCATCTTCCCAACTTTTATCTGAGTTAGATAATACTTCAATTACTTTTAAAACTGCCATAATGATATGATTTTAGTTATTAATTCTTACTTAACTTAAGACACCATTTGCTCTAATAAGTCACCATTTTAATTATTAATCGCATCAACAGTAATTTCACTATCATTCAACATTTCTTTTAGCATATTTTCTATACCATTTTTTAATGTGAAAGTTGAAGAAGGGCAACCACTGCAAGCACCTTGTAACAAGACTTGAACTTTCTTTGTGTTTTCATCATAAGATTTAAATTCAATATTGCCACCATCACTTGCTACGGCAGGCTTAACATACTCTTCTAAAATATTTACGATATTCTTTGAGGTGTCATCTAATGCTTCAAACTTCTGTTCAATCGCTTCTTCAGTTTTATTAAGTTGTTGAGGAGCATCATCATTTAAAATAGTTTTGCCATCTTCAACATAGGTCTTAATAAATTCTCTTATTTGCACTGTGATTTCTTCCCATTCAACTATGTCAAATTTTGTTATTGATACATAGTTTTTATCAAAAAACACATTTTTTACAAATGGAAATTGAAATAGAGCCGTAGCAAAAGGAGAAGGTTTAGCATCTTCTATTGAAGAAAACTCATAAAGGTTTGGGACCAATACTTTATTGCAAACAAACTTTAAAACACTCGGGTTTGGAGTACTCTCAGCATATACTGTAACTGCTGCCTTAGGTTTAATTGCATCTTCAGTAACTATAATTCCGTCGTTAGATAAATAATCTTCAAGTTGTTGTGCTACTTCATCCTGTACGTCCTTCCACTCAACAATATTATAGCGTTCAATTGCTACAAAGTTTGATGCAATATATACCTTCTTAACAAAGGGTAAATAAAACAACTGTTGAGCAAGTGGTGAATTCTTGGCTTCATCAATATTATTAAACTCAAAGCTGTTGTGATTTGTTAAAAACCTATCAGCCTCAAACTTCAAAATAGTATCATTTGAAGTGTTATGTATTGATATATTTGTTTTTGGCATCTTTTTTATTTGCAAAAGTATGAAATAAACGGGTTATAAGTTAATCCCAAACATTATGTTTTGTGACTATTTTCTTAAGTCAATTCATTTAATTTGATTAAATTTCGTGTCCAATGAAAAAATCTAATGAAAAAGAGAGATTTGTTGAAATTTGAAAGGTCTTTTTGTTGCTCCCCTTGTCAATTAATAACTACATAATTGAAAAAGGACTAAAAGATAATCAATGAGGAAGTTAATTATTGTTCTTACCCTTGTGTCTGCATTTTTTGGTTATACCCAAGATGTAGTTATGCAAAATGGTACCTTCAATAGATGTGCCCCAGATAAGTTTTTTGATTCTGGTGGAGAGTTTGCCAATTATAGCAATAATGAAAATTTAGTGACAACAATTTGTCCTCAGAACACAGGGGAATTTATTATACTGGATTTTCTATCTTTTTCTACTCAATTAGGTCTTAATCCTGATTATTTGAATGTTTATGATGGTGATGATACAGCAGCCAACTTGTTAGGGACATTTCAAGGCCCTATTGGGGCATTCACAGTAAGCGCTTCAAACACTAACACCTCAGGTTGTTTAACATTGGAGTTTGTTTCAGCTCTAAATGATGGTACATTAGATGGCTGGGAAGCTGATATTTTATGTGCAACTGCATGTCAAGATATTGTTGCTTCTATCGACACTACTACGCCAGAGCCAAATGCAACAGGAGTTATTAGTATTTTACCAGGAGAAACTGTTGATTTTTCGGGTAGTGCAACTTTTTCGGTAGACGGTTCAAATGCTACTTACAACTGGGACTTTGGCGATGGCACAACAGCAACTGGTACAGATGTTTCTCATCTATTTCCAATAGCAGGTACTTATACAGTAACATTTACCGCTACAGATGAAAATCCACAAGGCTGTACAGGTACAGAAACGATTACTGTTTTTGTTCTTGGTCCAAATGTTGTTGTAGATCAAGATTTATTTACTCCAGAAGAATTAATTGAAGATGTTCTTGTAAATAGCCCTTGTGCTTCGGTTTCAAATATATCGTGGTCAACAGGAATTAATTTTGGTCCAATTGAACCAAATGGGATAGGGTATTTTTTTAGCGATGGTATTAATTTTCCTTTTGAGGATGGTGTTTTGTTAACTTCTGGAGATGCTTCTCGTGCTCGTGGCCCAAATAATAATGCATTAAGTGAGGGAACTCCCTCATGGGAAGGTGATATGGATTTAAATAATGCCGTAGGTATTACTTCAAATAATGCCACGTTTATTCAATTCGATTTTGTGCCATTGGCCGATAATATCAGTTTTGAATTTTTAATGGCATCGGAGGAATATAATATGGGCAGTTTTGAATGTAACTTTTCAGATGCTTTTGCCTTCTTATTAACAGACTCTATGGGTAATACTACAAATCTTGCGGTGTTACCAGGTACCAATACGCCAATTTTAGTTACTAATATTCATCTTGCAAATTCATCTTGTCCAGCAATTAATGAGCAATATTTTGGAGGGTATACACCTCAAAATGGACCACCAATATCTTTTGATGGTAGAACTACTGTATTTACAGCACAATCTGCGGTGAATCCAGGAGAAACATATACAATTAAACTTGTTATTGCGGACGCATCAGATACCCAATTGGATTCTGGTGTTTTTTTAAAAGCCGGAAGTTTTGATCTAGGAGGAGACCTTGGAGAAGATATTACGATTGCTGCTGGTACAGCACGTTGTGATGGCTCATCAGTAGAGTTAGATACAGGTGTGCCAACGGCCACACATACTTGGTATTTTGAAGGCAATGAGATTCCTGGAGAAAGCGGTTCTATCATTTCTGTATCAGAAACCGGAACATATTCTGTGGATGTCATTTTTTCAGGCACATGTCAATCTTTTGACTCTGTTTTTGTAGAATTTATTCCAAACCCAACAAACGCAAGTTCTCCGGTAGATTTATTTGAATGTAGTGCATCTGGTACAGCAGAGTTTGATTTATCTCAAAATGATGCTAATGTTTTAGGAACGCTCGATCCAACAGAATTTATTGTATCATATCATTTATCAGAGCAAGATGCAATAGATAATGTCAATCCATTACCAACCAATTATACGAATACTTCGAATCCACAAACTATTTATGTTCGTTTAGCAGATCTTACCCAGACTTGTTTTGATGCTGTAGATTTGAATTTTGTTTTGTCGACTTCAGATTTACCAAGTATCAATCCGGTAGCAGACATGGAGGTCTGTGACGACGGATTGAACGATGGGACTGAGCTTTTCAACCTGGAGTCCCAGACCTTTGACATCTTGGGCGCCCAGGACCCTTTGGACTACGATGTGACTTACCATTTGAGCTTTGTGGATGCAGACGGCGGTGTCAATGCATTGTCAAGTCCTTATCCCAACACCTCTAGCCCTCAGGGGATATGGGTCAGAGTAGAGACCATAAGTGATGCAACGTGCTACAGCGCATCTGCAAATCCGGTTTTCAATCTTATCGTAAACCCGAGGGACGACCCTAGTTTTTCGGTAACACCGACCTGCGATGGAGGTATCGCGAGCATTACCGGCGATATGGGAGGAACCTTTGCATTTGATATCTTGCCGACGGACGGCGCGGTAATCGAACCGGTCACGGGAGCGGTAACCGGAGGAACACCGGGAGAGACCTATAGTATAGCGTATACGACAAACGGCATATGCCCTGACATCAGTACGGTTGAGTTTACGGCCAACCCCTTGCCGGTGGTTGTGGCGCCTACGGCACTTGAGGTCTGCGACGACGGCACGCCCGACGGCCTTACGGAGATCGACCTGGAGATAAAAAACGATGAGATCACGGGCAACAACGCGGGCTATGCGGTGAGCTACCACTTCGACCTGGCGGACGCCGTTTCGGGAGCCAACGCGCTTGCCGTGCCTTACGACAACATATCCAACCCTCAGACGGTTTTTGTACGCGTCGAGGACACCTCTACGGGCTGTTACGACACGACGACGCTCGAGCTGGTTGTGGAGCAGGCACCTGTGGCCTTTGACCCTGAGCCTTTGCGCTACTGCGACCCGGACAACGACGGCTTCGG